>CALVXI010000021.1 GCA_944368975.1 uncultured Bacilli bacterium | reverse complement strand
TCCCATACCGAACAGAGAAGTTAAGCACTGTAGTGGCGAAGGTAGCTCCTTGAGCAAGAATAGCAAGTTGCTGGGCTTTTTTTCTTTTTAAAATTTTACTAATAAATTTCTTGAAAATTTGTTATAATCATTAGCGTATTAAGGAAGTAGTAATTAAGTTTAATCTTTTAGTAGGGAGAAGTAATAAAGTGAAAATACTTCATAAGATGCTTAATGAATTCACCCTTATTGAATACCGTTTATCGCGTAAAGATATATAATTAAGTGCTTTTTATAAGAATTAGGATGGTACCGCGGAGAAATTCGTTCCTAAACTAATTCTTTTTTATTTAGTAGGAGCTTTGTATGGAAGAAATTCAAAAAATTTTAGAAAATTCACTCATTGAACTTGAAAAAGCTAGTTCTATTTCAGATGTAGTAGCAGTTAAAAATTTATATTTATCAAAAAAAGGTAAGTTATCAGTTTTAATGAATAAAATGCGTGATTTATCAATTGAAGAAAGAAAAACATTTGGAAAAGAAATTAATGACGCAAAAATAACTTTAGAAAGTAGAATAAATGAAAAATTAGATAAATTAAACAAAGAGAAATTATTAGAAGAATTAAATAATGAAACTATTGATATTACTTTACCTGGTAATAGCTTAAATAGTGGTGAAAAGAATCCTTTTTATAAAATAATTGATGAAATTGAAGAAATTTTTATTGGAATGGGTTATACGGTTGAAAAGGGTAGTGAAGTTGATAAGGACCATTATGTTTTTGAACTTTTAAATATTCCAAAAGATCATCCTGCTAGAGATATGCAAGATACTTTATATATTGATAATGAAACACTTTTAAGAAGTCATACAAGTGCAGTTCAAGCTCATGTTATGGAAAAAGCAAACGGAAAACCTATTAA
The DNA here is from genome assembly GCA_944368975.1 of uncultured Bacilli bacterium. Lineage (GTDB taxonomy): Bacteria > Bacillota_I > Bacilli_A > RFN20 > CAG-826 > Onthovivens. The sequence continues at coordinate 4,181 of CALVXI010000021.1, read as the reverse complement.
AATTATTTGTCCTGGTAAAACTTATCGTCGTGATGATGATGATATGACACATTCTCATCAATTTGCACAAGTTGAGGGATTAGTTATTGATAAAAATATTAATATGGGTAATTTAAAAGCTACTTTGGAGCTATTTGCTAGAAAAATGTTCTCTAAAAATAGTGAAATTCGTTTTAGAAGTAGTTATTTTCCATTTACAGAACCTAGTGTTGAAGTTGATGTTAGCTGTTTTAATTGTCATGGTAAGGGTTGTAATGTATGTAAAAATTCTGGATGGATTGAAATATTAGGCGCTGGAATGGTTCATCCTAATGTTTTAAAAATGAGTGGATATAATCCAGATATTTATAGTGGTTTTGCTTTTGGTATTGGAATCGAAAGAGTCGCTATGCTTCGATATGGAATCGATGATATTCGTCGTTTTTATCAAAATGATATTCGTTTTATTAAAGAATTTAATAAGAAAGTTGAGGATTAATTATGTTAGTTTCATTAAAAGAAATATCAAAATATGTTGATTTAAGTGGATTAAGTGCAAATGATATTGCTAAAAGATTAACTGATGCTGGAATTGAAGTTGAAGAAATAAAACATTTTAGCGAAGGAACTAACTTAGTTATTGGAGAAATCATTTCTTGTGAAAAATTAGAAAAAAGTGACCATTTACATTGTTGTAAGGTTAATATAGGTGATGACATTTTATCAATTATTTGTGGCGCACCTAATGCTCGAGTTGGATTAAAAGTTATTGTCGCTAAAGTCGGCGCTAAATTACCTCACGATATTACAATTAAACAATCAAAAATTTGTGGTGAAGATAGCTATGGAATGTTATGTTCGTTAAAAGAATTAGGTGTTGAAGATAAATATTTAAAAGAAGAACAAATTAAAGGGATTGAAGAATTGCCAATAGATGCTAAAGTAGGTGAAACAGATGTTCTAGGATATTTAGGAATTGATGATACGATATTAGATTTAAAATTATTAGCTAATCGTAGTGATTGTTTAAGTTTATATAGCGTTAGTAAAGAAATTGCTGCTTTATTTAAAAGAAAATTAAATATTCCAACTTATGAAGATTTAGCAAATACAAATATCGATTTTAAAGTTGGAAGTGAATCTAATAACTCGAAAGCATTTAGAGCAAGAATATTTAAAAATGTTACGATAAAAGAATCACCTAATTGGTTAAAAAATATTCTTCATAGTGAAGGCATTCGAAGTATAAATAATATTGTCGATATAGGTAATTATGTAATGTTATTAACTGGTCAACCTGTACATATGTATGATTTAGATAAGTTACCTAAAAATGAATTAGTCGTTAAAGACAATATTGATACAAAGGTAAAAGCTTTAGATGAAAAAGAATATCAAATTAATGAAGGAGACTTAGTAGTAACATCGAATAACATACCAGTTTGTATTGCTGGCGTTATGGGATTAGAAAATGTAAGTGTTACCGAGAAAACAAAAAATATATGTTTAGAAGTTGCACATTTTTATGGACCTCGAATTCGTAAAACTTCTTCAAGACTTGGTTTAAGTAGTGATTCATCAATGCGTTATATTAAAGGTATTAATTTACATATGATGGATGAAACTTTAATTATTGCTACAAAATTAATTCATGATTTAGCCTCATGTAACGAGATTTCTTATACTAATACATACGATGAATTAGATAAATCTTTAAAAGAAATTAAGTGCAGTGTTAGTTATATTAATAATCGTTTATCTAGCAATGTTTCAAAAGATATAATTTTAGATACACTAAAAACATTATATTTCGATATTAAAGAAATTGATGAAGATAATTTTATTGCTACAGTGCCACCTTTTAGAAATGATATTGAAGGTAAAGCTGATTTAAGCGAAGAGATAGTTCGTTATTTAGGCTTTGATATTATAACTACTCATTTACCTTTAATGGAAACTTCTTTAGGAGGAAGAAGTTTAAATGATAATAAAGTTAAAATAATTAAGGATTATTTATTAAATCAAGGTTTATATGAAATTTTAACTTATACTTTACTTAGTGAAAAAGAAAGTAAATATTTCAATATTTTAAATAAAGATGAACCTTATATTATTATGAATCCTTTGACTGAAGATCATAAAGTTGTTCGTAAAACTTTATTAACAAGTTTAATCAATACTATTTGCTATAATTTAAATTATCAAAATAAAAATTTTGGATTATTTGAAGTAAGTAATATTGAAACTAAAAAAGAAAATAGTGAATATTTAGCTATTGGATTAGTTAATAAAAAGCTTGAAATGGATTTATTTAAAAGTGAAGAATATTCGTTTTATGATTTAAAAGGATATATTTATAACATTTTTAGAATTTTAAATATTAGTGAATCTAGAATTCGCTTAGAAAGATTTAATAGTGAAGAATTTCATCCAACAAGAAGTGCATTAATTTATTTAGATAATAAATTAATTGGTGTTTTTGGTGAACTTCATCCTTTATTAAAGCAACAATTTGGCATTAAAAAAGATCATCTCGTAATTGGAGAAATTAATTTAACAAAATTATTAGATGTAAGAACTAGTAATAATAAATTTAAGGAATTTAGTAAATTTCCTAGTGTTAATCGTGACTATGCTTTTTATTTAAATGATAAGCTTACTTATAGTGATATCATAAAAGAAATTAAAAAAGGTAGTAATTTAATAAAAGATATTAAATTATTTGATATTTATAAAGATCAAAATGGTTTAACTTCAATAGCTTTGACAGTTACTTTAGAAAAAGATAATGGTAGTTTCTTAGCTAATGAAATTACAGATATCGATCTTAAAATTAAGGATATTATCGTCAATAAACTTCATTTAAACTTAAGAGGTTAAGATAATATGAAAATAAGATTAAGTGAAATCAAAAAAAATAAAGTTATCGATATAAATATTGATATCGATAACTTTAATAATGAATATCATAGTAGTTTTATTAAAAAATTTAATTCAATTGAAGGGAAAATTAAAATTCAAAAAATTAATGATATTTATATTCTAGATTTTAATATATTAGCGAACTTAACTTTAATTAGTAGTTTATCTTTAAAGGAATTTGATGATGATTATGAATTTAGCGATAAACTTTATTTCACCACTAATAAAGAATTAGAAAGTGAAGATACATTCTTAGTTAAAGATATTGTGGATTTAGATAACATAATTTACACTTTAATTGTTTCATCTTTACCAATTTCAATTCATGCTCCTAATGAAGAAGTTATTGAAAGTGATGAATATCGTGTAATTAGTGAGGATGATTTAGATAGTGAAAATAGTTCGCCATTTGATGTCTTAAAAGATTTAGATTTATAAATTTTATTAAAAATAAACTAAAAAATAATTTAGTAAAATGTCCAAAAAATATTTAATTTCTTGGACATTTTTAATTATTTTTAACTTCTAAAATCAATAAAAAAATCCTAAAAAAATTAATATCACTAAAAATCTACTAATTTACTTAATTTTAGAGGATTTTTGAATAAAACTAAAAAAAGATGTTTACTTTATTTTATAGTTATAGTTGGTCACCAAGGAGGAGATAATATGACAGTTAATGTTATTAATGGTTTTTTAACCGACAAAGAGAAAGAATTATATTGGAATTATGCTTTAAAACATAGCGAAGGAAAAGAATTAGATGCTCTTGATGTTAAATTAGATGGAGATTATGCCGATTTAACATATCATTTTAATCGTGTTCCTTTTGAAAGAATTAGAAGAATTACTGGTTATTTAGTTGGAACTCTTGATAGATTCAACGATGCTAAAAAAGAAGAGGAACATGATAGAGTAAAGCACATGACCAAAAAGGATCTTTAGTTATGAATTTTAGTGTCACAACAAATGATTTTCTGAATAAATATGTTTTTCCTCATTTTGAAGAAAAGATATTAAATAGTGATATTATTCAAACTTATATTGATTTTATTGAAGAAAAATATGAAAAGCCATTGTCATTTAAGATTGCAACTGGTGAAATAGTTGATTACGATTTCTTTAATTTAATAAATAATGTCTTAAGTGATTTAAGCTTAAATCGATAATTTAAAAAAGTAATTTTTAAAAAGTAGACAGCTCTGAGAGGTACCCAGTTTCCTAGACATTAAATGTTTGTTAACTGGATTATATCATAAGACTAACATGGATGCTTCCCT
>CALVXI010000020.1 GCA_944368975.1 uncultured Bacilli bacterium | reverse complement strand
ATCTAACACCTAAAGCTTATAAAGAAATGTATGGTCCAAAAAATATTAAAGTGTCTACAAAATGTTGACTAGTGCAAAATAATAAAGAAATTGATCTTGGAGTAACTAATAGTCTATATAAAGAAGTTAAAATAGGTGACTATATAAATGTAAGTTATTTAGAAGGAGCTCTAAAAGAAGGCTTTTATATTTGTAGTGAATATTTATAAAAGTTTTTTATATAAAAAAATTAAACTTATATATTTTTCTAATTAAATATAATTATAATTTATAAAAATTTATATTTATAAAAAGTCAATCATAGAAGAAATATTTAATAATTAAACCTTATCCTAATAAATAGTCAAGACTCATCATTAATAAAAAGCCAAACATAAAAGCAATAATTCCATAATGGTTTTTACCTTCACCGCTAACTGCTGTTGGTATTAAATCTTCTATAGTTACATAAATCATACAACCTGCCGCTAAGGCAAGTGCCCATGGCATTAAAGGTTGAATATAATAAGCTAATAAAACTCCAATAATTGCTACTATTGGTTCAATTATTCCACTAAACATTCCATAAAGAAAAGCTTTATTTGCTGAATTTGTTTCTTCCTTAAAAGGTAAAGAAACTATAGCACCCTCTGGAATATTTTGAATAGCAACACCGAAACTAAGCATCATAGCTCCACCCATAACTGTCATCAAGTCTCCATTAGAGGTTAAATTTGCTAAAGCTACACCAAAAGTTACACCGACTGATAAACCTTCAGGAATATTATGAATTAAAACCGCAAGAAACATCTTTTGATCTTTAGAAATTCTTTCAGTTTTAATTCCTTCTTCATAATTCTCTTGACTATGAAAATGTGGAACAAAATGGTCGATACAAAAAATAAGAATAACCCCTAATAAAAAGGCGATTATTACAACTACTATCGATGGCATATAATCTACTTCATACTCTAAAGCAGGTAACATTAATCCAAAAAAAGACGCAGCAAGCATTACACCACTAGCAAAGCCATTAAAGATTTTTCCTAAATTTATGCTCATACCTTTATTCTTAAATAGATAAATAAAGCTAGATCCTAATGTTGTTCCTATAAAAGGAATTAATAATCCTAAAACAGTAATCAAAATTTCCATATATTTCTCCAAGCAATATATTAATTAATTTTGTAATTATTTTAAATAATTAATATATTAATTTTATAGATTTTTCATATATTTATCATATGGATAATTTTAAAGTATTTTAAAATTTTATTTAAGTTTTGAAGACTTTTTATTAAATTTTATGGCTTAAATTAAATAATATTTTTTAAAAAATCTTCCAATAACTTCTTTAAAAAATAATTTATGTGAGATAAATAAAACTAGTGATAATTTTCAAATAACTTAGAAGTAAAGTTAGACCTTTCTTTTTAAAATTGAAGATAAAAATTATTAATCTCATCACGGTCAAGTACTACTTTCCATTCTTCGCCACAATAAATACCACTTGACTTAAAATTAATAAAAATAACTAAACATAAATCATAATGAAACGTTTTACCACATGAGGTTTCATCATATGGTAAAGAGGCTCTAAATACTAAGTCAGGCTCAATAAAAGTTATTTCTATCTCACTTACTTTTTTGTTATTAAGAAGTTTTCTTAGCCGGATAATTAAATAATCTACTTCTATTTTTTCTAAATATTCATCAGTCCAATAAAATTCATATATGTGTTATGGACACTTAATCGGATTGAACACCATGGATAAAAATCCTTATTAGTTAATTCACAAATAGGATATTTTTTGAGTTCAAAGATGAAAGTTGTAGATTCATTTATTAATAATTTAGGCATATATAAATTTAGATCAATTACCACTAGTTTCTTTAAAAGCTTTTCTATATTTATTAATATTTTCTACAAAGTGATAAACTTTATCGATTACAAAAATAAAATATAAATATTTTTGTGCCCTTAAATATCTTTCATCATTCAACTCAATTAAATCTAGGACACGAAGATTATCCTCTAAATCAATCATCTTAACTAAAGCTGAAATTGGATTTTTAAGACATATTTTGATATATTCTTCATAATCAACTGACTTATCATGAGTAATATTTTTTAAAGGATTCTTAATATAAAGATCAAAATACCTTTCAAAACCACATTCTATATAAAGATTTCTAACATCATCTAAAGAAAATTCAGTATCTTCAATTATATCATGTAATAAACATACTTCTTGTACGCCTTCAAAAGGAACATTAAATTCATACATTAAATCCTTGTCGATAAAAAATTGATCATTAGGTTTAATTCCAACTAATTCTCTATAAGTATTAAGTACTCTTTGTGGATGATTTACATAATCTTCACCTATTTCTCTTTTTTGATTACGATGTCCATATTCAGCAATTTCTATAGCAAGATAGATAGAACTATTATCATATTGTGGTAAGTCTTTTTCATCTACTCCAAATGAAATCATATATTTATGAATTTTATCTAAAATTTCACTCATAATCCATTCCTCCTCTTCACTTAAATTATAGGAATATAAAATCAAAAGAGGTCAAATGGCAATTTACAATTTTTATGAATGTTTTAATTGTGAGCCTTTATTTATTAAATTTTGATTAATCATTAATATGATAATTCTTAATCAACTTATTATTGTATCTTATGTGATTATTCTGAAATAAAAACTAATGTTAAAGTATATGATAATTTATTAAAAATAAATAAAGACCGAATAATAATTGAATCTGAACTATATAGTGATTATTCAAAAATAACACCCCATTTTCACTTATAATGTTTTGAAACTCTTTTTTAAAACGCCATCGATTCTAATAATAATATTATTATTTTTCATATCCTTTCCTTCCTTAACTTACAATCTTATTTACTTTATTTAATAAATAATACAATAGAACAATCGAATACAAATATGCAGCTTTTTCTTTCGCGCTATCAAAGTTAATACTAAATAATTCCTTAACTCTATCTAACCTATATAAAACAGTGTTTTTATGCAGATAAAGAATTTTACTAGCTTCGCTTAAACTATGATCATTTATTAAATAAACATAAATTGTGTCAATAAAATTTGTGCCATTCAAAGTATCATATTGATAAACTTTTGATATCTTATAATTAATAAAGCTAAAAAGTAAATTTTTATCTATACCGAGAAAAGGCAAAATAATTTTGTAACGTTCTTCATCATACAATTTATATTCATTAACACTATTTCGAATAGTCATAAGTAATTTTAAATTTAATTTATAAATTTCATCTAATCTATATAAATCCAAAATATGTGAGGACATAATTCCTACAATTTTATAGGTAAAAAGAAGATTATCTAATTTATTAAGAACATCTTCACTCAAATCTTCATTGGTAAATGCGATTAAGTAGTTGTCTTTAAACGACAAAATAAACTTCCTGTAAATTAGCCTAATTTTGCCTAAAAAGATATCTTCTTTCGTATCTTTAATTCCACTTACATCAAATAAAAGTAAATGCGAACAATCATTTTGACTAATATTAGTCCTTTTTAATCTTTCTAAATATATTTGTCTATTTTGGTATAAGTGATTTATTAAATTAATTAAAAATGTTTCATTATTTAAATCTTTCGATATTGGATCGAAAGTATAAAGAGATTTAGCGAATATTATAGTTGCAGCTCTTAAAAAGTCATGATCAATATCCTCTATTTTTTTATTAATCTCTAAAACAACACAATATCCAATAAATCTCTCATTATATTTTAACTTTATAAATAATCGTCGATGATTATTAATAAAATCTATAATTTTATATTCACTCCCATCGCTAAACTCATCTTGTATTTTTTTAGCGAAACTTAAAGTCCAATATCCTTTTTTTATAGCTTCGTCATAAAAAGCATCGTTATATAAATCATTATCACTATAAGCAATTATTTGAAAATTTTCATTAATTAAAGCAATAGGATTATTTATTTCTCTAGTAACACTTTTAATGAATTCATTAATACTAATGCTATTTGTGTACATATCAAATAGTTTTTTATAAACGTCCATAAGTTCTCCTTTGTGCTGTTAGCACAATAATTAATTTAAATTTTATTACATAATGCCATTCAATTCAATAAACAGGAAGAATAAAATTTTCAATGTTTGGAGGGTAAAAGAATGAAAAACCTATTATTAATGAGAGCACCTCTTAAATATATTCAAGGTGCTGATGCTTTAAAACACTTTTACGAAAATATAAAAGATTTTGGCGACAATTTCTTATTTATTTGCTCAAATAGTGCTTATAAGACAACTCATGACTTAATTGAAGAATCATTTAAAGATTCAAAAACAAAAAGAATATATAAGGTATTTGGTGGAATCTCTTCTACTGGTGAAATCGAAAAGATGAGAAAGATAGTAAGAGATGAAAAGATTGATGTTGTTGTAGGTGTTGGTGGCGGTAGTGCTATAGACACAAGTAAAGCTACTGCTTATTATGAACATAAACGTATTGCTATTATTCCTACAGTCTGTGCTACAGATGCTCCTTGCACAGGATTAAGTGTCATTTATAACGACGATCACTCTTTCAATTCTTACCTTTTCTATCCTAATAATCCAGATTTTGTATTAGTTGATAGTAATATTATTGCTAATGCTCCAACAAAATTCTTAGTTGCTGGTATGGGTGATGCTTTAGGAACATATTTTGAAGCAAGAGCTTGTTATAAAACAAGTTCATTATCACTTGAAAATGGTGGAATTTCTTTATCAGCGATGGCTCTTTGCGAACTTTGCTATAAAACATTAATTAAATGTGGCAAAGAAGCACTTATCAGCTGTGAAAATCATTTAGTCACTCCTGAACTTGATGCAATTATTGAAGCTAACACATATTTAAGTGGTGTTGGCGCTGATAATGGTGGATTATGTGTTTCTCACTCCTTCTATAATGGTGTTACATCATTAGGAAAGAAGACTGCAATGCATGGTGCATGTGTTGCTTATGGTACACTTGTTCAATTAGTCTTAGAAAATGGCTGTAAAGAAGAATTCAATAAAGTAAGAGATTTCATGCACAGTGTTGGTTTACCATTAACACTTGAAGAAGTTGGTATTACTAAAGAAGATGTTCATCAAGTAGCAGTTGCTAGCTGCGTTCCAGGTGAATCAATTCATAACTTAAGTGGAGATGTATCTGTAAAAGAATTAGAACAAGCTATTCTTCTTGTTGATGCACTTGATCACGATTACTTAAATAACAAATAAAAGGAAAGTTTATGGAAAGCGCAACAAAAGAAAAGAAATTTAAAGGTGTTGGAATTTGGAAATTCCTAAATAAAATTCCAGCAGGTACAATGTTTGTTCCACTTGTAATTAGTGCAATCATTTGTACATTAACTATCGAGTTCAATTTAGGTGCTCCAGAGGGAACAACTGAATTAGGACATGGTCTTACATTATGGCAATATTTAGGAAACCCAATGCAAGACTTATTTGGCTCAACAGGTCAAATGTTAATGATAGGTTTAATGCTTTTCTGCACAGGAACCATGATTAAACCACATGACTTTGTTGAAGTTGGTAAAAGAGGAATCTGGATTATTCTTGCCAGATTAATTCCAGCATATGTTATCTCAGCAATCGTTTACGTCTTTGCTGGATTACAAGGATTTGGTGGATTAGACTTCATCACATTAACAACAATTCTCACAAGTGCTAATGCTGCATTATATATGGGTATTGTTCAACCTTATGCTGATAAGAGTGACTTAGGTACATTCCCTATTATGTTAATCTGTTCTATGCCACTTCTCCCATTCATCTTCATTAGTTCATTTGGAGAAGGAAGTACATCATTAACACAAAAAATCATGCAAATCTTCTCTCTTTTAATTCCTTTCTTACTTGGTGTCTTATTAGGAAATCTTGACTCCAAGATTAGAGATGTATTCAAAGGTGGAAATGCTATTATTCTTCCTTTCTTAGGATTCCAATTCGGAAGTACAATTAACTTAACAAAATTATTTGATGCTCAAGTTTTACTTTCAGTTTTAATTGCTATTATCCTTTATTGGGCTGTAACAATTATTATTCCATACATCGTAGATCGTTTCGCTTTAAAAAGACCAGGATATGCTTCAATTGGTAGCTCATCATTAGCTGGTGTTGCATTATCAATTCCTGCAATGTTCTCAACATATACTTTTGGCGGACAAGCTTACACACAAGATATGATTTCAAGATCAGTCGCTGTCTTAGCTATAGTTCTATTAATTACAAATATTCTTTCACCATTCTTTACAAAATGGGGTATGAACTTCTACTTCAAAACACACCAAGGTGAAAAGATGGCTGATGCAAGGAGAGTATTTGGTGAATCACATCCTGAATTATTAATTGCTATATATGATGAAAATGGTAATTATAGAACACATCACCACAATCATCATTACTTTAAATCATTGTTTCATATCAAATCACACAAAGAAAACGAGGTAAATAAAAATGAAAACAAGTAAATTATTCCAAGTTTCAACATTAAACGATTTAATGCTCGGAGACTACAACGGTACATGTTCCGTTAAAGAACTTCTTAAACATGGTGATACCGGTATCGGTACATATGACGGATTAGATGGCGAAGCTATCATCTTAAATGGTAAAGCATATGATGGCAGAGCAAATGGTGTCGTCAGCGAAATGAGTGATAATGATTCATTACCATTCACGACAGTTGCTTTCTTTGATGAATCAGTCAAAGAAGAAAAAGTTACTTTTGAATCAATTGAAGATTTCAAAGAAAAATTAGCAGCTGAACTACCATCAACAAACTTCTTCTATATGATTAAAATGCATGGTAAATTCAATGTTAGAGTAAGATCATGTTTCAAACAAGAAAAACCATATGAACCACTCTTCAAAGTTGCTAAAGATCAAAGAGAATTTGAATATCACGACATTGAAGGATATGTTGTTGGTGTTTATTGCCCAAACTATGTTGAAGGTATGAACTTACCAGGATGGCACATCCACTTCATCAGTGAAGATTTAACAAAAGGTGGACATATCCTTAAGTTAAGTGGTGAAAAGGTTTCATATAAACTTAATAAGTTAACTGGATGGGATCTTGTTTTACCAGAAACAAAAGAATTCTCAACATTTAATTTAAAAGAAGATTTAAGTAAAAAGACAGAAGCTGTTGAAGGTTCTGCTAAAAAGTAAATCTTTAATTAATTAAGAGTAAAATTCGTTTCCTTAACCGCCAAAAGCAATTTTAGCGGTTTTTATTTTGCTTAAAAATAAGTCAGATTTAAAAGAAATTGTATTTAAATTGACTAATTACTTCTTTATAATTTTTCTATGGAAAAAGAATCAATTCTTAGATCTCAATTTTTTGAAAAAGCAAACAATTCATATTATAAAGATATCTTATTAAATACAAACTTTTTAACTTTATCTGAGCAAGATTATTTTTATAAAGCACTTAAAGAAGAAGGTATTTCTTTATTAAGTGAAAAAATATTTAATACTCCATACTTACTTTATGGAGGCTATGAAGAAGCTGATAGAAAAGTTATTTTCTTTCTGCCAAGTTACATTTCTAAAAACAAATTAATTAGTAATACTAATGAAGGTCAATATATTAAATGCTTGTATATTTATCCAAAGAACATAAAATTTTCTGATAATTTTACGCATCGAGATATTTTAGGAAGTTTAATGAATCTAGGATATGAAAGAGATGAATTTGGAGATATTCTTACTGATGGAAAAAATTCTTATGTTTTTATAATGGATCATTTAATTAATAAAATTAAAGATGAACTAACTAAAATTAAACATACTGATGTTTTAACTAAAATAATCACTCCTAAAGAATGTCCCTTAAGACCAAAGTTTGAATTAATTAATATAAATATTTCATCAAATAGACTAGATGTAATAGTTGCTGAAGCTTTTAATATCTCTAGAAGTAAGGCTCAAGAGTTAATCGTTAATGAATGTGTATTTATTAATGGAGAAATTAAAACTAGTAATTCATTTAGTTTAATTAATAATTCTAGAGTATCAGTTAAAGGGAAAGGAAAATTCATTTTCTTAGAAGAAATAAAAGAAACTAGAAAAGGTAGATTAGTCGCAAATATTAAAAAATACGTTTAATTTGCATTAAATTTTATTATTTTATCATTTAAATAAGTTACATTGCTAGTAACCAATCTTTTTATTTTTATATTAACTACAAAAGCATAAATTCCAAAAGTAGCAATTACATATAAATACCAATAAATATATTTTTTAAATAGACTTTTCCATTCCCCTATAAACTTTAATCTTTTACCTGTTATTAAAGTGCTATTGATAACAAACTTTTGCCTATAACATAATGCGTAAGGATATAAAATTCCTGAAGTAACAATAGTAATTATTTTACTAATAATATTATTAATAAAATTAGGTATAAAATTAGGTAAAAATTTACTTTCTCCCTTTATATCATAGTTTTTCTCTAATATATCTTTTTTAGAAGTTAATTCCTTAATTTCCTTGTCACTAAGATCTTTTCTATTTAAAGAATCTAATAATGAAAATACTCTTCTTTAAGTTCTTTAGAGACATCATAAGTATGTCTATAAGTCCACCTAGTGACATTAATATTAAGTTTAAAAGAATAGATACCTAAAGTAACAATACTTAATAATAAATGAAGAAGATATTTACCAATTAATTGATGACTTCTACCATCAAAATATAGGTTTCTTCCATTAATAAAGGTATGTGACACTTTATATTCTTTTTCAAAAGTAAATGTAAAAGGAAAAGCTAGTCCTAAAGATATTAATGAACTTAAATAAGTAAAAATATTTAAAGCTAAAACACTAAAAGTTTCTCCATCAAAATAACTTTTAGTATAGACATCTCTAGTAACTAAAAAAGGGATAGAATCTAAATTATCTAAATCTATTTTTTCCATAAATATATTTTACTATTAGACAATATGAAGTGACCTCCATCAGCGATTGCAAATATAGTGAATTCATGTAAATTGTGATATGTGTAAACGCCATAATGAAAATGTTGGTTTTCGCCAATTGAAAATGTAGGATTACCTCTGTAGTTTTTTATAACATAC
>CALVXI010000019.1 GCA_944368975.1 uncultured Bacilli bacterium | reverse complement strand
TTCAAGTTTGAATTCCCATGAATATTTCATAAAAAAGTACCCCTTTCCTAATGTCTAGGATTTGGGGTACCTCTCAATTTGCAGCCTTTTTTATTATTCTCTTTCTTTTTTAACTATCAACTTGCTGAATAATTTACATTTTTAAAAGCAATGGAAGGAACTTCGTAACTATTAACTAAAAGTTCAAGATTGTTTCCAATAGCTATTATATTATTAAATAAATCAAATAAATTTCCAGAAATTGTAAATAAACCAAGTGGATGATCTTTTTTACCATTTATAACAGCAAACCCTTCAGCTTGAAGCGAAAAATCACCACTAGAGGAATTTAACCCAGCGTGTAATCCACCTATACTTGTTATATATAAGCCGTTTTGAATTTTATTAAATAATTCATCTTCAGAAAGTCTACCCTTTTTAATTGTAATATTAGAATAATCAATACCAGCTTTAGTTCCGTTGATAGTTCCATTACCTGTAGATTTTACATTATCAATTAATGCCTCTTCTAAATTATAAAAATAAGTTTTTAATATACCATTTTCAATTACGGTTTTATTTAATGTAGGAACAAGTTCATCATCATATCCTTTAAAAAATATATTTTTGCTTAAAGGTTTTTCATAAACTGTTAATTTTTCACTTAAAACCTTAGTATTTAACTTATTCTCAAATTTTGAAGTGTGTTTATGAACAGAATCACTAGCACAATGACTTAAAATTGCATCGATAAAGTTTGATACGACCTTAGGAGACATAACGACTTTGTATTTACCACTTTTAATATTTTTGCCATCTAAAGTCGAAATAACTTCATCAACTAATTCAGTTGCAAATTTGTCTGGATTAAATTTTGAAATATCATTATCAGCAAAAATTTTATAACCAGTTTTAACATCAGTTTCACTTTTTGCAACAATACTAGCAACTACTAAATAATAATTAGTTTTTGATTTTAAAGTTAAACCGTAACTCGTAGCATCGATATTTTCTTCACTTTTATTTTCGAATTCAACTTGAACATCAGTAATGCGAGAGTCTTTTTCAAGAATTTTATTATTTAATTCTTTTATTAAATTGATTTTAGCTTGTGGCGTTAATTCTTCTAATTCTTTATTATAAATTTTTCTTTTTACATATTTATCATTGCCATCATAAATTATAGAAGCATTCTCTAATTCGTTATATTTAGCTGTTTCTATTACTGAATCAGTTAAATATTCAATAATATTACCTTCAACTTTTTCTGTTGAAGAAAGACCCATTTTTCCATTAAAAATCCCTCTAAAATTAACTTTAGAAGGCATACTTGTAGAATAACTATCAATCTCTCCTTTAAATAAACTTACAGTAAAATCTGAAGACTTTTTAATAGTTAAATGTGAAGGAAAAATCCCTTTATTTTTTGCAGTTTCAAATAATTTTTTAATATTCATTTATATCACCTCCACGACCACCGACTGTAATTTCATCTACTCTAATTGTTGGTTGTCCTACATCAACTGGAATTGAACCACTTGCCGCACCACACATACCTTGGCCATAAGCTAAATCATTTCCTACCATATCAATATGAAGAAGTATTTCTTTAGCATTACCTACTAATGTTGCTCCTCTTACTGGTTCACAAATTTTTCCATCTCTAATTATATAGGCTTCACTACAACCAAAATTAAAATCACCCGTAGTTGGATCTACGCTTCCTCCATTAAAACTTTTAGCATAAATACCAAGTTTTGTAGAAGAGATAATTTCTTCCTTTGTATAATTTCCATTAGCAATATAAGTATTTGACATTCTACTAGTTGGTTCAAACTTATAAGATTGTCTTCTTGAGGCACCATTACCTTCAATTCCCATTCTACGACCAGTAAAATTATCGACTAAATAGCCCTTTAAAATTCCATTTTCAATTAATAGATTTTTTCTTGTTAAAACACCTTCATCGTCTATTAGTTGACTACCCCATTCATTTGGAATGGTTCCATCATCGTATGCTGTTACACAATCGTTAGCGATTTTTTTACCAAGCATACCGCTAAAAACGGATAAGCCCTTTCCGACAGCGCTAGCTTCTAATTGATGTCCACAAGCTTCGTGGAAGATAACTCCTCCCCATCCATTACCAATTACGACTGGGAATTTACCACTTGGACATTCTTTTGCCTCAAGTATTAAAATTAATTTTTCACGATGCTCCTTAATTAAATTATCTAAATCTAATTCTTTGGTGAAATATTCCCACCCACCTTGTGAGCCAGGTCCATCAAATCGTGTTTCGATTTTTCCGTTATCATTAGCCACAGACATTAAAGCAAGTCTTCCATACTCTTTATGATTTAAAATTTCCTTATTATTTGTGTTATAAATAGTAGTTTTTGTTGAAACTATTTGAAAATTAGTTGTTACTCGAACAATTCTTTCATCATAATCTTTAATTTGCTTGTTGCAATTTTTTAAGTAATCAATGATAGTTTGTGTTGGAATTTTTAATAAAGAAGTACATTTTTTATGAAAATTTTTATATTTAACAGGTTCAAAATCTGTTACATCATTTATGATTTTATTTTCATTAAAAGAACCAATAAGCCTTTCAACTAGTTTTTCTAAATTATTTTTTGATAAATCATTTGTATATCCATAAACACTTTTTGTATCTTTTAAAAGTCTTATTCCTACGCCATAAGTTTGGCTAGAAACTAAGTTTTCAACAACACCATTTACAACGCTAATGCTTTTATTTAAAGTGTCTTCAAAATAAATTTCAGCAAAGTCAGCGCCAGTAGATGTTGCTTTATTTAAAATATATTGTGCTAATTTTTTTGTAATCATTGCATTTCCTCCTCACATAATTATAAAGTATTTTTAATATTTTTAAATCAATATGAATAATCGAGGATTAAGAAATAAAGACTTTTATGATACAATTTTTTCATGAAAGTTTTTTTATATTTTCAAGGACAAAGTTTGATTCGAAAAAGTGGCATTGGAAGGGCATTATTGTTGCAAACTAAAGCTTTAAAATCCGCAGGAGTAGAAATTACACTAGACAATAGGGATAATTTCGATATAGGGCATGTCAATACTTTATGGCCAAAGTCTCATAAAATTGAACGATATATCAAAAAACAAGGCATCCCTTTAGTAGTTCATGGTCATTCAATTTTTAGCGATATGAAAAATAGTTTTCGCTTTTGGCAAATACTTCAAATTTTTACCAAAATTTCAATAAAAAAATGTTTTAAATATGCTGATGTAATAATAACTCCCACCGAATATAGCAAAAGAGTTATTGAATCATATAAATGTGTAAATTGTCGAGTATTTGCTATAAGTAATGGTATAGATTTAAAAGAATATGCTAAAGATAAGGAAAAAGTAGATCTTTTTAAAGCATGTTTTGGAATTAAAGAAGGGCAAAAAGTTGTTGTTGGAATTGGATTACCTATAGGTAGAAAGGGTATATTGGAATTTTTTAGAATTGCTAAAGAATTTCCAGAAGTTACCTTCATATGGTTTGGAGATAGTGCAAAAATTACAATTCCGCATAAAATAAATAAAGCAATTAAAAAAAGACCTCGAAATGTAATAATGCCAGGATATATTGATAATGATATATTAAAAGGCGGTCTCCAATATGCTAGTTGCTTTTTATTTCCAACTAAAGAAGAAACTGAAGGCATTGTTATTCTAGAAGCTCTAGCAAGTTATACTCCTATATTAGTGAGTAATATACCTACTTATAAAGATTGGTTAACAGATGGTAAAGATTGTTATAAAGCGAATTCCATTATGGAATTTGTGAATAAATTAGAATATATATTAACCCATGATAATACTGAAATTACAAAAAACGGGTATGAAGTTGTAAAAGAAAGAAGAATTGAAATTATTGGTCAAAAGTTAAAATCTGTATATGAGGAATTATATAATAGTAAAAAGAATTAACTTTTGCAGGCTTTTTTATTTTTTAAGTTATTTTTTTAAATGTAAATGAGATGAGTATTGTTTTTAAAATTTAAAATTAAAGATTATTTTAAATTTTTTATCAAATTTATTTATCGAGTAAACTTTTAAAGTTAAATTAAAGAAAGCTCGAAAGTTAAGCGGTTAATCTAAGAAATAATTAAAATCCTTGATAATTATCTTAATTTCCTATAATATAATTGTGCTTTCTTTGAATCAACATTAGAGATTCAAGGCGGAAGGAGTATAAAAATGAAAGAAGGAATTCACCCAAAGTATCACACTTGTAAAGTTACTTGTACAACTTGCGGAGCGACATTTGAAACTGAATCTACATTAAATGAAATCCGTGTTGATACATGTAATAATTGTCATCCATTCTATACTGGCAAACAAAGATTTGCTCAAAATGATGGACAAGTTGCTAGATTTAATAAGAAGTTAGCAAAAAAAGTCGAAAAGAAATAAGTTTAAAATGGTCAAAATAAGAGTCATCCGGTTGGATGGCTTTTAATTATTAAAGGAGAAAATAAAGCTTTATGAAAAAAAGATTTTATATTACAACACCTATTTATTATCCTAGTGGTAATGCACACATTGGACATGCATATTGCACCACTATGTGTGATATTTTAGCTAGATATAAAAGACAAAGACATTTTGAAGTTTTCTTTTTGACTGGAACAGATGAACATGGTTTGAAAATAGAAAAAAATGCTAAAAAAGAAGGAAAAGATCCAAAGACATATGTCGACGAAATCGTAGAGAAATTTAAGAAATTATGGGAAGTAATGCAAATTTCTAATGATGATTTTATAAGAACAACCGATGAAAGACATATAAATGTTGTTCAAAGTGTTTTTAGCGACTTTATTAAAAATGATGATGTTTATCTTGGAAAATACGAAGGCTGGTATTGTATACCATGTGAATCATTTTGGACAGAAACTCAAATTGGAGAAAATCATTTGTGTCCAGATTGTGGAAGGCCAGTTAACAAAGAAGTTGAAGAATGTTACTTTTTTAAAACAAATAAGTATTTAAGTCAATTAACAAACTTTTTTAGTAAAGAAAATTCTATTTATCCTATTAGTAAGAAACACGAAATGGAAAATAATTTCATTAAACCTGGATTGGATGATTTATGCGTGAGCAGAACTTCATTTAAATGGGGTATTCCTATTTTAGAAAATGATAAACATGTTGCTTATGTTTGGCTTGACGCACTATTTAATTATTTAAGTGCTTTAGGCTTTAGAAGTAATGATGAAACTAACTATAACAAGTTTTGGAAAAGTGAAGAATCAGAGATTGTTCATGTTATTGGTGCTGATATAACTAGATTTCATACAATTTATTGGCCTGAATTTCTAACAGCTTTAAATTTAAGACTACCTGATCGTATTTTTGTTCATGGTCTTTTAATGATGAAAGATGGAAAAATGTCAAAATCAAAAGGAAATGTTGTTTCACCATTCCCACTTGTTGAAAGATATGGTGTAGACGCTTTAAGATATTATTTCGCTAGAGAAATAATATTTGGGCAAGATGGACAATTTACTCCTGAACAATTTATTGAAAGAATTAATATGGATTTAGCAAATAATTATGGAAATCTTGCAAGTAGAACAACAGCAATGATTGAAAAATATTTTAATGGTATTATTCCTGAATTCCATTCTGAAATAACAATTTTTGACAAAGAAATAGAAAAAATGGTTGGTGATACTATTGATGATTTTTGTTCTAAAATGGATGATCTTCACGTAACTGAAGCCTATATTTCAGTAATGAATTTATTAAATCGTGCTAATAAATATATTGACGAAACTGCTCCTTGGATATTGGCAAAAGATGAAACACATCTTAAAGAATTAGAATCTGTTATGTCTCATTTAGCTTATGTTATTTTTAACGCTTCGATTTTATTAATGCCAGTTTTAGTAAATAAATCTAAAGAAGTAATTCTTTCTTTAGGTGTTAAAGAAAAAGACATAGATTTTGATAATTTATGTAAACCTGAATTTTTAAATGGTTTAAAAGTAACAAAAGTAAATAAATTATTTCCAAGGTTAGGAGCTGAGGACGTTGAATACGTTAAAAGTTTAATGGTTTCTAAATAAAAAGTCTTCAAAACTCAATTATTTTTTATTTTTTTCTTTTTAATCATTCTATAAATAAAGATAATTAAAATTATTAATAGTCCGATTATAATAACACTAAGATAACCAGAAAAATCAATTAAAATATCGCTCCAACTTGGGCCTCTGCCTGGTGTGAAATATTGAATTAATTCACTTAAAAAAGCAAGTAAAAAACCACAACATGCACTTATAGAAAAAGCTATTAGTTTATGACTGTCCTTTTTAAATTGTAGGAAAATAAAAATTAAAGCCGCAATAGAAGTACATGCAAATAACCCAAAATGTCCAAGTCCCTTTCTAATAAGCATTGAAAGTTGACTAAATGTAAATCTCATATTTCTTGAAACATTAAAATGAATAAAAGATGAATATTGATTAATTGTTGAATCATCGCCATAAGTAATTTTTAACCATTCTTCTCCTACATCTTTTGTGGTTAGATTGCCATTTTTATCTACACTTATAACATCACTAGTAGTTTTTACTTCCCCTTTTAAATTCTCGTATGAATAATTGATTGAGTTTGATGAAGATTCAAATAAAGGCGTTATATTTAATTTGTAACTTAAGCCATAATCTAATTTAATATCGTAATATTCAATATTTCCACCATTTTTTATTATTTTAAATTCTAGAGCATTTATATCTTCGCTTTTAATTGTAAAAGGAGAAGTTGTATTAACAACATTTATAAATGTATCGAATTTTATAGATGGATCACTTATTGAAATAGCAGTTAACTTAACTTTTCCGGGCTTTAATGCGGTACATAAACCAGTATAATAATTAACTTGTAAAATAGAATCGTTACTTGAAATGTAACCTAATTCTTTATTTGTTGCATCAGTATTAATTATTGGATTAATTGTGAAAATAGTGCCGATTGCGACTTTTGAGAAGTCATTATTCTTAGGTTTATTATAATTGTTAGGAGCTTCATCAAGAGTAAAATTAAATTTAAAAGACTCTTTGTCAATTTCAATATAATTTACATTAATTTCAAAATCATATTGAATTGATGGATATAAGTTTGAAGATATCGTTACAATCGGAATTTCATCAACTTTCCTAATTCCAGTAATTGAATTTGATGTGGTATTATAAGCAATAGACGAATCATTATTTTTAACACTAATCAATGAGTTATCGTCTAAAAGATTTAAATATGTTTTTCTATTTAAAACAGTTTTATTATAGACTTCAAGTTTAAGATTTATAGTCTCACCTTTATTTAATGTTAATGATGAAGGAATCTCTTCATTAAAATAAGTTTTATTATTTGTTATTAATTTAACATAATTAGGATTGTCAATTATTTGAAGATTATATATTTTTTCAATTGGAGTTACATAACTAATGCTTGTTTCATAAGCTGAAGTAATTTTTAAACTCACATTTCCACTATTTATGGTTTTTAGACCAGTAATTTCATCGTCTGTATATAAAAATTGTATATTTTCTTCTCCTGAAAGAACCTCAATATTTATCTTACTATCAGATAAACTTGATTCAATGTTTGTTTCTATTGTATATGAAAATAGATTACTATATGTTCCTTTATTTCCTAAATTTGTAATACTATTTTCGTTTAAATATTTTAAATTTATGCTTTCTATAAATACACTTTCCTCATGATTAATAAATTTAAATTTAAATGTTATATATTCTTCACTTAAATTATTAGGATAATATATAAAAATATATTCTTTATTTTCAACAATTAAGTCAGGGTTAATTGCTTCAAAAGATAAATTTTGATAATTATCTTTAGTTTGTTTAAATAACTTTGAATCATATTCTATTACAAAATTATTTAAATTATATTTATAGGCATAAGAAGTTACATCGCTTTTATATGGTATTGTGATATTTATTTTGTCACAATTAACATTTTGAATAAGATTATTACTTATCCCATAATTAATATAATTTCTATTTAAGATTTTAGTTTCATTATTAATTTTAGTTAAATCAATATTATTTATCGAAAGATTACTCTTTTTATTTAATGAAACATTAACCTTCAAAGGCTCAAGATTAGAATAGGAAAGAATAATTTCACTATTTATGTTAGTTTCAAATGCGTTTTTTGCTTTTAATGTTAAAGAAAAAGTTCCATTGATGTTATCAACTTTATTATTAGTAATAGTAAGATAAGATTTAAGATTTTCATCACTTTCAATATTTAAATCATTAAAATTAAAAGTTCCGTTAGTTGGATAAAATTTACCTTTAATAGTTTTAGTTTGTCCTTCATAAATTTCAATATCATCAAGTTCTATGTGAGTGATTGGAATTTTTGTATCTTCTAGTTTATTAACAGTTATTATAAAAGAATTCTTAACATTGTTTGAACTTTTTGCAGTAATTGTTGTTGT
This sequence comes from uncultured Bacilli bacterium, assembly GCA_944368975.1. Taxonomy (GTDB): domain Bacteria; phylum Bacillota_I; class Bacilli_A; order RFN20; family CAG-826; genus Onthovivens. Next base: position 6,202 of record CALVXI010000019.1, on the reverse strand, counting down.
TCCCTCTTTTAAAGCTGTGACTGTTCCTAAAGTTTTATCAATAGTTGCAACTTCTGGATTACTACTTGAATAAGTTAACTCTTTAAATGTGGCATTAGTAGGAGTAATAGTTACTTCATTTGTAAAAGTTTCTCCAACATCCATTGTATATGAAGAATTAGCAAATATAATTTCTTCTACTTCAACATTTTTAATTGAGATTTGCAGGGTTTTGGATAGATTTTCGTATCTATTTGATTTAAAAGTTATCTCGGTATCACCTTGTTTTAATAAATGAATCGATGTATTTTCGATCTTTAAATATTCTTCATCATATAAAACATCAATCTCTTTATAGCTAGCATCAGCAGGATTATATGTAACTACATAAGTTAAAGTTTCCCCAACATTATATATATTATCGTCGTTTTCATCTTCTAAAGTTATATCAAAATCAGTAAGTTCTTTAATTGTTTCTTCATCATGACTGTCTTCCATGGCACCATGAATCGGATCTGTTATTGTATTTGATTGATTACCGCTAGTTGTGCCATCTAAACCACTTTCTATCAAAATAATTATTGAGGCAATAAAAAAACAAAATAAACTGCCCCATTTAAAAATGTTTTTAATAACATTTCTTTTCATAATTAATATTATTATAAAATCTTTTTATGAGATTAAAAGTAATTTTGACAACAATATTATTTAAAAAATATATTGTTTAATTAATTGTATTTTATATAATTAATAGGCTATGAAAAACTTGATTTTAATTGTTGATAAAATTTTAGAAAATAAACATATTGATTTATTAAAATCCTTAGGAGAAGGAATTTTTACTGATTCAAAATATGTCGAAGTTCTGACTTTAAGTAATGATGAAATAAATTTAAATATGCGAAGAATCAACAAAGCATTAGTTAATAAAGATAAAATTGCAATAATTGCAAGCAATTCTTTTAATTTTAAAAGCTTATGTGAATGCATTGATTATAATGAGCATAACAAGAAGCTCGAAATTCAACTAATTCAAATTGATGAAAGCGAAAATAAAGATGATTATACATTAAATAAACAAATTTTTGCTGAAATTTGTAATAACAATAATTATATCCCTTTATCTTCTTATTTATTTAGTGTAAGTGAAAAAGATAATGAATATCACGATATTACTAAACTTAAATTAAATAAAATTGGAAAAGATATTTAATGAATATTAATAATGAAATAGTATCTGTTAAATGTGTTGATTTTACATTTGATGGCCAAGGATTATGTAAAAGTAAAAATAATCGCACTATTTTTGTTCCTGGTTTACTAATTAATGAAGAAGCCATGGTTGAAATTCTTTATCGAAAAAAAGATTACGATATTGGAAAAATTAAAGAATTAACTTTGAAATCAAATTATCGAATAAATCCTAGATGTAAATGTGCAACAAGTTGTGGAGGATGCTCATTTCAAAATTTAGATTATCAGCAAGAGCTTATTTATAAAAAGAATGTTGCAATAAAAACTCTTAACAATATAGCTGGCCTTAATATTATTGATACTAAAATTCATGGAATGGCTGATCCTTATTATTATCGTAATAAAATTCAAGTTCCTTTTGGCAAGGATAAACAACGTCGTTTAGTTTACGGTTTTTATAAGTTTAAGTCGCATGATATTGTTCCTATAAATGAATGTGTAATTCAAGATAAAGTTCATGTTAAAATTCTTTCAACAATTAAAGAATTAATGAAAATATATCAAATAGAGCCATATAATGAAGATAAAAGAATAGGAACATTAAGACATTGCTTAATTCGTGTTGGCAAAGTTAGTAAAGAAGTAATGGTAACACTTGTTGTCACAAATAATAAATTTAAAAATAAAAATAAATTTTCTAAAGAGTTAACAAAAAGATGTGAAGAAATTACAACATTAATTTTGAATATCAATGATCGTAAAACTAATGTTATTTTAGGCGAAAAAGAAGAAATTTTATTTGGGAAAGGATACATTGAAGATACTTTATTAAATACTAGATTTAGAATATCATCAAAGTCATTTTATCAAGTAAATCATAATCAATGTGAAGTTTTATATTCACTTGCTTTCCAATTAGCTAATTTAAAAAAAGATGATGTAATTTTAGATGCTTATAGTGGAATTGGGACAATTGGTTTGACTTCTGCAAGGTTTTGTAAAAAAGTCGTCGGTTTTGAAGTTGTAAGTGATGCTATTAAAGATGCTAAATTAAACGCTAAAATAAATGATATTAGAAATGCTTACTACTATAATAAAGATGCAAATGATTTTGAGTTTAAAGAAAAATTTGATGTCGTTTTTGTCGATCCACCTCGTAAAGGACTTGACGAAAAATTTATAAACATTTTGCTTTCTCAAAAGCCAAAGAAAATTATTTATATTTCTTGTGATGTAGGTACACTCTCACGCGACTTAAAAATACTTAAATGTAGTTATAATATTAAAGATATACAATTTGTTGATATGTTTCCTAGAACATATCATATAGAGACCGTTTGCTCCTTAGAATTAATTTAATTTTTATATCTAGTTATGTAATTGTTCAGACCAAATTATCTTAAATTGCACAAATCAATTTATAAAAGAATAGAATCGCTGTCTTAGATGACAGCTTTTTTATGCGCCTGCTTATAGTTTTCGCCCTTTCCTATATTTTCATTGTTCACACACCTACACAAAAAAGAAAAAATATATATCTATTAGATATATATATTTAATTTCTTAGTTTTGATAGATGTTTAAGATGAAGATATTAGAATCTAAATATTGATTATAAATTGAATCTAATTCATCTTCAGATACATTCATGTAAATTATTTTTGTTGAAGTATAAATTATTAATTTAAACCGCATGCGACTCCCTCCTTTAAAAAAGTTGCTGTTCTATACAGTACGGCCAGACCTATTTTTCACATACCAAAACTTTTTATTGGAACGCCTTTGTCGTACTAATTTGATTGTGATTACTTGACTTAATCGTCCACAAATGTATATAATATGGACGAATATTAGAAAAGCTGGACGAATATGAGAACTTTCAATTATGAACAACTAACGATCATAAAATGGGATTCAGAGATTTTATCTCTGGTTGCAAAAATCCATGAATATAAAGGAAAACAAGATTTATATATTAGACAAAAACCAATTGAATTAGACAGATTAACTGAGATAGCAAAAATTCAAAGTGTTGAATCATCCAACAAGATTGAAGGCATTATTACAACTGCCGCCAGAATCAAGCAGCTTGTTCAAGAAAAAACGACACCGAGAAATAGAGACGAAAATGAAATAGTGGGTTATAGAGATGTTTTAAATACAATTCATGAAAGCCATGAATTCATTCCTGTTAAGCCTAATTATATTTTGCAATTGCATAGGGACATGCTTACTAAGGCTGGCCTTACTATGTGTGGCCAATTTAAGAATGTTTCAAACTATATTCAAGAAACTTTAGATGATGGTAATACAATTGTTCGTTTTAAACCACTTGAGCCTAGTGAAACTCCTTTTGCGATAGAAACAATATGTGAAAGTTATAATCAAATAATTGCTTCTGAAAAAGTTGATTCTTTATTAATTATTCCTGTTTTTATTTTAGACTTTCTTTGCATCCATCCATTTAATGATGGTAATGGAAGAATGAGCAGATTATTAACATTGCTCCTCCTTTACCAAAACGGCTATTATGTTGGAAAATACATTAGTATTGAAAAAGAAATCGAAAAGAATAAAGACTTATATTATGAAGCATTACAAGCTTCTGATATAGATTGGCAAAAAGGAAAAAATGATCCTACGCCTTTCATCCGTTACATGCTCAAAATAATTCTTGCCTGCTATGTTGAATTTGAAAATAGAGTTCAATACGTAGGAAGTGAAACAAAAAGTACAGCTTATGATATTGTAAAAGCATTTGTAGCAAACAAGATTGGTAAATTTGTAGCAAGTGAAGTTATTTCTTCATGCCCATCTGTTGGAAGAACCGCTATTTTAAATGCTATTAAAAAGCTTGTTGAAGAAGGCATTATTATTAGACAAGGTAATGCAAAGAACACTTATTATATTAAGAATCCAAACTTTTAATTTGAATCGTCCAATAAATTCAATAATCGTCCACAATATGATTAAAATGGACGAATGTTAATTCTTTAGTCAATTTTTGTTTGAAACTTAAAACAACATAAGATGAGATAGTCAACGATAACGACAAAGATATTAAGCTTTTTAAACACGATATTGATCCTTTATTTAAAGATAAAAAAGCGGGCAAAATTTACTATTTGGAAATTAAATATAATGATGATCATGATACTGGAAATTTTGTCGATATTAATAGAAAATTTATTAAAACATATGCGTATTTAGCGAAAGAATTAAATATTAAAAAAAACAAACAACTTAATTACAATTCTATTTTTCTTTAATAATAAAAAAATGAAAGGAAATATTTATGTTTCTGAAGAGACAAATATCAGAAGAGGAAAAAGATTTTTTGATGAATTTTTATCTGTGAAATACTCTGACGTAGATTCCTACATGGCAACATTAAGTGAGAGCGATGCTGTCAAAGACATGTTTGACGATTTATATAATTTTTATATAATAAAATAATGAATATATAGGTAATTTGGTTTATGAGAATTGTGCAAAACATTGATAAAAAAGAAAAAGAATTGATACTGGAGTGTCTCTATAAGTCTTTTGATACAGGTTTTGATTTTGAAGATTTTTTAAAACCATTTTTAGAAGCTATTGGTCTTTCAGAAGTTGTTGTAACCAAGAAAACTGGTGATGGCGGTGTTGATCTTTTGGGTGTTAAAGCTGGTTTAGATGAACTTGATGGTAATGGTAATGTGCAATACAAAGTTCAAGCAAAAAGAAATAAACCATCATCGATTGTTGCTCCTGAGAAGATAGATGCGTTAAGAGGTAATTTGGGATTTAATCAAAAAGGTTTGTTTATTACAACTGCTAGAGTGTCTGCAAAGGCAAAATTGGAAGCTAAAACTAAAGATCCACCAAAACCAGTTATTGTTATTGATGGTATGGATCTAGTTGATATTTGTATCCAAAAGCAGATTGCTTGTGTATATAGACCAGTTTTTAGTAGCGATGCATTAAAAGACTTTTTAGGCAAGCACGACGATGAGTCAAATAAAAAAGATGATGATGAAGTCAAAACAATTAATACATCATCTGAATTACAATTCGTTAGTAAGTTAATTACTGCTAATGATATTAGAGCACGTATTATCTCTATGCCATCTGTGATTGTTGAGAAAATAAGCAACAACACAACAAAGCACAATGTATCTGTTCTGATAAATAAAAAAGAAAAAATACTAACTTTTAATCCAAGTAGAAATTATTTAGGATCTGTGACTGAAGTGTTAAAAGAGCATGGCCTAATAAAAGAAGATGGCACTTATGAAGAAAAAAATGCTCAGTGGGCAGTTGATCAAAATCAGATAATAATATTAAATATTTTTTAAAAAAGATAGTCATATGACTATCTTTTATCATTGATAGAGATATCAATCTCTTGGACTACATCATCAATTGCTAAGTTGATCCAACTTAAGAGATTTTTTAATTTTATTTGAACTTCTGTTGAATCTAGTTTCTTAATTTCACTAATAAGCAATTGAGAGAATTTTTCAGTCGCTTCATTGATAAGATTGTGAAGGTACTCTTCGATTCGGTTAGCTTCAAATAATTCATCGCCATTTTTTGGCATCTTCAATTTTAATTGATTGATCATCTTTAATTAATAAAGTGTTGTGTAAGCTTCGCACTAGATTAAAGAAATTATGAAATTAATTGATGAAGTTGATTTAAAAGATACTTGGGCGAATTCATTAACAATTAATAAAGATTAATATGTAATTGTTCAGACCAACTTATCTTGAATCGCACAAATCAATTTATAAAAGAATAGAATCGCTGTCTTAAATGACAGCTTTTTTATGCGCCTGTTTATAGTTTTTGCCCTTCACCATATTTTCATTGTTCACACACCTACACAAAAAAGAAAAAATATATATCTCTCAGATATATATTTAATTTCTTAGTTTTGATAGATGTTTAAGATGAAGATATTAGAATTTGTGATAGAGTCATAATAAATTGAACCAGTTAGGTCACTGAAAAATGTACCATGTTTTATAATATCGTAGGGGTTAAT
>CALVXI010000018.1 GCA_944368975.1 uncultured Bacilli bacterium | reverse complement strand
GAATAATGAAAAACGAAATGTTTTATGGTCACGAATCAGAATTCAAAACATTTGATCAGTTTAAGAATGAGGTTGCTGACTATATTGATTATTACAATAACCAAAGGATTAAAAGCAAAACAAAATGGATGCCTCCATCTAAATTTAGGGAAGCATCCATGTTGGTCTTATGATATAATCCAGTTAACAAACATTTAATGTCTAGGAAACTGGGTACCTCTCATAAAATATGGATCGTTTTTTAATTATTTATTTTTAAAATTTTTATTAAAGTTAATAATACAATTAAATGTTTCTTCTGAGATTATATGTTCGATTTTACAGCAATCAATAGAAGCAGTTTCTTCGCTGACACCAATATTTATTAAGAATTCTTTTAATGTGATATGTTTTGTATAGACATTTAGTGCAATTTCTCGACCTTTTGGTGTTAAAAGAATTTGTCCATATAACTCTTTTTCAATTAAACCTTCATCAATAAGTTTATTCATTGCACTAGTTACAGCAGGCTTAGAAACTCCAAGATATTTTGCAATTTGTTGAGAATGAACTTTCTTATCTTTGCTTTCTAATTCAAACATATATATAGCTTCAAGATAATCTTCAAATGATTTTGTTAAATTTTTTTCCATAAATTTATTATATTATAATTATTCAAATATATAAATATTTTAAAAAAGTTAATTTCAGTTAACTTTTTTCTTGACAAACAATTGTTTTAAAATTATCATATAGAAGAATTAAGAAATTAATTCTAATTACATACATACTTATATTTCTCCACAAAAACGCTAGTACTTAAAACTAGTGTTTTTTTTCAAAAACGATGCAAAACTTCGGTTTTTTTCACTAATAAAAAATTTAAATTATATATTGCATTTAATTTTTATTCCGTATATAATAATTAAGCGCTGAATTGGGCCCATAGTTAAATGGGATAACGTTAGCTTTGCAAGCTTAAGTTCGGAGTTCGATTCTCCGTGGGTCCACCAGATGGCAGTGTAGCTCAGTTGGCCAGAGCGGTCGGCTCATACCCGATATGTCGAGGGTTCAAATCCCCCCACTGCTACCACGGAATTTATCCTGTGGACCATTAGCGCAACTGGTTAGAGCGGACCGCTCATAACGGTTAGGTTCCGGGTTCGAGTCCTGGATGGTCCACCAAATATAACTTGGGAATCCCTTATTGATGTTGATAAAATTTCAAAAATGATTATAATCAATGTCTAGAATATAAAGGGTTCCACTAGTAATTATAGATGGAGAAATACCCAAGTTGGCTGAAGGGGTCGGTCTTGAAAACCGATAGGGGATGCAAGTCCCGCGAGGGTTCGAATCCCTCTTTCTCCGCCATACTATGGTATACGATATCGCGAGGTAGAGCAGCCTGGTAGCTCGTCGGGCCCATAACCCGGAGGTCGGAAGTTCAAATCTTCCCCTCGCAACCAATCAAAAATATTGTCGGCTTAAGCCGATTTTTTTATTTATAAAGATACCAAAAAAATGTAAAATTACAGTATGGCTTTAGGAAAAAGTTTTTTTGATTTCGTGAATGATAATAAGAATGATAATATATTCTCTATTTTTATGAATAAAGATAGTAGAGATGCTAATTTCTTTATGCTTAAAAAATGTTTTGAAATTATTAAAAGTCGATCAAATGTTCAAATAGATAAAGATGAATTAATTAAATTACTTCATAAATTTGTTAAAGAAAATAAATTATGTACTGAAAAAAGTAAAAATGATGATAATTATTATTCACAAACAAACGACGAAATTATTAAAAATGAAAGAGATTTTGTGCGTGTAAAACTAAAAAGATTTATTGATTGCGGATGGTTAATTGAGGATCAATCACCAAAAGAAGTTTTTAATAAATATATTTCCCTTAATGAATATACTAGACCAATATTTGATGCCATGATTGAGACAAGTGAAAGCGATAAAAACCCACCAGAATATAGTTCTAATTTATTAAATATTAATAATAGTTTAGATAGTTTATTAAAAGAGGATGTTAATAAGAATAATCTATATTCATATTATTATTCAATTATTGAACATACAAATAAGTTGAAATCGCAATTATCAACTTCATCTAGTCGAATTAGACGATATATTAATAATGTTGGTAGTAATAGTGATTTAAATAAAATTGTTGAAGATTTGCTTTATGGATATAATGCTAAAATTGCTCGACCATTTTATAACTTTCGTATTAAAGATAAACCTAGCTTTTTACAAAATATAGTGGTAAATAAATTTGATAAATTACTTGATAATCAAAATTTAATATCTTTAATCGCTGATGATTCCTTAAATAGAAAAGTTGATATGAAGGAAGAAGAAAGAAATCGTGCTTTTAATATTGAAAAAGATTATATTTTAAATGAATTAAAAAACGCATATAATTATTTAAAAATTCTCGATAAAGTTATTGATGCAATCGATACAAAAGATAATAATTACATTACAGCGACTAAAACAAAGATCGAATATAAATCTTTAGATTATCATGATTTAAGAGATCAAATTAATAAAGTTATTGATTTGATTAATAATACTGAGATGAAGGAATTTACTTTGGATGATAAATTAATTGATTTAAGTAATTTAGATGAAGAAAGTGTTCGTAAACCTTCACGAATTAATGAAAAACTTGATGAAGTAATTGTGAATGTTAATACACTTTCATTAGAAGAAGAAAAGATTTTAAGAAACGAATTATTAAAAGAATTTAAAAACGATTTTAATAAAATTAAAAAGAAACTTGATGAAGTTAAAGATACGATTTTTGATACAAGTGCTTTATTAAAAAATTACGATTTTTCGATTTATGATATATTTATGATTTATTTACATTCTTCTGATTTAGATTTTAATTATGAAATAATTTTAAAAGATGAATCATTAATATTTAATAATTATAAATTTAAAAACTACGAATTAAGGAGAAAATAATATGGGCTATTCTTTAAATACGTTTTATGATCGTTACAATAATTTAGGTGAAACTAATGAACCTAAATTTAAAAGAATTGTAAATAAACTTCTAGGTAGTAATTTTATAGTTTTTATGAAAGAAGATGATAAAGCAGACTATAACTTTTTAAAAAATAATCAAGATTTATTTTCTTCCTTTTTTGATTTAATTGGATTTAGCTTAATTTATCGTGAAAATGCATATTTCTTTGTTAAAAATGAATTAGAATTAATTGCTAATCGTTATTTATTAAAAAAAGAAGAAATATTAATTTTATTAATATTAAAGAAACTTTATATTGAATTTAATGATATAAATAAAATTGATAATATTCCACATACTAAAATAAATGATATTGTTAATCGCTATCGACCAATTACGAGTAATAAAGATATTAAAAAAACGAATATTTTAAATATATTAAGAATGTTTAGAAGAAGAAAAATAATCGATTTTAAAGGGGATTTAACATTAAATAGCGATTTAGATATCTTAATTTATCCAACTATAAATGAAATTGTAAAAGAAGAAACACTAACTGATCTAGAAAATAAAATTAATGATTATAACTTAGAAAATAGGGGGAACGATAATGATTTATCTAACTAAGATTAGACTTATAAATTGGCATTTATTTAATGACTTAACTATTTCATTAAATGAGCATTCAAAAATTAATTTAATCGCTGGAAATAATAGTGCAGGTAAATCAACTCTTAACGATGCACTTTATTTTGTTTTAAGTGGTGGTGATAAAGATAATTTTAATGTTGCTAGTAGTGGACAAGGAGATCGTGCTAGAAATAGTGATCGTTCTTTATATACATATATTCGTGGTAAAACTCAAGATCGTTTTATACGTGATAAATCAGTTGACGTTATTTCTTATATTGCTTTAGAATTTTTTAATGAAACAAGTAAAGAACATTTTATTCTTGCTTCATATTTGCAAAGTATTAAAAATCAAACAGAAAAAGATGTTAAGGTTAAATTCTTTTATTTAAGTAAATGTTCTATCACCGAAGATGAAATATTTTATAAAGATAAAGAAAGTGGGACTCTTAGAAATATAGATGATTTACGAGATCATTATAATGATTTATTTGAATCTGAAGAAAAAGAAACAAGAGCTTTTAGAAAAGACTTTGTTGCTAGAAAATTAAAAATTAAACAAGATGATAATCATGGTGATAATCGTTATTATTCAATTTTAAAAAAAGCTTTAAGCTTTAATAGAATTGAAAATATTAATGACTTTTTTAAAAATTATTTGTTAGATGACACAACATTAAGTGACAATTTAAAGAAACTGCAAGAAAAATTTTTAACCTATGACGAATTAAATAAAAGAGCTAAAAGAATTCAAGATCAAGTGGATAGTCTTCAAGAAATTGTTAATAATCATGAAGAATATTTAAAGGAAGAAAATAACCTTAAAACTTGTGAATATTTACAAAATAAGTTGATTTTTAAAGGGTTTTTGAAAGAAATCGATAGTTTAAATAAAAATATTAAACAGTTAAATGAAGATAAAAGACGTATTGAATTAGAACTTGAAAAGGTTAATGATGAAGAACAACTTAAGGTTAGTTCAAAATTTTCAATTCAAAATGATAAAAATTATACTGAGTATATAGATCTTAAAAAAGAGTTAGAATCATTAAAAAACGATTTAAAAATTGTTGAGTATGATTTAAATCATTATGAAGAAACATATAATAATGTTATTTCTTTATTTAAGGAAAATAAAATTTCCTTTGAATTTATTAAAATACTTAAAGAAAAACCAATTGAAGAAATTAAATTAAATATTTCAAAATTAAGCGATAAATTATCTGATATTAAAGAAAAATATAATAACGAAATTAGCGAAAAACTTATTTGTTTTAATCTTCTTAATAAAGAAATATCTTCTTTAAGTCGTGAACTCAAATCTTATAAAGAAAATAAATTTGAAGTACCTAATTTTATAAGTAGATTATTAAATAATATTGAAAAAAATTATAAAGGATACGATTATTCATTACTTATTCAAAATATTAAAGAAAATGATAATAAAATATATAAAAATTATTTACCTATTGTTGAAGCCTTACTTAAAGATTATAAATATGATTTATTTGTTGAAAAAGAGATATATCTTAAAGTATTAAATATTTATAAAAATATGATTAATGATCAAGATTATATGAAAATTAATATAATTTTGAAAACAAATATTGTTTCTAAGGATAAAGTTAATGAAAATTCTTTGATTAATTGTCTAAATATTGAGAATAATGCTATTTTTAATTATGTTAATAAATACTTAAATGAATTTACTTTTGAAGATTTCGATATTAATAATTTTGATTTTGAAACAAAAAAGAAAATTATTAATTTAGGTGGTGAAGTCATTAAAAGAGGTCACACTTATACAAATTATGCTTTAAATAATGTTTATTTAAATAAACCATATATTGATAGTGAAAGAGTTAGTCAATATATAAATGAACTAGAGCGAAGAATCAATTCTTTAAATGATAGTAAAAATTCACTTAATTTTAAAATAAGTAAGCTTAAGGAAAACTTAGATTCTATTAATAAAATAGATATTACGTATTTAGAAAATTCTTATTTATCTTTTAAAGAATATCACGATATTAAAAATGAAATTAAAAAGAAAGAAAAAGAATACGATGCAATTAAAAATTCAAATTCAATGATTTTAAATATTGATATTCGTTTAAAAACACTTGATAAAGAAATTGAAGAGCTGGCCGATAAACGAAAAGAATTAACAAACTTAAAAGATAACGAAATTGAAGAAATTACAAATAAAAAACGTGATGTCGAGGATTTATCTAATAAAGTAAAAGATTTAAAAGAAATTCTTACATTGTTTGAAAATAGTCCTTTATATATAAATATCGATGAAAATATGAGTAAAGCTAAAATTAATGACGGTATTAATATTGCTAAGTACAATGTAGAAAAATTAACAAAAATCATTATCGATAAAATGAAAAAATATAAATTAGAATTTAATTGTGAATATGATTATTCTATCGAAGCTTATTATCGATATGAGGAAGAATATTTTAATTTAAGAAATAATGCTTTAATTAAAGCTAACGATGAACTTTCTAGAAATAAAGAAAGTGCACATCAAATGTTTAAGGATGACTTTGCAGGTGGTGTATATAAAGAAATCAGTAAAACTAAACAATTAATTAAGGAATTAAATAAACGTCTAAATAAGGAAAATTGTATTTTTGGCAAAGAGAGATATCAGATTATATTAAAAGAAACTAATGATAAAGAATTTTCTCGATACAATGAAATTTTGTTTGATGACGATATTTTAAGTGCATCTTTATTTAGCTTATCAAAAGAAAAAGATGATTTATTAAATGATTTATTTAATATTGTTTTTTCAAGTAGTAAAGGTGGTGATTCAACAGCTTTAGAAAAATATTCAAACTATAAAAATTATTTAACTTTTGATATCGAAATAACTAATATTGAAACTAATACAAAATCGATGTTAAGCTCTTCTTTAAAAGAAAGAAGTGGTGGTGAAACACAAACTCCTTTTTACATCATTTTAGGTGCTAGTTTTGATTCAATTGAAGGAGAAGATTCATCTGGAAGTGGCTATTATAATGAAAGAGCTAGTGTAGTTTTATTCGATGAAGCCTTTAATAATATGGATAAATCTCGTTGTGAACCTTTAATGGAATTTTTTAAACAATTAGATGTTGAGGTTTTTATGATCATGCATAGTGACCGTGTTAATAGTGTTTTCGATAAAGTTGATACCTGTATCGGAATAAGTAGAATTAAAGATAAATGTAGTGCTTATATAATGAGCAAAGAAGACTTAATTGATGCCTAGTGAAGCTTATTTAAAACGACAAAAAGACATTTTAATTTCCTTATTAAATGAAATTAATAATGTCAATCAAAAAAATAATATTTATTTAAAAGATAAAAAAATTTTAAAGTTTTATTTTGATTATATTCTATCTAATGAAGGTCGAGTTATTAGAAGTGCAATCAATGATTTAGTTGAGCTTAATTATTTAATTTTAGATATAAAAAAGAAAAAAATCCTTCTAAACCTCGATAAAATTAATGAAATTTGTGATAAATTTAATTTAGAAAACCCATATCAAAATTATAATAAATTACTGATTAACTTAGAAAAATTTAAAAAAATTAATAATAAAATAATTAAATCTGAACTTGAAAATATTAATAATATATTAATTAAAAATTTGTCAATTAATAAATTTAATGATGCATATTTTAAGCGTTTATCGATGATTAATGAGATAGAAAATAATAGACAAAGAATAAGTAAAAGAGAATTTAGCGCCAAGCATTTTAATGATTCAAAATGTTTAGAGAATAATGCTTCAAGTTTATTTAGTATTATTAAAAAATATTATCCTGAGTTAAATAATTTTAATGACTATTTAATTAAAAATAATATCTATTTGAATAATATTAAAATAAGGTTTAAAGGTAACATACATTTAAAATCTCGTGATGTTAATATCGATATAAATAATGATTTTGATGAAATATCAATTTCATTAGATTTATTAGAAAAATTAGTAATTAAACGCATTAATTTTAAGAATGTATATACAGTCGAAAACTTAACAACTTTTAATGAATTTTATAAAGAAGACAGTTTAATTATTTTTAGTGAAGGTTTTGCTAATAGAGAAATTATTCTTTTTTTAAAAAAATTATATGAATTTAATAAGAGTTTAAATTTCTATCACTTTGGAGATATTGATGTAGGTGGCTTCAATATATTTATTGATTTAATTGAAAAAAGTAAAGTTCCTTTTAATCCTTATAATATGAATAAAGAAATCTTTTTAAAAAATATTTCGTATGCTAAGGAATTAACTGAAAATGACATTAATAAATTAAATATTTATTTAAAAAATCCTTGTTATGAACAATTTTATGAAGTTATTAAGGTAATGATTAAAACTAACAAAAAATTAGAACAAGAAGCATTAATGTAAATTATTTTTAAATATATTGTATCTTTACACATATAAAGTAATTTTTTTGCTATAATTATCGCATATGGAAAAAGATGAATTATTAAAAGAAAAAACTATTAATAGTGAAGTGATTTATAAGGGAAAAATAATTGATGTTTATAAGGATACTGTTATTTGTCCAAATGGTCACACCTCAACAAGAGAATTGATAAGACATTGTAAAGCCAGTTGTGTTTTAGCTTTTACAAATGAAGGTAAAGTTATCATCGAAAGACAATTTCGTTATCCTTATAATGAAGTTATATATGAATTTCCTGCAGGAAAATGCGATAAAGATGAAGACCCAAAGATTACTGCTTTAAGAGAATTAGAAGAAGAAACTGGATATAAAGCAAATACAATTAAATTTTTAGGGGTAATGTATCCAAGTTGTGCCTATACAGATGAAATAATTTATTTATATGAAGCAAGAGATTTAGTTAAAACTCATCAGCATTTGGATGATAACGAAGCTTTAAATATTTTTGAGATCACTATTGAGGAACTAAATAATCTTATTAAAAAAGGAGATTTAAAAGACGCTAAAAGTCTTTGTGCTATAGCTTATATAAGTGGTTTAAAAAAATGAGTGTTTTAGAAGTAAATAATTTACATAAAAGTTATAAGAATTTTCATTTGGATGACATTTCATTAACTTTAAATGAAGGAGAAATCTTTGGATTTATCGGTGAAAATGGTAGTGGAAAGTCAACTACTATGAAAGCTATCGCTGGATTAATTAATTACGATAGTGGTGATATTAAAGTATTTATTAAAATATTAATGAACTAACCTTTATAGAACGTAATAAGGTTTCTTTTATTTTAGATGAGTTATGTTTTCCATCAAATTTTAAAATTAAGCAGTTAAAGAAATTATTAGGAGGTATTTTTCCTAATATTAATGTTAGTTTATTAGAAAATTATCTAAGAAAATTTAATCTAAACGAAGAAAAGAAAATTAAAGAACTTTCAAAAGGTATGAAAGTTAAACTTAATATAGCTATAAGTTTTTCTCGTGGCGCTAAATTATTTGTCTTAGACGAACCTACAAATGGACTTGATCCTGTAGCAAGGGATGAATATCTCGATTTACTTTTAGAAGAAGTGGAAAAGAATGGATGTAGTATTCTAATTTCTTCACATATTATCAGTGATCTTGAAAGAATTTGTGATAAGATACTTTTAATTCATGAAGGAAGAACCATACTAAGTGACTATAAAGATAATATATTGAATAATAATAAAATAATTAAAATAAATAATTTAGATGAGATTAAGGGTATTCAAGGCGTAATATGTTATAAATCTTTAAAAAATAATGAATATAGTGTTTTAGTTAATAAAGATTGTGAGTTATTGAATAAATATGATTCTATAACAGATTTAGAGCAGCTTATGATTTTATTAATAAGAGGAAAAAGGTTATGATTAAGGGCTTATTAAAAAAAGATTTATTTAATTTACGTTTTTATTATATATTGTTTGCCGCTGTTATTTTTTTAACTTCAACATCTTTGATTGGTACACTTGCTGATGAATCTATTTTGTCTTTAATAGGATATTACTTACCAATAATATTTGTCGGTAGCATTTTAGTAGAAAGTTTAATTCTTTACTCTTGCCAAATTGATGATAAATCAAACTGGGAACGTTTTATTATTTCTAATGGGGTTAGTCGTAAAAATATTGTTATATCTAAATTTGTTTTAAGCTTAATTAATGCTACTTTTTCTGGGGTATTTTGTTTACTTTTTGGTATTATTTTTAATCCTAATTTAATTTTATATACGCTATCAGCCTTTGTTATCATTGTTAGTAGTTCAATATTAAGTTCTTCAATTTGTTATTTACTTTGTATTATTTTAGGAGCTATTAAAGGATCTGTTTATTTAGGATTAACCTATATGCTTACATCTGCTATAGGACCATTAATATTTTTCTTAAGTATATATTTCTTTTCTAATATTTTAATTTCTTTAGCTATTTCGCTAGGTGCTAGTATTTTATTATTAATAATGGCTTTATTAATTTTTTATTGCTGTTATAAAGTAATTTGTCATAAAGAATATTAATACTATAATATCTAGTATTTAAAACTATATCGATTTAATCGCTTTTATTTAATTTTTTATTATGTTAATATAAAAGTATGTTTGATTATGAAACTGTAGTTAATTTCTTTGATTTAGGTATAAGTATCGCTCTATTATTTTTCTTTGTACTAGGATTTTATTATGTACTTTATTTCTTTGATGCTTTTAGAAAACCAAAGAGATTTGAAAAAGGAAGTATTTATCACAAGTTTTGCATTCTAATACCTGCAAGAAATGAAGATAAAGTTATTAGACACATATTAGAGTCTTTAAAAAACCAAGATTATCCAAAAGAATTTTATGATGTATTTGTAATTATTGAAAGTAAAGATGATCCAACCTTTAATATTACACAGGAATTTGGTTTTAATGTCTTCATAAGAAAAGATTTAGTTAATAAAAGAACAAAAGGATTTGCTTTACAAGAGGCTATTAATCATATAAAAACTTTAGGCAAAAAGTATGATTGCTATATGATTTTTGATGCGGATAATGTTGTAAATAGTGATTATATTAGTTTAATGAATGATGTAAAAAATAAGGGTTACCAAGTCGGCGTTGGTTATCGCAATTTTACTAATTCAAAAGTAAATTGGATTAGTGCTTGTAGTGCAACATTATTTTCTTTTATGAATCAATTTACCTCAAAAGGGAGATCTCGTTATTTTGAAAAAGCTACTTTAACTGGAACTGGATATTATATTGATTGCGATATTGTAGATAATGCAGGTGGATGGATTTGGACTGGTTTTACTGAGGATGTCGCTTTAACAACTTATTGTTATTATCATAATATTTCGATGCATTATTATCCTTTTGCAATGTATTATGATGAGCAACCTACTAAATTTAAAGAAATGCACAAACAACATATTCGCTGGGTATTTGGTTTCGTGGAAGATAAAGATAAATATAAAAAGAATGGTCCAATTTACAATAAAGATCATATGGTTAGAAGAAGAATTGGAATCATGGAATATAATTTATCTATATGGCCATTTGCAATTTATATTATTATGGAATTCTTGGCTTTTATAGTTGTTTTATTTTTCTTCATATTTGCATTCTTTTTTGACTCAACTGAAGCCGCTTTATATATTGGCTGGCACACTTTTTTGAATTTTATTTTATTTTATGGCTCTTTTATTCTTATGAGCTTAATTGCTATTGGCCTTGATAATAAGAATTTAAAATTTTCTAAATGGCAAATAGTTAAAATTTGTTTATCTTATGTTTTATTTTTTGGTGATTTTGTTTTAGCTTTTATTGATGGTGGAATTCATAAATCTAAAAGAACGGAATGGAAAAAGATTGAACATAGTGGTGTTATTACAAATGAGGAAATAAAAAACAATGAAAAAGCGAATAAAAATAAGAAATAAACAATATATTTTTTATGAGGATGAACTAAACGATGATTTTATGAAAAATAATCATTTAGAGCGCCCTGTTTTAAATGAAGATTATAAATATATAAGAGAAGGAAAAATTAATAAATTTTTTTCAAATTTTTTATATTACGGAATTGCATTGCCAATATTATCTTTTGTTTGTTTTATTCGTGGAATAAAAGTTGTTAATCGAAAAAATTTAAAAAAAGAAAAAAATCGTGGAGTTTTTATTTATGGAAATCATACAAATGTTTTTGATATGTTAGATGTTCAAAGCTTTGTAAGCATCCATAAAAGAGTTAACATTATTGGCTATAGTGATGCTTCAACTATACCTTTTATTCAGCCAATTATAAGAAGTTTAGGTTATATCCCAATTCCAAATAATATTCATTTAATGAAAAAGTTTACCGAAGCGATTGAATATTATATTAATAATAAAGAAGATGTTTTAATTTATCCAGAAGCCCATGTTTGGCCTTATTATACTAAAATTAGACCTTTTAAATCGACATCATTTCATTATCCAGCAAAATTAATGGCCCCTGTATTACCAATTTGCACAACTTATACTAAAGGAATATTTAATAAACCTAGATTAAAAATTATTATTGGTGAATATATTTATCCAAAAAAAGAACTTACTGAAAGGGAAAATAAAGAATTTTTAAGAAACGAATGCTATAACCAAATGGTTAAAATGGCTGGTTCTTTTAAACAAGTTGAATATATAAAATATATACAAACGGATAAAGAAAATTGATATAATTAATAAAGTGCCGCCTTAGCTCAGCTGGTAGAGCAACTCATTCGTAATGAGTAGGTCGCAGGTTCAAATCCTGTAGTCGGCACCATTTTTTATATAGATTTAGCTAAAACTTTTGTTTCTGTTGCTGAGAGAGTAAAAGAAATTGGTGTTATTAGAGCATTAGGCGGAAGAAAAAAGATGTTTCAAGATTATTTAATGCTGAAACATTTTCGATAGGCTTAAGTAGTGGCGTAATTTGAGTTATTTTTACTTATATAATTTCAGCAATTATAAATGTAGTTGTAGGTAGCACTATTTGTATTTTTAGATTAGCAAGTTTACCATTCTGGACGGCATTAATTTTAGTAATTGTAAGTATAATTTTAACTTTAATATCAGGCTTAATACTAGCTTTAATCGCTTCAAGAAAAGATCCAGTAGTCGCATTAAGAACTGAATAAAAACCTTAGATTTGCAAGCTTTTTGATTAAAATAATTTTGTTTTAAATAGAACAAAGTTATTTTAAAATAAAAAAAGTTCCTCAAGGAACTAATAATCTAAATGGTGGACAGTATAGGGCTCGAACCTATGACCTTCTGTACGTCAAACAGATGCTCTCCCAGCTGAGCTAACTGTCCAGCCTCATAATTATACGAAAAGAGTTTAACTAATGCAACATATTTTTTTAAAATTTTTAGTGTGAAAAAAACATAAATTTATATCGAAATTAACTTAATAAAATAAAGCTTAATCTAATTAATTTATATTGATAATTATAGTTTAAAAACAAAACTCATATTTATTTGAATAATAGCTTTAAAGAAATTTATTATTAAAGTTAAATGCTATATAAAATGTGATTTCAAAATATAAATTTTTAAATTATACTAAATACGGAGGAAATGTTATGAGAATAATTTTAGGATTAGGAGCAATAATTGCTATTTCAGTTGTAGCTGTTATTGTTGTGTTAATTTTAATATCTGCCATTTGGTGGATAGCAACCTCAAACTGGTTTAATAAATCAAAGGTCAAGATCGATGAAGCACGAAGTGGAATAGATGTTGCTTTAACAAAAAGATATGATTTACTTACTAAATCATTAGCAACAGTTAAAGGATATGCAAAGCATGAGGCTGAAACATTAGAAAAAGTTATAGAGAAAAGAAATGGAAGCATCTCTTCACTTTCAATGAAGGAAAAAAGCGAGCTTAATACCAAACTTGATTCTGTTATAAGTAGATTAAATGTTGTTTTAGAAAATTATCCTGATTTAAAAGCTAGTCAAAATTTTATGCATTTACAATTACAAATTAGTGAATGTGAAGAACAACTTCAAGCTAGTAGAAGAATTTATAATAGTAATGTATCAATTTTTAATCAAAAAAGAGTCATTTTTCCAAGTAGTATAGTTGCTAATGCTAAACATTTAAATGCTGAAGAATTTTTTGAAGCTGAAGATTATAAAAAACAAGATGTTAAAATAGAATTTTAATGAAACCATTCATCGAAGAAATTGAAAAGTATCGAAAAGAAAAACTAAAAATATTTTTATTTTTATTAATTATTCCTATTATTATTTCAGTTATTGGAATAGTTTTCTTATCCTTAAATGCTGATATATATTATTACTTTATAATATTAATTTTCATATCATGGGCTCTTTATTTAACTTTATATATTTATTTTAAGCAAAAATTTACTAATATAATTTTGGATAAGATAGGTTCAAATATAGTAAAATTACTTTATGGAAAAGATGCCATCTTTAAAAGTAAAGATGGCATTCCTTATGATGTATTACAATCTACTGGTTTATTTAAAAACTGTACCCGTTTTAATGCAAAATTATTTTTAAGTAGCTCTTATAAAGATGTTGAATTTATTTCTAGTGATGTTGATTTTATTAATGAATCTGGAGGCAAAAATTCGAATACAGAGCATAATAAAGCAAAAATTATTATCTTAAATTTGGAAAGAAATTTTGATTTTTATTTAAGCGTATGTGAAAACAAGTTTTCAAAAATATACGATAATAGCCCTTTTGAACACAAAGTTTCGTTTGAATCGATTGAATTCAATGATAAATTTAAGGTTACAACTAGTGACGAGACTAAAGCATTTTATTTTTTAAAGCCACAAACTCAATTAGAATTGTTAGAAGTTGAAAAGATGTTTGATGGCGTGTTAGGTTTCTTCTTAATCGATAATCATATAATTATTGTTTTAAAAACTAATGAATTAGAATTAAATTTTTCTCTTTTTAAAAAAATTGATGAATCTATATCTTTGAAAATTATTGAAAATTTAAGTTATCCACAAAAGATAATTGATAAGTTATCTTTATATAAAGAAAAATATAATAATGTACTTTACGACATTAAGGAGAATTAATTATGCCATTTATTGAATTAAAAACTAATATTAATGTAAATCAAAATTTAAAAGAAGAAGCTTTTGAGTTTCTTAATGATCATATTTCAATACTAAGTGGAAAAAATAAAGAATGGTTAATGATAAATATAATTGATAATCAGAATATGATGTTTAAAGGTGATAAGTCACCTTTAATTATGATTGAGGTTAAAACTTATTTAGAATCTTCAAAACAAGATTTAGATAAATTAACTCTAATTCTATCAAATTATTTTTCTAATACTTTTAATATTCCTATTGATCGAATTTATGTTAGTTATTTTCCACTAGAAAATTGGGGTTATGCCGGATATAATTTTTAAAGTGCACCAATAGTTCAGTGGTAGAACACCAGCTTCCCAAGCTGGCTATGCGGGTCCGATTCCCGTTTGGTGCTCCATA
>CALVXI010000017.1 GCA_944368975.1 uncultured Bacilli bacterium | reverse complement strand
TGCACCAATAGTTCAGTGGTAGAACACCAGCTTCCCAAGCTGGCTATGCGGGTCCGATTCCCGTTTGGTGCTCCATAGTGAAATATAAACTTTTACTAGAAAAAATAATTTTGGAAAAAGCAATATAATTTTTACCAATTTTAGGAAAATAATTTTTACCAATTTTAAGAAGACTTTTACTCCTCCTTAAATAAATCACTTTTACCCTTTAAACGATATGAAGGGCCTACAATATTGAAGATTTTAGAATGATGCAATAGCCTGTCTAAAATTGCATTAGCTATTACGCTATCACCAAAAACATCTCCCCATTTTGAAAAACTTTTATTAGTTGTAATGATTGTTGGGTGTTTTTCATATCTCATAGATATTAGTTGAAAAAATAAATTTGCATCGTCTGAATTAATAGGAAGAAAACCAACTTCATCAATTATTAATACACTATATGAATAAAAATGCTTAAGTCTTCTTTGAAGTGTATTTTCTTGCTTTGCCTTTTTTAATTGAGCTATCAGATCGTTTGCATTTATAAAATAAGTTTGATATCTGCTTTTCGAACTTTCTATACCAAGTGCAGTGGCTAAATGTGTTTTGCCAACTCCTGGTGAACCAACAAAAATAATATTTTCATTATTTTCGATAAATCTTAGACTTTTTAAATCAAGAATTTCGTTCTTATTTAAAGATGGCTGAAAAGTAAAATCAAAATCATCAAAAGTTTTAACAAAAGGGAAATGAGCTGTTTTAATCATAGAACGATTAACACGATCTTGTTTAAAATCCATTTCCTTTTTTGTTAATTCTAAAAAGGCGTCAATTAAAGTTTTTTCACCAGAATTAACATTATCGATAAAAGTATCGATATTATCGCAAAATGTTAATAAACCTATCGAATTTAAATTATTTTTAAGTTGTGTGTAACTTGACATTATTTAAATCTCCTTAAATTTTCTTCACATATTTTATCAATATCGTCAGGTTTAATTTTTCCCATTAAGCCTGCTTTATAATCTTCTTCTCGATAATTGATTTTCTTATCTGTTATATGATGTGTAGCAATTACCACACTATTATATAAAATAGACAGGGTATCATTATCAGCTGTTAAATAAACTCTTTTACCTATAAATTTTGGATTTACAGAATAGTGATTTCCTTTATAATAAACTAATGAAGTTTGGGGCACTGTCTCGACTTTTAAGAATTTCTTGTTCCGTTCTAAGAGAATATCCTTATTAAGTTGATTCAAAGCCCCTTTTTCTGTTTCAAATAGAACTATAGGCGGTCTATTTGTTCGAGCATTCACTTTTTTATTAATATTTGAATTCAATCGATAAATTACATTAAATAGGTCGATTTCATCTTTTATCTTATGATCATATGGCCTCAACCATTGAGCATATTTATTTGCGGTTTCACACTTACCCTTAGTTTGAGGACTACGTGGCTTACACAAGCGAAGCTTAACATTAATATCTTTAAAAAATTGTTGAATTGAAGGATGAACATTTTTTTCATTTTTTTGAATATTTACAATTGCAGTCATATTATCAGTCAATGCTTCTTTAGTTGTACCACCAAAGTATTCAAATGCGTGTAATAAGCACCTCTTTATATCTGTTTCAGTGATGGTGGAAGTGAATTCAAAGTAATGCATTCTTGAATATCCTAATGTTGCACTGAATAAATTAAAATTTATTAATACACCATTTATAGTATGAATCTTTAGATCTTCTACCCAATCAAATTGTATTTGCACACCAGGATCTGTCTCAAAAAGCACATGTGCTACATAACCAGGTGTCTTTACATTTAACTCATGTTTTTCAACATATTTGGTGAAGTTAGATAGTGTACATTGTATTTGTTTTTCACCTCTTGCTTTATCAGTTAGATAAAAGTAAGCAGCAGTAATGCTAACACTTGGATCCCCCAGCAAAGCTTTGATTTCATCTTGATATTTATCCAAAACCGAGGGTTTATTTCTTTTTAATTTTACCTCCTTATTTTTATACATTTTTGAAACTGTGTGTCTATCTAGACCAGTTTCTTCCGCTATTTTTGAAAAATTAGGCTTAATTCCCATAACTCTAAATTGAGTAAGTCTGTCTTTCGTTTTTTTAATTTTTGCACATAATAGTGACATCTTAATTCCATTACCTCCTTAAAAAATAACAGAAATTAAAATACACCATTTTTAAACAAAAATTAAAAATATTAAACTTTTTAGATTAATTATACATGCATGTAATTTAACCAATATTGGTAATTTTTATTTTCCTAATACTGGCATTTATTATTTTACTTTTATCAATTTAGTACAAAGTTTTATAATAATAAACGTATTTGAAATTTTAATGATTACTACCATTATACAAATTTATAAAATAAGAATTATAAAATTAGTAGATGGCTTATTTTTTATTAATCAACTTCATTACTTTAATTTCTTTACATACAACATATATAATTTAAAATAATTTTTAAAACTAACCTGTTATTTTTTATATTTAAACTCTTTTTATCTTAATTTCTAATTTATTAATATTTTTAACTTGTTCAATATCTAAATACAAAATAAAAATAATTTATAACAAATAACAAGATAAAATTGATAAAAATGAATAAATTATTTTTAATTAATCTTCTTGATATAAGTGAATTATGTATTTATATTATTGATATTGTGCTTATTGGAGGGTTGTTTATGAAAAGAAATAAAAGTAAATTATTTAAAGGGACATTAATACTAGGATTACCTATGTCTTTATTGGTTTCTTGTAATGGGACTAATAATGTATATACAATTTCTTTTTATGACGATGATACTTTAATAAGTACCATAAATACTAAAGGAAACGAAAATATTTCTTTACCTAATGCACCTAAAAAAGATAATTATGAATTTAAAGGCTGGTTTTTAGATAAAGGTATTTGGAGTGAAGAACTTACAAGCGATTATTTTGCTGATAAACCATTACTTGAAAATATAAATAGTTATGCATTTTATGAAGAAATTAGTAATATTGATCCAGTTAAACATACTATAAGTTTTTATGTAGATGATATTTTATTTACATCGATTGAAACTTCTGGAAATGAATTAATAAGTCTTCCTAGTGCGCCTAAAAAAGATAATTATGAATTTAAAGGCTGGTTTTTTGATAATAATTCTTTTAAAAATGAATTGAAAGAAGATACATATTTAAATATTAGTTTAGATGAGGATGTTAATGTTTATTCCTTTTATGAAGACATTATTGAACCTGTTGACGAATTTAAAGTAACTTTTGAAACAAATGGGGGAAATAAAATGGATCCATTAATAACCTCTTTAATTTTAGAAGAACCTATTCCTACTAAAAAAGGGTGTACTTTCTTAGGATGGTATTTAGAAAAAACATTTATAAGTAAAGTTAACTTTCCTTTTGAAGTTACAAAAGATATTACTCTTTATGCTAAATGGGAAGAAAATACTTATAATGTTCATTTTGAATTAAATGGTGGTAAAGGTGTTAATGACTTAAATACAAATGAAATTTTAGTAGAACCTATCCCTACAAAAGAAGGCTATACTTTCTTAGGATGGTATTTAGAAAAAACATTTATAAGCAAAGTTAACTTTCCTTTTGAAGTTACAAAAGATATTACTCTTTATGCTAAATGGGAAGAAAATACTTATAATGTTCATTTTGAATTAAATGGTGGTAAAGGTGTTAATGACTTAAATACAAATGAAATTTTAGTAGAACCTATCCCTACAAAAGAAGGCTATACTTTCTTAGGATGGTATTTAGAAAAAACATTTATAAGCAAAGTTAACTTTCCTTTTGAAGTTACAAAAGATATTACTCTTTATGCTAAATGGGAAGAAGAACTTATAGATAATGTCATCTTCAATGTTAATAATGATGGTGTTTTAGTCTCTATAGATGGAATAAATGAAAAAAATAATGAAATTACTATTCCAATGGTTGTTAATGATATTGAAGTAAAAGAAATAGGAGAAGAAGTTTTTCTAAATAATAAATTTATTACAAAACTTGTTATACCAGAAACTGTTAAAACTTTAGGTTACAAAATGTGCCAAGGATGCGTTAACTTAAAAGAGGTAGTCTTACCAAATACGATTGAAGTAATACCAGATTATGCTTTTGAACAATGTAATTCTTTATCTAAAATCAATATACCAACATCATTAGTTCAAATTAGAAATGATGCTTTTAGTAATACTGCAATAAAAGAATTTAACGCCCCAAATTCATTTAAAGAAATTTGGAACTATGCTTTTAAAGACTGTAAGGAATTAGAAACTGTAAATTTAAATAATACAAGTAGTATTGGTGATATGAGTTTTGAAAATTGTATTAGCTTAAAATCTATTGAAATACCTGAAACAATTACTGAAATAGGAACATATGCTTTTAGTGGATGTAGTTCACTTATGGATATTAGTTTACCTTCTAATCCTATTAATTTAATCGGAAGCGTTTTTTATGGTTCAGGATATTTCAACGATAAAAATAATTGGGTTAATGGAATTTTGTATATTGATAATTATTTATTAACAACCAATAATGATTTATTAAATTTAAATGAAATTACTGTAAAAGAAGGAACTATAGTAGTTGCTGAAAATGCTTTTACAAATAATGGAAAAAATTTAACAAAGATTAATCTTCCTGAAGGTTTAAAGTTTATTGGTAAATCTGCATTTTCTAGTTTGTATAAATTAGAAAGTATTAACATTCCATCAACTGTTACTTCAATAGGTTATGGTGCATTTAGTGGAACAACTATTTATGATACTGAATCAAATTGGGAAAATAATGGATTATATATAGATAATTGGTTAGTTGCCATCAAGAACGTCAAAATGACTGAGTTTAATGTTAAAGATGGTGTAGTTGGAATTAGTGATGGTAAAGATACTTCATTATTTCCTAGTAAAGCTTATTCAGTTAATATATTGACATTACCTGACACTTTAAAATATATAGGCGTAAGAAGTTTCGCACGTTTAAAAATTACAGAAATTATTTTGCCAAAGAGTATTGAAATAATTAAAGAAGGAGCATTTTATAATTGTTCATTTTTAAGCAAAGTTAATTTAGGTGAATGTCCAAATTTAACTTATATTGGAAGTCAGGCTTTCAGTAATTGTTCTATAGAAGAAATAACTATTCCTGCAGGTGTAGAAGTAATGGGTGAATTAGTTTTTAATCTTAACAGTGTAGACTTATTAGTTCGTTGTATGGTTAGTGAAAAACCTTCAAATCGGAATAACAATTGGGACTATACCTATAAGGAAGGAGTGAAAATAACTGTTGAGTGGAATTAATCTAAAATAATTAAGATTTGCAAGGTTTTAATAAATTTTAAAGAGTTTTATTTAATAAAAAATTATTAATAATGATGAAATTTTAACTGATAGATTAATTTTAAGAAAATTTACTCCTAAGGATTATAATTCGTTATTTAGTACTTTGTGTAATGAAAAAACGAATGAATTTTTACCTTGGCCTATTGCTACAAGGTTAGATGATGCAATTGCCTTTTATAATGGCAAAATTATAAAGAAATATAAAACCAATGGATACTATTACGCAATTTGCTTTAAAAAAAGATAATATCCCAATAGGATATATTAAGGTTAATGGAGATAAAACTCATGAACTTGGTTATGGCTTAAAAGTGAATTTTGGCATAATGGCTTAATGAGAGAATCATTATCTGCATTACTTAATAAATTAAAAGAAGATGGAATGAAATATATAACAGCAACTCATGAGGTTAAGAATTATTGTAGTGGAAATGTTATGAAATCAATTGGGATGAAGTATCTTTATTCTTATAGAATTTTATGAGAAAAAAATGTATTTGTTACATTTCGATTGTATATATTAAATTTAGACGGGAATGATAATCGAAAATTTAATATTTATTGGAATTCTTATAGCAATTATTTTATTGAAGAAATTATTAGTTAGTAAAATGTTATTTAGAGAAACTGTATATTTAGTTTTTTGTATTTTAGATCAAATAAAGTTTGCGGTCGAATTTAAGTAATTTACGAAGTTTTACGAACTTTTTTAAACTTTATCAAAAAAATGTAGCTAAATTTGGACATAGTGTAAAATATTTACATTTACGGATATGTTTACAAAATTATGTAATTCATTAATTAAAAGAAAAAAAGCGCATCAATCGCGCTTTAATAAAATATTTTATCAATTTTTTTGGTGCCGACTAACGGAATCGAACCGCCAACCTACTGATTACAAATCAGTTGCTCTGCCAGTTGAGCTAAGTCGGCATCTATTAAGTGGTGGGCGCTATAAGGATCGGACTTATGACCTCTTCCGTGTGAAGGAAGCGCTCTCCCACTGAGCTAAGCGCCCAAAGGTCGCTAGAATAGAAAGCGTCAATTTGGTGGGTCTTAATGGACTTGAACCATCGACCTCACCCTTATCAGGGGTGCGCTCTAACCAACTGAGCTAAAGACCCATAACTTATCGACGCTCAATAAGTATAAGCAATAAGATTATTAAAATCAAGAATTTTTTGTTTATTTGCTTAAAAAAATTATTTCAGTTTTTCTAGTCCTAAAATATTTAAAAATTTCTCAAAACCATTAATTCCTTTTTCATTATTTTTAAATACCGCAGTATTTTCTAAAATATGAACGCATGTTTCATTTACATAATTTTGAACTGCTATATTTGCTTTTTCTTTTGTATCATATGGCCCGTTTTTAAATAACTTTTTGATCATATCTTTATGAACATATAAATCATGACTTGGGTTATTTAATTCATCTATATTAAATTTACTACCTTTTAATATAATTTCTTCTATTTCGCTTAATTGTCTTTTTAATCTGCCTGGTAAAATAAATAATCCCATAGCTTCTATTAATCCAATGCCTTCTTTTTTAATATTTTGATATTCAGGATGAACGTGGAATATTCCATCAGGATATTCTTCATTTGTGCGATTATTTCTTAATATTAGCGTAAATTTATAAATATTATTTTCTTTTCTTAAAATAGGAGTAATAGTATTGTGAGGCGTATTATTAGTTTTAGAAATTATTTCATTATCAATATCGTCATAATGTCCCCAAGTATTAATAATTCGTTGAGCCAAGGAAATTATTTTTTCTTTATTAGTTCCTTCAATTTGGATGGCACTATTATACCAATCCAAAATTCCAATTTTTAAATCGTTAAATTCATTGTTAGTAAATAAATATTTAATTTTTGCATGGTGCATAGGCATTAAATGAAGTCCACCTTGGTAATGTTCGTGATTTAAAATTGATCCACCAACTATAGGTAATGAAGCATTACTACCAATAAAGTAGTTAGGTAAAAAATCGATAAAATCAAATAATTTAATAGGAGTAGAACTATCAATTTGCATTGGATGATGATCTTCATTAATGACAATGCAATGTTCATCGTAATATGCATATGGAGAATATTGCATAAACCAATTTTCATTATTTAATTTAATTTTAATTGTGCGAATATTTTGTCTAGCTGGATGAGTAAGTGTTCCATAAAATCCTTCATTTTCTTTGCATAATAAACATAATGGATATTTTTTATCCACCTTTTTTGTTAGTAAATTAGCGATATCTTTATTATTTTTTTCTGGTTTTGATAAATTAATTGTTATTTCTAAATAATTGTTATTCTTAAAATCATCATATTTCCATTTAATATTTTTATCGATAGCAGTTTTTTGAATATAATTATTAAAAATAGAAATATTATATAAATAGTCACAAGCCTTTTGAGGACCTTTATTATTTTTTATTTCGTTAAAAGTTTCATTAATTTTACTTGGTAATGGTGTGAGAATACCGAATATATCAGTGATAAAGTTATTTAAATATTCTTTTTTTACAAGGCTATTTTCTAATGCATATTCAGAAATTTTATTAACTAATTCATCAGGAATTTTTAAATTATTAATTTTACTGAAATCTAAATTATTTTCTTCATAAGGAGAATCTAAATTAAATTTTGTTAATAAAATATTCCTTAAGTAAATGTAATCGAAATCATTCAAAAAAAGATGAGATTTAGCATAAGCTAATAGTTCTTCAACTAAAATTTTTCCATCCATATTCACACCTCATTTAAATTATATCTTATTAAATTTGAAAATTTGATTTTTTTCTACTAATTTTATATAATACTGCCGTTCACGAGACCTTATTAAGGCTTGTAGAAGGAGGAAATATGAATTTAGTTATTGATTTAGGTAACACAATGATTAAGTTCGGTCTATTTGAACAAGAAAGGTTAATTAAAACATTCTTAGTTAATACGGATCGAAACAAAAGTGAGGATGAATATTTAATAATTATTCGTTCTTTAATAGGTGATGAATTAAAGATTGAAGGAGCAATAATAAGTAGTGTTGTTCCAACTTTAACTTTAAATATTACAAATGCTATAAAAAAGCTTTATGGTATTGAATGTTTAATTGTATCTAAAAATTTAAAAACAAAAATGGCCATTAAAATTGATAATCCAAATGAACTTGGAGCTGATATGCTTGTAGGGGCAATTGGAGCACATAAAAAGTATGGCAATAGTTTATTAGTATGTGATGTTGGAACTGCAACAAAAATATATATAATAGATAAAAACGGAGCTTTTAATGGTGGCATAATTACAACTGGGTTAGGAGCTAGTTTAAGAAGCTTAGTTAGCTCTACTAGTCTATTACTTGAAGTACCTTTAGTTGCACCTAAAAAATATATTGGAAGAAACACAAAAGATTGTATTCAAAGTGGTGTTGTATTAGGCCAAGCCTTAATGATACAAGAATTTGCTAAAAAATTTGAAACCGAATTAGGTTACGGTCTAAAAAAAATAATTACAGGCGGTTTCTGCAAAGTTTTTAGTGAAAATTTAGAGGATTTTATTTTTGACAATGATTTAACATTGGAGGGCTTAAACGAAGTTTTTAAGTTAAATGGTTATGAAAAATAGTCGTATTAGAATGATGGCTTATGATGCTATCTTTATTGCTTTAATAATATTATTTACGTTTGTACCTTATTTAGGTTACTACACAATTGCTGGTTTTATATCTTTCCAATCAATTCACATTATTGTTTTAATTGGAGCTGCTTTATTCGGATATAAAAGAGGTGGTTTATATGGTTTTGTGATGGGACTATGTTCATTATTAAAAGCCATTAGCTATCCTGGGACTGCAGATTATTTTTTTATAAATCCTTTTGTTAGTGTCTTACCAAGATTTTTGTTTGGATTATTAGCTGGGCTTTCTTTTGACTTATTAAAAAAATATGTTAGCCAGAAGACATTTAATATCGCTATTGCTCCATTATCAGGAGTCCTTACCTTTTTACACACATTAATCACAATGCTTTGCTTATATTTATTCGGTATACTTGATCCATTTAAAATTAGTGCTGCTCTTGGTTTAACAGCCTTGATAGAAGATGGAACTATAATGAGTGTTTTAATTAGTTTTATTTCTTTAGGATCGATTTGTGAAATCGTTGCTGCAGCAATTATCACCCCAACAATTTATTTAATTGGTTTAAAAAGCTTTAAAATTGGTAAAGTAGAAGACGGAAATTTTAAAAGAATTGAAAAAGCACCTAAAGTTAAAGAAAAATTAGAGTAAGTTTAATGAATTTTCTAATAAATTTATTATAATTGTATCGAGGTTAATTTATGGATTTTAAGAAAATTACAGAAAAATATCAAAATGATTGTTTAAATACGTTAAGTGACTTAATTAAAATTAATAGTGTTTATGATGAAAAAACAATTAGTGAAGATGCTCCTTATGGAATAGGGGTTAAAAAAGCAATGACTTATATGAAAGAAATTGCTTTAAAAGATGGTTTTAACGTTGATATTTGCGATAATAGATGTTTGGAAATTAGTTATGGTGAAGGAAAACAACTAATAGGAATTTTTGCTCATTTGGATGTAGTTCCAGCTACTGGAGAATGGGATTTTGAGCCATTCGGTGCCACTATTTTTGATAATAAAATGTTTGGAAGAGGAACAAGTGATGATAAAGGCCCAGGTGTTAGTGCATACTATGCATTAAAAGCCTTAAAAGACAATGATTTGATTAAAAATTATCGTGTTAAATTAGTTTTTGGTGGCGATGAAGAAAGAGGATCATCTTGCTTAGAATATTATTTTAAAACTTTAAAGAAAGAAGATGTTACTTATGGATTTACTCCAGATGGTGATTTTCCTTTAATTTATGGTGAAAAGGGGATTACAAATTATAAAATAGAAGGAAATTTATATTTAGGTCCAGTTATTGAGATCGATGCAGGAATTGTTTCTAATAGTGTGATTGATAAAGCTATTGTATTAACTCATGATAAAAATAAGTTATTGGCTTATTTAAAGGTTCATCCTGAGATTAAATATGAAATTTTAAGCGAAGAAGAAGATATAATTAAAATTAATTTTATCGGAAAAAGTGCTCATGGTAGTTTACCTCAATTAGGTATAAATAGTGGAATTATTGCTTTAGAGGTATTAAGTAAAGCTTTTGATTTACCTTTACTTAAAAAAATCAGCTTTGATTATAAAGACCCTTTTGGAAAAAATCTCGATGGTGGATATTATGTTAGTAAGGAAATGGGCGAAACAACTTATAATGTTGGAATTATTAAATATAAAGATTGTAAATTTGAAATGACAGTTAATTTTAGATATCCTGAAAATGTTAATAGTAAAGAGGTAATAGAGAAATTAAAAGAAAATACTGATTTACCAATTACTGTTTTAAGTGAATCTAACTGTTTATATTTTGATCCTAGTACCCCATTTATTAAGTTATTAAGTGAAGTTTATGTCAAAGAAACAAATGATACTAAAAATAAACCTATGACAATTGGTGGTGGAACTTATGCTAAAGAAGCAAAGAATACTGTTGCTTTTGGAAGCCATTTTATGGATAAGGTAGATCACATTCATGAGCCTAATGAAAAGATTGATCTTGAAGACTTATTTAATTCAATGCCAATTTATGCTCATGCAATTTACGCTTTAGGAAATTTAAAATGAGAGTAAAATATAATCAAAAAGATATTGATTATTTAAATGAAAATAATAAAAATAAGTTAAGTTTTGAAGACTTTTTAGATAAAAAGTCTTCATTTTTTGATTCTAATAAAGAATTATTTCTTGAAATTGGACCTGGTAAAGGGAAATTTATAATAGATTTAGCTAGTAAAAATTTAGACAAAAATTTTCTTGTTGTCGAATTGAATAAAACCATTTCGGGAGTTGCTTTAAGAAAAATTGATGAGTCGAAGTTATCAAATATAAAATTAATGTGTATTGATTTTTATAAACTATCAGACAGTTTAAAAGAAGGAATTTTTGACGGAATATTTTTAAATTTTAGTGATCCTTGGCCAAAAAAAAGACATACTAAAAGAAGATTAACATCTCCAAATTTTTTAAAAGCTTATAACAAGGTTTTAAAAATGAATAAATATATTTACTTAAAAACTGATAATGAAGGTTTTTTTGATTATTCATTAGAGCAGTTTTTAAATGCGAAATTTAAACTAAATTATTTAAATAGAGATTATAAAGAAGATTTCGATTTTGATGCTTTGACTGAATATGAAGAAAAATTTTTAAGTAAAGGTGTTAAGATTAAGAAAATGATTGTTGAAAAAACGGAGGAAACAAATTGTGAAATTATCTAATTTAGAAGAAAAATATTTTAAAGAAATTACTCAACTTATTGCTCCAAGTGGTAGTGAAATGGAAGTAAGTAGTTATTTAATTAATGAATTTAATAGACTAGGATATGAAATTATTAAAGATAATTTAGGAAGTGTTTTTGCTTTAAAAAAATCAAAAAATCCAAATGCTAAAAAAGTAATGATTTGTGCTCATATGGATGAAGTAGGATTTTATGTAAGAAATATATTAGATAATGGAATGATTAAACCAGTTAGTGTTGGAGGATTTAATTATAATACTTTACTTTCTGAGCGTTTAATTTTGGTAAATAAGGATGGAAAAAAATTTTACGGAATGAGTGATGCTTTACCTCCTCATTTATTGAAAGATTCAAAAAATATTTCTGAGGATGATTTATTATTTGACTTTGGCTTTCAAAATAAAGAAGAAGCATTAAAAAATATTTCAATTGGAGATTTCATTGTTTGCGAAGGACAATTTAATTATACATTCAATAAAGAATCAATAATTTCAAAAGCGATTGATGATCGTTATGGAATAATTTTAGGCTTAGTTATCTTAAATGAATTAAAAGATTATGATTTAGATTATGATTTATATGTAGGTGGAACCGTTCAAGAAGAAGTTGGCTGTAGAGGAGCATTAACTTCCTCTTATTTAATTAAGCCAGATTTAGCTATTGTTTTAGATTGCTCACCAAGTAGAGACTCCTTAAGCCTAAATGCAATCGGTAAAATTGGCGAAGGAGTTTTAATTCGTTATTTTGATCGTTCGATGATAGCGAATAAGAAATTACTCGATTTACAAATTAAAGCATGCATTAATTCTTCTTCAAAATATCAATATTTTGATTCACCTGGTGGAACTGATGCTGGAGTTATTCATAAAAATCTTGAAGGAATATTAACCTTAACTCATTGTATTTGTGCAAGAAGTATTCACACATCTTCTACATTAATGAGAATAAGTGATTATTTAGATGCTAAAAAATCTCTAATTGAATTATTAACTAATTTAATCAATTCTTCACTAATTAAGGAGCTTAAAAATGAATTATAGTATTTTTTATAATAAAGAAAAACTCGGTGATATCTTATTTATAGTGTTTGATAACGAAATTAATACAAATAAAACTATTAAATATGCTGATTCTATATTCATTTATAAAGATGATAAAATAAGTGGAATTAATATATTCAATTTTTCAAGTTTTTATAAATTAAATGTAAAGGGACAAATTCATAAAGCTCCTAACGATTTAATTGATAAAATCAATGAAGTTATTAAAGATTCAAATTTTAAACTTGATTATCAAAATGATAGCGGTTTTATTGTGAGTGAAATAATTGATATTGAAGAACATCCAGAAAGTGAACATTTACATATATGTAAGGTAAATACTAATAAAGAAATTTTTCAAGTTGTTTGTGGCGCCTTTAATGCTAGAAAAGGTCTTAAATGTGTTTTAGCAAAGCCATATTGCTTTATGAATGACGGAAAACAAATAATTCCTAATAAATTATTAGGAGTAGAAAGTTATGGAATGCTATGTAGTGCTTATGAACTTGGACTTATTAAAGAACATAAGCATGGTTTACTTGAATTAGACGAGAATTATCAAATAGGGCAAGATTTTTTTAAATAAATTTTAATTTTCACCCCCCAATATCTTTTAAAATTCACTACTTGTATGTGAAAGGGGGAAAAATGAAAGTAAAAATATTTATATTATTTATATCTCTTTTAAGTTTATTTTCTTTTGGCTATATTGAACCTAAAAATAGTATTAGCAATCTAAATTATATAAGTGAAACCTTTGAATCGAAAAGTTTTTATTCAATTGGAAATTTCGATGTAGAAATTTCAAATAATGCTATTGTAGGAAAATTTCCTATTACTATTAAATTAGTCAGTTCTTCATATTATGCAGGAATAGATTATATAAATAATCGTAATGTTGAAACAAGTTTCAAAGAAATCAATTTAAAACAACATATTAGTCAAAGTAATCGAACTTATACTTTAAATTTTTCTATACCCTTAAGTTATATTGGTGAAAGTAGCAAAATAACTTTATATTTAAATTGCCCTCTTTTACATCATAAATTAAAGATAGCTTTTACGATTTCGAATCCTAAAATAAGGCAAAACCTTAATAAAAATACAAAATTATTTTATAAATATAATTATACAAATTTAAATGGAAAAAATTATTTTTACGAAATTATTCCAACAAGTTTTATAAACGCTAATAAAAATTATTACTATTATGATTATTTTGATTTTAAAGATTTTTATATTGAAAATAATCTTAATAAATCACTTACGACTTATTTATACATCGAAGATAAAAGTACTTTATTTTTAAATGCCTTTAGTAAATTACGAGGGGAAAATACTGATAAGAAGTTTGCTTTACTTTCTTCTAGAAAGGAAAGAAATAAATATTATGTTTCATATCAAACACCTTATTATTTAATTAAAAAAACAAATATAATGACTAAAGTCGTTACCAATATTGAAGTTGATTCAAAAGTTTATATGCCAATAAATTATTACGAAGTTTATAAGAAAACAAAATTAGGTTTAATGTTTTTAAATATCGGTGATGAAAAATATAGTGCTGATTATTCATTTACTGTAACTTTTGAAGAAAATTATAAAAAAGAAGAAAATAAAATTTATAAAGAAAATGGATATGTAAGTAAAGATGATATTCTTGAGGAGATTCATTTATGACTAATACTATATTCTTCTTTATAACAACAATTTTTTTAACAATCTTTAGCAATTTTGTTATTGGCTTAAAAGGTAATTATATAAATAGAACATTTATGGATATGCCAGTAAACTTGATTAAAAGTGCAGTAGAAATAAACGATAGTAGTAGTGATGAATTTTCGTCATATTTTAATATTGAAGTATTAGAAAATAATGTAAATCACTACTTAGTAACTTCTTTAAACGGGAAAGTAGATTCTTATAAGATATCATTTTTTTACTTTAAATATGATGAAAATAAAGATCTAATATTCGATTTAACAAATACCCCACAAAATGTACAAATTCATTTTAATTGCGACATTTATAAGAACTTTACTTTAGATAAATATTTAGTTTTTACAATTGAAGAATTATTTTAGGGAGAAAACATGGAACAAGAAAAAATTATAAATTTTATTGAAAATTCCTTTTTGAAAGAACTACTTGAAAAGGATAGCATTACAGATATTTCTTATAATGGTGAATTTATTTTTTATCAAGATAATGATTTAGGTAGAGTTAAATCGAGTATTTCGATTAATAATAAAGAAGCATTAGATTTCCTTCGCCAGATTGCTAATCTTAGTGATTCGCAATTTAGTTATAGTGATCCAATCCTAGATATTTCTGTAGGACGATATAGAATTAATGCAACTCACTTAGCAATTGCTCGAAAGAAAAGAAATAATGTAGTTAATTTTAGTATTCGTATAGGTTATGATTATTTAAGAATTAAAGAAGATAATAGTTTTATTCATAATAATGTAATTGACTTATTAAAGCTCTTTTTAAATCGAAAATTTTCGATTGTAATTGGCGGATTAACAAGTAGTGGAAAAACTGAATTGCAAAAATACATTATTTCAAAATTAAAAGAAGCAACAAGAGTTATAGTAATTGATAACGTTGACGAATTAGATAGTGATTATGTAAACCAATCATTGGATGTTCAAACATGGTTAAATTTAGAACGTTTTAAGGGTATATCATTTGATAGTTTAATTAAAAATGCTTTAAGAAATAATCCTGATTATTTAGTTGTAAGTGAAGCTCGAGGTGAAGAGATGCTAGCAATTTTAAATAGTGCTATGAGTGGACATCCAACAATTACAACTATTCATTCAAAAGATATTTATTCTATGTATCATCGAATGACAAGATTATGTATGCTGAAAAATCAAAATTTAAAATTTAATGAGACTTTAGAAGACATTTTTGATCATTTTAAACTTTTAGTTCATGTTAAAAAAGAAATTACAAATGATGGTAAAATTTTGCGTTATGTTGATTCAGTTGCCACAAATAGATTTAATAACATAAGAATTTTATATCGTTATCCAAATATTTTTTATCGTTTACCAAACTCAATAATGTACGATTTAAATTTAAGTAATGAAGAATTTATTTCATTTAAGAAAAGGCGGGAAGGAATAAATGAGTAAAAGAATTTTACTTTATTTTTTCATATTAATTATTACAGGTGGATTATATTACTTTGTTACGGAAAATTTGATTTTTAGTATTATATCTGTGATTATTGGATCAATCGCTTTATTTTTAATTTGCGAAAGAATTATTTATAAATTTTTTATAAAAGATAAGAAAATTCAAGAATGCACTAGCTTTATTAATAATTTTATTATAACTTTATCAATTAATAAAAGCATATTGACTACTTATGAAGTTTGTAAGGAGTCTTTTTCAAAAACATTAATAGAACAGGATAAACTAATTAATAATTTACAAGTCGAAGAAAAAATACATTACTTAAATAAATATTTTAATTGTTCAATATATGAAGTATTTTTAAAATTATTGGATCAATATATTTATAATGGTGGAGATATATTAAAGCTATCACAAATTCTTTTATTTGATGTTCGCCAATTAAGTGAAGAAGTATTGAATCATAAAAGTTTGATAGTAAAGAAATTAATTGAATTTATTAGTTTATGGATTTTGACTTTTATTATTTTAATAATAATGAAATTTTCTTTAGCAAATTATTTCGAAGAAATTATGGTATTAGATTATTTTCGCTATGGAATATTAGGTTTCTTTGCTTTCTTTTATGTTAATTTAATTTTGTTTATTTTTAATTCATTTAATTTAAGCTTTGTAAAAGATATTACTTATGAAAATAAAACTATAAAAAGGAAAAGAAAGGAGAAAAAGAAAGATGAAAAAATTAAAAGAGCAAATGTTAAAGCTAAATAAAGATTTTAAAAATGAAATTACACGAAACATTTTACTAAATTTAGCTATTATTTTATGCAGTCTTTTAATCGTATTTTTAACTAAAAACCTTTTAATTCTCATATATTTTGGTGCTTTTTTAATACTTTTTAATTTTTATTACTATACAAGATACTCAAGATTAATAAATAAAAATAACAATAATTTAATTAATGATTTCATAGATACTTTTAGTTATTTTCGAATTTATATTAGTAATAATAGAAATGTTTATATTTCTTTAAAAGAAATTAGCAATTATGCAACAAGTTATGTAAGAGGAAAATTAATAGAATTAACTAATGAAATCGATGAAGACAAAAGTCTTAAACCTTTTTTAAAGTTCGCAAGTTATTTTAATAATAAAAGTGTTGAAGAAGTAATGATCGCAATATATGAAATGATAGATGAGGGAAGTAATGAAAATTATATAAATCAGTTTATTCAAACTTTTACTAGTTTTAAGATACGAATATTAAAAACTAACGAAGATAAGCGCTTAGCTAAAATTAATTTTGCAAACTCATTAAGTATAGTTGGAATTGGTATACTAATGGTTTTAATTATGCTTGGAATAGTTTCTATATTAGGAGAAATTGCTTTATGAGTCAAAAATTAGGAATGATTTTGAGTGTCATGTTTATTATTCTAGTGTTTTTATTTGGTGCTGATTTAGTAATGCTACAAACAGTATATACTAATCTTGATTCGATAAGTGAAACCATTTCCTTTCAAATTGCCAAAAATGGTGTTGATAGTGATGGTGATATTGATAATTCGATAAAAGATTATGTTTATAAAACTACCGGAGCAAGTATAACTGCTAATAATAATGGGAAAGTTAATTTCTTGGAAGGAGATATTTTCGCCTATGTCCTAACTAAGGAATATCAACCTATTTTATTATCTACTAATCCTATAAAAGTTAGTGTCAGTCGTTATACAGTTTTAGGTATTAATCATTCATAAGGAGGGAATAAATATATGGGTGAAATTAAAGGTCAACTTTTAGGACTTGTTTTAGTCTTATCAATTTTTGGAATTATTGCTGGAGCTTTAACAGCAGCATTCACAACGGTTAAAGATGATGTTGTTGAAAAAATTGAATCTTCAACGGAGATTACTCCTGCAGCTTCACAAAATACTAAATTGTTAACTTTTTAATTAGATTATTATTAAAAATAAAAGAATGATTAGAGTTTTAACTCTAATTTTTCTTTTTTAAAGTTTTTTAATTATGCTATTATTATGTCGAGGTGATTAGTATGAATATTTACGATGAAATTATTAATTCAATTAAAGAAAAATTAAATTTAAAAGAAATTGATACGAATGCAACTTTAGCGAGTTTAGGTTTAGATTCTCTTGATGTTGTAGAATGTGTTTTAGACATTGAGGAAAAATATAAAATTAAATTTGAACCTACTGAAACACAAGAACTAAAAACTTTAGGTGATTTATTAAAAGTCATCGAAAAGAAAGTAAAATAATATTTAGAAATAAAACAATAAATTTAAAAAATTATTGTTGAAAGTTTATTGAGTATTTGCTATATTATTAAAGCGCTCAAGCGCAACGCCAACTTAGCTCAACGGTAGAGCATTCGGCTGTTAACCGACAGGTTGTAGGTTCGAATCCTATAGTTGGCGCCATGTGGCCTATTGGAGAAGTGGCTTAACTCACATGCCTTTCACGCATGCATTCATGGGTTCGAATCCCGTATAGGTCACC
>CALVXI010000016.1 GCA_944368975.1 uncultured Bacilli bacterium | reverse complement strand
AACATCTGTATACACATCAACTTCTGAGTGTATATTATTTAATTTGCATGTGTCTACTTTTAGGTTACCACTACAAACACACGTACAAACTTGGGACAAATTTTCATACAAACTTGGGATTTAATATATTAAAAATCTAACAAACTTGGGACAAATTTTCATACAAACTTGGTATTTTATTTGAAAAATCTTTAAAATAATATAAAATTAAATTATGAATAAGGATTATTTACCAAGAATTTTTGATGATATATTAGATTATGCACTTAAAAGTATTGGTGCAGTTTTGGTAGTAGGACCAAAATGGTGCGGCAAGACAACAACATGTTTAAAACATGCAAAGACGGTTATTGACATGTTGCCTTTAGAAACAAGGAATCAAGCTATTCAATTTGCAAAAAACAATCCTTCAAAATTTTTAAATCAAGGGAAAAAACCTATTTTGATTGATGAATGGCAAATAATTTCTTTTATATGGAATTCTATTAAAATTGAAGTTGATAAGAATAAAGTATTTGGTCAATATATTTTAACAGGAAGTGTTACAGATAAAACATCTTTAAAAGAAACTTCTAATGAAGAAGGAATTCACACTGGAAATGGACGAATTATTAAAAAAATGATGAGAACAATGTCGCTATATGAGACAATGGATAGCAATGGAGAAGTTTCTTTATTAGATTTACAAAATAACAAATTTATTACTTCAATATCTAATAAAACTATTGATGATTATGCTTTTTATATTTGCCGAGGTGGATGGCCTTTATCGATTACTCAAGACAAAAAAGTGGCGTTATCTTTAGCTAGAAATTATTACGAAACTCTTTATCAGGAAGATATGTTTTCACTTAATGATAGTGATGTTAGAAGGAATACTGCTTTATCGGAAAAATTTTTAAGATCTTATGCGCGAAATGTTGGAACCCAATGTAGCGATCAAATAATTGCAAAAGATTTAGATATTGATATTAAAACATATGAAAAATTTTATTCAATTTTAGAAAGATTATTTGTAATAGATGAAGTTAGTGCTTGGAATCCAAATTTAAGAAGTAAAACAGCAATAAGAACAAAAAATACAAGATATTTTATAGATTCATCAATTGGAGCGATGGCTTTAAATATAACTCCTGATTCTATTTATAAAGATATGCGTACATTTGGTTTTTTATTTGAAAACTTAGTAATTCATGATTTAAAGGTTTATGCTGATAGAATTCAAGCAAAAATTTATCATTATAGAGATAGCAAAAATAGAGAAATTGATGCTGTTATCGTTTTTCAAAATGGTGATTTTGGTCTAATTGAAATTAAACTTGGCGATGATAATGATATTAATTTAGCAGCTACTAATCTTTTAAAGATACAAAAAGATTTAGTTGAAAAGCCAAAATTCATGATGGTTATTACAAAAACTCGTTATGCTTATCTTAGAGATGATGGAGTTTATGTTTGTCCTTTAGCAACTTTAAAATTCTAAAAAATATTTTTTTATTGAGGTTTTGCGAGGTTTTTTGCACTTAAATTACTCTTTTTTCTTTAAAATATAGATAAGTGACTTAGCAGCTTCTTTCTCTTTTAAATTTAAAATTCCGAAATTTTTAATCAATTTCAATTCCTCTTTATTTAAAGAAATAGTATTCTCATTTTCTAAAAAGAAATCAGATAATGAAATATTAAAAGCTTCACATATCTTTTGAAGTGTTTCAACTTTTGGACATGTTTTTTTAAACGTTTTCAATAAAATCATTAAAACTTATTTAAATAATTTAAAATTAGATTGTGCATTCATTCAAAAATAATAATTTTCTAGTCATTTTTACGATAATTCTTTCAAAAACTATGTTTTTTTTGATTAATATTATTTATAATATTAATGCTTGGAGAAATTATGAATGTATTAACTAGTATCTTTGATTCATTTAATACAATAACACTAGTCGATTTTATCGTAGGTGTTCTTTTAATTATTGCATTAAATACTTTAATTATTTATTTAATAAGAAGAAAAACTGTAATAATTATTACAATTGGGTTAAGTATTTTATTTATAATTTCTAAAGTATTTTGTTTAGATATAACTGCAGCAGTTAGCTTTGGCGTATTACTTGTTTTTACTTTATTTATTTTATTCTTAAACATGGCTGAAGCTAGAAGTCTTTTTGCTAATAAAACAAAAAGGGTTAAAAAAAGAATTAGTAATAAAAAAGTTCAAGATTTAGGACAAATTTATGATCGTGATACTTTATATAATGTAAT
The DNA here is from genome assembly GCA_944368975.1 of uncultured Bacilli bacterium. Lineage (GTDB taxonomy): Bacteria > Bacillota_I > Bacilli_A > RFN20 > CAG-826 > Onthovivens. The sequence continues at coordinate 16,459 of CALVXI010000016.1, read as the reverse complement.
TACTGAAACTGTATTTTTCCTTAGCGATCATAAATATGGAGCACTTATAACATTTTTAAGAAGAGATTCGCTTAATGATTATATTAAAAGTGGTACTAAAGTTGATGCTCCTGTAAATGCTAGATTACTTGAATCAATATTTTATCCAGGCACTCAACTTCATGATGGTGCTGTAATAGTTAGAGGAAATATTATTGATTCAGCAAGTGTTATATATAATCAAGTTTATGGAGGAGAACTTCCTGGTAAAGTAGGTACTAGACATCGTGCTGCTATTTGGATTGCTAGAAATACCGATGCTTTAACTGTTGTTGTTAGTGAAGAAACTGGTAATATTTCAATTGCTTATGATGGAAATATTGAAGTTTATACAAGAGACTCTTTCCGTAAAGCCTTTTCTAATTTAATGAACGAATCTGAAATTTACGATAAATACGATGGAACAAAACAAGAATAAATATCAGGAATTTTATAATTACATAATTAAAATGTTATCAATTGCAAAAATTGGTAAAGTTTTTTCAACTGATCCTTATGCCTTAGATAATTATAATCAAATAGAAAAAATTTCGATGAAGATGCTTGAAGATTTTGAACATCTTAAATTTGATAGACAAAATTATTTTCAAAGAAATATTTATCCAACACCTAATATATCAGTTAGGGTGGCGATATTTAACAAAAATAAAGAAATATTAATGGTTAGAGAAGTTTTAGATCATGGCTATTCTCTTCCAGGTGGATGGTGTGATTTATATGATTCTCCAATGGAAGCTATTCAAAATGAATGTATGCAAGAAGCTGGGGTCAAAGTCAAAAATGTAAAATTTATAGGTTTATTTAATAGAACTCCATTTAAACAAGTAATAAATGAAATTGAAAGAAAGACTGTTCCTGAATACTTATTATTAGTTAAAGCCGAGATTGATGGAAAATTTAATGAACATCAATTTGAAACTGATGATGTTAGATTCTTTGATACTAATAATCTTCCTAATTTTTCTAATAAAATTAGTGTAGATGAATGGAAGAAAATCATAAATTGTGCTATAAATGAGACTATAACAATTGAATAGGAGGTAACTTATGTCCACACATATTAATAACGATGCAAAATTTGCAAAAACTGTCTTAATGCCAGGTGATCCACTTAGAGCAAAATATATCGCTGAGCATTATTTAAAAGATTATAAAGAAGTAACTAGTGTTAGAGGTATTTTAGGTTATACTGGAAAAACTAGTGAAGGAAAAGAAATAAGTGTTATGGCTAGTGGAATGGGTATTCCTTCAATTGGTATTTATTCATATGAATTATTTAATGAATATGGAGTTGAAAATATTATTCGAATAGGAACTTGTGGCGCTTATCAAAAAGAAGTTCATGTTGGTGATGTTATATTAGCAACAAGTGCTTGTAGTAATTCTAATTATGCTAGTCAATTTGATCTTAAAGGTGGCGTTTTAGCTCCTTGTAGTGATTTTTCACTTTTACTTAAAGCTTATGAAAATAGTAAAAAATTAGGAATTAACACTCATGTCGGTCCTATTTTTAGTAGCGATATTTTCTATGATGCTGATAAAGATTATTATAAGAAATGGCAAGCTTTAGGAGTTTTAGGTGTCGAAATGGAAAGTTATGGCTTATTTATTAATGCAATGAGACTTCATAAAAAAGCTTTATGCATTCTTACAGTAAGTGATACATTTGTTAATGACGAAGAAGAATTAACACAAATTGAAAGACAAACAAGTTTAGACAAAATGTTCAGACTCGCCTTAACTTTAGCTGAATAAAAATGATTCTTTTAAGTGCTTTATATACAAATATCTTATTTTATTCTTTAATGGTAATTGCTTTAGCATTACTTATCTTTTTATATATTTATCCATCAATTAAAAGATATAAAGAATCAAAGCACTTTAATAAGTTTATTTATCGAAAAGTTTATGCAATAGCAATGCTTAATGATTATTATTTAATTAATAACTTACCTTTATATAGTGAAAATGATGAAGAGTTTGCAATTAATATTGATCATATCTTAATCTCTAATAAATTTATGTATGTTATTAAAGATCTATATTATAAAGATGTTATTAATGGCAATAAAAATGATAAAGTTTGGTTAAGCTATGATAAACTTGGAAGAACAACTGAATTTAAAAATCCATTGATGCTTAATTTAATTCGTTGTGATCGCTTTAGTGAAGCTCAACAAATTGATCGAAGTTATTTTATTTCTATAGTTGTTGTTAATAATGATATTCAAATGAAAAATATTGACGATATATCAACTTCAAATTCATATATTTGTAAAAAGAAAGATTTAAAGAAATTAATTAGCAAGATAGAAAAAAGAAATGTTAGTAATTTTAATCCAGAAGGACTAGAAAAAGCAGTTATGAAAATTGCAAAAGATTTAGGGAGAAAATATTAATGGATAAGAAAGTTTATAAACGATTTTTCAATAATTTTGGGGTTACTCTTAAATTTAGTGGTATCATTACCCTTATTTTAGTTATCGTTTATGTTCTTTTATATTTTTTAAATGGTTTATTACAAACTTCTCTTGCTAATTTTATCTTAAATCCTTTTATTGGTTTAATTGATTTAATTATTGCTATTTTTATTTTATCTTTATGTATTTCGATACTAAGTCCATTTTTATTTAGTTTAAATAATCAAACAGTTTTAAGTATACTACAAGATGAAAAGAAAATTCGTTTTGAACCTACAATTAAATCTTTTTTTAATACTTACTTTGCTGGTGCTACAGGTAATAGAAGAGGGGCTTTAAGAGTATTTAACACATTATTAATTTCTATCTTAATATATTTAGGATTAGCGATTATTGGTTATTTAGTTGTTGGTGGAATCTATGCATCAAACAATATTGGTGGATTTAGTGATTTACTTATTGAAATTCAAGCAATATTTAATAGCTGGACTCCAAATAGTGATACAACTGAAATCTATACACAATTAAATGAAATAATTAGTTCATCAAGATTTATTAATGTTTTTAATGAAATAAATTTATATAGTAATTTTGTTGGTTTACTTGCTGGATTTTATTACTTCTTACATCAAATTTCTTATAATGCTCTTAAATATCATTTTATTGTTGCTTATCCTACTTTAAATAAAAGAGTTGTTAACAATATATATAGAGTTATCATGAGAGGAGAACTTAAAAAGAATTATCAAATTAATTTTTATAAAACATTATTTCCAATAACTATTTTAGTTATTATTTCTTTTACTTTAAGTTATTTTTTATTCTCTTTGGTTCCTTTATTTAGTAATAATATTTATGTTTTAGTTTTAACTGCTTTTATAGTAACTATAGTTTTAGTGATTCCTTTTATTCCTTTAGTTTTTGGTTATAACTTTAAATATTGGGAAGATAATAATCATAAATTTCTTGCTAGATATATTGAACTTGCTAAACAAGAAATTAATACCGTTAAACTTAGAAGTGAACAAATAGCTAATATTGATCAAGCTCAAATTAATGAATATGAAAAATCTATTAAAGAGATGGAAAAAGCTTTGATGGATAAAAACGAAGAAGAAAATAAAGAAAATACTGATGATAAAAAGGATGATGAAAATCATAATAATGAGTAAAAACCCTTTAAAAGTCAATTAAAATTTATAAATATGAATGTTAAAAAGAGTATAAAAAAAGCGATTAATTACTTAATCGCGAACAAGCAGTTTGGAGCAGGTGACGAGAATCGAACTCGCATAGCTACCTTGGCAAGGTAGTGTTCTACCACTGAACTACACCTGCGTTGCTTGATTATTATAAATGAAGTAAATTAATATTGCAAGAAGGAGATTTAAAAATGAATAAAAATATTGAACTAGCAAATTTAATCTTTCCAGATGTTAAGTTAACAATAGCTGATTTAGAAGATAAATATCCAAGTAGAGAACTTAAAGAAGGGGCAAAAGTAACTAGATTTGCTCCTAGTCCAACAGGCTTTTTACATACCGGTAGTTTATTTACTTCTTTAGTTGCTTATAAAATTAGTAAAGATACTGGTGGAATATTTTATATTCGTTTAGAAGATACTGATACAAAACGTGAAATTGAAGGGAGTGGAATTAAATTAATTGATCAACTTAAAGCCTTTAATATTATTCCTAATGAAGGATTTTTAGGTGATAAAGAAATTGGTAATTATGGGCCTTATAAACAATCTTTAAGAAAAGAAATTTATGATACTGTAATTAAAGAAATGATTATTAATGATTTAGCATATCCTTGCTTTGCTAGTGAAGACGATTTAACTAAATTAAGAGAAGAACAAACAAAAAATAAAGAAATTCCAGGATATTATGGAAAATATGCAATTTATCGTAATTTAGATATTGAAAAAGCAATTGAATATATAAAAGAAGGTAGACCTTATGTAATTAGATTTAAAAGTAAGGGTAACCACTTAAATAAAATTAAAGTTCATGATGAAATTCGTGGGGATCTTGAATTAACTGAAAATGATCAAGATATTGTTATTATGAAAAGTGATGGACTTCCTACTTATCACTTTGCTCATGTTGTTGATGATCACTTTATGCATACTAATTTAATCACTAGAGGAGAAGAATGGCTTAGTTCTTTACCAATTCATGTTGAATTATTTAATGCATTACATTTTAAACTTCCTAAATATGCTCATTTACCAGTTATTATGAAACTTGATAATGGAAATCGAAGAAAATTATCAAAAAGAAAAGATAAAGAAGCTAGTGTCGATTATTTTTTAAGTGAAGGATATGAACCTAGCTCAATCTTAGTTTATTTAATGACTATAGCAAATTCTAATTATGAAGACTATTTAGTTACTAGTAAAAATTATGATTTAGATAGTTTTAAATTTAACTTAAAGAAGATGAGCTTAGATGGCGCTTTATTTGATGAAGTTAAACTTAGCTATTATGGAAAAGAAATTTTATCGAAAATGACTAAAGAAGAGATTGCTTCTAAATCGTATAAGTGGGCTAAAACTTATTCCAGTGAACTTAAAGAATTTATTGAAAAAGACTACAATCGTTATGAAAGAATTTTAAATATCGAAAGAGAAAAGAAAAATCCTCGTAAAGATTATGCTAAATATAGTGATATATATGAAATTATTAAATTCTTTGATCATGACGAATATATAAAATTATTGGATAACTTAGATTTTAAATTTAAAGAAAAAATTACAAATGAAATTATTATTAATTTTCTAAATTTATATAAAGAATCTAATATGATTGACTATGAAAGCGAAAATGATTGGTTTAATAATGTTAAAGAAATTGCAAAAAAAGTGGAGTTCTGCACAGATAATAAACTTTTTAAGGCTAATCCTGATGCTTATATTGGTAATATTAATGATGCTTGTGAAATTCTTAGAGTTACTTTAGTAACAAGAAATGTTACTCCTAATTTATTTGAAATCATGAAGATTTTAGGAAAAGAAGAAGTTATTAATAGAATTAATTTATATATTGAACATATTAATAAATAATTTAAATAATTAATCTTTTTATAAATAATTTAAAGTAGTATTAATATATTTAATTTCAAAATCCGATAATTTCATAATTAGTTAATGTTTACATTAACTAATTTATTTCTTTTATTATCTATTTTTTTCGTATTAAATAAATTGATCAATAGATTATAAAACCAACAAAGATTGCTAATATTCCTAAAAGTAAATTACCAGTTGCATAACCAGTTATTTCATAAAGAAAACCTAATTCTTTACTTAATGGACCAAAATTAGAGATTTCTCCATCAATAAGTAAACTTAAAACATGCAATATTGAAAGTAAATTGCACTATACATACTAACAGGAAGAAAATCATTAAATCTAAAGTCATATAACTTCATTATTATCATATATATAGCCAACATACATCGCTAATAGATGATAAGTTCTTGAATGAACATTAAGAATAAAATTACGTAAACTCATCATGTGATCCATATTAAGAAAAACAAAATGATATAAAATACCCAACAACTAACGTAATTACAGATGCGATATATTTAAAACTAAACATACTTTTGCCTCGTAAATCTTTAAAAGTTATTAATAATTTTTGTCAATAATAATGTGCTTTAAGCACATTAGTAGTATTTTAAGTGAAAATTTTAAATTTAATACACCATAATTTTGTAAAAATAATTAATTATGTTATTTAAGTAAGTTTTTCTTTTTATTTAATAATGAAATTTGTATTATTACTTATATGAAGATTGGATTAATTGTTGCAACGATTGAAGAATTTAGTAGTGTACTAAAAATAATGAATTTAAAAGAAGAAATTATCGAGGATGATATTTTTACTATTTATTATATAAATATAAATAATAATGATATTTATATTTCTAAAAGTGGAGTTGGAGAAATTGCAAGTAGCAGTTTAACACAATATTTAATAACTAAATATAATGTTAAGTTAATCATTAACGCTGGTGTTGTTGGATCATTAAAAAATCATTTTAGTTTGGAACAAGTATGTCTTGTAAAAGATGTTGTTCATTATGATTTTGATACATCAAAAATTGATAATGTTCCAGTAGGATATTATGAAGATTATGGAAGATTTATTCCTTTAACTAAGAAGTATATTGAATTAATTAAAAATAATTATCCTGATATATTAGAAGTTAGATGTGCTAGTGGTGATAAATTTATTGATTCTAAAAAAATGAAAGATTATTTAGTAAAAGAATTTGATGCTGATATTTGTGATATGGAAAGTGCAGGTATTACTTTAACTGCTATTAAAAATAAAGTAGATTTAATATCTTTAAAGATTGTAAGTGATGATGGAGATGCCTCTAAATATAATTCTAATGTAAATAAAACTTGTGATATTTTATATCAATTATTAAATAAATTATTAGTAAATATTCAAAAATAGTTAAGATTTGGAAGGTTTTTGGATTAAATGATACTCTTTGTTAGTGGAAGAACTGATGTCGTAGCTTTTTATATGGAGTGGTTTATGAATTCATTTCATAGAGGTTATATTGATACAAGAAATCCATTTAATGAACATTTAGTAAGTAGAATATATTTTAAAGATGTTGATTTAATTTTATTTTGTACGAAGAATCCTCTTCCTTTAATTCCTTATTTGGATGAATTTAAAATTCCTATTTTAGTTCATGTAACTTTAACTGCTTATATGAAAGATATTGAACCTAATGTTATAGAGAAAACAGAAATTATTGAAGGAATAAAAGTTATAAGTAAAAAGATTGGAAGAGATAATATTTATTTAAGATATGATCCTATTTTACTTAATGATAAATATACTATTAATTATCATATTAAAGCTTTTGATAGATTGGTTAATTTAGTAAGTGATAGTGTTAAACATATTATTATTTCATTTATTGATATTTATAAAAATGTTCTTAATAATATGAAATATTTAAGACTTAAGGAAATAACTAATGATGATAAATATTTTTTAGCCAAAGCTTTTAAAGATATCATAAATAATAAAGATATGGATATAAGGACTTGCGCAGAAGATATTGATTTAAGAATGTATGGTTATATAAATGAAGGTTGTTTATCAAAAGAATTAGCTTATAAGTTAACTAATAAAAAATATCCAAAGCAAAGTATAAGAAAAGATACTAACTGTAATTGCGTTAGAATGGTTGATATTGGAAGTTATAATTCTTGTCCACATTTATGTAAATATTGTTATGCTAATTATGATGAATCAAAAGTAATGGAAAACTTTAGCAATCATCATGATAATTCTAGCCTTTTAATAGGTGAAATTAGCGAATTAGATATCATTAAAGAAAGATTTAAATGAAATTAATTCGGCCACATCGTATATTTTCAAGTTTTAGTAAAATTTCTAGTTGTACTAGGAAAAACACTAAAATATATAAGATAATATATAAGATAATATATAAGATAAGTTGAATTAGTTTAATTTTTAAATTAAAATATTTGCATGAATGAAGTATATAAACCACCATATCAATTAACTGATGAAATGTTGGAAATAGTTTATAAAATTATTACTAACTTAGGAAAAATTAATAATATTAATGATTTAGATAAAATGCCTAAATTGCGTAAAATTAATAGGATTATTTCAATTCACTCATCTTTAGCGATTGAAAATAATTCATTGTCACTTGATGAAGTAGCAAATGTTTTAGATGGAAAAGTAGTGCTTGGCAATAATGATGATATTAAAGCAGCTATTAATGCTAAGAAAGCTTATAGTGAACTAGATAATATTAATCCTTTTAACATGGATGATTTATTTAAAGTTCATAAAATAATGATGGATGGCCTAGTTAAAGAAGCAGGAAAAATTAGAAAAGGATATGTAGGTGTAGTTAATGAAAAAGGAGAAGTAATTCATTTAGCTCCACCAAGTGAATTAGTTTATAAAGAATTAACTGATTTATTTAACTGGATTAAAAATAGCAAAGCTCATATTTTAATTAAATCATCAATTTTTCATTATGAATTTGAATTTATCCATCCATTTAGTGATGGAAATGGAAGAATGGGAAGACTTTGGCAAACAGCCTTACTATCTTCTTGGCTTCCTATTTTTAAATGGATTCCTATTGAAAGTATAATTTATGATAATCAAAATGAATATTATGAAGCTTTAAGAAGTTCAGATAACGAAGCACTTGCTAATAATTTTATAATGTTTATGCTTAACGCCATTGATAAAGCAATAGAGAAGTTAATTAAAGATACTTCAAATCATATAAATAGTATAAACAATCAAGTAACTAAATTATTAAAAGTAATGGATAATGAACCATTAAGTGCTAATGAATTAATGAATAGGCTTAATCTTAAATCAAGAGTAGGATTAAAAAGAAATTATATAGATCCAGCGCTAGATTTAGGATTAATTGAAATGGAAATTAAAGATAAACCAACAAGTAAAAATCAAAAGTATAAGAAGAAAACTATAAATAGGTAAAATAATGTGAATTTGTAAAGTTGTATTTATGAGAACTTAATAGTTCTTTGTTTTGAAATTTTTATTTCATCATTTATCTTATCATTATGATTTTTTATAAATGATAAAATTAATAAAAATACTCGATATAATCGAATAAATTTGATTTTTTAAAAATGATAATTAAAAGATTAATTGATAAATCTTCTTAATTAAAATACGGTTAATAATTATAAAACTAGTTATTTCAATCAATTTTAAAGTAATAATTTATTTAAGTTTCAAATTATGTTAATTTTCTCCACAAAGTTGCATAAAATACAACTATCTGGAGAAAATAGACAATTATAATTGATTAAGTCTCCATATATAGATATAATTTAATCAAGAGTTATGGTAATAAGTTTTGATGAATTAAAAGGAAAATATAAAAATATTTCTGATATTAAAGGTAAAGTTGCTAGAGAAATAAATAGCGGTAATTTAATACGTTTAGTTAAAGGAATTTATGAAACTAATAAAGATGTTGATGGAGCGTTTTTATGTCAATATATTTTAAGTCCTTCATATTTATCTTTTGAATATATTTTATCTTTTTATGAATTAATTCCTGAAGGAGCAAGTAACGTATATACTTGTGCAACATCTTTAAAAAGAAAAGATAAAATATATAAAAACTATTTTGGAATATATTGGTATAGAGATATTCCATTAAAAGCTTATCCTTATGGAATAAAAGCTATTGTTAAAGATAATTATTCTTTTACGATTGCAAGTAAAGAAAAAGCTTTATGTGATAAACTTTATGTATCTAAGCAAGTTCGTTCAATTAAAGATTTAAAAGAATTACTTTTTAATGACTTAAGAATTGATATTGATAATTTTAAGTCATTAAATAAAGATGATTTACTATTTTTAGCACCACTATATGAAACTAGTAATTTAAATTTACTAGTTAAACTACTTAAGGAGTAACAAATGGATCAAATATTTAAACAAATGTTAGAAAGATATCCAATAGACACATTGAAAGATAAGAAGAATGCTTTTAAAGAAGTAGTTCAAGAAATAGTCTTATGTGGATTATCAAAAGACGGATTTTTCAATGAAGTTGGTTTTTATGGTGGAACCGCTTTAAGAATCTTTTATAACTTAGATCGCTTTAGCGAGGATTTAGATTTTTCATTAATTTCTCGAAATGTTTATTTTGATTTAACAAAATATTTTGATTCAGTAAGCAAAGAACTTAAATTTCATAATTTAGATTTTAGTATTATAGAAAAGAAAAAAACAAAAGAATCTACGATAAAATCGGCCTTTTTGAAAGGTAATACTAAAGAGTTAATCCTTAGATTTTATAATGATGGAAATTTAATTAGTTCTTTTAATAAAGAAGAGATTATTAAAATTAAATTTGAAGTTGATATATCTCCAACAAGCGGAGCAAATTATGAATATAAATATGGTTTATTACCAGAACCATATAAAGTTAGATTATTTGATTTACCTAGTTTATTTGCTGGTAAAATTCATGCAATACTTTGTAGAGGTTGGAAAAACAGAATTAAAGGAAGAGATTTATACGATTTTGTTTTTTATTTATCTAAAGGAGTAAATGTTAACTTAATATATTTAAAAAATAAATTAGTCGATTCTGGTTTTATTGATGGAAATTTCGATTTAAATGAAAAAAGCTTAAAAGAATTGTTAATAAAGAAATTTAAAACTATTAATTTTGAAGAAGCTAAAAAAGATGTACGAGGATTTATTAGTAATGAAAGTAAACTAGATCTTTGGAGTAATCAATTTTTTATTAGTATAACTGATAGAATTAATATAAACGAATGAAACGAACCAATTATGGACAATATAAAATATTTTAAAGAAGTTAAATACAGACTAATGATGCACTTTGGTTTACATAGTTTACTCGGCGGTCAATATTTAAATAAGAAAGGACCAATATATGCTGAATGGATTGAGTGCATTCATAAAATTCCTAAAGCAGAAATGGAAAGGCTTAAAAATGTATTCAATCCAATATATTTTGATAGCGACCGTATATGTAAAACGGCTAAAGAATTTAGAAAAATCAAAATAATAAAAAATACTTGAGATTTAAAAGCTTTTTATATATTTTTGTTAAACTTTATAGTCAATAAAATAATAATTAAGAATATACAAATTTATATTTTTTGACTGATGCAAAAAATATAAATTGTTCTTTTTAAATTTTCTTGAATAGAAATGATTATATAATTTTAGTATTGCAAAATTAAAATGATAATCTATTGCAAATATTTTATAGGTAGAATAAAATGTATTCGGAGATAACTCCTAAAGTTAATTTAGAAAAGATTTATGAGTTAATTGATGTAATTGATATCTTAAGTAATATTCATAAAGAGTTTTATAAAGAAATTATAAAATTTAGGTATAAGAAAATATTGGTTGAAAGTTATAATAAATTAATGGAATTAGAAAAATGAAAACATATTATTCAAGAGGATTAATAGTTGTCAAAGATAAATTTAATATCACTTATTTATTATCAAAAATAGAATATTTTTATAATGAAGATGAAACTTTTAAATATGTGTTTACGCCTAGTTATTCAACAATAAGCCTTCTAAAGTCCGATATTTTTCAAGGTTTACCTGGACTAAATCTTGATATTAAAAAAGAAAAATATGAAAGAATCAATAGAGTTCCTGTATTTATAAGTGAAAGAGTTCCTAATAAAAATAGAGAAGATTATTATGAACTTCTTAAAGAAGTTAATATGGACTATATGGACCCAATTGAATATTTAATTAGAGTGAAAGGACAGTATTTTGGTGATCCATATTTTGTTATAACTTATAAAGACAAAGAAAAAATTGATTTAGATAATTTGAAAGGTAAATATACCAATACTGAATTAATTAAAATTATTTTAGATAATATCGCTATTGGTAATGATATTATTTTTAACGATACCTTAATTAACGATGATAATCGTAAGTTAATTTATGACTTTTTATTAAGCTATATAAACGTAGTGTAACATATAAAAAAGAAAAACAACTTGAAGGAATATCATTAGCAAAAGTTAATGGAAAATATAAGGGGAGAAAAAGAATAGAAATTGATGTTATTAATTTTCTAAATTATTTAAATAAGATTAATAATAAAGAAATTACTGTTAAGGAAGCTTGCAAAAATTTAGGAATAACAATTGATAAATTTTATAGAGAGAAAAAAAGAATAAATAAAGAAAAATAAAGAACTTAAAGTTTAAATAAGATTAAAGTCACAAATTATCATTATTATAAGCACTTATTAAAATTAAGTATTTTATTGAAGTATGAGTTATAAAACCTTAAACTAAGATAAAAATATAGTATTAAAAAGTTAAATTAGTATTGGAATAATTAGTTATAAAAGTGCGTATAATAAATATTTATGCTTATTTTTTTATACTATTCGAAATGATAAAGCATAAGTTTAGATTTTATTATTTTGAGAAATCATTTCTTAAATCGACGCTTAAATTAAAAATATTCTTTTATTTATGTAAAATTAATATTGATAATTAAACGTCCAAATTTTTCTAAAAAAGTAACAAAAATTAAAAAGAGTTTGATTTTTAAAAAAGATTAAGTTTAAATTAATTGAGTTTGTAAGGAGTCATTTATGAAATTAGTTTATAAAGTATTAATCGGAGTAGGAGTTGGAGTTATTACTATCGCTTCTATAGGCGCAGGAACAGTTTATGGTATATGGGGGAAAGAGTTAAATTCTATTTCTTCTATAAGGGAAATTATTCCTGAACATCCTCAAAATAGAGCTGGTAAAGTTTACGAAATGACGATGGATGGAGATTATTATTTTGATGAATTTATAAGTCAAGGTGGAGTAAGTAATGATAATGAACTAATTCAATTTATTATCGACAACATAACTAAAGGAATTATCCCTATTGAAATGGACGCTCCAGAAGTCGGGTGTTCATCTTTTACAGTAATTGATGAAAATGGTAATAACTTATTTGGAAGAAACTATGATTTTTCAACTACTTCATCAATGATTTTACATACTAATCCAGGAAATGGTAGACACGCTTCTATTTCTAGCGTTGATTTACAATTTTTAGGCTTAGGGGATGGTATAAATGGTTTAATGGATAAATTAACTGCAATTGCAGCAGCCTATGTACCTCTTGATGGAATGAATGATGCTGGAGTAAGTTGTGGAATTTATATGTCCTATCAAGGACCTGGAGAAGAATCTTATTCAACTAATCAAATGTCGGATAAACCAGATTTAACATCAACTACGATGTTAAGAATGATTCTTGATTATGCTGATAGCGTTGATGAAGCAGTTAAATTAGTTAAACAATATGATTTCCATGATTCAGCAAATAGTTCTTTCCACTATATGATTGCAGATAAAACAGGAAAAAGTGCAATTTTAGAGTGGGTCAACGAGGATGAAACCGATAGTACAGATACTGATGGAACTAAAAGAGTTTTAAAAGTTCATTATAATAATCAAGATGAAGACTTAGGAATAGATGAAGCAAATAATAATTTTCAATATGTTACAAATTTTATTGTGACACCTGGATATTATGATAATGAATCTTTAAATGATATGAAAGGGCTTGATCGATATAACTACATTAAAAAAACTATTAATCCAGATGGAACAAACACTGAAGGTAACTTTACTAAAGAAGAATCTATTAGCTTACTAAAAGATTTAGGAAGAAGAAATTGGAATCAAACAGTAGGTGCTGATAGTAATGGAATTACTGTTTGGTCTGTTCTTTATGATTTAGATAATCTTGAAGCAACTTGGATTTCTAATGAAGAATTTAATAACGAAGAAAGTGTGTTTACATTTTCTCTTTAATACTAAGTCTTAATGTTCTTACTTATTAAAACTGAGTATTTATCAATTTTCAGTTGTCCTCAAAATGTAGACAACTGAAAATTTATGCTAACGATGGTAAAAAGTATCTTAGTGATGTTTTTGATGAAGATGGATTTAAAGTTTTATTAACTTTAATTCCATCTAAATATAAAAATGAAGTCAGTGATTGGATTAAAGGATTACTTGATCCAATTGATGGACAAAGCAAAAAGAAAGCTTATGATCTATTTAAAACTAACTTAGATCTTTCTATAGTATATGGAATATAAGAGAACAATGTTAAAATTAATGAGAAAATAGCAATAAAACTTAGTACTTATTTTTATACGACTAGAGTTCGCACATGGTTAAAATTAAAAAAAGATTTTGATTAAAATAATTAATATGTTTAAGGAAATATAAAGTTATTTATTTTCTTCTAAAATATTTAATAATTCTAAATAGCGATCTTCTAAAGTAGCTTTTTCTTCATTAAGTGAATCATATTCAGTGTAAGAAGTAAAATCACTTTCTAATTCTAAATCAATCTCACTTATTTTCTTTTCAATATCTTTAATCTCTTTATTTATCTCATTTATTTTATTATTTGATAGTTTAGGCTTAACTTCTTTAGTTTTAGTTATCTTGTTATTAAGTTCATTAATACTAATCGTATTTAATAAACTTACTTTTGATAAATATTCTTTTAAAGTGTCATAATTTCCCTCTAAATAAATAGATTTATCTTTAGATAAATATAAAATAGAAGTAGCAAGTTGATTTATAAAATAACGATCATGAGAAATAAAGATGATGATTCCTTTATAGTGACTTAAAGCATCTATTAAAGAATTTTTAGTAGCCATATCTAAATGGTTAGTAGGTTCATCTAAAAGTAAAATATCATAGCTACTTAAACTTAAATCACTTAGTAATAGTCTCATTTTTTCTCCATTTGACATACTTGAAGTTGATTTAAATACTTCATCACTTCTAAAATAAAATCGACCTAGAGTATTTCTAAGTTCTTTCTCTAACTTATTTGGATATCTTGATTTTAAAAATTCTAAGGCACTAATATTTTCTTTAAACTCAAAATCATTTTGTTTTATATAACCATATGTTACTTTTCTAAGTTCTTTAATTTCTCCGCTAAGTGGTTTAATTTCTTTAATAATTGTTTTAATTAATGTAGTTTTACCTATTCCATTATCACCAACAATTGCTAAGTTATCTTGACCATATAAAGTAAATGAAAATGGTTTAATTAATGGCTTATCATAACCAACAATTACATCTTTAAATCCAAGGACTTGTTTATAAGATAGATTACCTCCGTCTAGTTTAAATTTAATATCTTTTTCAGAATTTTGTGGGACTTCTACACGGTTTTTCTCTATTTTCTCTAGTTTTTTAACACGATCTTTAGCTCTACTAGTAAATCTAGGTTTAGGCATATAGAACTCAATAAAACGTTTAAGTTTAGCAATTTCAATTTCTTCTTTTTTAGCCTCTTTAAGTAGATACTCATAGCGTTCTTTTTTAAGCGTTAAATAGTTTTCATAAGTTGTGTTATATGTTGTAACTTTGTGATTTTCTAATTCTAAAATTTTAGTTGCTAAATTAGAGATAAAATAAGTGTCGTGAGAAATAAATAGAATCGTTCCTTTATAGTCTTTTAAAAAAGATTCAAGCCACTCAATAGTAGAAATATCAAGATGGTTAGTAGGTTCATCAAGAAGAAGTACATCATAGTTAAATAATAAGATTTTAATAAAAGCTATCTTCATTCTTTCTCCACCACTTAGACTACTTACTTTTCGATCTAATATATCTAAAGGAAAAGAAAATTTAGAAATCATTTCTTTAATTTCATTAAGATATGTATATCCACGAAGTTTTTCAAACTTCTCTATTAATTCATTATATTTATTTATTGATTCTTCATCACTTAGTGAAGAAGAATCATAACTATTTATTTCTTTTTCTAATTTAATAGTTTCTTTAAAAGGAAGAAGAAGCTCTTCATAAACAGTATTATTTATATCAGTAATTGCATTTTGATTTAAATATCCTATTGAAGTATTGCCTAAGATTGATATTTCTCCAGGTTTATCTTCTTTAGGAAGTAAAGTAGGCATAATTTCCTTTAATATAAGTTTAAAAATAGTTGTTTTACCAGTACCATTTTGACCAATAAGAGCAACTTTCTCTTTTAAATTTATATTAAATGAAATATGGTCCAGAATTTCTTCTGTACCATAATATTTACTAACATTACTAAAGCTAATTAATGACATACGATAGAATTATAATCGAACAAAAGTAGAAAATGAAATAATTACTTTATGATTAATAAGTCAAAAACTTAATAGGCAAAATATTGAATAGAAGTTTTTTATCCAAATATTAAAAATTATGTTATAAATTTAAAGATGTATTTAACTAGATAATTAAAAACGATTAAGAGCTTAGACGAAAGTAATTTAATTTTATGTGAATTCTTTGCTGTAAACGCCATAATGAAAATGTTGGTTTTCGCCAATTGAAAATGTAGGATTACCTCTGTAGTTTTTTATAACATA
>CALVXI010000015.1 GCA_944368975.1 uncultured Bacilli bacterium | reverse complement strand
TTTTATTTAGTTTTTCTTCTCAAATGTATTAGCAACAGTATTTAATAAATCTGTTATTTTTAAATGTTGTGGACAACTTTTTTCACATTTATGGCATTTAATACAATCACTTGCTTTACTATGAGTTTTAGTTAAAATTGCATAATACATTGATGAATTAGAATTTTTATTTTTTATGTGTGAATTATATAGGTCAAAATATTTTGGAATAGGAATATTTTTAGGGCATCCTTCAGTACAATATGAACAACCTGTGCAAGCAATTTCATTAGTTTGATTCATTATATCGACTACTTCTTTAATTACTTCGTGTTCTTTTTCATTTAATGGTTTAAAATCATAAAAAGTATTGGTATTATCTATCATCTGTTCTAAATTAGACATCCCACTTAAAACCATAAAAACATTGTCTAAACTAGCAGCAAATCTTAAAGCCCAACTTGCTAAACTTACTTCTTTATTATAAGAATTAAATAACTCTTTAGCTTTTAAAGGAATATTCATTAATATTCCACCTTTAACAGGTTCCATTACAATTACTTTCTTATTATATTTAGTAGCTACCTCATAACATTTTCTTGATTCGATTGAAGGAGAATCCCAATCTATATAATTAATTTGAAGTTGAACAAGTTCAATTTCAGGATGTTTAATCAATATTTCTTCAAGCATTGAAGCTTTATCATGAAAAGAAAAACCAATATGTTTAATTTTTCCTTCTTTTTTCTTATTTAAAATGAAACTAAAAGCGTCAAGTTTATTAGCAATAGGTAAAGTATTACCATTTAAATTATGAAGTAAATAATAATCAAAATATGTTATACCAAGTTTATTTAATTGCTCATTAAATATTCTTTCCATATCGTTTACTTCTTTTAAATACATCGTTGGTAATTTACTTGTAATCGTAAATTTATCTCGAGGATATCGATCTACTAAGACTTCTTTTGTAACAGATTCACTTTGATAATCCATATACATATAAGCGGTGTCAAAATAGGTAAAACCTTTAGCAATAAATAAATCAACCATCTTAATTAATTCATCTTTATCGATAGTTTTAGTCCCATTAATTAAAGGTAAACGCATTAATCCAAATCCTAATTTTTTCATACTATTTCTCCTTTATTCATAAAAATAATGAACTTTTAGAGGGTTTTTAAAATTTTAAATTATAATTTTCACTTAATATTTTTCTAAGTTTTTCTATCTCTATTTCACTTAATTTTTGATATTCTTTATCGTAAGTTTGTGCTAGACGCACATGTCTAATTAAAATACAAGCATTATAAATTACAAAGATACATATAAAGATTACATTAACTATAGTAAATAAATTATATAAATCATCGCTAATAAAGAAAAATACAACACTTAGTATGATTGTTATTAGAAAAATACAACATAATGTTATATTTACTATATAAGCAACTGCCAAATATTTAATATGTAAACATTCTTTTAAATCATTATCTTTACGATATAACTTATTTAACTTACTATCTTTTTTAATTAAATATTTAACTAGATAATTTTCTCTTACTTCACTTCCTTTTGGGATTCCATTATTAATAAAGGATTGATAAGTAGAAGTTAATATAAAAATAATACATAAAATCCAAACTAAATTAATCATAAGTTTATTTTACACTATTTTAGTTATTTTTACTTTGTTATAATTCGATTATGAGTAAAATTATTGGAAATTTATTATATGGTCAAAGTGGTGGTCCTACCTCAATAATTAATACTTCTGCTTATTATTTATTTAAAGAAGCATTAAAACATAAAGAAATTAATAAGATCTATACTTTACATTATGGAATTGAGGGTATTATTAATAATGATTTACGTGAATATATTGATAGTAATGAATATAAAAAATTATTAACTACACCAGGAGCTTATTTTGGTAGTAATCGTTATAAACTTAATGATGAAGAAACCGATAAAGAAGTTTATGAGTTAATCTTAAATACATTTAAAAAATATAATATTCGCTACTTCTTTTATAATGGTGGAAATGATTCAATGGATACTATTAATAAAATAAGTAAATATTTAAGAAAAAATAATTATGATTGTTATTGTATTGGTATAAATAAAACGATCGATAATGATTTATGTGAAACAGACTTTTCTTTAGGCTATGCTAGTGCGGCTAAATTTATTATTAATACAGTTTTAGAGATTTATGCTGATGATATGAGTTACTCTAAAGGTAGAGTTAATATTATTGAGACGATGGGGCGAAATGCTGGGTGGCTAAGTGCTAGTGCAAAGCTTTGTGAACTAAAAGGTGCTAAAGTTGATATGATATTTGTTCCTGAAAACCCTTTAGATCTCAACTCTTTTTTAGAAAAAGTTAAAAATATCTATGAAAAGAAACATCATATGATAATTGTAACAAGTGAAGGCATTAAAGATAAAAATGGCAAATTCATTTTTGAAAGTGAATCATTAATAGATCAATTCGGACATAATCAATTAGGCGGAGTAAGTATTAACTTAGCAAATTTAATAAAAGAAAAATTAGGTTATAAAATTCGTTATTATGAATTAAGTTTACTTCAAAGAGCTAACGTAATATGTAAAAGTAAGATTGAAGAAAAAATTGCAAAAGAAGTTTCTTCTTTTGCAATTAAATCTGCTTTAAAAGGTATAAGTGATAAAGTTGTAATTATTAAAGCTAATAGAGATAATGGATATAAATATAAATTAGATTTAGTTGATATTGATAAAATATCAAATAAAGAAAGATTTTTACCATCTATTTATATAGACAAAGAAAATGATTATATTAAAGACGAATTTATAGATTATCTACTTCCACTAGTCGATGGAATTGATGGATTAATCGATATAATGAACTTTTAAAGTAAAGTAACACCTTTATTTTTATAAAATTCTCTAGTTTCTTTTTTCCATATTGAAGATTGTACTTCTCCGATATGTAATTTTTTAAGCATAAACATACATAATCTAGATTGTCCAATACCTCCTCCAAGAGTTAAAGGTACTTCATCATTTAATATTTTCTTTTGGAATTTATAATTTAATAATTCTAATTTATTTGAATAATTAATTTGTTTAACTAATGATTCTTTATTAACTCTAATTCCCATCGAGGATAATTCTAAAGCGTCATCTAAAAGTGGATTATAAACATAAATATCTCCATTTAAATCCCAATCATCATAATCTGGAGCACGCAAATCTTGAGGTTTTCCATCACTTAATGGATAACCAATTCCAATTACAAAGCAGGCTTTAACTTCTTTAATAAAAGCATTTACTCTTTCACTTGGATTTAAGTTAGGATATTTCTTTAATAATTCTTCACTTGTGATAAAAGTGATATGTTCAGGTAAAATAGCTTTTATATTAAACATCTTTTCAGTATAAAGTTCGGTTTTTCTAATAACACTATAAATATCACTTACATATTTTTTTAAAGTCTTAATATTACGATCTTTCTCATTAATTATTACTTCATAATCCCATTGATCAACATATATAGAATGATAATTATCTCTTACTTCATCTTTTCTAATTGCATTCATATCAGTATAAATACCTTCATGAACATTTAAACCAAATTTTCCGATATTTAATCTTTTCCATTTTGCTAAAGAGTGAACGATTTCTATATCATTTTCAAAGTCATTAATATGAAAATTCACTGGTTTTTCAACACCTGAAAGATCATCATTTACCCCGGTTTTACTAATAACCATTAAAGGAGCAGTAACTCGAATTAAATGTAATTTTTTAGCTAAATTAGTTTGAAAATATTCTCTTATTTTTTTAATAGCAAATTCATTTTCTTTTAAAGATAAATTTGATTTATATCCTTCTACATAACGATTAATTTCCATAAACACTCCTTTATAAAGCAAAAAAGCCGCAAATCTTAGATATTTTTTTAAATTTAGATAATCATTCAAAAAAATTATCTATTAAATTATACGGCTTTTAATTTTTTTGTATATTTAAATATTAAAGTTTTGTAACAATGTCCCAAGTACGCCAAATTACTGTTCTAAGGTTACCAACTTTATAAGCGTCTCCAATATAATGAACGTGACGTGACTTTTTAAATGTTTTTAAAGGAGTGTATCCAATTGCAGAAATAACTGAGTCAATTATAAGTTTATTTTCTTTATTATCCTTATCTAAATAAGTAACTTCATTACCATTAATATCTTTAACTTTACTTTCTAAATGAATTTCAACATTTTTATATTTAAAGTAATCTCTTAGATAAGATGAATTAGCTAAGCAAACATTATTTGAAACAATAAGATCATTTAAAGCTTCAATAATAATAGGTGTTTTACCATTATTGATTAAATCATAAGCAATTTCACATCCAGTTAATCCTCCACCTATAATTAATACTTTATCTCCTACTTGTTCTTTATTATCCAAATAGCTTATAGCATCAATTATTTTTTCATTACCTTTAATATTAAGCTTTTTAGCTTTTGAGCCAATAGCAACAATAATTTCATCAAAATCTTTTAATTCATTTAACTCCTTTATTTCATGATTTAAATTAACTTCAATATTTAACTTAGTTATTTGTCTATTAAACCAATTAATTAAAGCTTTATCTTTTTCTTTAAAATCAAAATTACTTGCTTCAATAAAGACTCCACCTAATTTATCACTCTTTTCAAAGATAACTGCCTTATGTCCTCTTAAAGTTAAAACTCTAGCAGCTTCCATACCACCAATTCCACCACCAATAATAGCAACTTTCTTTGGCTTCTTTGCTTTAATTAAGTCATATTTATGTCCTTGCATTGTTTGAGGATTTAATGCACATCTTGACATTCCTCTAGCATCACTTAAAGGAGAAGCATTACTTGATCCTTTATAATGACTTAAATTAAAACATCCATTATGACAACAAATACAAGGCATAATATCGAGCATTTCATCATCAATAATTTTGCTAACCCATTTATGATCTACTAAGAATTGTCTAGCGACACCCATTGCGTCAATTTCATTATTCTTAATAGCTTCACTTGCTGTATAAACATCCATTCTTCCAGCACAAACAACAGGAATATTAACAAACTTTTTAATATGTTTAACATCTTCTAAATTACAGTTTTTAGGCATATATCCTGGTGGATGAGCCCAATACCAAGCATCATAAGTTCCATTATCAGCATTTAACATATCGTATCCTGCTTCTTCAAGATATTTAGCAGCTTTTTCGCTTTCTAACATATCTCTACCTACTTCGATATACTCTTCGCCAGGTAAAGCACCTTCTCCAAAGCCTTTAGTTTTACTAACGACGCTATAACGTAAACTTACAGGATAATCTTCACCACATTCTTTTTTAATAGCTTTAACGATTTCAACAGGGAAGCGATAACGATTCTCAAAGCTTCCACCATATTCATCAGTTCTTTTATTTGTATATTTATGAGTGAATTGATCAAGTAAATACCCTTCATGAACTGCGTGAACTTCAACTCCATCAACACCTGCTTCTTTACAAAGCTTTGCAGTTTCTTTAAAAGCATAAATCATTTCATCGATTTCTTTTTTTGTTAAAGCACGAGATTTCATATCTTCTTTCCATCTTAAAGGTAATTCGCTAGGAGCAGCAGTTAAATAAGATGGATTTATTATTGGAGAAGCAATTTTTCCAATTACTTTATGTTTAAGTAACATAACAAGAGGATCAGTAACAGCAAAGCTTCTTCCAAATCCAGCTGTTAATTGAATAAATAATTTTGCACCGGTTTTATGAATTTCATCCATAAAACTTTTTAGTTCTTTAAACATTTTCTTATTTTTATATAGCCAGCGATTACCAATTGTATCTTTAATAGGAGCAATGCCAGGAATAATTAATCCAACATTATTTTTAGCAATTTCTAAAAATAAATCAGCAGCTACTTTATCGAAATGATTTGGTTCCATCCAGCCAAATAAACTCGTTCCACCCATAGGGCACATTACAATACGGTTTTTAATTTCACAATTACCTATTTTCCAAGGTGTGAATAAGGCCTCTAATTTTTGATCCATATTTTAAGTATTTCTCCTTAAGAAAATTATAGCATAGATTAAAAATACATTGAGAAGCGTTTTTAACTTCTATAAAATAATGCTTATGCCTTACCTAACAATTATTTTAATTAGTTTATCCTTAGCAATGGACGCCTTCACAATTAGTATTGTTGATGGATTATCTATGAAGGGTCTTACTAAATCTAAAATGATTTTTATATGTGCAATGCTTGGTTTATTCCAAGGTCTTTTACCATTAATCGGTCATTTTATAGGTTTATCATTTATTAAATATATTGAAGATTATGACCATTGGGTTAGTTTAGCATTATTATCTCTTATTGGCTTAAAAATGATTTATGATGGAACTAAGGAAGTAATTGATAAAAAGAAAGGTAAAGAAGAAATAAAAGAGCATACTTTTACTTATAAATTAGTAATCTTTCAAGCAATAGCAACTTCAATCGATGCTTTTGCAGTTGGTATAACTTTAGAAAGTTCAGTTGGTGGATTAAATATTTATTACGATATTTTATTTATTATTGGTATTACTTTCTTAACGTGTTTAATTGGAATATTTTTAGGTAAACAAATTTCAAAATTATTAAAAGGCCATTATGAAATTGCTGAATTTATTGGTGGAATTATCTTAATTTTAATCGGTATTAAAATAGTTTTAAATCATTTAGGATATATTAGTTTTTAAAAAATAACTAAGATTTAGAGGGTTTTTAAAAAAATGTCAAGAGTTTCTAGACATTTTTTAGTTATTACTTATCTATTAATTAATAAGGAAATATTTCTAATTCCATATCACTTGTAGGATATGAACAACAAGGATGAATATAATTAAATTCTTTATCAATATCTTTTAATTTAAGATATTTTGCAGCGACATATGTTCCTTTAATTAATTTAGTTCTACAATATCCACATCCACCTAAATGACATTTAGCTCTTATAATTAAATTATTTCTTTCAAATGCTTCAAGAAGAGTTTCATTTCCTTTAGCTTTAATTTCATAAGTATTATTTTCGCTATGAATAGTTAGATTATATTCTTTACTTTCAAGATTTAAACTTATAGGAGATCTTTCAATACGAATATATTTTTGTTCTAATTTTAATAATGGTAATTCTTTATCTAAATAAGTAAGTAAAGCTTCAGGTCCGCTAGCAAATATCGATGTAGGTTCATCTTTAGATAAATAATTTTTAATTAATTCACTTCCTATAAATCCAAAAGGATAACCTTCAACTTTTTCATCACTAAAAACATAAACGATTTTAATATTAGAGTTATTTTTAGTTAATTCTTCTAATTCATTTTTAAAAATAATATCTTTAGTAGTTCTTATACCATATAAAATAGTTAAGTTAAAGTTTTCACTGCCTTCATTAATAGCTTTTGCCATTGAAATAAAAGGTGTAATACCAACTCCTCCAGCAATCGCTATAACATTTTTACTATCTCTAAGCTTATTATAAGTTAAGTTTCCGCCAGGTTCAGTAGCAAATAACTTATCACCAACTTTAGCATTATTAAATAAATAATTAGATAAATATCCATCAGGTTTCTTTTTAATAGTTATTTTATATATATTATTTAATGCTTCTTTAGGAGAACTTGATAAAGAGTAAGCTCTACTAACAATATTATCATTAGTCTTAACATAAATTGAGATATAACTACCTGCTTTAAAAGGAGCTAATTCTAAAGTTTTTTCTTCATCAGGAATTAAAGTAAATGTTTTTGTATCTTCATTTTCGTCTTTAATATCTTTTATTTTTAAATATTGTTTATAAGGATGATAAACTCGAGCAAGTTCATTTACTTTATAATCATAAGGTAATTCTTTATTAGAAGATTTAAGAATCATTTCTTCACGGTTTTTGCCCAAGTTTTTAAACTTAAGCATATCGAATAAACCAATTAAACCAACTTTAACTTTCATACTATTTACCTTCTTTCATATCCATTAATGTAAATTTAGCAGCTAAATCACCTGATAAATAACTTGAATTATATCCACTACTTCTCATAGCGTGTCCTCCACAGAATTTTAATCCTGGTAAATAATTTTCATCATACATTCTCATTAATCGAGGCATCATATTATCTAAATCAGCTGTTAAATAACCATAAATTGAACCATCTACACTATCTGTATAATGGGCATAAGTTAAAGGAGTTCCAACTTCAATTTCTTCAATATATGGCTTAATTTTTATTTTAGTAGCTTTTTCAAAAGCATCAATAAAGCCTTCAGCTAAACGATCTTTTAAATCAAAATAATTTTCTTTAGTTAAAGCTTTAGAGAAGCAATCGCTAAAATATAAAGAAGTAAAGTAAAGAATAGTTGTACCTTTAGGAGAAGCATCTGGAATAGCATTATTTAAACATACAGTAACTTGACTAAAATTATCCAATGTTTTCATTGATTCAAATTGCTTCTTACTATTTAAAGTTTCATAAATAAAATAACTATAATCACTTAATCCAAGTTCTTCTTTAGTTTTATTTAAACCTAAAAACATTGAGAAACCTCTTCCTGATATTTCTCTAGCATTAGCTAATTTCAAAGCTTTTTCAGGAATATCTTTTTTCTCAATCATTTTCCCAAAAACTGAATGAGGTGAAGCATTACTTATAACATAATTAGTTTTAATTTCTTTTCCACTACTTAAAATAACTCCACTTACGTGATTATTAGTTACTTTTATTTCTTTAACTTCTTCACCATAATAAATTGTTCCACCATTATTACGAATTTCAGTTTCTAATACTGTTGAAATTTCATGACTTCTTTTTAATGGGATTTGAGCTTTATTAGTGATATATAAATAAACCATAATACAATAATGAATAAAGCCTAAACGATCAGTAGATGTTCCTAAATATGTCCAATATGTATCAAGAATTTCTTGAGCTTTCTTAGGCATTTTAATAGCATCTAACACTTTATCAACTGGATAAGCAGCAACTCTCATAAAGTTAGGATATTTATCCATTAAAACTTTACTATCTGGATGGCCTTTAGATTCATTTAAATAAGCCATTGCCATTTGAATTTCACGTCCTAAATCAAAGAAAATACGAACAGATTTACTAGAACCTGGAACATATTCTTCCATCTTTTTAACAAAATTTTCAATTCCAAAAGGCATTGAATAAGTTTCTCCAGTTGATAAAGAAATTACTCTAAATGCTTCAGGAACATCAACAAATTGAATTTTATTTAAAACATCCAATTCTTTAAATAAAGTATATAAATTTCCACGAACATCTTCATGTCCAAAATCACATAATTCATGTAGAGAAGCTTCAAATTCAAAACGTCCTCTTATAAAACTAGTAGCAAATCCACCAGGTAAAATATGTCTTTCTACTAACAAAACTTTTTTATTAGCTTTAGCTAATCTTAAAGCTGCAATAAGTCCACCATTACCTGCACCGATAACTACAGCATCAAATTCTTCCATAATTAACTCCTTCGTCTTTATAAATTATCAACTAATTTTATTTAATTTACAAAATAAATTAATTATGTATATATTTCTTAATAATGTAAATTAACTTAATTTTGATTAAAAACCTTCTAAATCTTAACTATTTTCTTTAAATTACTATTTATTAAAATATTTATTAATTTCAGTCATTCTAGAAACTTGGTCGACTTTAAAAGGACAGCGATTATTGCAGTGTCCACATTTAATACAATTACTTGCGTTACCTTTTAATTTAAGTTAATGATTATAAGCAATTTCATAGCCTTTTAAAGCCTTATTTTGAAGCAAAGTGACATATACTTTAGCTTTGTTTAAAGAAAAGCCAACTTTAGTTAAGAATTCGTATGTGCCATTATTAGTAATACTGTTCATTACAACTAATATAAAAATTAATTATGCTTCTTGCAATAGTGATAATGATTATAACTATAAAATATGTAAAACAATCGTTTGTAAAATAATTAAAAGCTGAACTATAAGTTCTAAACAATAATGTCTTAAGTAGTTACAAAGAAAAATATCCTAACATGCATAATATTTTATTAAAGAAGATTAACCAATTGTTATGAAAAGAAGCATTTAAAATTATTTACAGGTATTGAGGTTTATTTTTCTTCAGGATATTTCTCCTATAGCTTTACAGAAAATTTTACCAATCAATTTTATTTCTAAGATTTGTAAGATTTATTTCTTACCTGTTAATAACAACTGATAAATATACGCTAATAAATAAAATGTTTTTTAAAAATTCACAAATCAATTTGATACTTTTAACTTATTATTTTCTTTCGTGACTTCTAATCCAAACTAGAAGAGTGTTATAGTCAGAATTTCCGGAAGCGAGATCTAGAAAAATCTTAATCAACTCTTCCTGCGTAAAATCGAGTTGAATATCATTTAATGCTAAAAAGACAAGCATAGCATGTGCACCGATTCTTTTGTTTCCGTCAATAAAACAATGATTGGAAACTAGTCCGTATCCAAGACGTGCAGCCTTTTCTTCTATAGTTGGATAAAATTCTTTTAATGAAAATGTTTGAAACGGTGAAGCAATAGCAGATTCCAAAAGATTATCATTTCTAATTCCTTCTGTGCCACCAAATTCTTGTATAAGCTGTTTATGAAGGTAAATAATTTGCTCTTTAGTTAGATATTTCATTTTGCAAGTTCTTGGTAAGCTTTTTTATTTTCATCAAGATATTTATTTGAAATCTTCTCCACTTCCATGCTCGTTGCGGCCACGACTCGATCTTGATGAAGTCTAATATCAAAAGGAATCCTTTGTTCACGGACAGCTTGTTGAGCAAAAATCGTGACAGCGGTAGTAAAGGACATGCCTAATTCGCGAAAGAGATTGTCTGCTTCTTTCTTCAATTCCTTATCAATACGTATGGTTATATTAATATTTGCCATTCATAAATGCCTCCTTTACATAAATTATACTATAAAGTACTTAATTTTTAATTAAATTTAAGTATTTTTCAATAATTCTTAAATAACTGTAAAAAATTCATTTTTGGTTAATTAAATATATAATAGAAAATTATTTAAAACTTATTTATACAAATTTGTTTAATTAAGTTTTTAATTATTTTTTAATATATGAGTATACTAGTAAACTTCATTCATTGGTGTGTTCAATAACTTCTAATTCATCGAATTTATAGGTAATAACATCAATTAGATAATTCGTTTTATCCCAAATTTCAACTTCGCAAACCGGATAACCATAATAAATCGAAACTACAACACCTTTACTTTCTTTCAAAAATCCTTCTCTATCTACTAATGTTCTTACAATGTCTCTTTCTTGAATTTCCATATTTTATTTTCCTTTCTTTTAACATAATTTGTAATTAGACTTGGAACGCCATTCCCATTCTTATCAATTTGATAAACAACTACGATTGTTTTATTATTTCCGTTTGGACCCATGACATTGACATCGTATTTATATTTAGTGACAGAACTTGCATGCTCAACATCTATAAGTTTAGCTTTACCAGTGTTAATTTGATTGGATATTTGATTAATTAAAGATCTATAATTAGTTTCATCAAATCCTAATGCGTTTTTATAAGCTATTGCCTTATCCTTACCGCCTGATTTAGATTCCATATTTAATGAATATTCAATAAACTTTCTATCATCTATCACTGCTTTATCATAGTTTGGCATTATTTTTTATGTTTCTTGATTCTTATTGCTAAAACTTTCTTGCTCCAGTGATTGTTGGGGATTGCCTCTAGTAACAACACCATTACCACTATTCCTAAATCTTCCCATATTAGATGTTCTCCAATATTTGATTGTGAATAAGAAGCTTATTATGTGGTATAAGAACTTTTAAACCGGCTTTTTTAATCTTGTAACAATCTCTTCTACCTTTGAGCTTCTGACAGCAATATTGTACAAAATTACAATTCTAGGATGAATTGCTTTAATTGTTTCATTGATGATGTAATCTAGTAATCTTTGTTTAGTTTTTCCTTTTAAAAGTCCTTTTGTGCTTATAGCAATTGTACTACCTTTTTCGATACCAATAAGTGCAATCTCTTTAGTATGTTCATCAATAAATGAAATGTTTGGAATAACAATCTTATTCAATTTATTTACTAGATAAGAACCGACAACTCGACTTTTAAAGATACGATAAAAATTTTCTAGTTGAGGCCCATCACCACATATAGAATAATCGGGACTAATAATGTAGAGAACACCTTGACTTTGGTATTTAATTTTCTTCGTTTTTCTCGTTGTATTTTGCCTGCTTGCGGCGGTTTAATCCGTTGTTACCGTGCCGCCATGTTCGGATATATCAGCTTTCAGAAGTACGCCCGTAAATTTGCCGCGTTTTGCGGCACTTATAACTTTATATTTGCCCGCGTTTAAGTTTTCTATCAGTTTTGTATCATCATTATCGGTTTGCGCTTCTTGAATTATTATGGCAATTTCTTCATAGCCGTTCTCTGTTAAATTCATAACCACTACTCGTCTTGCCTTCCCTAATGTTGCATCTTCCGTAGATTCATCATCTCTTATAATAAATGAGCGGGTATTCCCGTCAACCGCAGAGATAATGCCGTCATTCGCAAGTTTCTCATTGACCGCATTTAACAATCTTTTTCGCATCTCCTGTATTGTAGGGTTATAACCAAAAGCATATTCAGTAGAATATTTGGCGCCGTTGACATATGGAGTCCCTCTGTCGAATGCTTCGTCAAGTTTTGCGGCGTCAGGGTTTTCGGTTAACAAATCCTGTAAAGTTATTTCCGTTTTAGGTTCAACGCAAGATATTCTGTAAAGCGTCGAAATTATTGCGTTATCGTAGAAGAAATGTAGTTTTATGCAATCGATAATACCATTTTTATCGCTATCAACGATTTCCCATTGGTCGATTTGAACACAATTTACATCGTAATTATTACTAAGTGTTTTATATAGCATATCTTCAAGCAAATGGTCGTTCAATGTTTTAACGACGACTGCCTGATACTTTTCGTTACCTTCTTGCATAAGTTCATTCAACGTAGTAGGGAGAGTCTCTTCGGGTATAGTCCTATAACCGCACACACAAACGCCGTCCGCATTATACGAATGTTCCGCTTTGCCGCTTATCTCGTCACAGTTGATACACTTGTGCCAATGGTGAGTGTCGTCGCTTTCCCATTCGTCAGAAAAGATATGGTCTGTTGTTGCAATTTCTTCCGTTTTTGTCGCCTTACATACGGTGCAGGTATAAGTCATTTCGCCCTTTGCCGTGCAGGTCGGCTCTTTCATTATATTGCCGTTATCCCAAGTATGCGCGGCTTTGTCGATTACCTCGTCGCAGTCCGCGCCAGTGCAGGTGTGCCAATGCTCGCTATCGATATGCGACCATTGCTCCGAATAAGTATGCGTATGCGTGCCGTACCCGCCCGTAGTTTCGTTGCCGCCGTTGCAAGCCGCAAGAGAGAACGTGAAAACAACGCTCATTGCCGCCGTTATGAATGTAAGCAGTTTCTTTTTCATTACTAAACCTCCACCGACATTGCAGTTTATGTGTAACTTTTACTGCAACGTCGAAAAAATATGATTTTACCCAGCAAACAGGCACTATTTGTATATTTAGTATAGCATAACCGCCGTAAAACACGCTAGCCACTGAAATAATCATATCTAGGTTATAAATAAGTACTTTACGCCTAACTTTCCTATTTCCTTCTATTCGAGCTTCCGAGGATTCCTCGGTAGTTTATTTATCAAGCTCATTATCTTTTAAAATATTTTTAATATGTAATCCAATATTATCAATAAAAACATCAAAAAGTCTTGCCATCTCTTTTTGTGTTAACCAAAAAGTATTATCATTAATATCTACTTTTACTTCTAAAGTAAAGCCATCTGTATATAATGATTTCACTTTTAGAATAGATAAATATTTTAGTTTGTTAATTAAAAACCTATATAATTAGATAAAAATCTATGCAAAACTTAACTTTTTTATAAAAGATAAGTAAATTTATAATACATATAATCTTTATTAAAGTTATTTTCATAATGCAATTTAATTTTTATTTTTTATATGCCTTGCACTTTAAAAATATAAATTAATTGAGTTATTAACTGAAAAAAATTGTTAATAGCTAAAATATCATTAGCAACTCTGATTATATGAAAAAGAAAATTTCAAATTATTTTACCACTTGCAGTATATCACCCTTGTAATTTTACCAGGGTTACGAACGATGGAAAATGTGTTATCGCTGAAGAAGATAGTATCAGACCCTTGTAATTTTACCAGGGTTACGAACTTATCAGAATATTCAGCGTTCGTAACAGAAGTATCAGACCCTTGTAATTTTACCAGGGTTACGAACCCCAAATAATACTAAGGGAACTACTATATCTTTAAAAGATATAGGTTACTTATTATTTTACCATCAAAAGAAATAAAAGCAATTAAATCTAAAATATAACTTTTATTAAAATCTATAAATAAAGAATTTAAGACTTAATCATTTTTCCTACCTGCATATTTTTCAATTGTTAGATTGTTAAATCTACCAACATTATATGCAAATGGTAAAAATAAGATAATATTAAGTTTGGTTGAGTGATGTGAATCTTTAATATTAATATTAAATTTATTATTTAATTCTTTTAAAAATTCATTATTTGAAAAATATTCAAATAAATGTAATTGCAACATTTGCCAATATAAATCATGATAACTTGAAATTCTAGTTATTTTATTTAAATCACAAAAATTGTAATTAAAAATATTGATATGTTCAATCCTATTTCTAACTTCTTTTAATAAGCTTAAATAAGCTTCTTTCTCTTTATTATTTATATTGCCATCTATAAATAAAGAATGAATGTATTTTCTTCTAAATATTTTGTTTAATTGGATAAATGACTTTGAATTAGGTTTATTTTCCTTTAAAAAATTAAAGGAATCAATTGCTACTGATAAATCAAATAGAGGCTTTTTAAAATTTATATGCAATTTTCTATAAGCTAATTCATAGTCATGATATGCTATAAAATAACTAGAATTTATTTTGACTAAATTCTTAATTAATAAATAGCCAACAAAATAATATAGTTTAAGTATACCTATATAATTAAATTCTATTTTTTGAGGATTAATTAAACTTTTATTAACATTAATTAGCGTTAAATTACATAAAAAATCGCATAAAGAATTGATTTTATTTTCATTCCACGTTCCTCTAACGTCTCCTTCTTCAATTTTTAAATAAGAATTATAAAAATCATTATAGAAATTAGATAACATCTCTTTATTTGATTCATAAATATTAGTCAAAGCAAATTTAATTAAAGTTTTATTTTTAAATAAAGACAATAAAAAATTACCCGTAACATAATTAGAGATATATTGATAATACTTACTTTGTAAAATATTTTTAGAAAAATATTTCTTTAATTTAGAAAATAAACTTTTTTTATTACTATCTTTATATTTATTATAATCGGCATTACTATGTTCTAGTGATTCATAAAAGAATTCAAGATCATTAAATTTATATTTAACATCTTTTCCTTCTTTAGATCTTAAACTTTTTAATAAATGAAGTTCTTCTATTAATTTATCATTATATTTGCTCGAATTAATTGATTGATTAAAATCGAAAACATCTTTATTTTTATTAAAAAATTTAAATAAAGGAGAATCATCTTTAAAAACAAATCTGCTTTCATTAGCTAAATTTATTAATCCAATAATTGACTTATATTTATTTAATACATCACTATAGAATGAATTAGCTTCTTTCTTCGATAAAAATAAACTCATTATATATAAATATTTAAAAAAATCATTATTAACCTTAAAATCAATTAATTTTTCATTAACTACTAGTCCTTTATTTGTCCCTAAATATTTAATAATAATCTTTTCCAATAAATCAAAATTAACTAAATTAGAATTAATAATATCATTAGATATTTTTTCATAAGTTTTGTCTTTATCTTCACTAACCATAAGGCGTTCTAGATATTTGTCTTTCAAAGATTCAAAATCCTTATAAAGAATGTACTTTAATGAATTTTTAAATTTATTTTTGAATTCTCCTTCACTTTGTTTAGTAACATTAAATGAATCATTCAAATTTATCATTATATTTTTACTCATTTTTTCAATAGAAAGTGATAAATTCTTATTTTTTTCTTTACTTATATACTCAAAATAATCGTTTAAATCAAATTCATCAATAAAATATTCGCTCAATATATTAATATTTTTTTGATTTAACGAAGTAAATTTATCTCTAAAATTTTTAAAGAAAATATTAATAACATTTAATAAATTAGGATTTAAATTATTATTTTTAGATAATGTAAAATGAACTGCATATTGCCTAATTATTCCTAATATACGTAGTAAATCATAAGTTAAATGTATTTTCTTTAAATCATAATGTAAATTTTGAATATTTTTTCCGTTTCTTTTACAAATATTCTCAATTATTTTGACTTTATATTTATTTTTAAGTTCAATACTTTTGTTAATAAAAGCGATATCATCCTTATAAATGAAATTAAGCTTATCCTTTTCGTATAAACTTTTAATAGAACTCGTTATCATTACATTATAATACTTATTAAGAGCGCTAAAAAATTCATCATAATTTCTAAAATTACGATTATTACTTAAATCAAAACGAATTAATTCAACATCAGTAGGAATAATACCAATTAAATCTTTATCATTTAAATTTTTATTTGCTACTGAATTTATAGCATAAATGACATCACTTATGTATATTCCAATAACTTTAACTAGATCTATAAAATTATTATAAATTTGTATTTCAAAATTATTAGAATCATCTAAGTTCAAATCTTTTTTGATTAGATTACTTATATAAGTTTCGTTTTTTATTGAATTAATAAGAATTTTATTTTTATTTGAAGAATTAATAACAAAAAATCCCTTTTTATTTATTAAATCTTTAAAGTCAATATTTTTACGTTTTGTTAAGGATTCGTAAGAAATTAATTTGATTAAATCAATATTTTCATAATCCGCTTTAAAAAGAAGATTAACTTTCTTTTGATCATATCCATCTTCTAGTAGAACAATATTATCCCCATTTTCATTAAGAAAATAATGAATAGATTTAACACCAATAGATTTTAATTTACTTTTTTTCATATGCTATTATACCGAACTTTAAGATTTATTAAATAATGATATTAGAATTTCTAATTTTAAAAATAACCAAAATGCAATTTTTTAATTTTGCCAAGATTTAAAACAACTTTCGCCAGGATATGGAGCATTCCATGCGCATCAGACTCTTGCAATTTTACCAGAGTTACGAACCAATATTTCAACAGGAATTACACCACCAGTATGTATCAGACCCTTGTAATTTTACCAGGGTTACGAACGAGAAAATATTCGGATGAAATGGACTGAACTGTATCAGACCCTTGTAATTTTACCAGGGTTACGAACCCAAAATAATACTAAGGGAACTACTATATCTATAAAAGATATAGGTTATCTATATTTTATCATCGAACTACCTAAAAGCAATTTAAATATAGAAGTAAAAATTAATATTTCTTTCTATAAATCTTAACTGGTTTCTTTCTGGATATACCCACATAGGTCTTATCCTTATTTAATAACCTAGTAGTACTATAAGTACCATATTTATGAGCATAGGCTCTAAGTCTAGTTCCAAATTTATCAAAATCCCAATCAAAAGAATGATCAAATCTTCCTTCTAAACTTCTTTTACGAATATCAATATATTTATAGTTATTATAAACTAAATAAGTACCAATAAAGTAATAATTAGCTTCTAACTTTCTAGTAGTTTTATTTTGCCAAACAGTCATTTTAATAAGTGTATATTCTGCAGCTTTTGAATCACCATAAACAAGTAAAAAATCACCAATTAACTTACATGGATCAACATGATATTTACTTGGTATCTCATATACTTCAGCAATATTATTTCTTTCAAAAGCTGTTAAGCCGCTAGAAACATTAGTAGTAACACCTGCAAATGTTGAAAGTTTTGTTTTATAACAAACAATATTATTTAAATCATATGTTGAAAGATTAACTTGATGCATACTTTCAAGTTTATATAATATCTCTTTAAATCTTCTAAATCTAACTGTTTGATGAAATTGATAACTCATAATTTAATATCCTCTTTAAAATAAAATCATTTAAAATATTAAGCTTTTGCATACTTTTCAATAGCTTTAAGCCATTTTTTCATTCTTAAAAGTTGTTCTTCTTTCTTAAAAACATAGTTTCTTAAAGTAGATGTATTGGTATGTTCATAACCTCTACTACTAATTAACATAGAATAACCATGTTCCACTTCATAAATAGTATTTTTATTTTTACTAATTATTTTTTCACATCTTAAAATTTCTTTATTTAAATAGTCTTTTGCCATACTCATAGCTTTATGAGTTTTATTATAGTGACTAAGTTTACTAATAATCATATTTATCTTATGAGTATTTTCTCCTATTTTAATATCTATTTTATTCATTTCAAAATTGAGGTCTTTTTTACTTCTTTTAATAATAGACAAAAGATTACGTTGTTTTTCCTCTAACGAATTTCTAGTTGCCAAAGCTTCTCTTAATTCATTATATAAAGAATTAATATCAATTTTAGTATTGTTGACTGACTTATAGTTTACTTGTTTTTTCATACGAATTTCCTCCTTAAACTTAACATCTATAAGTTTAAAGAAATTTACTTAATTCTCCAGGACACATCTGTCCAAGTTGAATTAACAAGGGAAATTTATATGAGAAAATAGGACTAATTCTTTTTATTATTTAGAATCTAAACAATGTAAGCTAATGCAACATAATTTTAAAATAAAGCTAAAGAAATAAATTTACTAATGAAATAGGCAAAATAAAAGCCCTTATAACAGGGTTACGAACAATATACATCACGATATCGATTTTGATGAAGTATCAGACCCTTGTAATTTTACCAGGGTTACGAACCCCAAATAATACTAAGGGAACTACTATATCTATAAAAGATATAGGTTATCTATATTTTATCATCGAACAATCTATAATCAATTTAAATAAATAAAAAATCCCTATCTAAACTATAAAAATAATTTAAATAAGGATCATAGGAATGGTCGAAGATCGAACCCCTCCTCATCACATAGCTCTATCAACTCCCTCATTACCCTAAAAGGTACCTCAACTGTTCCACACTCCCATCTTGAGACGGACTTAGAACTGCATTGGAGCTTTTCGGATAACTCCTCTTGTGATAACCCTAAGAACTCGTGGCGAGCCTTATAGATTAACTCTTCTGTCTTCATCTTCATAGTTGATATCCTCCTAATTGAGAATATGTAGAACTATGTATCTAAACTATATCACGAAATCAAAATAATTAATAAAAAATAAAAGAAAGAAACGGTTCTACCATTTCTTTTTGAACTTAGGAAGACTGCTTCCTATCTTTCTAAAGCCGTTATACCAAACTTATAAATAATTATAAATTAATATAAAAATTATATTGGTTTCTTGTTTCTACCTTACTGGTTGATAAATGATTTAAATCAAAATCTCTTATCAGAGCCGTTAAGTCCGCAAGCGTAAATTCGGCAGTAACTCTGCCTACTTTTTTAATTAAATAATTATATAAATTTATTGCAGCATTAAAATCGCGATTAATTGTAATGTTGCAGTTATCACAAATAAATTTTCTATCACTTAATTTTATTTGAGAATTATAATTACCGCAATTTG
>CALVXI010000014.1 GCA_944368975.1 uncultured Bacilli bacterium | reverse complement strand
GGGAAGCATCCATGTTAGTCTTATGATATAATCCAGTTAACAAACATTTAATGTCTAGGAAACTGGGTACCTCTCAATGCTTGGTCTTTTATATTTAATTTTTATTTATTTACTTTTTAGCTTTTTCTCTTTGAAGTAAGATTTCAGCTTGAGCAGCAGCTAATCTAGCAATTGGGACTCTAAATGGTGAACAAGAGACATAATCTAATCCAACTCTATTGAAGAATTCAATTGATTTTGGATCTCCACCATGTTCTCCACAAACGCCACATAATAAGTGTGGATTTGATTCTTTGCCATCAGAAACAGCCATTTTAATTAATTTACCAACGCCTTTTTGATCGACAGTTTGGAATGGATCTTCTTCAAAAATCTTTGTCTTATAGTAATCTGGTAAGAATTTTGTAGCATCATCACGGCTAAATCCAAATGTCATTTGAGTTAAGTCATTAGTTCCAAAACTATAGAATTCTGCTTCTTTAGCAATTTCACTACTTAATAAAGCAGCACGTGGAATTTCAATCATTGTACCAACGTGATATGTCATTTTGAAATTATTTTCTTTTAAGACTTTTTCAGCTTCTTCAGTAATAATCCTTTTAACATATCTGAATTCTTTAACATCTAAGGTTAAAGGAATCATGATTTCTGGTTCAATTTCTTTATTTAATTCTTTGCTTGCTTGAATAGCAGCTTCGATAATAGCTCTTGTTTGCATTCTTCCAATTTCTGGATATGAAACATCAAGTCTACAACCTCTATGACCCATCATTGGGTTAAATTCATGTAAGTAAGCAATACGTGCTTTAACATCACTTACAGAAATATTTAAAGCAGCAGCGAGTTCAGCAATCTTATCTTCTTCTTGTGGTAAGAATTCGTGTAGTGGTGGATCTAATAATCTAACATTAACTTCGATTCTGTCATGATCTCCCATTGATTTATATAATTGATAGAAGTCACCTCTTTGATATGGAAGTAATTCAGCTAAAGCTTTTTCTCTATCTTCGACTGTATTAGCTAAAATCATTTTTCTCATATGGAAAATTCTATCTTTATCGAAGAACATATGTTCTGTTCTACATAAACCAATACCTTCAGCACCAAATTTAGCAGCTTGTTGAGCATCACGTGGAGTATCTGCATTAGTTCTAATATGAAGTCTTCTATATTTATCAGCAGCTTCCATCATTCTTCCGAAGTTACCGTCTAATTTAGCATCAACTAAAGTAAGTGCACCTTCATAAACTGCACCTGTACTACCGTTTAATGAAATTGTATCGTTAACACCATAAACTTTTCCGTTAATAGTTAATGTTTTATTTTCTTCATCAACTAAAGCTGCGCTACATCCAGTAATACAGCATTTACCCATACCACGAGCAACAACAGCAGCGTGAGAAGTCATACCACCACGCATTGTAAGAATACCTTCGGCAGCAACCATACCTTCAATATCTTCTGGAGATGTTTCAGCTCTAACAAGAATAACTTTTTCTCCCTTTGCATGTCTTTCTTCAGCTTCTTTTGCATCAAAAGCTAAATGTCCAACACCAGCACCAGGTGAAGCTGGATTAGCAGTAGCAATTGGTTTTAAAGTTTTTAATTCTTTATCATCGAAAGTTGGGTGAAGTAAAGTATCAAGTAATTTTGGTTCAACTCTTAATACTGCTTCGTCTTCAGTAATAATACCTTCATCAACTAAATCCCAAGCGATTTGTAATGAAGCTTGAGCAGTTCTTTTACCATTACGTGTTTGTAAGAAATAGAGTTTACCATTTTCAACGGTATATTCCATATCTTGCATATCTTTATAATGGTTTTCCATCATCTTAATAGTTTTGGTGAATTGTTCATAAACTTCTGGCATTCTCTTTTTAAGTTCTGAAATATGTAATGGAGTTCTAATACCAGCAACAACGTCTTCACCTTGAGCGTTTGGTAAATATTCAGCGTAAATTTTGTTTTCACCTGTAGATGGGTCACGTGAGAAAGCAACACCAGTACCACTTTGTTCATTTAAGTTACCGAAAACCATTGATTGAACATTAACAGCAGTTCCCCATTCATAAGGAATACCATTCATTTTACGGTAGGTATTGGCTCTATCGTTATCCCAGCTTCTAAAGACTGCAGTAACAGCTTCATGTAATTGAATATATGGATCAGTTGGGAAATCTTCACCAAATGTCTTTTTATAGTAAGCTTTGTAATCACTAACTAAGGTTTTTAATTGACTTGCAGTAACTTCAGTATCTAATTTATAGCCATTGTCTTCTTTAATCTTGTCTAACATTCTATCCATATCGGTTCTTGGATGACCTTTAGCAATGTTAGTGAACATTAAAATAAATCTACGATAGCTATCATAAGCAAATCTTTCATTTTCTCCGTTTTCGCCAGCTAATAATTTAACAGTTTTATCGTTTAAACCTAAATTTAATATAGTATCCATCATACCTGGCATAGAGACTCTAGCGCCGCTACGAACGGAAACAAGTAATGGTGCTTTTCCTTTTTCAACACCACCGAATGATTTTCCAGTTTGTTTTTCAACATCTTTAATGCCTTGGTCAATTTGTTTAACTAAATCTTCAGGCATAGTTTTTCCACTTTGATAATAAAGAGTGCAAGCTTCAGTAGTAACAGTGAATCCTTGTGGAATAGGAACACCAATATAGGTCATTTCAGCAAGACCAGCACCTTTACCTCCAAGAAGCTCTTTTCCTAAACCGTGAGCATCTTTGAAGAGGTATACATATTGTTTTGCCATTTTCTTCCTCCTAATAAATGTTGTTTTTACAACCTTTATGATTATATCATAAAACGACAATTAAATTAAATTATTATGAAAAAATATTAAATATATTAATTGATAGTTTTAATTACTAGATAACTGGTATTGAATACTAGATATAAATCTCATTATTAAATTTAGATTTATAAGCAAAAAAATAATTAAAAATATATTATTTTAGAAGGCTTTTTGGCATATTGATATCGAATAATTTATTTGAATAATAAATATAAATATTTATAATTGTATTTATGAAAAAAGATTTAGTTTTAACGATTGATTATGGCACTCAATCAGTAAGAGTTTCAATTGTTGATGATAAAGGACACTTTTTAGCTTTTGAACAAGAAAAATATTCAACACCATATTTTTCTATTAAGCCTGGATATTGTGAACAATATCCTGACTACTATTATGAATGTATGAAAAAGGCTAGTTTAAGAATTAAAGAAAAATACCCAGATTTATTAGAAAGATGTAAGGCATTTAGTTCAACTTGCTTTAGAGATACTGCTGCATATTTAGATAAGGATTATAAGGTATTAAGGCCTTCAATTATTTGGCTTGATCAAAGATTTGCTGAAAGTAAAAAGAAATTACCTTTATTATATCGACTTGCTTATCGTTTAATTGGTGTAAATAAAACTATTGAATTAAATAGAAAAAGAACACCAGCGATGTGGATGCAAGAAAATGAACCTGAAATATATAAAAAAATAAAATATTATGCTCCTATAAATTGTTATTTTAATTATAAAATGCTTGGGGTATTAACAGATTCTGCATCAAATATGATAGGACACTATCCAATAGGATTTAAAAAGATGAAAATTCATTCAAAACTTAATCCTGTCGGTATAGCTTATGGTATAGACCCAAAATTAATTCCACATATTTCTAAAGTTGGAGAATGTATCGGAAAAGTTACTCGTGAATGTTCATTAGAAACTGGTTTACCAGAAGGTTTACCATATTATACAAGTGGTAGTGATAAATCGTGTGAAGGCATTGGAAGTGGATGTACTAATAATTCAATTGCTCATATAAGTTATGGTACTGCTTCAACTATATCTGTTATTTCAAAGAAATATTTTTCACCAGAAACTTTTTTACCTGCTTATGCTGCATGCGTTAAAGATTATTATAATAGTGAAGTTCAAATTTATCGCGGATATTGGATGCTTAAATGGTTTACCACTGAATTTGCAAATGAAGAATCAATAGAGGCTAAAATTGAACATTTAGCACCAGAAGAAATACTTAATCAAAAACTTTTAGAAATCTCTCCAGGATGTGATGGATTAGTATTACAACCTTATTGGGGACCTGGATTAAAAAGACCTCTAGCAAAGGGTGCTATTTTAGGGTTTTATGATGTGCACACAAAATTTCATATTTATAGAGCGATTGTTGAAGGAATTGCATATGCTTTAAAAGAAGGTTTAGAAGGGATTGAAAAGAAAGGACACCTCAAGATTAAAAGTTTAACTATTTCTGGAGGTGGCTCAAGAAGCGATGCAATTTGTCAGATTACAAGTGATATATTTGGACTTGAGGTTAATAAAAGTGAGACTTTTGAAAACAGTTCTTTAGGTTGTGCTATGGCTTTATATATATCAATTGGTAGATATAAAAACTTAGAAGAAGCAAAACAATATATGATTAGGTATTCCAAAACGTTTAAACCTAATATGGAAGCTAATAAAAAATATAAAATTTTATTTAAAAAAGTATATAAGAAAATTTATCCTAGTTTAAAAAATATTTATAAAGAATTAAGTGATTATCAACATCAAATTGTCCAAAAATAAAATCCCTGTTTTAGGGATTTTATTAATTTTAGTTGACTTTTAGAGACTTTTTGATTAAGAATCCTCTTTTTCATCTGCTTTAGCCATTGGATTATTACCTGCAAATTGTGAATTATATAATTCGTAATAGAAGCCCTTTTTAGCAAGTAATTCTTCATGGTTACCAGTTTCAACAATATGGCCTTTTTTCATAACTATAATAAGTTTTGCATTCTTAATAGTTGATAATCTATGAGCAATAATGAAACTAGTTCTATTTTTCATAATATGATTTAAAGCATCTTGTATTAATTGTTCTGTACGAGTATCAACACTACTTGTTGCCTCATCTAAAATCATAATTTTAGGTTTTGAAATAATTGCTCGAGCAATAGTTAATAATTGTCTTTGACCTTGAGAAATATTAGTTCCATCTTCATTTAAAACAAAATCATATTTACCAGGTAAAGTATTAATAAAGTGATCAATATGTGCCTCTTTACAAGCGTTTTCTATATCTTGCATAGTTGCATTTTCATCACCATATAATAGATTTTCTTTTATAGTCCCTCTAAATAGCCACGTATCTTGTAAAACCATACCAATACTTCTTCTTAAAGTTGCACGTTTATAGTTTTTAGTATCAATTCCATCAAGATATATATGACCACCATTTATCTCATAGAATCTCATTATAAGATTAACAATAGTTGTTTTTCCAGCACCTGTTGGTCCAACTATAGCGATTGTATCTCCTTGATTAACTTTTAAATTAAAATTATCAATTAGAGGTTTATCTGGACTATATGCAAAGCTAACATTATCAAAAACAAATGAGCCTTGAATTTTTTCTTCATCATGAAAAGCATCGACTGGATCTTTACTAAATTCTTCTTCATCGAGTAATGAATAAATTCTTTCACCACTAGCAACAACTGATTGAATAACATTGATAATTTGTCCAATTTGTTGGAATGGTCTATTAAATAAATTCAAGAAAATAAAGAATGAAACCATTGAAGCTGTGTCTTGAATAATACCACCAACAACAGCAATTCCGACATAAGCTAAATTATTAATGAAGTTAGTTGTTGGAAAAATAAGTCCCGATAAAAATTGAGAATTTCTATCAGCCGTTGATAATTTGTTATTGGTTACTCCAAAATCTTCTTCAATATCTTTTTGCTTATTAAAGAGTTTAATTACAAGATAACCAGCATAATTTTCTTCAATTTTACCGTTAATTTCACCTAATTCGTAACGATAATTAACGAATTGTTTTTGTGAATTTCTAGATACTAACCAAACAATTAATAAAGTTAATGGCAAAGAACAAAGCGCTACTAAAGCTAATTGCCATTTAGTTACTAACATTGCAATTAATGTACCAAGAAATAATGTTAAACCTTGACATGTTTGAACAACTATACTTTGTAAATTTCTTGCAATATTATCGACATCATTAGTTCCAATAGACAAGGTATCACCATAAGGAACTTTATCAAAATATGAAAGTGGTAAACGATCTAATTTTGATTTGATGTCAGATCTCATTTTAAATGCATATCTATTTGCAATCGATACTGTTAAAAATTCACTAATCCAAATTAAGAAAGCACTAACAATATAAATTGAAGCAAGAACTCCAAAATAAGTAAAGAATGTGTCCCAATTCATTTTAAGTGTATTACCTACAAGAGTGAATAATCCACCTTCACCGCCAACATTCTCAACAGCGGTTAAAAATCTTTGTAGTACGACTGGACCTAAAATAGTAAAGA
This sequence comes from uncultured Bacilli bacterium, assembly GCA_944368975.1. Taxonomy (GTDB): domain Bacteria; phylum Bacillota_I; class Bacilli_A; order RFN20; family CAG-826; genus Onthovivens. Next base: position 23,801 of record CALVXI010000014.1, on the reverse strand, counting down.
CACTTGATAAAGCAGTAAGAATGATTACGATAATAAATAAAACATACTCAGCTTTAAATTCTTTTATCATTCTTTTGAAGGTTTTTCCAAAATTTTGAGCTTTTTCGGCTGAACGATTATTTCCACCAATTGGCATAATTAAATACCTCCTTCAGTAACTGCTTCTTGCCCCATTCTAATAGTTTTTTCAATTTCATCACTATCAAGTTGAGACTTAACAATATCTTGATAAACAGCACAAGATTTAATTAACTCATTATGAGTTCCTTCACCAACTACTTTTCCTTCATTTAAGACAATAATATTTTCAGCATCAAGAATCGAACTAACCCTTTGAGCAACAACTATAACACTTGAATTTTGAGTATAGTTCTTTAATGCAGCTCTTAATTTAGCATCAGTCTTAAAATCTAATGCACTGAAGGAATCATCAAAAACATAAAATTCTGGTTTTCTGACTAATGCTCTAGCAATACATAATCTTTGTTTTTGACCTCCAGAGAAATTTTTACCGGATTGAGAAACAAAAGTATCTAATCCATCAGGTAATTTACTAACAAAGTTTTCAGCTTGAGCGACTGATAAAGCTTCATTTATTTCTTCATCCGTAGCATCCTTTTTACCAAATTTTATATTAGATCTAATAGTACCTTTAAATAATAAAGCAGTCTGTGGGACAAAACCTAATAGGTCTCTAACAACATTACTAGGAATTTCATTAATATTAACGCCATCAATTAAAATTTCCCCACTAGTTACTTTATAAAATCTTGGTATTAAATTAATTATTGTAGATTTTCCACTTCCTGTTGAACCAATAATAGCAGTAGTTTTTCCAGGATGAGTTTTAAAAGATACATGTTCAATACATGGGGTATCACTTCCAGGATAAGCAAAACTTACATCTTTAAATTCGATAACACCATGCAAATTTGAATTTTTTAATCTTTCAATAATTGTTTCATTTGAATTGTTATTTTTGATAGAAGATTCTTTAAAAACAGTTCTAACTTTTTTTCTTTCAAGATGATATTTAGAATGAATTCGATCATAATTATTGATAATTGATTCTAAACCTGTAGTTTTAGCTTCTTTTTCATTCATTATGGTTCTTTTATATTTAGCAGTTTGATAGTTAAATTTTTCCTTAAATTTCTTTTCATATTCAAGAATATAAGGTTTTAACTCTTTTTCTTCTTTCTTATATAAATTATTTAATGTTTCTTGATATTGACCAAAATTAGCATTATTTGAAAGATTTTCTTCACTATCTTTATTGGTATCGATATTTAATACTTCTAAAATTCGTTTTCCACTAGCTACAGCTTGAGGCATAAAAATAAAGACAGCAGCAAACATAACAAATGAATTCATAATTTGCATGCTATATTGAGCAACACTAGCAATATTAGCAATTTCATCTAATATTAATAATTGATTTTCAATTAAAACATTATCTAAGAACGATAAACCAAGAGCATAAATTCCTAAGAAACAGAAATTAAAAATAATTTGAATTACAGGGTTAGTAAATGTCATGATACGATTAACTTTAATGTGAGTTTTAGTTAAATCTGTATTAGCATAAGTGAATTTTTTAGTTTCAGTTTGCTCTTGATCGTAAGCTCTAATAACTCTGATACCTGTTAAGTTTTCTCTTAAAACAACAGTTAAATTATCAAGTTTTTCTTGAATTTTTCTAAAATATGGAGATGCTACAACAAGTAAAACTAGCATAATAAGAAGAATGACTGGTAAAGCAATAGCTAAAACAATCAATAAATCAGCATCGAGTTCTGATGTTTTAATTAATGCAATTATCATCATTGTAGGTGACATAATTAAGATTCGAATACACATGAAAACAAAGTTTTTCATTTGCTCGATATCGTTTGTAGTTCTAGTTATAAGGGTAGCGGTTCCAAATGCATTGTAATCAGTTAATGAAATAGAATTAACTTTTGCAAACATTTCTTCTCTTAACATTTTTCCAGTATAAGCACTTAAATAACTTGCACAGAATAATTGAATGAAAGCTAATAAAACAACTCCTAAAGAGCAAAGAATCATCCAACCACCTTCAGTTAATATATCAGTGACTAATCTAGATGTATCACCATTAATTGTACTACTAGTAACGATTGTTTGAATTTGCCCCATATAATCAGGGAGCATTAATTGTAAGTAGCATTGTGCAATAATGGCAGCAGCTGCTAAAAGAAGTAAATACCACTTATGCCCGATAAAGCGAAGTAGTTTAAACATAGTTTTTACCTCTTAATAAATATATTCATTATAGTTTCAGCTTTTGGTAAAACAAATTGTTTACGATATTTAATTTTTTCGTAAGTCATTCCTTCAATACATGAGAAGTAAACAATTAATAATTCAGTTGGTTCAATATAAATAAATTGACCTAATTCTTGACCTTTTTTGATTTGTTCAACCAGCGAATAAATACGCTTATGATTTAAATCGACATTTTCAAAGAATTTTTGAAAGTTTAATGTCAATACAAGATAAATATAATATGCTTTATCATCGTTATCATTTAAAGCATTAATTATAAGTTGAGTGAATTTAAGTAGAAAATCATATGGCGAAGTTTCTTCGTCAAAAGTATTTTCTAGAAAATTATTAAATACACTTTTAGCCTTTTCTAATAATTGATTTAATAAATCTTTTTTATCTTTAAAATAGTGATAGAAAAGTCCGTGCGATATTTCTAAAGCGTCTGTAATGTTATCAATGGTTACATTATCAAATCCATAAGAAGCAAATAATCTTAAGGCTGTATCCATTAATAAGATTTTTCTTTTTTCTCTAATAATAGAATTTTGTAATGATGTCTTAGGCATAGATTAAAACCTCCTAGGCAATAATCATAATACTAATTGACAAATTTATCAATGAATATATTTTAAATTATTTAAAATTCTTGATTTTCGTTTTTTATTTGAGTTTTGCAGGCTTTTTTAAATTCATATATTACAAAAGCTAATGAAATAGCTATGCCAATAATAAGAAATGGAATGCCTAAACTAACATCTAAAACATATGAACTACCATTAGCCCAACTAAGATAAGTCTGATAAATATCTGGATTATAAAACATAGACACTATTGAACCTATTACAAATCCTGAAATCATATAAAAGACACTCGTCCTCATTTTCTTAAATAAGAAATTAATAAGTTTTGAAATAACAAATAACCCAATAACAAATCCAATAACTAAGCATAATAAGATTACGATAATTAAAGGATTATTACTAATGGCGGTTATAGAAACACTACTCATTATCTTATTAAAATAACCAACTGACATTAAAAATGATGTTGCACTTAACCCAGGAACGAGTTGAGTTATACTTACTACAAAACCTAAAACAATCATTAAAGGATATTCATAAGGTAAAATTGTTTCAAATGTTGAAATATTATCTTTTATAAATAAAGTCGATAAAACGCTAATTAAAATAGGAATAATTATTCCAATTATTAATAATAGAATACGTTTATAATTGACTTTACTTCCTTTTATTTCATTAAAGACACTTGGTGCGCTACCAATCATTAAACCACTAAATAAACACACTATAGCAAATGGAATTATATTTAGTAGTTCTTTTATAGTAAAAAATCCTAAAATAAATCCAATTATGAGACCGATTATGATTGGTATTAAGAAAATTAAACACATTTTAAATTTTTTAAATAAATTTGATATTGCATAAATTAATTTATCATATAGTTTAAATAAAATAGCTATCGTTGAACCACTTATTCCTGGAACAATTACTGCTAGCCCAATAAAAAAACCTAAAAAGGCGGATTTTATCCAGCCCTTTCTTGTATATTTTTCTAATACTATTTCGTTTTCTTCCATAATCATCCCTTTTGGATTTATAGTCCACATGTATTATAATATATAAGTTATGAATGAACTATATTTATTTGTTGGGTTAGGTAATCCTGGAAAAGAATATGAACATACACGCCATAATATTGGGTTTGATTTTATCGATAAATTTGCAGATAGTTTTGGTGAAGATATTGATAAAAATGGCTTTCACGGTATGTATACAAAAATAAAATATTTTGATAAAGATATTATTCTTTTTAAACCTTTTACTTATATGAATAATAGCGGTGTTGCTATTAAAGAAATAAAAGATTATTTTAAAATTGATATTAATAATATTGTAATAATTCATGATGATATGGATTTTAATCCAGGGATAATTAGATTAAAAGAATCTGGATCTAGTGCTGGGCATAATGGAATTAAATCAATTATTAATTATTTAGGAACTGAGAAATTTAAAAGATTACGCATTGGCATTGGAAAGTTTCAATATAATATAATTGATTATGTGTTAACGAAACCTTCAAAAGAAGATCAAGAAAAAATAAATACTGCATATAATAATGGTATTGATGCTTTAAAATTATATTTGAAAGAAAGTTTTGAAAAAGCAATGAGCTTTTATAATAAAAAAGATGAATCAAATTAATATTTTAAATTACGCATTAAATAGTTTTGAAATAAGTGAAAATAAAGACAACAAACTGATAGTTGATAATATTATTGGTTCGAGTTTTTTAGCATATAAAATATATAAAGAAAGAAATGAAAATATTTTATTATTGACGTCAACTAATGAAGAAGCTAATAAAATTTATCGTGCTATTAGTTCATTAATTAATCAAAATGAAATTATATTAATTCCTAGTGATGAGTTAATTAGAGTTGAATATCTTTCGCAAAGTAAAGATATGTTAGCTCAACAAATAATTGGTGTTTATAATATGTGCTTAGCTAAACATAAAATAGTTATTGCGCCTATTCAATCTCTTATAAAATTTTATCCATCAAAAAAGTTATTTTTAGATTTTTGTATAACTATTAAAAAAGGTGAACATATTGATCTTAATGATTTAAAAAATAAACTCTCAAGATTAGGTTATACTAGAGTAAACAAAATTGATTCTTCCTTACAATATGCTTCTAGAGGAGATATTTTAGATATATATTCACTAAATTATGAAGATCCAATTAGAATTGAATTTTTTGATGATGAAATTGAATCTATAAGACAATTTAAAGTTAATAGTCAGACTTCTTTTATTCAACTTAATGAAGTTAAAATATTACCTGCAAGTTTAAATTTATTAACTGATGAAGAATATAAAAACGCTAAAGAAAAAATAATAAATCGATATCATTTAGATGTAGAAAAAAAGAATGACGAAGACTATAAAAATAAGTTATTAGAGAATATAAATGATGATTTAGAATTACTTAAAGATTGTAATTTTTCTAATAAATTTTATAAATATATGGGGTTTTTGCAAGAAAATCACTATAATTTGACTACTTTTTTAGATTCTTGTATTACTATAGTTTCTAATAATACAAATTTTAATAAAATTAAAAAAAGCGTCTATGATGATTCTTTAAAATTCTTAATGGAATTACATTCTTCTGGTAAAACAATTTCTCATTTAGAGTACTTTAGTTTGTATACTCCGTTGTTTCAAAATGCTATTCAAACTTATATTCTAGATGATATATTTTCAAATGCAAAAAATGATAAAATAATCGATTTAAAAAAACCATCATTGATATCTACTAAGCAGTCATTAATGCTTAATATTTTTAAAACATATCTTGATTTAAAATATAAAATAATTTGTGTTTTAAATGATCCAATTAATTATCGTAAAACAATTGAGTTATTAAAATCATTAGCTTATAAATATAAAGAAAATGATGATTTAAATATAACTTTTGAAGATGATGTTGATATATATTTAACTTCGGCAAATTTTGATATTGCTTATGAAAATAGTAAAGATAATTTAGTAGTTTTAACTGAAAAAGAATTGTATGGATTTAAAAGACATAATTCAACTTTTAAAAGTGTTTTTAAAGAAGGAAGTGTTATTGGAAGTTATGAAGAATTATCTCCTGGAGATTATGTAGTTCATGAAAATTATGGTATTGGAAAATATGTTGGAATAACTACTATTGACATCAATGGTATCCATCAGGACTATATGGAAGTTCATTATGCTAACAATGAAAAATTATTCGTTCCTTTATATCAATTTAATTTAATTAGAAAATATGTTGGACGTGAAGGTAAATGCCCCACGTTAAGTAAATTAAGTACTAATCAATGGGAAAAAACAAAGCAAAGAATTAAAAATAGAGTTAATGAATTAGCCGATAGACTACTTCTTTTATATCAAGAAAGACAAAAAGTAAAAGGATTTTCATTTAAGATTGAAGATGCTTTACAAGCAAACTTTGAAAATAAATTTCCTTACGAATTAACTTTAGATCAAGAAAAAGCAATTAAAGAAATTAAAGCTGATATGGAATCTAGTGTTCCTATGGATCATTTACTTTGTGGTGATGTAGGTTTTGGAAAGACTGAAGTTGCTTTTAGGGCGGCTTTTAAAGCTTTAAATAATGGAAAACAAGTTGCAATTATGTGTCCAACTACTTTACTTGCTAAACAGCATTATGATGTAGCTAAAAATAGATTTACTGACTTTGATTTTGGGATAGGATTATTAACTCGTTTACAATCTAATGCAGAAAATAAAAAAACATTGAATTTAATTCGATCTGGTCAAATAAATCTTGTGATTGGAACTCATAAACTTTTAAGTAAAGATCTTATCTTTAAGGATTTAGGATTATTAATTATTGACGAAGAACAAAGATTTGGTGTTGAGCAAAAAGAAAGAATAAAAGAAAAATTTACTAATATCGATGTTTTGACATTAAGTGCAACCCCAATCCCAAGAACATTGCAATCAAGTTTAATTGGTTTAAAGACAACTTCAACTATAAATACTCCTCCAAAAGAAAGAATGCCTATTCAGACTTATGTTATTCCTTTTGATTTAGGACAAATTAAAGAATTAATTCAAAGAGAATTAAATAGACAAGGACAAGTATTTTATATACATAATAAAATAGCGACTATTTATGAAAGGGCTGATTCTATTCAACAACTTTTGCCTGAATGTAGAATAGGGGTAATTCACGCTAAAATGGATAAAGAAGAGATTGAAGAGACAATGATGTCTTTTTATGAAGGAGAAATTGATGTTTTAGTTGCAACTTCTATAATAGAAAACGGAATAGATGTTAGAAATGCTAATTTAATGTTAATTGAAGATGCAGATAAATTTGGTTTAGCTCAACTTTATCAAATTAAAGGTAGAGTGGGGCGTGGAGATAAAATGGCTTTTGCTTATTTAATGATTGCTGAAAATAAAAAACTAAATGAAGAAGCTAAAAAAAGATTAAAAGCTATACAAGATTTTACTGAATTAGGAAGTGGCTTTAAGATTTCACAAAGAGATTTATTAATAAGAGGAGCAGGCGATATTTTAGGTCCTGAACAAGCAGGATTTATTGATTCAATTGGTATAGATATGTATATTAAAATATTAAATGAGACAATTGATGAGAAAAAACATAAAAATACCATTATTAAGAAGAATAAAATTTCTGATATTCGCTTAGATGGTTATATTCCTTCCTCATTTGCTAATGATGAAAATAAACTTGAACTATATCAAAAGATTATTGAATGTCGTACACTTGATCAATTAGCAATTCTTAAACAAGATGTTCGTGATATCTATGGAAATTTAAAAGAAGAAGTAGAAACATTATTTTTAAAGAAGCAAATAGATATTTTTATTAATCAAGAAGAATTTGATAGCTTAAAGGAATTTGAAAATAATATTCAATTAGTATTAAGTGAAGAGTTTAGTGATTTAGAAGGTATAGCTAGTGAATTATTTACTAGTTTATTGCCAATTATTAAGCAAATATCTTTAAAATATGAAAATCGCCGAATTAAAATCACTATTAATAAGAATTACGATTATGTTAAATTATTATTACAAATATTAAATGTTGTTGTACATTTATATAAAATAAGAAAAGGTGTTAATAAAAATGAGAATTGATAAATATTTAAAACTTACAAGATTAATTAAAAGACGTAGTGTTGCAAAGGAATTATTAGATCGTGATTTATTTTTAATTAATGGAAAAATTGCAAAACCATCAAGTGAAATTAATGTTGGTGATAAAATTAATTTAGTTCTTGGAAGAATTAAATTAGAAATTGAAGTAACTAAAGTTGTTGATTTTTGTAAAAAAGAAGATGCTTCAAGTTTATATAAAATAATTAAAGAAGAAAGAATAAATGAAGATGAATTTAGACAAGAATAAGAAATACATTCTCGGATGTAGTTCGGGTCCTGATTCTATGTGCTTATTTTCTTTACTTTTAAAAGAAAACATAAATTTTGTTGTTGCTAATATTGACTATAATTATCGAGAAGGAAGTATTGAGGAAACAGAACTTGTTAGGAATTATTGCGAGCAAAATAACGTAGATTTTTACACAAAAAGTGTTCAATACTCTACTATTTTTCATAATTTTGAAGCTTGGGCAAGAGAAATTCGTTATGATTTTTTTAATGAATTAGGTGAAAAATTAAATATAGAGAACATATTAATTGCACATAATCAGGATGATTTGATTGAGACTTATTTAATGCAAAAAGAAAGAAAATCATTAGTTTCTTTTTATGGATTAAATAAGGTGCATAAATATAAGAAAGTTAATATTATTCGACCTTTATTAGATTTTAAAAAAGAAGAATTATTAAACTATTGTAAAGAAAATTATATACCTTATATTATTGATCCAACTAATTCTGATATAAATTACCGAAGAAATTATTTTAGACATAATATTGTTCATAAGTTAAGTAAAGAAGAAAGAGAAGAAATAATAGAAGAAATAAATCAAAAAAATCTCGAGCTTCAAAATAAAATTAAAAAATTAAATAATCTTATTCATTTAAACACATTTATTTATAAAGATGACTTTATTGATTTAGATTTAAATGATTCTAAATTATTACTTTCTTTATTAATTAATGCTAATAAATTTATTTTTGAAATTAGTGATGGCCTTATAAACGATTTAAAAGATGCTATAAATAAAAAAGCTCATAGTTATCAAATTAACGTTAATGGAAATTTAGTATTAACATTTGATTATGATCGAATTAGTTTATTAAGAAAAAAATTAACCTATTGTTTTAATTTTAATAATGTCAATCAAAAAAATGAATTCTTTCAAATTAATATTAATAATGAAGTAATTAAAGAATTGTCTTCTAAAGGCGATATATTAATAAAACCAGCTATAAATGCAAAAAAAGTTGAGATTTGCAATGTTTTTAAATCAATTAATCGTGTTTTTATTGATTATAAGCTCCCAAAGTATTTAAGAAATATTTATCCTGGATTATTTGATGAAAACAATAATTTAATTTATTTACCTAGATACAGAGAAAATTTTAAAGTCAATGAAAAAAATGTAATGACTTTTAATTTAGAAAAATTATTAATTTATTTAATTGAAAATGAAAATGATGACGTTAATTAAACTTTACTAAAATAATAAGCTTAATTAAAAAAATATTTTCTACTATTAAATAACTCGATTTTTATAGAAAAAAAACGCAAAATGCTATACTATTTTTCTATGTTGCTTTATTATATAAAGCAGAGTTAACAAGGAGACAACATGAAAAAGAAAACAAATTGGTGGAGTATATTAATTTACGGTGTTGCATTAGTTATTATTGCTTTAATTATATATTGGATTGTTGGCGCAGCTACTAATCCATATACTGAAATATCTGCACAACAAGGTATAAATCTTATTTTGAATAAATCAGATAATAAAGAAGTCGATGATTTCTATATTACAACAAATGGAAATGAAGCTTCTGTTCAACTTAGTGTTGTAGAGAAAAATGCCGATACAGATCAAATAACAAATACCTATTATTATACTTTTATTACTGATCGTGGTTTATTATATCAAGAAACATTTGCTACATACACAGTTAATGAAGATGGTACATTAGAATATGGAGATCCATCAAGTTTATTTATGATATTAAATGAAGAAACTGGTGTTGATAATCCTGACGGCAATTGGACAGTATATAAAGAAAATGCTTTCTTAGCATGGCTTCCAACAATCTTATACTTTGTTATTACCATAGCCTTATTCTACTTTGTCTTTAAAATGCTTATGTCTGCTGGTGGAGCTAACAAAAATGCATTTGATTTTAATAAATCGAGAGCAAGAAGAGTAGATGATTCAAAGATTAAGTTTAAGGATGTTGCAGGTTGTGACGAAGAAAAAGCAGAGATGGTTGAAATCGTCGAATATCTTAAAGATCCTAAGAAATTTACTAAATATGGTGCAAAATTACCAAAAGGAGTTTTACTTGTAGGGCCTCCTGGAACTGGTAAAACTTTACTTGCTAAAGCTGTTGCTGGTGAAGCTGGCGTACCTTTCTATTCTATTTCTGGTTCTGACTTCGTAGAAATGTTTGTTGGTGTTGGTGCTGGAAGAGTTAGAGATTTATTTAAAACAGCTAAACAAAATGCACCATGTGTTGTATTTATTGATGAAATCGATGCTGTTGGTAGACAAAGAGGTGCTGGTTTAGGTGGAGGAAATGACGAAAGAGAACAAACTTTAAACCAATTACTTGTTGAACTTGATGGTTTTGAAGATAATAGTGGAGTTATTGTTATAGCAGCAACTAATAGAAGTGATGTTCTTGATCCTGCTTTATTAAGAGCTGGAAGATTTGATAGACAAATTACTGTTACTTTACCTGATAAAGAAGGCAGAGAAGCTATATTTAAAGTTCATGCTCGTAATAAAAAATTAGATCCATCCATTGATTTTGGACAATTAGCAAAAAGAACTATTGGATTTAGTGGTGCTGATATTGCAAATATTTTAAATGAAGCAGCAATTTTAGCAGTAAGAGCTAAAAGAGAAGCTATTACAATGGCTGATATTGATGAAGCAATTGATAGAAGAATTGCAGGTATTGCTAAATCAACAAAAGGATTATCTGAAAAAGAGCGTCGTCAAGTTGCTTATCATGAATCAGGTCATGCTATAATTGGTTTGACATTAAAAGATAGTGATAAAGTTAGAAAAATTACAATTATTCCAAGAGGTCAAACAGGTGGACATGTCTTAATGGGACCTGAAGAAGATAGATTCTTAATGACTAAAAATGAATTAGTTGCCAAAATTATAGGTTATTTAGGCGGCCGTAGTAGTGAGGAAATTTTCTTTAAAGATGTTTCTACTGGCGCTAGTAACGATATCGAAATGGCTACAAGAATTGCTAGAAGTATGGTTGTTGAATATGGTATGTCGAGCTTAGGACCTATTCAATATGAAAAAGATTCAGGGAGTGTTTTCTTAGGAAGAGATTATACTAATACTCAAAGAAATTTCTCAATTCAAGTTGCTGATGAAATTGATAAAGAAGTTAGAAAAATAATTGAAGATGCCCATAGTGAAGCCTTACGTATAATAAATGAAAGAAAAGATGATGTTACATTAATTGCTGAAACTTTACTTGAATACGAAACAATTAATGAAGAACAAATTGATTATTTATTAAAGAATCGTAAGATGCCTGAAAATATTGTTACTCAAAAAGAAAGTGCTTTAAGTGGTGCCCAAATGTTAAAAGAAGAAGAAGCTAAACAAGAAGCTCTTGAAAAGGAAAAAGCAGAAAAGAAAGAAGAAACAACAACTGATTCAAAAGATTCAGAAGTTAAATAATATGTCTTTTAAAATTAAAGATATTGAAATTCAAAAGAATGTTATTCTTGCCCCAATGGCAGGAATAACTTCTTTTTCTTATCGTAAATTCATGCGAAAATTTTGTCCTGATTGTTTAGTTTATAGTGAAATGATTAGTGATTGTGGCTTAATTTATGGGAATAAAGAAACAGATCGACTTTTATATACAGATAATAATGAATCTCCATATGCCATACAAATTTTTGGAGGATCTAAAGAAACTATAATTAAAGGTATTAAAATATTAGAAGAAAAACAAATCAATTACGATTTTTTAGATTTAAATTTAGCTTGTCCTGTCAATAAAGTCATAAAAGGATATGCAGGCAGTTATTGGCTACAAGATTTAGATAAGCTTTATGAAATGGTTAAAGAAGTTGTTAAAGTATCTTCTAAACCAGTTACATGTAAAGTTAGATTAGGTTTTAATGAAATTAATATAAATGAAATTTGTAAAACATTAGAGAATGCAGGAGTTAGTTTTATCGCCATTCATGCTAGAACAAGAAAAGAGTTATATAGTGGAATCCCACATTATGATGCTTTAAAAGATATTCATAAGATTATTAATATACCTTTTGGGATAAGTGGAAACATATTTAAAGTAGAAGATGCTTTAAAAGCAAAGGAGATTACAAAAGCTGATGCTATATTAGTTGCTAGAGGAGCAATTGGTAATCCAAAATTATTATTAAATATTGAAAAAGCGCTTAATAATGAAGAATATGATGAAACGATTAATTTTAATGAACAAAAAGATTATCTTTTGGAATTTTCTAATTTATTAATAAATGAAAAAGGAGAAAGACAAGCTATTTCTATTTTAAAAGGTTTAGCTCCAAAATTTTTTACAAACCTTCCTTTTAGTAAAGAAATTAGAATTTCCTTATCACAAGAGATGAATTCAAAAGAGGATTTATTAAATATATTAAATAAATATAGTAAATAAAAAACTCTAGATGTTAGCATCTAGAGTTTTAATATTATTAATATAAATTTATTTATTTCTTTTTAAGAAATGTTCCACCTAAAGTAACTATTCCACCAAGAATTCCTAAAACTCCATAAAGAATAGTTCCAACTCCTAATTTTAATTCATTGTCTTCAATAAAATCTACAAAAGGAGTTGATGGTAATGTATTTCCACCTTCAAGTGCTAATGCAACATCACTTCCTGCGATATGTGTTAAGAAAATTAAAATACCAGCAATGAAAATTAATAATCCAGATAATGCAGGGAAAATTTTACCTTTAATGAATAAAGACACGACACCAAGAATAACGCCAAGTACTAATAATATAAAGGAAATAAGAGCACAATAACTTAAACCTCCATCAGCTACAAAATTAAGTGTAATTTCTAAATGAAGTACACCTGAAGTAGTTCCAATCACAGTCATTGTCCATCCACCAAACATTAATCCAATTAAAGGAATCGATGTATTTCCGTTGATAGTTTGACCAGCTTCTGTAATTTCGCCATGATAAGATAAACCTGCAGCGAAAGAACATAAAAAAGCTCCGATAGCGAGCACAATTCCTACAATAATTAAAATTGTGCCTAATAGATTATTTGATTTTCCTTTTTTTGCCATATTAATCTCCTTTCAAAAAACAAAAAAACCAATCTCAAATACTTTTAAAAAAAGTAATAAATCACTATTTTCATTGTAATTCAATTTTTTTAAAAAATAAATAAAAAAATAAATTTTATTTGAGATTTGCAAGGTTTTTGATAAAAATTAGTTTTAAAAACAAATTATAATTATTTTGTAAAATAACAAGTTATTTTTTTAAATAAAAAAATAATGTAAGATTATAATCGTTAGAGGTGAAGATATGGAAGAAAAATTAAACGATCAAGAGCTTGCTAGAAGAGAAAAAATTAAAAAATTACAAGAATTGGGTGTAGATCCTTGGGGAAAGAAATTTGATAGAACTGATTCAACTAAAACTGCTAAAGAAAAAGCATTAAATAAGACAAATGAAGAACTTGAAGCTAATCCAATAGAAGTAACCCTTGCTGGTAGGATAATGTTTTTAAGAAAAATGGGAAAAGCCAGTTTCTTTAACATTCAAGATAAAGAAGGAAAAATTCAAGCATATATTTCCATAGATTCTGTTGGTGAAAAAGATTATACGATTTTTAAAGCTTGTGATATAGGTGATATCGTTGGTTTTAGTGGACATTTAATGTTAACTAGAACAGGTGAATTAACAGTTAAAGTTACAAGCTTTACTTTTTTAACTAAATCACTTAGAGTTTTGCCTGAAAAGTTTCATGGTTTAACCGATGTTGAGGAAAGATATAGACATCGTTATGTTGATTTAATAATGAATGAGGAATCAAAGAAAGTTGCATTATTAAGACCTAGAATTTTACGTAGTATGCAACATTATTTTGATTCTTTAGGATTTGTCGAGGTTGAAACAAGTGTTCTTCAACCAATCTTAGGTGGAGCTAATGCTAGACCATTTATAACTCATCATAATACTTTAGATAAAGATTTTTATTTAAGAATTGCTACCGAATTACCACTTAAAAGATTAATTGTTGGTGGTCTTGAAAGAGTCTATGAATTTGGAAGATTATTTAGAAATGAAGGAATGGACTATAAACATAATCCAGAATTTACAACAGTTGAACTTTATCAAGCTTATGGTGATTTAAGCTCAATGAGAGAACTTGCAGAAGGTGTTATAAGAAACACTTGTAAGGAAGTTTTAGGCACAACTACAATCACATATCAAGATAAGACTATTGATTTTGGTAAAGAATTTAGATGGGTTTCAATGACTGATTTAGTTAAAGAAAAAACCGGTTTAGATTTTAGAGGAAATATAACCTTTGAAGAAGCTAAAGCTTTTGCTTTATCAAAGGGTATAAAAATTGAGGAACACTGGACAAGTACTGGTTACATATTAAATGCTTTATTTGAAGAATTTTGTGAAGAAGAACTAATTCAACCTACATTTGTTTATGGACACCCTATTGAAGTCAGTCCTTTAACTAAAAAGAGTGAAGACCCTCGCTTTACTGAAAGATTTGAACTTTACATTAATGGAAGTGAAATAGCTAATGCTTATTCAGAATTAAATGATCCAATCGATCAAAAAGAAAGATTTATTGCTCAACTTAAAGCTAAGGAAATGGGTGATGACGAGGCAAATGAAATGGATTATGATTTCCTAGAAGCTTTAGAATATGGTATGCCTCCATGTGGTGGAATTGGCATTGGATTTGATCGATTAGTCATGTTATTAACTAATCAAAGAACTATTAGGGAAGTTATTTTATTCCCAACTATGAAGGATGTAAAATAAGATGTTAGAATTTAGATACGATACTCAATTATTAATTGAAGGAAAAGATTTAGACGAAAGTAAGCTTAGAGAATATATCACAAATAATTTTAAGGGCGATTGTTTATTAGTTGTAGGAGATGATGAATTACTTAAAATTCATTTTCATACTAATGAACCATGGGATGTTTTAAAGTATTGTTCAACACTTGGAGAGATTTACGATATTGTTGTTGAAGATATGGATCGCCAAGAAAGAGGCTTAAAAGGCTAAAACATACCCCCCAATATCTTTAAAATTTCACTACTTGTATAGTGAAAGGAGGTTAATTAGTAACATTAGGCCATAAACATTTGTTATGGTGAGTAAAACATACACTTTACATGTAACCTATATTTTATTAAAATAATAAGGCGTTTTTTAGATACGCTTCTCTGCTATATAAAAGAATATAGCCTAGAAATTAGACCGAAGGGAGGTAAAAGGTGATGAAAAAGTACGAAATTATGTACATTTTAAAAGCCGATTTAGATGACGCAACAAGAATAGCTGAAATTGAAAAGATTCACGGAATTTTAACTTCAAAAGGAGCTAAAATTACTAAAGTCGATCAATGGGGTTTAAGAGAATTAGCTTATCCAATTCTTAAACAAACCAAAGGATTCTATGTTGTCATCAAAGTCGAAGCTGATGTAAATGCTACAAAGGAATTCGATCGTTTAACAAAGATCAACCCTAATGTTTTACGTTCACTTATAACAGTAGATAAAGATTAATTAATAATTTAAACAGGGGGGTTTGACTATGATTAATAGAGTTGTAATTGTCGGAAGATTAAGTCGTGATCCTGAATTAAGAAAAACTAATAATGGCACCTCAGTAGCTTCTATTACCGTAGCTGTTGATAATATAGCTCGTGATTCTGAAGGAAATAAAACAGCAAGTTTTATACCAGTTACATTATGGAATCAACGTGCAGATTTTATCGCTCAATACGGTAGAAAAGGAACTTTAATAGGCGTTGAAGGTCGTTTAAATCAAAGAAGCTATAAAAGAAATGATGGTAGCAATGCAAATGTTATCGAAGTTATCGCTGACAATGTCACTTTATTAGGAAGTAAGAGTTCAAAGGATTCTGCCGCTGATGAAAATAGTGGTAGTGGCTACACGATTGATAAGCCATCTAACGACGATTTAGAAGATACAGAGTTGGCAGACGAAGATTTACCATTTTAGGAGGTATTAAATATGGCCTATGTTAAAAAAAGAGTAAGAAAAAAAGTTTGTTATTTTACAAAGAATAAAGTTAAATACATTGATTATAAAGATGTAGAAACATTAAAGAAATTTATTTCTCCATCTGGAAAAATTGCTCCACGTAGATTAACTGGAACAAGTGCAAAATATCAAAGAGAATTAGCAAAAGCTATCAAAAATGCTCGTTATATGGCTTTATTACCATATATCGCAGATTAATTTATTCTTTTAAAATCTAATTTGGCTCATCAATGGATGAGCCTTTTTATTTATTTAACTATTTTTAAATTATTGATTATTGTATAATAATCAATGGTAACTTTATGGATAAAAAATTTAAGTATTTAAGATATTCGGCAACAATTTTGTGCCTCATTGAATTTATAACAATAATGATATTATTGCTATTTTATGGTTTTAATGCCTTTTCTTTTCAATCATATTTTAAAAGTGAATACTTTGGGTATATCGCTTTAGCAATAATATTACTTGATATAATCTTCATCTTTTTATGTTTATATTTACTCAATTCTATTAAACAAACTAATATTTTAAAATCTGTTGATGTAATAGGAAGCGATTTAAATATAGCTTATGAATTTGGAAAAGTAGGTTTTGTTATTACTGATAACGATAGTAATGTTATTTGGGTAAGCGAAAGTTTAAGTAAAATTCGACCAGCTCTATTAAATAAAAATATTTTTGATGTTTTACCAACTTTAAATCGTTTTATTAATCAAGAAGAAAATACTGAACTTGAATTTACATTTAATGGAGTTTATTATTCAGCAAGATATTTACCACGTTCAAAAACTTATATTTTTAAAGACATTACTGATTTTGTTAGTTTAAGAAAAACAAAAGAAGCTGAAGCATTATGTTTAGGTATTATTTTAATTGATAATTATTCAGATATTGTCGGAACAGGTGATACTTATTCAAATGCAATTAGCTTAATAAGAGGTAAAATTAACGATTATTGTGCAAAATTTCATTTATTATTAAGAAGTTATCGTAACGATGCATATTTAATTATTTGTACACATGAGAATTTAACAAAATTAATTGATGATCGTTTCTCATTATTAGACCAAGTACGTTCGATTCAAACAGAACTTAGTAGTAAACCAACATTATCAATATCTTTTGCATATGAATTTAATGATCCTAATAAATTAATGGAAATGGCAGATCAAGGAATTGCCTTAGCTACAAGTAGAGGTGGAGATCAAGCTGTTGTTCATCATTATAACAGTGAAATTAAATACTTTGGCGGAAAAACTCAAAGTATCGAATCTAGGAATAAAGTTAAAGTTAAAGGAACTGCTGACTCTATTATTAATTTCATTACAAGTTCAAGCAATGTCATTGTTATGGGACATAAAAATATGGATATGGATGCTTTTGGAAGCTGCTTAGCTGTTAAAGCAATATGTGAAAGTTTCTCAAAAAAATGTACAATTGCCGGTACTAAAGATGATTGTGAAGAAAAAGTTCGAATTGCTGCAAATTCAACATATATAATTAAAGAACTATTCGCAAATTATAAAACTTTAATAGAAGAAGAAATTCAAGAAAAAACACTATTAATCATTGTTGATGTCTCTAATCCAGACTTAACAATTTATCCTGATATAATTGATAAATGCAATAAAGTAATTGTTATTGATCATCATCGTCGTAGTGAAAAATTTATTGAAGGAGCTATATTAAGTTATAATGATCCAAGTGCATCTAGCGCAAGCGAATTATTAGCCGAACTTATTAAATACTCAACCTATTCACGTGATATTAAAATTGATAAGCAAGAAGCAACATTCCTTTATTCAGGAATATTGTTAGATACAAATCACTTTAAGAGCTTATCAGTTGGTATAAGAACTTTTGAAGCTTGTGCTATTTTAAAAGAATATGGTGCCGATAATATAAAAGCTGAAAATTATTTAAAAGACGATTATGAAATGTTTACTGAAATAAATGAAATAGTTTATACTCGTAAAGTATATAAAGCTGATACAGTTTGGTATTGTAAAGCTGAAAAGCCTGTTATGAATGATTCAACATTATCTAAAGCTGCTAATCAATGTATGGATTTAAGTGGTGTAAAATCCGTATTCGTTATCGGAAAGATATATAATGGCGATGTTAAAATAAGTGCTAGAAGTGATGGTACAGTTAATGTTCAAAAAATATGTGAAAAAATGGGTGGAGGCGGACATTTTGGAATGGCCAGTTGCCGCTTTAAAGATAAGACAGTTGACGAAGTTGAAAATATTTTAATTTCAACTCTTAATGATAATTTAAACGAAGCACTCAGTAAGTAAGGAGGAGAAGTATGGAAGTAATTTTATTAGTAGACGTTAAAGGCGTAGGAAAGAAAAATGAAACAAAGACTGTTAATGATGGATATGCAAATAACTATTTAATACCAAGAAAATTAGCAGTTAGAAAAACTGAAGGAAGTATTGCTACTTTAAATAAACAAAAAGAAGATGAAGCAAAATTACAAGCTGAATTAAAAGAAAAAGCCTCTAAAAATAAAGTATTTTTAGAAAATTTAACTTTAGAATTTAAAGCAAAAGCTCAAAAAGATGGCTCGATGGCTGGAACGATTTCAACTAAAGCAATTGCTGAAAAACTTAAAAATGATTATAACATTGAAATTGATAAAAGAAAGTTTGTTGATAAGCTTTTAGTAAATGCTTTTGGAACAACAAATTTAAAAATTGAATTATATAAAAATATAGTTGCAACTATCAAAGTTCATGTAAGTGAAGATAAGTAATTATGCCTAAAATTAATTTACCTTTTGATGCTGAGACTGAAAGATATCTTCTTGGCTTAATGATTAGTGACGACAGAATTGCAACTCAAGTTTTGCCTGCTTTAACAATCGACGATTTTTATGTTCATAACGAAAAGAATCGTCTTATTTTTGAAGCAATTTTGAGAATTAAAGGAAAAAATAGTCCAATTGATATTGTTACAGTCACTAATGAGTTAACATTAATGAATAAATTAGATGTGGTAGGTTATGATTATATCTTAGAAATTACTGAAAATGCCTTACCAACCACTAACATTGATTATTATATTAATAATTTAAAAGATATGAGTCTATATCGTAAAATGATAGAAGCTCTTAATTCTTTTCTTAATCAATATGAAAACAATCAAATTGACGACATATACTCTTTTATTAATGATATCGAAGCAAAAGTTAAAGAAATTTCACAAAATAGAAGAGTTAATGGATTCAAAAAAGGTGGAGATATTGTAAAAGATGTAGTCAATGAACTTATTAATCGTGTAGGAGGAGATTCTTCAACTTTAAATGGAATTCCAACAGGCTTTCCTAAACTTGATAATATCTTAGGCGGTATTAAAAAAGGAGAATTAATTTATTTAGCTGCTAGACCTGCCGTTGGAAAAACCGCTCTAGCATTAAATTTTGCATATAATGCAGCTATATTAACTAATCGACCTGTAGCAATTTTTGAATACGAAATGTCTGGAGATGAACTTTTAAAAAGAATTATTGCATCAAGAACTAGTATTGAACTATCAAAAATAAATAATGGGTATTTATCAAATCAAGAAAAATTAATCTTAAAAGAGAAATGCGATGAAATTGCTAAAGCTCCAATTTATATAAATGATAGATCTGGTACACCAATTGAAGAGTTAATTTTAAAATGTCGTAAATTAAAAGATGAACTAGGAGATTTAGCTTTAATTGTTGTCGACTATATTGGTATTATTGGAGATTCACCAAATGTTAATAAAAATTTTAATCGTCAAAATATTGTTGGTGGATATTCTCGTAAATTAAAAGAATTAGCTTTAGAGTTAGGAGTTCCAATTATCTGTTTATCACAACTTAACCGTAACCCAGAAGGAAGAGATGACCGTAAACCTCAATTAGCAGATTTACGTGAATCTGGAAATCTTGAAGCTGATGCTGATAAAGTTATTCTTTTATATCGTCCAGATTATTATTCTGAACAAGGAATTAATTTGAAGAAAAAGAAAAAAGATGATGACAATATCACAATTAACGATATGAAAAAAGCTAATAATGATAATCCAAATGCTGGGGAAATCGTTGAATTAAACTTAGCTAAAAATAGAAATGGACGTACAACAACTTCCAAATTACTATTCTTTAAAAGCTATGGTCGATTTGCTGAACCAGCAAAAGAGACTGATGAAGCAATCGAAAGGTTTTCACTTTAATGCTTAAATTTATTAATTTAGCTAGTGGAAGTAAAGGTAATACTAGCTTATTTTATGACGATGATTTTTTATTTGTTATCGATTTTGGAACCTGTAAAAAGACTTTAGTAGATGGACTTAAATTAATAAATAAAAAATTGAGTGATGTCGATTCATTTTTCTTTACCCACAATCATATTGATCATATTAAAGGACTAAATTTTATAGATGCAAATAAAGTATATGCTTTGAAAGGTACCTTAAATTTAGATAACTATAACTATTTAGAATATTATAAAGAATATAATATAAAAAATGTTCTAATTACCCCTTTAAAGACAAGTCATGACGCGAATAATCCATTAGGATACTTATTTAAATATAAAGACGAAGAATTAGTTTATATAACTGACACAGGAGTTATCCCCTTAAAAACATTAAACTTGATTCAAAATAAAGAATATTACGTTTTTGAATCTAATCATGATATTAAATTATTACTTCAAAGTAATAGAAGCTTACTATTAAAAGATCGAATTTTGTCGACTTTAGGACACTTATCTAATGATTTATGTAGTTTTTATTTAGGTGAATTAATTGGAAAAAGAACTAAAAAAATCTTATTAGCTCATTTAAGTGAAGAATGTAATAGTGATGATATAGCTTTAGATACTTTATATACTTATTTAGATAGTATCAATATCGATAGAAGTAATATCGATATTGATACATTAAAACAACATAGTGTTACTACCTTATGATTAAGATTAAGTTTTTAGTAATTGGATCTTTAAAAGAAAAATACTTTAAGGATATGCAAAATGAATATCTTAAAAGATTACAAAGATATTGTGGCATTGAAATAAAAGAATTTAAAGAAATACCATTTGATTCTAATAAATTAAATACTGATTTAATAGAATCTATTAAATCAAATGAAAGTAAAGACATTTTAAATTTCATTAAAAAAGATGATGTCTTAATTTTATTAGATTTATATGGTAATGAACTTGATAGTATTAAATTTTCTAATATTCTTAATAATTATATTTCATCATTAAGAGGAAATATAATTATAGTTATTGGAGGACCTTTAGGAGTTAGTAAAGAATTAATTTTGCGAAGTAATTTAAGACTTAAATTATCAAATTTAACCTTCACACATCAATTTTGTAGAATTATCACTTTAGAACAAATTTATCGTGCATTTAAAATAATAAATCACGAATCATATCATTATTAAGGAGCGACTATGATTAATTACGAATTATTTAAAGATTATGAACGAATTTATGATAAAGATAATCCATATGTTGGGATATTTAAATTAGAAGATAATATATTTATTATCGAACCTAATTTTTATACTC
Organism: uncultured Bacilli bacterium; assembly: GCA_944368975.1. Classification (GTDB taxonomy): domain Bacteria; phylum Bacillota_I; class Bacilli_A; order RFN20; family CAG-826; genus Onthovivens. The sequence continues at coordinate 1,908 of CALVXI010000014.1, read as the reverse complement.
AATTATTAGGAATGAAAGAACATCATTATGATAAATTCAATTTAATAATGAATAAATTAATTGAAGAAATAAAGAAAAATAAAAAAGTCATCTTTACAGCTGATTATGAAGCACCAGTCTGCTATAAAGATGACTTTGTATATCGTGAAATTGAAGATATCACTAATCCACTACATATCTTTGTTGAAGATAAATCTCGTGGAAGTGATTATGGAGATTAATTATTATTGATAAACTGGTCTTAAAGATTTTACTGACATCCACATTACTCTAAAGCCAAATGTAATTACATAAAGCATAATTTCCATTCCAGTAAAGAGGAAGCCAAATGCTAACGATAATATTGCTGGACATAAACTAGCATAGAAGACAATTAAGAAAGATTGATACCACTTAATTTCTCTATTAGGATTATTTTTACCTCTAGTCATTAAGAATACTACTAATCCAAGAATTAAGGTTAATCCACCATTAACACCTAAACAAATACCAATTTGAATCCACATAGCTTGAATTTTATAATTGTGATAAACATTATCAGTGAATGTTAAGAAATTTTGATAAATTGCATCATTTGAATTAGTTGTTGAATCAGTGATATTTGAAGTAAATATATCTTCAATAGTTTTTTCATTAACATTTCCTAAATTTAAAAAATCACCTTTAACATTTATTGGATTTGCTGCTGAACCTAAATCAGCATGAGGTCTAACTGAAATATAGACAGTAGTTTCAGTAAAGACCATAAATGAACAATTACGGTCAACTTTATTACTTAAATTAATTCCAGTAGTAGAAGAATATTCATATGTATTTTCAGTTATTGTATCAATAACTGTTGAATAAGAAGCATCAGAAACAAAGTAAAAATCAAAATCCTTTACGATTGATTGATCAATTGAACCATCTGTTCCTTCTTTATTAATTACTGCAGTATGATAACCGATGTAATTGTATCCTTGGGATTTAGCTTCATCACTCCAGGTTAACGTTTGAGCTAAGTTATTATTTTCATCAAATGTTAAATTAGCAAAATTACCACCAACTGCATGATATGAATTATCACTTAATGTCGCACTAATAATAGCTTCTTTTGCACCATAATTATAAGTTTGAAAAGCAGTAGAACCATCTTGAGCATTAGCATGTACCCCTAATGGAAGTACTGAGAAAAACATGGATAGTAAAAAGAAAATTACGGCAATATACCATGTTTTTTTAACACCTTCTTTTTTGTTAGTAAGCGTTGAAATACCAGTTCCTCGATCAATACAAGCTTTATTTGAAATTAATGTTTTTAAATAGCCAAATATGGAAACTAACGCTGTTCTAAATTCTAATTTCTTACCTTTTTTTTCAACAGATTTCATTTTCATTCCTCACATGCTTAATTAGTTTATACTAATTAAGGACTTTTCTCAATTAATATTGAAATATTATTAAATAAATATATAATATTCGCACGGGCTAGATAAGGTTTCGACATGAGAAATTTGGCTCTGAACGCAGTCGAGTTGTGACGTAATCACTAAACAAAGAATATCTGGCAACAGAAATTCAAACTTTGCATACGCTGCTTGCTAAGCAGATACTCAGTTAACAATTAGCTGAAATGCACACGCCTAACATTACATCTTCTTAGTGTTAGTCAACGTGACATATTTAGAAGATATATTAGTTACGATGGTTATAAGTAATTAATGAATTTAGCTAACCTGGTGGTTAGAAGTTTGTAATAGTTGATATACCACGAGATTAATAATTATTACTAAACTGTAGTGTTCATTGTGGGGTTTCTTATGGACCAGGGTTCAATTCCCTGCTGGTCCACCATATTAGAACGACATGTCTGATACAAACTTAGAACTTCTAAGGGTGTGCAGACTTTTTTTCTTTTATCTCTCCAAG
>CALVXI010000013.1 GCA_944368975.1 uncultured Bacilli bacterium | reverse complement strand
TATTTATGATGATACATTAGAAAGCTAACCTACATTTTAATTTGGCGATTTCCTACATTTTGCTCTTGACATGGACATTTGCTTTTAATTATGATGTTATTTATGATTTTACTTTTTTAAGCAATCGATAGGAGTAGAACGTGAATTAAAATATTAAGTTTTAAATATTATGATGTTTTATAATTTTAAACTTTAAGTAACATAATAATTTATACCATCAATTTTATATAATTGTAAATTTTAAAGACAAAAAAAGTTAAAATTTAATTATTAAAGAATTCATAAAAAATATAAAAATATTCAATGTTTGCAAGGTTATTTAAATTTTTGCCAGCAATTATTCTTTAAGAAAGTTTTAATTTCTTTATATTTATTATTATCATAGTAATCTACTAATAATTTTTTAAATTCTTCTGTTTTATTAAATGGAACAACTAATAGTCCACCCATGTGAGCAACTAAATAATGATTGGCAAATATTATTGCTGCTCGTTTATTTCCATCATTAAATAATTGAGCCTTCATACAATAAAGGCATAAATCAATAGTTTTATCGATTATAATTTCTTCACTATTTATAATTTTTTCAATAGCATCTTTTACGTTAATTTCGTTTGGAATTGGTGGTATATAATTACATCCGCCAATCCTTACTGGACCAATTCTTAATGTTCCACCTTCCATATAAAAGCCTTCATTAACTAACTTTGCTATGTACGATAAAACAGATAAGTCGCTTTTAGCTTGAATAACATCTTTATCAAGAATGAAATCCCACGCATGTTTCAAATTAAGTATTTTCTGAATGTCGCTTGCCTTCATATTGTATACTTTACCATTTTCAATGATAGTTTCTGTTTCAGAATAAGTAGTACCTACGCCTTCAAGAATTGCCTGATCGTAAATGCTGTTTTTCATATTTGCTCTAGCATAATCAATATTTAAACGTAAATCTAAAGGAAGTGCGTTACTTGAATAGCCATATTCACTAAGTTCTTTCTCAATTCTTTTTAATTTCTTTCGTAATTCTTTAGCCTCTATTGATTTTTCTTTTAACCGCTTATAGAGCTCATCAGTATATAAACCGATATATGAAGTTTTACTTTTACCAAGTTCTCTATATTTGGTGTAAAGGTATTTTCCGCTTTTATTTTCTCTTATTTCAGGAACACCCTTAAAAGGAATCTTAGAAAGTTCAGATTCGATATTATTTTTTTCATCTAATAGTTTTTGAATCACAGCAAAATTTTCCATATAACACCCTTGTGGAACATTTTAACACATTTTATTATAATTTTGTTCCACAAAATCAATTAAATTTTAAGAATTTGACATTTTTTAGTATTATAAAATAAAATTTTGGGATTTAAACCTCATAAACATATAAATGGATTTTACGAACCTAGTGATATAAATAAATGTGTTTTTATTATTAAAACTAGAACTATTTGTAATTTTTTTAACTATAATTAATTAAATATTTCAGTTATGAAAAGAATAAGATACTGCTAATTAACTTATTTTTAAAAATGATGTATTAAAAGACTGTAAAGGAACATTGTGTTTTAATAAAAAGACGACTGTAAAGACATAACGATTACACATGTACCTTCAAATGACCACAAGTCGCTACAATTGTTCAAAGCTAATTCATGATGTAGATTAAGAAATTAAATTAGATCTAGATTACGTTCTTTGTGAATGTTTTTTGTAATTGAAATCTAATTGATTGATTATTGGTGAATTAAAAGTATAAAAAAAGTATAAAATTTTTTGAAAAGTATAAAAAAGTATAAATGAAGTATAAAAATGTTCGAAAAAGTATAATTAATTTCGTTGAAAACTAAGAACAAATAATATTTACATCGTCAGTCTTAATGCTTTTATTTTAAAAAAGAAGATGATGAATCATTAATAAGAATAAATGATCGACTAAATGCTAAGTTTTTAAATTTAGCTCCAATTATTTTAAAAAAATGATTTTTAGTAAATAGCTTAAATTTTTTTGATTCTTTTAGCTTTAAGAAAACATATTTATATAAGGAAATAATTGAACTTATTATTAGTTGTTCTTATTTACTAGATTAGCAATTTAAGATATAATCAATATAAACCTTAAACATAGTTTAAGGTTTATATAACTTATTGATTTTGAAAGATTAATAAGTTATGACATAGTGGGGACTTTTTGTGTCTTTCTTATTAATTGAGTAAGAATCAAAAAAAGTTAAGGAGGTAAGCGCTATGTCAGAAGCGTTATGCTTGATTATAATTTTATTTATAATCAAGGAGTTAAAAAAAAGATGATCGCAAATAAGACGATCATCATAATCCTTAATTAAATATTATAAGTCCCCACACCAAATGTCAATATTTTTATGTCCAATTTCAATCATCGATTTCGAGATATTTCTATAAATTTTTCTTTATTTTATACTAAGTAATCTAATTCTAATAATTGCTTTTGATTTAACAATATTATTTTATACTCAAAAAGTATAAAATATATCTCGTATGAAGGAAAAAGAAAGAAATAAATACATATTCTCTAAAAAATGCCTATTAATCTTAAATTATCTATACTACATTAATGATGTTAGTTATAAAGATGTAACTTTTAGATCATTTGGATTTCATTTTGATCCTTCATGTAATTTTAAGGTTATTATTAATTCACTTAAAAATCATATTCATAAATATATTGTTAGAATATTTACCTCTCTTAGAGGTGTAAATATAGAAGAACTAGATATCATGGGAAATGTTAATATCGTTAAAATTAACGATATTAAGAAATTTGATAATTTCTATAAACCTAAATCATCTTTAAATATCTTTTTTGATGAAGTTAGCTTTATTGCTGAAGGATATATTGAAGGAAAATATTTTGAATATACCTTAAATAATAAGGAGAAGTCGACATTTAAAGATGATTTACTTCATTCTTTAAATAATGAATCTAATTTAAATAATAGTAATGAATCTTTTATTGAATGGTTAATGAAATTATATACATTTAAATTACCTACAACTTTAGTTCTTGGAGCCGGAATTAATTGTGATTATGGAGCTAAAGACTGGAAAGGTTTAATAAGTAGTTTAAATAATGAATTTTATAATAATAATTTAGAAGGAATAAAAGAAACTGCTCATTATGTAGGAGATGAACTATTTGTAAGTAGTAAAGTACTTAAAACTAATGGTTTTGATGTCTATAAATCTTTAAATAAAGAATTATATTTATTTAAAGAAGCTAAATCTTTTAATGATAGTGATTCTAATTTATATAATTGTGTAAATTTTATTATTAATCATAAGGGAACTAATGTTATTACTTATAACTATGATACTAATTTAGAGTATTTACTTAAAAAAAGAGGGATTCTATATAACACAATTTATGATGAAAATAGTTTCATCTTAAAAGAAAGCTTTGTAAACATATACCATGTCCATGGTTTACTTCCTTTTGATAAATATAATGAATCAAAATTTACTGATTCACTTGTTTTTACTGAGAGTGAATATTTTAATTTATATAATAATCCATATACTTGGAATATCTCTAAACAGCTTCATGATTTTACATTTAATGCTTGTATATTTATTGGAATAAGTTTAACTGATCCAAATATGAAAAGATTACTTGAATTAAGTAAAAACCCTCTAAAATTCAACTTTATTTTCTTAAAAAAAGAGAAAGATTATAAAGAAAGTGTCTTTAAAGACTTAACAAATTATTATTTTACTTATGATTTAATTCCAATTTGGGTTAATGAATTTAATGAAATTGGAGATTATTTAAACCGTATATAAGCGAGGTCAATATGGAAATTATAATTAAAAATTTAACGAAAGTATTTGAATCAAATGATAAGAAATCTAAAAAAGAAACTGTTGCTGTAAATGATTTTAATGCCACTATTAAAGATGGTGAACTTGTTGGACTTCTTGGACCTAGTGGTTGTGGTAAATCAACTACTTTATATATGATTAGTGGACTTAAAGATCCTACTAGTGGAGAAATATATTTTGATAATGTAAATGTTACTGAACTTCCTGCTGAAAAAAGAGGTATTGGTTTAGTATTTCAAAACTATGCTTTATATCCACATATGACTGTTTATAAAAATATTTCTTTTCCATTAACTAATTTAAAAGTTAATGTTAATAAGAAATGTTTTAAATTAGAAAAGCTTTATATAGTTAAAGAAATTATAAGTAAAAAAATAGAAGTAAAAGAACTAATAGAAAGCGTTAAAGTTAATAAGAAGATTTATAAAATAGATGCAATTAATAAACTTATTGTAACTTATGATATTCCTTATTCAATAAGTAAGGAAATTATCGATTTAATCTTTAATTTAGAAGTTAATGAATATGATGAAGTTATTAATAAAATTGATTTAAAGATTAATGAATTAACAAAGAAATATGCTAAAAAAGATCTTTTATTTAATGAAAAATGTGAGATCTTAAAAAAAGATAATAATGAAGAATATCTTCCTATTAAAATTAAAAGAAAATTAACTAAAGATGAAATAGATGTTTTAGTTAGACAAGTTTCTAGACTTGTTCAAATTGAAGAACTTCTTGATAGAAAACCTAGTGAACTTAGTGGAGGCCAACAACAACGTGTTGCTATTGCTAGAGCACTCGTTAAAAAGCCTAAATTATTACTACTTGATGAACCTTTAAGTAATTTAGATGCTAGACTTAGACTTCAAACAAGAGAAGAAATAAGAAGTATCGTTAAACGAATTGGAATAACTACTATTTTTGTTACTCATGACCAAGAAGAAGCTATGAGTATTTGTGACCGTATTATTGTTATGAAAGATGGAAAAATTGAAGAAAACAATAAACCTCAAGAAGTATATAAAAATCCTGAAAGTTTATTTGTTGCAAAGTTCTTAGGAACCCCTCCAATTAATATCTTTAATGGGCAAATTATAAAAAATACCTTAGTTTTAGAAGATTTTCCACTTAAAAAACTTAAAAATAACTATTTAGATCAAGAAGTTTATATTGGTATTAGACCTGAAGGATTTATCTTTACTAATAATGATAAATCCTTACATTTTAAAATTAATAATATTCAAACTATGGGTAAAGACATTTTAGTTAATGCTTATAGTGAATCTTCAATTAATAAAGAAGTAAAGATTATTATTAATCATGAATTAGAGGAAGATGTTAAAGAATTTAAAGCTTTAGTTAATTTAGATAAAGTTTATATTTTTGATAAAAAGACTGAATTAAGAATTGATGATAGTGGTGAAATATATAATTTAGATGAATCTAAAGAATTAGAAGTTGAAGATAATGAAATAAATAAAGATAATCTAAATAAAAAAGAAGAAGTTAATAAAGAAATAACTAAAGAATCATTTAAAGAAATTTTTCATGAAGAATTAATGAATGCTTTAAATAATATAAATAATGAAAAGTAAATATAGTAATTATATTAATGCTTCTAGAACTAGAAAAGCTTTAGTTTCGTTATTAGATAAAGCTATTTTACTTATTATTACTTTTATTGTTTATATTGGATTTATTAATCTAATTGGGAATAATTTACCTAATGTTAAAACTAGTTTAAATAATGCTAATGAAATTAATATAAAAACTAATGAATACTTAATTTCTTCACATCTTATTGAATACGATAAAGATAATAATCAATTAGAAAGTAAAGAAATAATTGATAATGTCTTAAAAAGTATAAGTAAATCTAGTCTTATTTATCATCATTATGAAGATGATTATATATATTTTGATAACTATCAAAATATAGATGAAATAGATTATTTTAATAATATAAACGATAACTTATATTATTATTACTTTATATTTAATAATAATAGTGAAATAGTGTCTAATACTAATAACTTTTATACTTACTACACTAAAATTTTAAATGGAGTAGAGCCTTATTTTATTACTTCCTTAATAAATGAAAATAAAGAAAGTTATTTTACTAAAGAAGTAACTATTTCTTTAAGTGAATATTTTTTTAAAGAAGATGATTCTTTTAGTGATACTTATAATGAATTATACACAATTTATTTAAATGCTTTTAATGAAGCTAGACATCATTTAGAAACTACTGATATAACATATATAAACTATTTAAATGAATTTAATAATAATTATCAAATTTATCTAAATTCGATAATTATTGAGTTATTTATAAGTTATATTATTGGAGTATTTTTAACTTATTTTTTACCATATCTTATCTATAAAGATTATGATAGTTTTTCTAAGAAAATATTTAAATTACCTTCTACTTTATTAAATGGAAATAGATTAAAAATAACTAATATTTTACTGAAAAACCTTTTAGAACTCTTCTCAAATTTCTTTATTTTAATATTTATTATCTTATTAAGTTATGGAAATATAAGTTTAATTACATATAACTTTATTCACTTAAATATTTTATCTTTAGCGATATTTTCTTTATTTATTTTTTTAATTAGCTTCATTATTAGTTTTATCAATAAAGATCATCAATATTTAAGTGAATTTATCTCATTAAGTATAACTAAAGATGAAAGAGAAATAATAAAAGATGAATAAAGTTAAGATTACATATAATAGTCCAAAAACTAGAGATAGAGTATTTTCATTTTTAATAGATATATTAATATTTTTTATTACATCTTTAGTTATCTTTCTAGGTGCTTTTTTAATTACTGAAAGATTAGATATATATAGAAATAATATTAATAAAATTAATGAAATAAGAATTGATAGTGGATTATATATTAATGTTAATAATGAGTTATTAACATACAATGAATATCTTAAAACTTTAGATTTATCATTAAGTGAAGAAAATACTTTACTTAATGATAAATTAAATGAATTTTATTTAAGTATTGATAAACTTGATGTTTATAATGAATTAAAACTAAATGAAACTTATAATGATTTACATTTATTTATTCTTAATGATAATGAAGTAGAAATTAATGTTAGTGCAGGAATTTTACCTTCAATCTATAATGATTTTTATATAAAGACATTAAATAATAATGCAATTGGTTATTTATTAGAAAGTGAAGAGTATTTAGAATCTTCAAGATTTATCTTACTTAGTATTTTAATTAACATTTTAATAAGTACATTTATTAGTTATCTTATTTATTATTTTATTATTCCAATAAGTAGCCTTAATAAATCAACTATTGGTATGAAATTATTTAAGATTGGATACATAAACTTTAATGGGTTAAGTATTAAAAATACTAAATATATTTTAATATCGATATTTAATTATTTTATTATGTTTATTCTTTCTTTTATTGGTTTATTTATTCCTTCTATTATTAGTTTTTCTTTCTTTTTATTTAATAAAGAAAGAAAAACATTAACTGATTATGTTTTTAATGTTTATAAAGTTGATATTGAGAATAAAAGAATATATAAAACTAGTGGAGAATATATTAAAGACCTTAATAAACTTAATTCAAAGTTTCTTAGTGAAGATTCAATTTTACTTAGTAAGGATGAGTAATTAAGTGGATTTAGAGTAAATGAAGGTAAAATTATATATGGCTTTAATTAACAGTTATTTATTATTTATCTTAATTTTACATTTTCTTCATTAGTTAAATAAAAGGATGTTTTTCCTTCAATTTTTCTAATTAATAAATTTTCAGTTATTAAATTTTCGAGAATATTATTTCTAAAATATGAAGAATTAGAAATATTTAAATTATTAGCAATTTCTTTAACGCTTTGATATTTGCCATAACAAAAACTTAGAATCTGATAATCATATGTACTTTTTACTTCATAAGGTTTTAAGATTTTAATTTTATCAAAATTTAAAGGGATTCCCTCTTTATCAAGCAAATCTGGAAGAACTATATTAAATTGAAGATTTTTTTCAAAAATATATGGTTTATGTAAAGCATCGGCATCTTTATATTCTTCCATTATTTTTTCAAAACCTGTTCCTTTAGCTTCCATAGCCTTTAAATAGACAAAAATTGAGGCAATTAAATTATTTCTTCTTTTTGAGGCAAATTCTTTTAGATTATAAGTAATATTAGTTTCACTTTGACCATAAAAACTTCCAGGAGAAGTAATAACTAAACGATTAGTAAATAAATCGACTGAAATTTGACTATCATCAATGAAGTAATCACGATGAACCAAAGCATTTATAATAGCTTCAAATAGAGCTCTAGAAGGAAAAGATGTTGTATCAACACGTTTATCATTATATTTAATAAAACCATGTTTTTGATATTTATTAACAAAATTATAAATAAAATAGAATCCATCGATTAAATTTCCTTTAAAGTTAACCGAATCAATTATTTCATTAGATCCTTTATTTTTGCCTGGATAATATGTACATGTAATTTTGGAATTTTCTAATGAATAGTTATCACTAAATAAATATGAACCAGCATATAAATTTAAATCGTCATCGAAAAAAGGAATTGATTTTAATTCTTTTAAAGTAGGATAAGCGTTTTTTCTTTCATAACAAAATTTAAAGAAAGAAGTGAAATTATTTTCATTATATTTAATGTCAAGAACTTGCGAATCATAATGTTTATTTTTCGTATTTAAGGCAAGACTTTGAATTTCTTCATAGGTTGGAATATTAGTAAACCCATCTCTTCTAATATAAATTAAAGGCATACCATTATAGTTTAAAATTACTGGCTTAGTATTAGATTCATCAATTTTAAATTCGATGATATAACGAGTCTTATCATTTATTAAATAAGGAATTATTTTACTTGTAATATTTAAGTGTAATTGAAAATGTTCCTTAATATTGTGATAAAAATATTGTTTTTCTTTATCAATTTCATAATCTTCATAACCGATTAATTTAAAAGTTTTATCTTCAACACCACAATAAATTGTTCCACCATTTGAATTAGCAAAAGCACATACTGTTTTTAGCCATTTAAGTGGATCCTTATCATTTAATCGTGCTTTACATTCATAATTGATATCTTCTGTGATAAAGTCTTTATTAATGTCTTTTAAGTTCATATTTTCACCTCAAAAATATTTTACTTCAATACTTACTTCAATTCAACTTCAATATCTACTTCAATTCAACTTCAATTCAATATTGAAGTAACTTCAATATAAATTAATACATTTTTTATTCTCCTATCGTTTTACTTGTATTGTTTTTTTATTCTATGGATAATTCTTACGAATATCGAATAGTGTTTAATTATTTAATAATAAAAATATTTTTTGGAAAAAGAATAGTTAAGAAAAACAATTAAAATTTAATGGTGTGGCATTTCAATTTTACTTAATAAAGATGATTAAGAATATTTAGATTGATCTATATAGAAATAAATATAAGTATCAATATTACTAAATAATTGTATAAAAAATTTATCTCTTTCAATAAGTGGATTATAAGGTGTAAGCCATCCATCATAATCATCTATATAATCAATCTAATGAGTAACATCTTCACTATATGCTTTTAAATTATAAAAATTAAAATCTATTCTTTCATTATTTATGGTGCTATATAGTTTTAAGCTAAAATAATTTGGGCTAACACCATCTTCTATAACATATAGGATTAAGATTTAAAAATTATTAAATTAATAAATGAAAAAAAGCAGGACTAGATCAATATTATTAGTGTCTTATCATTTATATTTTTATAAATTCTAAGCTATAAAAATATACATTATTTTCTTTTAGAAAGTTCTATTATAAAGAATGTATAAGTTTTATATTTTTATTTCTTTTTGCTTCATCTATAAGTTCATTAGTAAAACCAGCAGTACTAAAAAGAATATAATGGACATTATTTGTTTTTGCAAGTTTTAGTATAGCTTCAGCCTTTTCTTTTAAAGAATGTAAAATAGATAAACCTTTAGGAGAAGTAGTGTATTTACATTCACCAAGAACAAGATTTCCTCCAATTGTGTCTATAGCAACGATGTCTATTTCACCTGTTTTATTGCCCCAATATCTACCAACTTTGGTGAAGTGAAAATCCCGAGTATTGATTGCTGAAAGTTCCCACATTTTTTCTCGACAAACATCTTCATAGACAAAGGAAACATAGTTTTGTATAAATCTTTTTTTGATCTGTAAAAGCACAAAAGAAGTTTCATTTTTTTCAAGATAAGCTTGATATGGATAAACAAACATGAACCAAAAAGCAATAAAGTTATCTTTAATACGATAAAGTCCGCTTTTGCTTTTTTCAGGAGCATTTTCAGTTATTGGAACTTCTCGTTCAATTAAATCTAAATCTATTAATACTTTTAAATACTTTGTAAGTCCTGTTTGTTTTAAACCAAGGTTGGTGGCAATACTTGATAATTTACGATTGCCCATTGCGATAGTCTTAATGAGTGAAAAATAACTGCCTATTTCACTAACTTCTTTTTGTAAGAGAAAATAAGGTTCTTCATAAAGAAAACTTTGTGAATTGAGTACATTTTGTTCGATTGCTTCATAAATGTCTGTATAGCCACGAAAAGCTTCTATATATTTTGGAACACCGCCAGTTACAGCATAGAAAGGTAATAAATCGTTATTGGATCGACCTTTAAAAAAATCGTGATAGTAGTAGAAAGGAATTTGTTTTAGTTTAATTTGTCCTGTGCGTCTTCCATAAAGAGGAGAACTATAATCAAGTGTTTGCGATTTCATTAGTGATACGAGAGAACCGCATAAAATAAGCATTATATTTGCATTTTTGAGTATGGTATCCCAAACTTTTTGCATAATAGAAGGGAATGCAGCATTAGATTTTCCAATATATTGAAACTCATCTAAAACGATTATTTTTTTGGTTTCAGTTTTATATTCAACAAGTGTTTTAAAAACGGTATACCAGTCGACGGCAGCAGATTTTAAAAGTTCGTTGCCAGTAAATTCTGCAACTTGAACTTTGAAGTAATTTAGGTTTTGAGTTTCTGGTTCTTCGGTTGCAAGAAAGTAGAGTGAATTTTTATGGTTTTCCAAAAACTTAGTGATTAGCGCTGTCTTTCCTACGCGTCGTCTACCATATACAACAACTAGTGATGATTGATTTGAAGCATATTGTTTTTCTAAAGATTCAAGTTCCTTTGTACGATTGATGAATTCTTGCATTTTGTACCTCCAAAATCTTCTTATAAATATTATACTCAAAATTATAATAATTAAAAGTATAATAAAATCGTTTATATAAATATTGTTAATTTACAACATGCAATCTTCATTACAATTTACATTGTTTTGTTACTAACTATTTTATAAAAAAATCGGTTATAAAAGTCGCGATAATAATGGCGGGAAACAATTGTTTAAAAAATATGGATTAAATTCTATTAGTAAATAAATACTTTCTGAAACGAGACATAATACAAATATTACTAAGTCTTAATTAGTTGTTTTAATTTGTATTGGTGATAGCGCAAACAACAATAATATAAGGTATTTAAGAAATAATATAATTATAAAGGATATCGGTGAAAACAAAATTGAATAGTGGCAGTGGAAACTTTTTATTGATTATTAACTAACTAGTTTTAAATAACATCTAACCTATGATCAGTTTTGATTTATTGAAATTTATTTCAATTCTAATAGAAGTTCGAGCTTGTAAATATTTTGTAAAGATAAATTTTATTATTAATTTAATTATTAAATTAAATTATAATAGTTAAGTAATAGGTAAAGTGATGGAGAAGAAAAATTCATACAAAGCCTGGATTTACTTAGCGCCTACATTAATATTGTTGGCGGTTTTTACTTTATACCCAATAATTAATACTTTTGTTATTTCCTTTATGGATAACTATAGTTATATAAGTGGTAGTTTTGATGGGTTTACACTTGATAATTATGGGGTTATTTTAGGATTAGAAAGTTTTCCTGATACAATGCCTGGAGCTGGGCAAACATTAGCTTTTACACAGTTTGCTTTACCAAATACTTTAATAATTGCTTTTGTTACAGTTCCTATAAGTGTAATTATTTCTTTACTTATCGCTGTTTGGCTTAATTCAATTAAATTATTTAGAAGTTTTTTTCAAACACTATTTTTCTTACCTTATGTTACTAATATTATTGCAGTAGGTATGGTTTTTAGTGTTATATTTGCTCCTAGTGGTTTATTTAATTCGATACTTGGAATAGAAGGAACTAACTGGGTTAATATTGGACCTGATTTAAATTATGCTAATGCAATGACTGCTTTATGTATTGAGATTATATGGTATGAATGCCCATATAAGATATTAATATTTGCTAGTGGATTACAAGGAATAAATAAGCAATATTATGAAGCAGCAAGAATGGATAGTACTCCTAAATATAAAGTATTAACTAAGGTTACTATCCCATTACTTTCTCCTCAAATTATGTATATTACAGTTACTTCATTTATTGATGCATTTAAGGAATATCAAGCTGTAGTTGGTTTATTTGGAGATCGAGGTACACAAGCTGGATCATTTAATTTATATACTTGTGCATATTATATATATGATATGGTTAGTAGTGGTAATCCTCATACAATACAATATGCTTGTGCTGCTGCAGTTATACTATTTTTAATCATTTTAGTATTTACATTAATTCAACTTTATGTTGGTAAAAAGAGGGTTCATTATTAATGAGTAAATTATTATCTAATCATATTGATGAACTCGATTTAGTAATTGAGCTTAATGATACTAAAAATCAGAAAAATTCTAAAATAAATGGAGTTTTAAAGGGTTTTTATATTTTATTCGTATATTTAATTCTTATTTTATTTTTAATATTTGCTATTTTACCATTTTATTGGATGATTAATACAAGCTTAAAAAGTATGGATGAAATTACAAATGAATTTCCACCAACATTCTTTCCAACTTATGGAGTTTATTTCTCTAATTATATAGATGTATTTTCATATTTTGATTTTACTAGATACTTATTAAACACGTTAATAGTTATAGTGTTTTCAACAATTGGTACTTTAGTTTTAACAATCTTAGCAGCTTTTGCTTTTGCTAAACTGGAATTTAAAGGAAGAGATACTATATTTACTTTATGTTTAGTGACAATGATGATACCTAGTGAATTATTTGTTATCACTAATTTTATTACTGTATATCGACTTGGTTTACTTAACTATACTGGAGTAAATTTAGTTGATGCTAGTAAAACATATTTAGCTATTATGTTACCTTTTTTAGTTAATGTATTTTTTATATATTTACTTAGACAAAACTTCAAGCAAATACCAAATGAATTACAACTTGCTTGTAAAGTTGATGGTCGAGGAGATAGTGCATTTTTATGGAAAATAGTTGTGCCAATGTGTTCACCAACAATCATTACAACTATTATTTTAAAAATTATTTCAACTTGGAATGCTTATGCATGGCCTAACTTAATAAATAGAGGAGATTATGCTTTAATTTCTGTTGCATTAGCTCACGCTCAATTTACCGACATGGGTGGAAGAAATTTAGTAAATCTTGAGATGGCGGCCGCATTTTTAGTTACTTTACCTTTAATTATACTTTTCATTATTTTTAGAAAGTATATCATGAAAGGGACCAGTAAAGCTGGTATTAAAGGTTAGAGATAGATGTTTTTATACTATTTAAGGAGGTTTTAAAGTATATGAAACGTAAATTAGGAGTTTTATCAGTTGCTCTTATTGGATTAGTTAGTTTAACTAGTTGCAACAATCGTTACATTAATGATCACCGTATTATTTTCTGGACTAATGTTTGGGGCGATAGCGAAAAAACTTTTATGGATGGAGTTGTTAATACATATAACAATACATTAGAAAGTAGTGCAACAAGTGGAACATATTACCAAGTTAACTATGAACAAAGTGGAGATTATCCTGACATTGCTGAAACAATTGCTCAAACAATAGCTACACCATCTCAACTTCCAAATATGGCAGTTGTTTATCCTGATTATATTTATAATTATATTGATGAAGGACTTTTAGTTGATTTAAAGCCTTTAATGAATGATAGTGAAATTGGATTTAGTAGTACTGACAATGAAGATTATATTAAATCATTTATTGAAGAAGGTGGAAGCTATGCAGAAGGAACTTATACCTTACCATATGCTAAATCAACTGAAGCTTTATATTATAATAGTAAAGTTTTAAAAGAAAATAATTTAATTCCTGAAGGTGAATTTAACTTTAGAAATATGATTGATGGTGCTAAAACTTTAATGGCTTTACCTGAATATCATGACACTTATTATAACGCTGATGGTTCATTAAAGAGTAAAGGTTTAGTTGCTCCAATTGGCTTTAACTCTACAAGTAATTTATATATTACAATGAGTCAAATGCTTGGTATACCTTATGCTGGAAGTGGAACAACCAAACAAGAATGTGTTTTATTTAATAATGACAAGGCTAAAGCAATGGTTAAAATGCTTAAGACTTGGTATGACCAAGGATTATTTACTACTGCTGAAATCATGACTCAAATTGCTGGTTCTAGTCAATATATTGAAACACCATTCTATAATGGTCAAATGTTCTATTGTATTGATTCAACTAGAGGATATACCTATTTTGATGGTGTAGAAACAGATAAAGAAACTGAAGAAACAACTAACTTCTTTAATGATACAAAAGTTAGTAAAGTTCCTTCGATTGATGCTTCTATTTTAGAAAGCGCTGATTATTCAACTGGTGGAGATAAAGCAACAAAAACATGTGCTATTTCTCAAGGTGGATCAATTGTTTTCTTTGATCAAGGTGAAGAAGAAAATAAAGAAGCATTCAAATTCTATAAAGAACTTACAACGACAAGTAATGCTGCAAATATGAGTATTGCTTTAGGAAGCATTCCATTAAGAAATTCTTCATATGATGAAGAAGCTATCACTGAAATTACTGCTAAAAAAGATATTGATTTTAGTACTAATCCAGATTTAAGTACTAGACAAGATTATTTACTTGCTAATATTTATGAAATTTATGATGCTTATGGAGAAAGTGATGAATTCTATATGACTCCAGTAAATGCTTTTAGTAGTGCTACAAGAACTGCAGTTGAAACTATTTTACTTAATGTATTAACTTCAAATAGAACTGATATTGATACATTAATTAAAGAAGAATTTACTAAGGCATACGATGCTATCTAATTCTTAAAATATGAATAAAAATTCCATTAACAGATATAAAAGTAATTTTCTAACAACTTTAGTTATTAGTATTATTTTATTTATTATTGGAGTTTTATTTATACCTTTAAGTTTTACAGATCGTGGTGAATTTTTACTTACTTCTCTTGAAGCAATAATTTGTTATATATCTATTGGTGGAGGATTAGTTTTTCTAATTTACTCAATAATTAACTTATTTATATATAAGATTAAAAAGAGAAAAATAGTAGATAATAATGAATTAAATAGCTAGGCAATGCCTAGCTATTTTTAAATTGAATATCTATATTTTGAAGAATATAATTTTATCTATGAAAATGAATTTAAGATTTATTAATCGTAATAACTATGCAAAATTAGGAACAATTGGTTTTGCTATTTTAGCAATTCTTAACTTAATAAGTTTAGTAATTAATGTTGTAATGAGTAAAATGGCTAGTTCCAACATTAATTTTATTTCTTTAGCAAGTAGTATCATTAATGTTATTTTTTATTTATTAATTGCTAATTATTTTCGTAAATCTGAAAGTAATTTCTACTTTGCTTTTTATGCATTATTAATTTTCTTAATATGTGATTATATTATTCCTTATATTTTTCAAATAATAGAAGGATTATTTAGCTTAAATTTACTATATGCAATATTTCCATCATTAATGATTATAATCGCAGTAGTATTCTTTATTTTTATGTGTATAGAAAATCGTAAAAGAGAGAAGAAGTATCTAACAATCTTAAAAATTGTTTCTTTATGTGGTGGAATTTTTGGACTAGCTTATGGAATTTATAATTTAGTTATGGAACTTTATCCAGTAATTATTTTATTAAGTGCTGGAGAAAGTGATTTAGTTACTAATTTATTACCTATTATTTTTGTTTCTTTATCAGCAATAGTTGAAATGATTATTGTTCCTTTAGTTATAATTTTTTATCCATTTGTTTTAGAAAAAGAGAGATACTATTAAGTATCTCTCTATTATTAATAATAATTATAAAAGAATCGATTACATCGATTCTTTTAATATTTCTAAAACATCTAATTCACTTAAATTAGTAGGATCAACTTTAAATAATCCTCCCATTGTAGTAAAAGCATTTTCTACAATTTTATTTAAGTCATTAATATTAACTTTTGCATTAGTTAAATTAACATTATTTCCTTCACATTTATTTATTAAATCTTTTAATGCTATTAAGATATCTTCTTTATTTTTAGCATCTTTTTTACCTAAAGCAATAGCTAAATCTATTAAGCGATCATTAACTTTATTTCCTTCACATTCCTTTTTAAAATAGGATAATGTAATACTCATTAAAGCTTCACCATGAATTATAGAAGGATAAACACCACTTATAGCATGAGCAATAGAATGTTCGGCTGTACAACCACTTAAGGTTTCAACTATTCCACTAAGAGTATTTGCTAAACTAACTTTGCTACGAGCCTCTATATTATTTAAATCGTTAATAACTATTGGTAAATATTTACTAATTAAACTTACACTTTTAAGAGCAAACATATCACTAATTTCATTATTTCTAATATTTATATAGCCTTCCATTGCATGAAATAAAGCATCAAAACCTTGATACATTGTTAATTCTTTAGGTATTGATAAAGTTAACATTGGATCAACAATTGATAGATATGGAAATGTTAAATCATTTCCATATCCAATTTTTTCTTCACCATTAGTAATAACAGTCCAAGGATCACTTTCAGTACCTGTTCCACTAGTAGTAGTTATTGCAATAACTGGTAAAGGTTTATTTATTAAAGGTTTATTTAATCCAGTACCACCTTCAATATAGTCCCGATAATCTCCTGGATTAGTAACCATTACACTTATTGCTTTAGCTGAATCAATAGCACTACCTCCACCTATTCCAATAATTACGTCACAATTATTAGTTTTAGCTATTTCACTAGCTTCCATAACATGTTCTTTAATAGGATTAGGTAATATTTTAGAATATATTACATAATCAATATTTGATAGCTTTAATTCATTTAATAATATATCCATATATCCATATTTATATATAGATTTACCATTAGTTGTAACAATTAAAGCTTTTTTAAATGGTAAAGATTCTTTATGAAGTTCCTTTAAAGAATCTTTACCAATTAATAACTTTGTAGGCATATAGAACTTATAGCTCATCTTTAAAATCTCCTCTTTATAAATAAATTGTATGTAAGAATAAGTTTAAATTAAAGATTTTTATTAAAATAATCATAAAAGTTAGAAATTTCTTCCATAAAAAATTTTTATGGACTTATTAATGTATTTATTGAAATTTCAATAGGTATGAATTTACAAAATAATCAAGTTTTGCAAGGTTTATCAACTTTTATTTTACTTTTTCAATAAAAAATCAATGTTTACTTTGAATAAATTGAAGAGCACACTTTAACTTAAATTGCAAGAGGAATAATTGACAAAGTTTAGTGGGGGGGGGTTAATATTTTTATAAATTACGGAGGGTTTTTTATGCTAAGAAGAAAAATGTTAGCAATACTTTTACCAACAGTAGCTGCAGCAACACTCGTCGGTAGTGGATTCTCAGCTTGGTATTTTGGAGAAACAGTTGATACTAGTCATAAATTTGGCGTTGGCGTTGTGATTACAGATTTAGTAGGTGAAATAGGAACTATTAGTAAATCAGAAAATGCTGTTGAGCCTACAAAAATTGTTTTAGACCAAGGTACAGCCGCACACGCTAATGAACCTGATTATGGTATTTCTTTTGGCGATGCCGAAACAAGTAGCTTTGGAAAGGAATCTTTTATAGGCGCCACCTTTAAGTTCAATGATGGTGTTTATGATAAATTAACTTCAGCTGGTTTAAGTGTTTATTTTATTCAAACAGTTACAGTAAATAATACATTGTTAGAATTTGTTACTTTCCAAGATAACGTTGAAAAGACTTTAGGAGATAAAGACACTTTATCGAGTGATGCTACAACTACCTATACTCTTGAAACAAAAATTGTAGATCCAGATAGTACTAGTATGACTATTAATATAGGAACAACTAATTATATTAATGCTTTCTTACAATATGGTGGAAATCAAGGTAAACCTGAAAATGAAACAGAATTGAGTAACATGAGAGATGCATTAACAGCAGTAAAAGACAAATTAATCACATTTAGCTGGACTGCAGTAGTTAAATAATTTTATAACATTTTAAATTTTAAGCATTTTATATACTTATGAATGGGCAAGAAAAACTAGGATCAATAGCGTTTGTCGTTTCAATATGCGTTATAATTGGATTCGCTATTGTTTTTAGTATCCTTTTTGCCCTTTATGGGTATTATAAAATTAAAAATATTAAAAATGGTCATGAAAATATAACTATTGAGACCACTTTAAAGAAAAGATATAAAAAGATTATTAATAATCCTCATACCTTTAAGGAAGATAATAATCTTTATTATGAGCTTAATAGCGAAACAAAAGAATCTAAAACTTATTTAAGAGTTGATGATACCGATACGTTAGAAGAAAATGTTAAGGAAACAACTATTCATACAGTTTATGATTCAATAATTGACGATAAAAAGCGTAATAGAAAATTCCAAATTATTTATAATATCTTTTTTGGAATTCTCTATGCCGCTTTATTAGTCATTTTTGGTTTTGCTTTAGGATTTAGACTTGGTGGAGAACAACTTTTCTTTGGAAATACCACCTTAATGACAATCCAAACAGGATCGATGGAAACAATTAATGATGACAATACATATATCTATGAAAATAATTTAACTAATCAAATTGAACAATTTAGCTTAATTGGAATTGATAAAATTAATGAAGAAGATATTGAATTATATGATATTCTTGCTTATCAAAGTGAAAGTGGTGATATCATTGTTCACCGTGTAATTAGAATTTACACTAACCCTGAAACAAATGTTACTTATTACACACTTAAAGGTGATGCAAATAGTACAAGTAGTGCTGAAGAACTTACTTTAACTTATGATAAAGTTATTGGTAAATATAATGGATTCCAAAATTATGGTTTAGGTGTTACTTTAACTTATTTACAATCTAATATTGGTTTAGTTGCTATTGCAGCTGCTGCAATTTTCTTAATTACTTATAATGTAACTGAATCATTGATTGATAAAGCTTATGATAGTCAAACGCTTTTAATTTCAAGGAAAATAGATGAAGAAAATGGCTTAATTCCACAAGAAGAAAAGACTGAGGGTGTAGTAAATGCTTAAAAACAATAAACTTTTAACCTTTTTAGTATCTTTTGTTGGCACAGGAACCCTACTAGGAACTGGTTTTGGAGTTTGGGTTTTTAATGAAAATGGCGAACTAAATTTAAGTCATAGCATTGATGGAATTAACGTTGAAATTGCAACTGAAGCTACATTAGGGCATTTTAAAAATGATGAATCAGGATATCACTATGAACCTCATATTCTTGTTTTCGATGAAGGAACTAATCCTACTGATTTAAATGATGGATTATCTTTTTATAAGGAAGAACAGCATCCTGTTCTTGAAGGAGTAATGGCTCCTGTTAGAGACGACGAACTAGAAATTATTTTTCATAAAGATGATAGTTTTAATGAAGTTAACTATGGACTTAAATTCCAAATTGGTGCAAGTGTTGAATTAATTAGTGATGAAAGCGCAACTGCACAATTAACTGATTTTATTCAAATAAGTGATTATTTATATACTGATGGAAATTTTGTTGATTTAACGTCAAACTTTGAAATAGGCGAAGAATTTGAACATGAGGGAACTGAATATCAAGGGCGCTTCAAAGAATATAAATATGTGATGCATTTAAATGACTTGTTTAGTTATAAAAGTGAGGATGTTAAACCAATAACGGAAGATGCTTACAGAATTTTATATACTGCTTTCACTGAAAATGCTAAAAACAAAAAAAATTGGCATATTCGTATTAATTTTACCGCTAGATACATTGGAGATTAGTAATGTTTAGAAAACTTAGAATGTTCATAATAAGTTTAACTTTAGTTCTTATTGCAACTATTGGGACTGCCTTTTCAATATTCTATTTTGGTGATTTAAGTTTTTATGTAAATGATTTAGACCAGCAACTTCGTGTTGATAACGTTAAAGAAAATTATACTTTTGGACGTGATGAAGAACTTGATAAGGAATATACTATTTATCTATTTCCTAGTAGTTTATATTCAGTTATTTATAGAGATTATTTAAATAAAAAATATGACGATGATTCAAATAATGATCAAACTGCTATTAAACCAGAAGAAGCTTTTGGCTATATTGAAGCCTCTTTAGAAAATGGCAGTGTCGTTTATACCGCTAAAGAAACTGGATCAAAGCAAAATACATATAATGGCTATAATAACTATTATGATTTTATTCGTAATCTCGAAGAGAATAAGTATTATATTAGAACATCTGATGTTAAAGATAATTATAACTCTAATTATTACATTGACAATTCGGGTAATGAATTAAATGAATCCGGTCTTGGCGATCCAATTTTGGTTTTAAATGACAAATATAAAGATAGTCACTTTAAATTTAAGAATCAATTTAGATATGACCGTTTTGGTGCATGGGGGGATTTATACGCTGCACCAAAATCCAATGGCGAATATGTTAAGGCTAATGGTAGTTATGAAGATGCTGGTCGTTATTTACCTCAAAAATTAGTTGTTAGACAATCAGCAACAGCCGATTATTTTTCAACATATACAATGGAGCCAATAACCTCTATGGGTGATGCTTCTAGTGAAGGATGGTATAATATTGTTTTTTCTAGCTGGACTACTTTTGAATTGAATGAAAACGGAGGATATGAAAACCCTCCTTATACAAATGATCAAAATAAAGATTTTTCTTTATGGCCATTTTTAAGCGGCGATATAGCATCTTATTTTGATATTATGCAAAATTTAGATATTTATGCTGATGGAGATAATGTAATAAGACTATTCCCTTATTTTAGTAATGGAAAAAATTATAATATATCAGACCCTTCTTATGGCGGCCGCGATGGTCTCAAGATTAGATTTAATAATCAAGAAACTAGTGGTGAAAAATATTTTATGTATAACGGAAATACTCTTGATTCGTCAAATGGTTTAGACAGTTTAGGCAGCAATTATAGTGACTTGGATACAATTCATTATGCAATTTTATCAAATATAACAATCGATTCAGATTTATATGATATTTCAAGTGAAAGTACAAATATGTTTGCTGTTGAAACCGATATAAGTGCAGGTAGCTGTGCTGCTTGGGAGGGAAATTGGCAAAATGGATTCGAGACTGGCAATCTAGGCATTGTGACGGAACTTTTGAGTCGTTATGGTCCTGGTCTATATAACTTTTATGTTTTTGTAGGCGATAGCGGGTTAGCGAAGGATAATATATGGGGGCCAACTAATTTTAATATTAACGATGTTGGTGAATTAATTTCTACTGGGAATAGCAACTTAACTGCTTTTAGCGAATTACGCAATAAAAAATTTATTTCGCTAGGTGATACAGCAAATCTTTTTTATGATTACACTACTGGATGGTGGCCTTTCCAAACGACACATTATGTCACTAGACCTTTCAAATTATATGCTGAAAAAGTCAGCGAAGGTCGTTTATATAATAATTTAACTAATTCATATGCTAATAGTACTGAATTACAGCAAATTATTGATAATAATTATAATTCCTCTTATAACTTTGTAATGTATACTTACCCAATTCATCGAATAGAAGAAGGTGCTGATGGAAGTTTAAGTGTCGGTAATACAAATATTATTGAAAATAATCCTTATGTTTATTTATTAAGAAATGTTAATTTTACTGATGTAGAAAACCTTTATTTTCAAATAAGATTCTCAAAAACATATATTGATAATACAAGTTTTGAATTAGGAAAAGACGCTACTATGCCGGTTATTTTGAATCCAAAAGATAATAACGGTTCTTATACATATAATGAAAATCAATATTTTGTTCCTGGACGAGAATTCTTTAGTGAAGATGTTATTAAATTTAGCGATAATACTACCAGCCAAGAAGGATTCAAACTTAATAATGAATCATATAAAGGCGTTTATGATATTTTGCTTATTTTTAATCCAAGTACTAGTAGTGATAACCAAGATGTTTTCCATATTTATGCTTATCGTCATATGATTAATTTTATTAAGGTTTACGAAATCGGAACAGAAATTAAGACAGATAATGATGGATTAGCAATTCATACAAAAGATAATGGAGAACCATTAGATTCTCAAATTTGGCAAGGAAGAGCTAATTTAGGCAAATATTTAGACCCATCTATGAAGTCTAGCGTTCCAAATAGTTCCGGTGAATTGGTGACATTACAAAATGCACTTGAAAGTTATATTAGAAGTTATATTATAAGTCATCCAACTTATGGAAGCTATGATTTTTCAAAATTCTATTTAAGAGACTATGTTACTGATCAAATAGTCATGTATTATGATACAAATACAAAATCTTGGGTAACCAATGATTATGTTTTACTTAAAAACTATTTATTTATAGTTGAAGTTGTTTCTTAGGTTTAATCAATTATATTTAAAACTTATTAAGATTATATTATCTACCTTATTGATTTATAAATTGACATATAAATTATTAGTAAACCTTAGAAAGAGAATAATATTCGTATAGAAATTATTCCTTTTTATTTAAAGGAGAGAATATGAGAAAAAGAAGTAATCTTTTAATGCTTTCGGCTACCTTAGTTTTAGGTTTTGTCGCTACAACTGTTATTGGCTGTGATCCTAGCGAAGTGAGTACATATAACGTAACAACAGGTACAACTAATGGTGCAACAATCCAATTTCTAACTTCTAATACTGGAGTTAAAGAAAATGAGACTGTTAGATTTACTATTACTTCACCAGAAAAGAAAGTTGTTGGAAAAGTAATGTTAACTAATTTAGTTGAAGTCACTCTCAGTGATGGTGTTTATAGTTTTGTAATGCCAAGTCATGATGTTAAAATTGATGTTAGTTTAAAAGATAAAGAAGCAGCTGATTATATAAATGAAATGAAAGGTGAAATGACTGTAACAGGAACTTTCTCTAGTGTTTTAGTTAGTGAAGATGGTAGTGAAACACCTTTAGATTATCCATTAAAAACAATGTTTGGTGATACTTCTTATCACATTGAAGTAGGAGAAAACGGAAGTGAGATTGATTCTACTTTATATACTAATAGTGAAGGACAAGTTCTTCACTATTATATAACCCCTGATAATCAACTTGATTATGAAGTTATTTATGTTGATGATGAACAGACTACATTAGCTAGTTGGGATGATTATGATAATCCTTTCGAAGTAATTGATCCAAGTATTGCTAGTATTGATCCTAATGATCCAAATACAATAATTCTTGATGAAACAAGTTTAGATACAGTCTTATTTATTAGTAATATCACTTATAACTATTATATTTCTCCAAGTGATGGAACGTCTTTATTAGAAGAAGTTAAATTAACAATTGAAAATGATAAGATTTCAAAAATTAGTTTCAAAACATTTTATTACAAGATATCTTTTCAGGGAAACTTTACTATAAAGGAGATTTTACTTTAGATACTAGTAAAGATACTGAACATGAGTATCCTTTACCAGAACCATATGAAACTATGAGTTATCATGAACCTTTAATAGAGGCTATTGAATATCTAAATACTGGAACTTTTTATACGACAATAACAATGGATTATGGTGATATGGGTAATTATGTACAGTATACATACTCAAGTCCTGAATTATTTTATGGGTATGATGTAGATTATCAAGAGTCTTATTCAATTATTAATAAAGATGGTATAGCATATGAAGTTTTAAGTGATTTAGATGGAAATCTTTATTATTTAAGTGATAATCCTCTTGGAAATTACGAAGATTATATGGTTGATAATTTAGTTGCCGTCCAATTAATGGAATATAATGAAGAAACAAAAGAATATATAGCTCCAGAAAGTGTTGCTGGTTATATGGCTTATGGTTTAAATCCTATGTGGTTTATTGATCCAACTCTTCAGGCAGCAACAAGTTTAACCATTACTTTAGATGGAAATAAAATTAGTACACTTACTGCTGATTGTGGTTCTTGTTTGTATACTATTGAATTTAGTTATGATAAAGCTACAATTGAACCTCCAAGTATAGATAGTATTCAAGAAAAAACAACTTTAGAAATGTTCTTAGGAACATATAAATACTTAATAGGTGAAATAGAAGTAACTATTGAAGTTACTGAAGAAGGCGTTACATTTAACGGAGAAGAATGTGAAGTATTAGGATTAAATCGTTATGGTGAATTAGAATTTATTTATAATGAAATTAAGTATTCAATCGCAGATGATGGTACACTTTATAATAATGCGACCTATGAAAGCTATAATCCTGTTGTAGAATAATATTAATGTTTATAATTAAATTTATTATTAAACATAAGATTAAAAGAAAAATTAAAAAGAATATTGAATTAACAAATATTGAAGTTTTAATTTATTATTTTCTTAGTAAGAAATATAAAGATATCTTTAAATCTTTGCGATTTAAAGATATCAAATTTAATAAATTAACTTTAAAAGAATTCAATATTCTTTTTCCTTATGAACTAGAAAATAATCTTATTTATTATTTAAATTTAACAGGAAATAAAGATTTTATTAAACTTGGTGTTAGTAGAGATAAAGAAAGTTTCTTATATAAAGAACTAGATATTACTAAAGCAAGTAATACTATTAAGAATTTAAACGATGAAATTAAAGTGCTTGTAGCTTATTTAAATAAAAAATAATAAAAACCTTTAAAACTTAACTATTTTCTTAAAAAAATAAATCATTTAAATATCTTTTTTCGTTTGGAAACGCTTACATTAAACTTATTGATTATTCTATTGACATTAAAATTTAAAGTTCATAAAATAATGTAGTTCGTACACGAACTATTATTAAATTATGGAAGGAATTGTACTCAGTAAAGTTAGAATTTTATTCAATTACATTCGTAGAGAATGGAATGCTTTAGCTAAGATTGAAGGTATTAGTGGTTTTCAATCACGTATTTTACATACAATTTATCTTCGTGATGAAAAAAATCTTGAGACAGTTCAAAAAGATTTAGAAACAATTTTTAATAGTTCGAAATCGTCAATGTGTGAATTACTTAAAACGATGGAGCAAAATAATCTTATTGAAAGGGTTGATAGTCCTTCTCAACGTGCTAAGAAAATAGTTTTAACTCAAAAAGGAAAAGAATTTGAAGAAAAGACTAGTTCAATTGGATTATATCTTGAAGACATTGTAACAAGTAATTTATCTAAAGAAGACCTCGATAATTTTAATAAAATTATCGATGTAATGATTAAAAATATAGGAAAAGATGATCAATTAAATATTGATGATTAATTTCTATATGTAGTTAAAGTTAGGAGGAGAAAATTAAAGTTATGCGAAATATTTTGACCACAGAATTATCTCAATTTCGTTATCGTGATATTTTTAAAAGATTAATTCACACTATTCGCGAATACAAAAAAGATGTAATTCTTGGTATTGTCTTTATTATTATTGAAACGATTTGTGAATGCGCTATCCCATTATTTATGTCTTATTTAATTGATACGATGGGTGCAATGAGTGAAAGTGCTCAAACAACTAATAATGAGATCATTATAACTGTTAGTGTGTATGCTGCGATTTTACTTGTTCTAGCCACTATTAGTTTTGTTAGTGGTATTTTAGCTGGTCGATTTAGTGCAAAAGGTGGTGTTGGGTTTGCAACTAATTTACGTAAGGACTTCTTTTATAATACAACAACCTTTAGTTTCCAAAATATCGATAAATTTAGTGTTTCAAGTTTAGTTACTAGACAAACTACTGATATCTCATTTATTCAACAAGCTTTTACAGTTGTTATAAGAATTGGTGTTAGAGCACCATTAATGCTTATTTTCTCAATTGTTATGGCTAGTGTTTTAGCTTATCAAATGGTTTGGATCTATGCTATTACTATTCCTTTATTATGTGTTTTATTAGTATTAGTTATCTATTTCTCAATGCCTATCTTCCTTAGAGTTTTCGATAAGTATGACCGTTTAAATGAATCAATTGAAGAGAATGTTCGTGGTATTAGAGTCGTTAAGACCTATGTTAAAGAAGAATTCGAGAAAGATAAGTTTAATAAGGCAAGTGAAGACATTCGTAAAGACTATGTTAAAGCTGAAAGACTTTTAGCTTTAAGTAATCCATCAATGATGTGTGCAATGTATTTATCAATGTTCCTTATTATATTTATTGGTTCTAGTGTCATTATTAATGAAGTTAGTTATGTTTTAAATGATTTAGGCCAATATGATGCTCATTTTGGAACATTAACTGTTGGTAATATTTCAAGTTTAATTACTTTTGGTGCACAAATTTTATCAAGTTTAATGATGCTTCAAATGGTATTTGTTTTTATTGCAATGTGTAGTGCGTCTTTAAAAAGAGTTTATGAGGTTTTAGTTGAAAAACCTACAATTGCTAATAAAGAAAATGCTATAAAAGAGATAAAAACTGGTGATATTGAATTTGATAACGTTAACTTTAAATATAAATTAGAAGCAGAAAAATATGCTTTAAGCGATATTAATTTAAAAATTAAAGAAGGTGAAATGGTTGGAATTATTGGGGGTACTGGTAGTTCTAAATCTACTTTAGTTAACTTAATTTCAAGATTCTATGATACAACTACTGGTGAAGTTAAAGTTAGTGGTATTAATGTTAAAGATTATGATATTACTTCTTTAAGAGAAAGTGTCTCCATGGTTTTACAAAAGAATATTCTTTTTAGTGGAACGATTAAAGATAACTTAAGATGGGGTAATAAAGATGCTAGCGATGAAGAAATAGTAGAAGCTTGTAAAATAGCCCAAGCTGATAGCTTTATTGAATCTTTCCCTGATAAATATGATACCCAAATTCAACAAGGCGGAAGTAATGTTAGTGGTGGCCAAAAACAAAGACTTTGTATTGCTAGAGCTATTTTAAAGAAACCTAAAGTCTTAATTATGGATGATTCAACTAGTGCAGTTGATACAAAAACTGATGCTTATATTCGTCAAGGATTAAGAAAAACTTTACCAAATACAACTAAAATTATTATTGCTCAAAGAATTTCAAGTGTTCAAGATGCAGATAAGATTATAGTCATGGATGATGGTGAGATTAATGGTATTGGGACACATGATGAACTTCTTAAATCTAATAAGATTTATCAAGAAATCTATGAAATTCAAAATAGAATAGGAGGTAAATAATATGGGTCATAAGAAATTTCCTGCTATTATTCGTATATTCTTTGATTTCGTACATCAACATAAATTAAGTTTTATTTTCGCGGTAATCTGTGTTTTCTTTACTGCCTTTGGTAATGTTGTTGCTCCTTTAGTTCTTCAAAAAGTAACTGATATACTTACAACTGGAACATATAATGGTGCTTATATTGGTGATGATAAAACCTATATGTTTACTTTAATTTCATATCATTGTATTTTCTTAGGTTCGGCTTATATTGTAAGTGTCATTAGCGGATTTACTTATAGTCAAATTATGGCAACTACAGGTCAAACATATATGGATAAACTAAGAAGAAGAATGTTTGCTCACATGGAAGATCTTCCTGTAAGATTCTTCGATACTCATGATAAAGGTGATATTATGAGTATTTATATTAATGATGTTGATACAATTAGACAATTTACAATTACTTCAATTCCTGAAATTCTTATTTGCGGATTCACATTTATTGCAGTTTTAGTGATTATGCTTTTAAGTAGTATTTGGCTTACTTTAATTGTTTTGGTTGAAGGTGTCGTAATTATCTTAATAACTAAACATATCGGTGGTAGAAGTAGTAAAAACTTTATTTCTCAACAAAAGTTTATTGGTAAACAAGAAGGTTTTGTTGAAGAAATGATGAATGGCTTAAAAGTTATTAAATCATTCTGCCATGAAGAAGAAAGTAAAGCTAACTTTGATAAAATTAATCATGAACTTCAAGATGTTAGTACTAAAGCTAACCAATATGCTAATACCTTAATGCCTGCAATGGGTAATGTTGGTAACTTAACTTATGTTATTGTTGCTTTTACAGGTACTTTATTATATATGTTTGGTGCTAGAAATATTGCTTTAAATCCTAGTGTTACTAGCGTTAGTATTGGGGTTGTTGTTAGTTTCTTACCAATGGTTAAACAATTTACTAATAATGCTAGCCAAGTTGCTAACCAAATTAACTCAATTGCTTTAGCAATTGGTGGAAGTAGTAGAATTTGTGCTTTATTTGATTGTGAAGTTGAAGTCGATGATGGTTATGTTACTTTAGTTAGAGGAAAATATGATGAAAATGGTAATATTGTAGAGGTACCATTTAATTCAAAAGAAGCTACTTTATGGGCTTGGAAACATCCTCATAGTGCAACGCATGATATTACTTATACTCTTTTACAAGGTGATATAAGAATGTTTGATGTTGATTTTGGCTATAACGAAAATAAGATTGTTTTACATAATATTAGTTTATATGCTAAACCTGGTCAAAAGGTCGCTTTTGTTGGAGCAACAGGTGCTGGTAAAACAACTATTACTAATTTATTAAATCGTTTTTATGATATTGCTGATGGTAAAATTAGATATGATGGCATTAATATTAATAAGATATCTAAAAAAGATTTACGTAAGAGTTTAGGAATGGTTCTTCAAGATACAAATTTATTTACTGGAACTATTATGGATAATATTCGTTATGGTCGACTTGATGCAACTGATGAAGAATGTATTGAAGCAGCTAAACTTGCTAACGCAGATAGCTTTATTACTAGACTTCCTCAAGGCTATAATACAATGCTTACTAATGACGGTGGTAATCTTTCTCAAGGTCAAAGACAACTTCTTTCTATTGCTAGAGCAGCCGTTAATAATGCTCCTGTCTTAATATTAGACGAAGCTACAAGTAGTATTGATACCCGTACTGAAGCAATTGTTACTGAAGGTATGGATAACTTAATGAAAGGTCGAACTGTCTTTGTTATTGCTCATAGATTATCGACTATTCAAAATAGTAATGTCATTATGGTTTTAGATCATGGTCGAATCATTGAAAGAGGAACTCACGAAGATTTAATTAAAGAAAAAGGTGTTTATTATCAACTTTATACTGGAGCCTTTGAACTAGAATAATTTAATTAAATTTATATAAAAATAAAACTACTAGAAATTTTCTAGTAGTTTTATTTTAGATATATTTTTTCTAAAAACCTTCTAAAACCTCAATTATTTTAATGATTTAAGTAATTTATTAATACTTTCATCTTTTAAGAAATTGCGTAAATCTATAATATTTAATATAGAAATATTTAAAGTATTTTCATATATTAAATTAATTAATTTATCGCTATCAGTTTTTGCTTTTAAATAATTAGATGGGTCAAGTTCTTCATATTGTTCAATTAATAAAGATATTAAACAACGTCTAACATAACTTAGTAAGCTTTTATTTAACCAATATAATACTTTTGTATTAGGGATATTTTTTTCTAATTTTTTAAAATTTATAAAGAATTTTAATCCATCAATAGGATTATGATATAAATCAATAAAGTAATAGTTAGCGTTATATTTAGAATATTCATCATTTATAAATTTATTAGCATCCATTTCGATTATTTCTATTTTATCTTTATATTTAAATTGAGGAAGAATATATTCTTTAAATAAATTAATAATTTCTTTATCTTTTTCAATTATATAAATCTTTTTAACATTTTCTTTTAGACTGATCATATATTGAAAGTAACCTAATCCTAAACCAAAAGTAATAACAGTTCCATTAACTTCATTAATGCTTTCTTTCATAGTATTTATTTCATTAGGAGTAATTAACATCCAAATTGTATTATCTTTATATAAAGATATATAAGGAAATTCTTTAGTGAAATAACCTAAGTTAGTTATTTCTTTAAAAGATGTAGTATTAGTTATTTCAATATCATTACTAATAAATAACTCATAAGGAAGATACTTGTCATTTGTAATCCTATAATTTTTATATTTAATATTATTTAATTTAATATTTTTAGTATAAGGATTATCAATATATTCATCATAATTAAGTTTAGTTAAATTGATTGATTCTTTTAATAAACTATAATCTTCATCATATTGACTAATTAAGTCAATAAGAGTCGTTTTCATATTTATATCGTTATCAAAATACTTTGTTTCTGTAGTCATAAGTTCATTGATTAACTCGGCTACATAGATGTTATTTTCTTTTGTATTAATAATTTCTTGAAAATCTTTAAGCTCTTTTTTAACTAAATCTACCTTCATAACCATCCTCACTTTATATTGACAATTTTAGCATATAAGAATAGAATTATTAACACTTGGGCCCTTAGTTCAGCTGGGAGAACGCTTCCATGGCATGGAAGAGGTCGTCGGTTCGAGCCCGATAGGGTCCACCAGTCTTTAGTTGACATTTATATTAATCAAAAAATATATAAACTGCTACTTACATTAGTTGAATCTATGCTAATAAAAGTAGTGTTTTTTTATACTTTGTTGAACTTTTAAACGTGCTAGAGCGGACTTTGAAATATAAATGTAAATATTTTACATCACGCTTAAATTCAGTTCCATTTTTTGATAAAGTTAAAAAGTTCGCAAAACTTCGTAATTTGCTTAAATTCGACCGTAAACTTTATTTAAAGATTTTTAATTATTTCATCTAAATATGGAAGTCAATTAATTGAGAAAATTTTTTATATTTCATATTACTAATGTTTATTTATTCAATATCTTGTTTAAAATCATATATATTTTCATTAAATCATACTATAAATAATGTTTTTATTTATGAATTTAAAGTTTTAAAAATAGAACGATTATTTGTATCAATAAATATCATAGATAAAACTTTAAATGAATTATAATTAAAATTAGTCAATGAAAATTCATACAAAAATATTTTATGAGATAGAATTTACAGATAGCTCCCAAGTTCAAAATTATTAATTAAATAAGATATGGCTCTCAAACTCTAGAATATTCAGAATATTCATTAATGAGAAAATGTAAAAATAATAATTTTAGTAAAAATCGGAGTTGAACTCCAAATAATACTAAAATATAATAAAGCCATGAGGTAGATATGATGATAAAAAGAACAATATTTAAAGAAATAGAAAAATCAGTTAAAAGCAGG
>CALVXI010000012.1 GCA_944368975.1 uncultured Bacilli bacterium | reverse complement strand
CGTTATAGAAATATTGATTTAAAAATAAATTAACTTTTTTAATTTTTTGCTTGATTTTTGTTATCTAATTTTGTTATTTAGCTTAAAATTAAACTTTTTAAGTGCTAAAAATTATTAACAAAAGGGTACTAGAAAACTACTAATAAGTAACTTTAAATTTCTTTTAATAGAAGAAAAGCTTATATTAGATTAAAATATCAATAATGAAATACGAAACAAGATATTTATTTGATTATTTAGAAAGAGTTGGCAAATATAATTTTGATGAGGTTAATTTTTCTATTATTGATTCATTAATTTTAACAAATTTATCTTATTACCATTTTAATTTCATGAAAGATAAATTAAATGAAACTTTAACAATTGAAGAAGCAAGTCATATTTATTTTATGTATCCTGAATTAACTAAACTTGCTGATCCAAACACTGCACGAAATCATTTTTTAGATGTTTTAGCTACTACTAAAAGATTTAGAAATTTAAAAATATTTAATTATCAAAATGAAATATCGACAAAAAAAGAAAAACAATTTAGTGCTATATCTATAAAGTTAAATAAAGATACTGTTTATGTTTCATTTAGAGGAACTGACTTAACTTTAGTAGGATGGAAAGAAGATTTTAATATGTGCTATTTAAATAAAATTCCAAGTCAAGTTAGTGCCAAAAAATATATTGATAATCCTATATATAATAAATATAAAAATATTTATATTGGTGGTCATTCAAAAGGCGGAAATTTAGCAATGTATTCTGCATTAAATGCTAATATAGATCTTCAAAATAAAATTAAAAATGTTTTTAATTTTGATGGGCCTGGGTTTCCTAAATTAGAGATTAATGAAGAAAACGAAGATATATATAAAAAAATAATTATGATAGTTCCTTCTATGTCTATTATTGGTATGATTTTTAATGATATAAATGGAATATATGTTATCGAAAGTAGTGCTCGTGGATTAGAACAACATGACTTATTCTCTTGGATAATAACAAAAGAAAATAAATTTAATTATGGTACGTATTTATCAAATAAATCTAAAGGATTAAATAAAGCATTCCATACATATATGACTAAGTTACCTTTAAAAGAAAGAAAAGAATTTATCAATATATGTTATTTTCTTATTGAAAATAACAATGCCAAAGATTTAATAGAATTTAGAAATAATTTAATGAAAAGCTATTTTGAGATTCTTAAAAACTATAATAAGTTAGATTCAAAAGAAAAAGATTTATTTAAAAAACATATTAGATATCTTATAAAGATAATTAAAAATGACTTAGAAAGTTTTGAAGATAAAGAAAATTCTGTTTATATCAAAAATGTTTCAAAATTTGATTATTTTCCTATTTAATGTAAACACTTTCATAACTTTTAAAATATAAAGATATAATCTTAAGTATTTAATTTGTAAGCGCTTTTTTGTTCGATTATATCTATTCTTTTTAGTTGTAAGAAATACTTTTAGATACATAATATATCGCGTTAGGAGGAAAAAAAGATGGAACAATTTGAATTACATAAAGAATATGAAATTAATAAATTATTATTAGAAAAAGAAGAAGATTACGAAGACGAAACTGACGAAAAATATCACGAAAATAAATCTTTATTTTATCCTGATTTTAGAACTTATTTAGGTAGAAAAAGATATTAGTTAACTTTCTTATTATCTAAGATAAAGTTAATAAATCGTTTAGTTGTTTTGGTTATTGTTTTATTTTTCTTATATGCAATAACTACATCAAAATGGATATTCTCTTTTAAGGGAATACCAACGATATCGTCATTTTCTTTAATTACTTGATTAAATAAGAAAGCACCAAGATTACCATAAATTAGTAACTCTTTAATGGTTGCAATTTGATCAGAAAGTAATCTTATATTTGGTTTAATACCATATGACTTAAAGAAATCAATAACAATCTTATATTGTAATGAATCTTCTTTAAGCAAAATTAATGGAATATTCAAGAGATCTTTAAATGAGATCTCTTTTTTATTGCTTAAAGGATGATTTTTATTAACGCTAAAAATTAATTGAGTATCATCGATTTTTTTATAATCTAAGCTAGGATTTATTTCATTATTATAAATAACTGTTAAAGCAACATCGATTTCATCTTTAATAACTGCTTCTTGATTAGCTTTACTAGCAAGTTCAACCATTTTTATATTTAAATTAGGATATAAATTATTAAATTTTTCAAATAATGGAGCAAAAATAAAAGCTCCTAGCATTGGAGGGATTCCAACTTTAATAACCGATTGAGACATAATATAATCATTCATTTGCTTTGGTAAATTGTTATATAAAGTTACAACAGGAGTAGCGAGTGTATAAAAATATTTACCAAAATTAGTTAAGGTTAATTCGTTATTATTTCGTATAAAAAGCTCACAGTTAAGCTCATTTTCTAAGTTTTTAATTGCTGTACTTACAGCTGGCTGACTTACAAAATAAAATTTACTGGTTTTAGTAAAAGAATTGTTTTCTGCACAAAGCACGAAATATTTAAGTTGATCTATTGTCATAATTATATAATAGACTATAAATTATTTTTATGGAATCATAATTTTTTAGTGCTGAAAGAATCTTTTATGTTAATTGTGTAAGCGCTTACAAAAGAATAAAATTAAATTGATATAGAGGTTTTAATGATTTTATGAAGATTAATTTAAACTTATTTAAAATATCACCATTAATTTTATTTATGATGAGTGGCAGTTTACTTTGTGGATGCAATGATAATTCTTCAAGTGGATTTAATAATAAAAGTTATGATATTTCACTTAATCAAGATAATTCCTTAATAGCAAAAACTACCAAAATTTCCGATGGTTATCGTCTTGAAATTAATGGAACGGGAAGTAGTTTAAATTATACTAGTAAAAAAGTTCCTTGGTATTCAATAGCTCCTTTTATAACGGAAATAAATATAAATGAAGGTATTACTGATATAGGAGAAAATTTATTTAGTGACTTAAATTTTAGTTATTTCATTTTACCTAGTTCGGTCAGTAGTGTTAAAAATAATTCATTTAAAGAAGATATAGTTTTATATTCTTATTCAAATACTTTTAAAGGTAGTGAATTTTATACTACATATTATTATAGTGAATTGACACCTCCAAATGATGGAAAAACATATTGGCATTTTGTTAATGATAATCCAACAATTTGGGTAGTTAGTAAAATTAAAGTCTTATTTATTGGTAATTCATTTACTTTTTACAATGATTTACCTTTATTAACTCAAGAAGTTGCTAAAAGTCTAGGTTATGATTTTATAAGTGATTCAATTACTCAAGGTTCATACACGTTAACTAAATTTGCTGATAATACTGATCCAAAAGGAAAAGAAGTTGAAGATAAATTAAATTCTACGAGTGATTATGATTATGTAATTTTGCAAGAACAATCCACTAGAAGTTATGAAAATCCTAATGAATTTGAAAAAGCAGTTAGTGATTTAAATATAAAAATTAAAAATACACAAGAGAATGCTTCCATAAGACTTTATGAAACTTGGGGATTTCCTATTGCTGCTAATGAACTTAAAATTACTATTCCAGAAGTTGAAGAAAAAATAAGAAATGAATATGATCGAGTTGGAAATAAATATAATTTAGATGTTCATTATGTTGGTGAAGCTTTTAGTTATGTTTATCAAAATTATCAAGATATTAATCTTTATAATGATGATGGAAGACATCCAAGTTATGAAGGTTCATATTTAGCAAGTTTAGTTCATGTTGCAAGTTTACTTGGAGTAGACATTCGAGCAACAACATTTATTGGGGATTTAAACGAGGAAGTAGCAAATACCCTTCAAGAGGTTGCTTACAAAATCGTTTTTAATAAATAAGGAGAAAGGTCGTTATGAAAAAGAGATTTTTGCCAATTTTCATAGCAGGTTTTTTGTCTTGTTTAACTTTGGCTAGTTGCCATAGTGTTAATCTATATGAATATACTGAAAATGAATCGTATGCCAATCATTATTTAGTAAGTTTTTATGTAGATGATACATTATATACAACTGCACAAGTTAAAGAAGGTGAAACAATATCTGTTACGATTAGTGATCCATCAAAAGAAAATTATTCATTTGATGGATGGGTACTTGAAGATGGTACTGCTTTTGATGTTTCAACAGCAGTTATTACTTCAAATCTTGATGTCTATGCTTCATTCAGTTTAATTAATACTGGAGGAACAAATCCTTGGGATGAATTAGTAGTAACTGATACTAAGGAAGAAAACAAAGATTATTCCTTAGTTATAGGTTGGTATGGAAAAACTAGTACTAGTGGAATTGATGAAAATATTATGAAGCATTGGTACTACAATGTTTTAATTTATTTAAGGCATATTGGTTTTACTGAAGATGAAATTAGTAATATAAGTGTTAGACAATACGGAGATAGTGAAACTAATATTGGTCCATTAGGTGAACTTGTTAATGCTCATGGTGATGTTGATATTTTACTTGGAACTGGTAAAAATTTAACTACTAAAGGTAATATCCAAACAGTAGATAGAATTGAAAATGTTACAATTAATGGAGTTGATAGCAGAGTTATCGCTTTATTAAAAGAAACTGAAATTGGTAGAAGTTTATTCGATTTCTTAAAACAAGAACCTGGATCAAAAATGTTTGATATGAGCTTTATTCTTTCAGATTCTGATTTAGGTAATATTTAAAACGGAGAAAATATATGAGATTTGCAAGGTTTTTAGTTATTCCAGGCATATTATTATCGCTTTCTAGTTGTGGATTAGTTAAAGGTTTAGAAGATGAAATTCGAGTTGTTTTTGAATATAACAACGAGATAATCTTTGAAGACACTGCTACACAATTTAAAAATGCTGTTATGCCTACTTTAAGTGAAGAACAAATTCCACTTAATCATGAATTTTATGGTTGGACATGGCTTGATCCTGATAGCGTTGATGTTACAGCTAGTGATTTTGATTCTAAGTATTTAGAAAAAGATGGTATTGTTCATTATTACGATGTAATTAATTATTCATTTAATGATTGCGTTACTCTTAGACCAGTATTTATTAATATTGATGATATACCTATTCCAAATTATTATGTTGCAATTGGTTGGTATAATAGACCTGGAACAAGTGGTTTAACACAAGAATCTGTTTCTAATTGGATAAATGATTTATATACCTTCCTTAGAAGTAATGGAGCAACAGACGAAGATATAGCTAATGTTAAAATTACTCCTTATGAAGGAAATGTTGCAACTGCTGGAGCAAATATTAATAAAGATAGATTTAATGATATATTAATTGGCTTTGGTGGTAATCTTGATGATGAAGATGGTGCTAATGTTAAAGTAAAAGAACATATAGGTGGAATTATAATGGGTGGTCAATCACGCTATATTTCAAGATTAACTGATAAAGAAATAGCTATTGATGTTTTTGAGTGGTTACAAACCCCTGAAGGAACTAATGCTTTAAAGTGAGGTATTAATTTATGAATAAAAGAATGAAATTAATAAAAGCATCAACTGTTATCGGCTATATAGTTTGTTTCTTATATATAGTTTTAACAGCATGTTTATTTTCTGTTAGTAATTTATGGTATTGGTTAACTTTAGTTTTAGCTTTAATTAGTTTATATAATAGTTTATATAGTTCTTATTTAAACTCAAAATTAAAGGAAGAACCATTTGAATCAATTAAGATAAAATTCTTAATTAATTCGATTATATCGATAGTTTCTTTGCCTTCCTTTATTATTAATCTTATAGCATATTTTGATAATAAACCTGAAAAATATGTTTTAGTTGATAATGAAGAGTATGTTGAAGAAATTAAAGAAAAGAAAGTCAAAAAATGGTATCAAAAAGGTAATTTTATCTTAACTGTTATTGGTTTAGTTACTGTTTTAGCTTCAAGTTTTATCGCTAGTATTGGTGAAACAAGTGGTTATAGTGTTAGTGTTAGAGATTTTACTTTAACTAAAGCTATGACTGAAGAATATAATGCCGGGGAAGAGAATGCTTTGCTTGGTCATAATTATGTCATTGATAATGATGTTTTAACTTATGCAGTTACTGAATATAAGCCTAAAGTAGCTTCTCAAGAAAATCCATTACCAGTTATCTTCGTAATGCCAGGTTTTACTAGAACTAAAGCAACAATGTCTCAATATTGTATCGAGTTAAGTAAAAGAAATGCTATAGTTTATTCAATTGATCCAGGCTGTCAAGGTGGTACAACTTATGCTGGTTATGATACTACTGAAGATGGTAATAACGAAATGATTAGCGCGACCACTAACGCTAATGGATTAAATTATTTAGTTCAATATATTTATAATAATACTGAAGAATTTGATTATATCGATCGTAACGCTTTTGGTGCTGTTGGACATAGTGCTGGAGGTGGTAATGTTGGTCAATTAGCTCAAAACTTTAGTGGTGATACTTATGAAGAATCTATAATTAAAGCCGTTTATATTTCAGGCTATGTTAAATTAAGTTTAGCTAATAGATTTAGTGATTTTAGATGTAATGCTGCAATGAGCTATGCTAAATATGACGAAGGTTCATTTAGATATCAAGGTACTTTAGATGCAGTAGAAATAGTATTTAAGAGATTTGTTAATGAAGTTAATGGTGAAGATTTAGCTTATGATAAAGCTATCATTGATTATGAATATGGATCAATGGATGAAGGAACTTATCGAGTAATTCATCAAGAAGATATTAATCACTGTTTTGAAATGTATGATAGTGCCTCAATTAGTAATACTATTAATTTCTTTAGAAGAACTTTAAATTTAGATACTTCATTAAATGATAATAGTCAAACTTGGATGGTTAAGGAATTATTTAATGGATTTAGTTTAGTTGGTGGATTTATCTTTATCTTTGCTTTACTTGCTTTTGTTATTGATGTAGTTCCTTTCTTTAAATCATTTAGATTAGAAGCTAGT
Organism: uncultured Bacilli bacterium; assembly: GCA_944368975.1. Lineage (GTDB taxonomy): Bacteria > Bacillota_I > Bacilli_A > RFN20 > CAG-826 > Onthovivens. Next base: position 24,491 of record CALVXI010000012.1, on the reverse strand, counting down.
AAAGTCAGAGAATATGAAAATACTTTAAAAGTAAGTTATGGTAATAGTAGTGATATTATTTGAGAAAATAGAGAAATAGTTAGTGAAATTAAACCTAAAAAGAAGAGTTATTTTGATAAAATTTCTTTCTGGAGTATTGTTTTATTAACTGCAATTATTGCTTGTTTAGATTATATTCCTTTAGCTAGATTAACGATGGATTGGTTTAAAGATGCTGCTGGTAATACCTATACTTTCTATTTCCCTGCTAGAATGATGAATGCTGTTATGTTATGGGCCGTATTCAATGGATTAATTGGCTTAGTATTAGTTTTAGGAGTTAAAGCTATTGAGAATTTATATTACAAATTAACTCATCAAGAAGATAGAATTAATTGGTATCGCTTTAAGAAATTAAAGATTAACTGGAAAGATTTATTAATTTCATTTGCTACAGCAATTGTATTCTTCTTTATCTTCTATGGTTTAGTAGAATTAATGTATGTTATTTTCCATCAAGATTTTAGATTTATGTTAATTAGTGCTTCACCACTTAATGGTAGATTCTTAGTTACATGGTTAATTTACTTAGTTCCATTCTTTGTATTTTATGTTTCTAATTCAATTAGAGTTAACTTATCAATGGCTTGTGAAGGATGGAGTGAATGGAAAGTAATGCTTGTTGGTGCAATATCTAATTCAATTGGTTTAGTCTTTATCTTAGTTATTAATTATGTTTTATATTTCACAACTGGTACTCCATATTATGGATATTATAGTGCTAGTGATAGTAGTGAAATGTGGTTATTTATTAATATGGTCTTTGGACTTATTCCAATGATGTTTGTCTTACCAATTATTAATAGATTTATTTATAAAAAGAGTGGAAATGTCTATCTTGGTGCTATGCTTACTTGTATGATATTTATCATGATGAGTTTATCGGCATCAGTTAGTTATATTCCAATGTAAAAGGAGGTAAAAGTATGAGTATAAAAGAAGAATCCCTTAAAAAACATTATGAATGGAGAGGTAAAATCGAAATTAAACCTCGAGTAAATGTTTCAACAAAAGAAGACTTAATGTTAGCTTACACTCCAGGAGTAGCTGAAGCTTGCTTAAAGATTCATGAAAATATTGAAGATTCATTTAATTTAACTAGAAGATGGAACACTGTTCCAGTAATTACTGATGGGACTGCAGTTTTAGGTTTAGGTGATATTGGACCTGAAGCTGGAATGCCTGTTATGGAAGGAAAATGTGCTTTATTTAAAGCTTTTGGAGATGTTGATGCAATTCCTTTATGTATCAAAAGTAAAGATACAGAAGAAATTATTAAAACTATTAAATTACTTTCTGGTAGTTTTGGAGGAATTAATTTAGAAGATATTAGCGCTCCTAGATGTTTTGAAATTGAAAGTAGACTTAAAGAAGAACTCGATATACCTGTATTTCATGATGATCAACATGGTACTGCAATAGTCACTTTAGCTGCTTTAATAAATGCTTTAAAACTATCTAATAAAAAAATAGAAGATATTAAGATTGTAATTAATGGAGCAGGAGCAGCAGGAGTTGCAATTGCTAAATTATTACTTTATTTCGGTGCTAAAAATATTATATGTTGCGATAGTAAAGGAATTATTAAAGAAGGTGATCCAAGATTAAACGTATCTAAGATTGAACTTAGTAAAATTACAAATAGAGAAGGTTTAACTGGACATTTAGCTGATGCAATGAAAAATAGTGATGTTTTTATTGGTGTAAGTGTTGCTAATTGTGTAACTAAAGAAATGGTTAAATCAATGAATGAAAAGCCTATCTTGTTTACTTGCGCAAATCCAATTCCAGAAATTTTACCAGAAGAATCTATAGAAGCTGGAGCTTATATTGTTGGAACAGGAAGTAGTCAATATCCTAATCAAATAAATAATGTCTTAGTTTTCCCTGGCTTATTTAGAGGATTAATTGATGCTAAGGCAACAACTGTAACATTAGGAATGATGAAAGCAGCGAGTTTAGCTATAGCAAATTGCGTTAAAGAAGATAAATTAACAAAAGATTATATTCTTCCTTATGCTTATGATAAAGAAGCACATAAAGCCGTGGCTAAAGCTGTAAAAGAAGAAGCTATTTTAGAAGGATTCATTCGTAAATAATATTCCTAAATACATATTGAAAATCGTAAAAAGCCTGCAAAAGTCCAAGATTTTGCAGGTTTTTTATTTATAATCTAGTTTTATTAAAATGTTTATTATAAAAATTATAATAGTAGAGAACTAAGAAAATTTTATTATTTTTAAAGAGTAATATATAAATAGATGGATTTTTGATTTTATTATAGTCTTTTAATTAAGCAAATTTTTTATGATAATCATTTTTAATATTCCTAATAAATACGTACTTTCAAAATTTATATTAAATCGAAATGATTTTAAAGAAATTTTTTCGATACCCCATAGATTTTATTTCGAATGAAAAAATAAGTTAAAATAATATCAATTTATCTATTATTTAATGTTGACTATTGGTTTGTTTATTTTATTCTTAATTATGAGGAATGATTATGAGTAAAGTAGGAATTCAGATTAATAAAATGTGTTATGCAGCATTATTTTTGGCGCTTGGATGGTTATTACCAATTTTAACAGGACAAATTGAATATTTTGGATCAATGCTTTGTCCAATGCATATTCCTGTGATGATTGCGGGATTTGTTTTAGGCCCTATTTATGGTGCTGTTATTGGTTTTATTACACCCTTAACAAGAAGTTTATTTTTTGGAATGCCAAGATTATTTCCTACAAGTATTGGAATGGCTTTTGAATTATTTACATATGGTTTAATGTGTGGATTAATGTTTAAGATATTTAACAAATTAATTAAAAAAGATTATATATTTTCAATTTATATATCATTAATTATCGCAATGATTGTTGGTAGAGGAGTTTATGGTTTAGTTAGTTACATTCTTACCTTTATGAATTCAAACTCTACACCTTATACATTTTATGCCTTTATTAGTGGAACATTTTTACAAGCTTGGCCTGGTATTATTTTACAATTAATATTGATACCAATTATTATAAGAATATTATTAAGATTTAAAATTATTCAAAAGTTTTCTCCTGAACTATTTATAAATGATTTTAGAATTAAAGATGTAAAGCAAAATGCTTAATGAATTAATAAAAATAATAAATAAAAAGTTAGAGAATAAAGATCATATTGTGATAGCAATTGATGGAATGGCAGCTAGTGGTAAAACTACTTTGGCTAATTTATTAGGTGCATATTACGATTTAAATATTATTCATGTTGATGATTTTTATTATCCTAAAAATAAAATAAATATAAAAAATGATGGTAATATTAATTATCCTCGTTTAAAGAAAGTTATACATAGATTAAGTAATAATAACTTAAGTTATTATTCATTTAATTGTAAAAAACAAAAATTTGATAAGTTAATCCATATTTTTAAAAAAAGCATAACTATTGTTGAAGGTTCGTATTCGTTAAATCCTATATTAGGAATATATTTTGATTTATCAATTTTTCTAACAATCGATAAGAATGAGCAATTCGAAAGAATTAAAAAAAGAAATAAAAATAATTTCGAAGAATTTATAAATAAATGGGTTACTTACGAAAATCATTATTTTGAATATTATAAAATTATGGATTCTGCCGATATAATTATTAAAGATAACTCTATTTTAATTAAAAAAGTTTCAAATGAAACTTGTATTTAATCAAACGAAACGAAAATATTAAAAAAAGGAAAAAATAAGCCTTTATTTTATTGCATTAGCATAATTTAAAATGTAAATTAATAAATGTAAGGGCTTACATTAATGAAAAAAATATATTTGAACTTAAAAAGATTTGATATTCCTCGCACTTTTGGGGGAATAAATGAATTTAATATCGAAACTTATAGTGAAATAATCACTAAAGGTATCGAAAAGATGAATTTTGATTTACCAATTACAATTTATTTTCAAGAAGCTCATTTAATAAATGCTTTGAAAGTAAATAAAAAGGTTAATATAGGCTGTCAAAGTGTCCATTATTTAGATTCTGAAGTTAACGGCCCATTTGGAGCTTTTACGACATTTAGAACTGCCAATTCGATGAAAGCACTTGGAGTTAAAGATACTATTATTGGACATTGTGAAGAAAGAAATGACTTAAACTATTTAACTAATAATGGAACTACAATTAATGTTAATAAAGTTTTAAATGAAAAGATCAAAAAAGCTATTAATGCTAATATGAATGTTCTTTATTGTATTGGAGAAAGAGATTTTGAACAAAATAAAAAATATGATGTTTTAAAAGAACAATTATTAGTGGGCTTAGATGGAGTAGATTTAAGTAAAATTACTATAGCTTATGAACCTGTTTGGGCTATTGGTCCTGGAAAAATACCACCCGATAGAGATTATATTTTAGATATTGTTAAATTTATTAAATCTATATTTGCTGTCCCTGTTGTTTATGGTGGTGGATTAAAAAAAGATAATGCTAAAATGTTAGCTTCAATAGAAGAATTAGATGGTGGGTTGATTGCCTTAACTAGATTTGGTAAAGACTTTGGATTTTATTTAGATGATTTTGAAGAAATTGTCAAAACTTATATGGAAGGATTAAAGTAATGGAAGTTAAATTAGAATATGGTGATGGTCAAGTAGAAGTTAGAGTTCCAGATAATAGTGATATATTTGAAACTGGCGTAACTGTAAAAGATCCTGAAGGATTAAAAGATGTTAAAAAAGCAACACTTGATGCTATAAGAAATCCACTTGGCTTAAAGCCTATTAGTGAAATTGTTCATAAAGGTAGTAAAGTTACAATTGTTTTCCCTGATAAAGTTAAAGGTGGTTTTCAAGATGATTCTCATCGTAAAACAACTATTCCTCTATTAATTGATGAATGCTTAAAATATGGTGTTAATGAAAGTGATATTTTATTAATTTGTTCGAACGGATTACACCGTAAAAATAAACCAGAAGAAATTAGAAGAATTTTAGGTGATGAAATTTTTGATAGATTTTATCCAAAAGGACAAATTATAAATCATGATAGTGAAGATAAAGAACATATCGTAGATTTAGGGAACGAACCTAAATTTGGCGCTAAAGTTGTTATCAATAAATATGTTTTTGATAGCGATGTTTGTTTCTTAATTGGCCACGCTCAAGGAAATCCATATGGTGGATATAGTGGTGGATATAAACATTGTGCGACTGGTATTAGTAATTGGGAATCAATTGCAAGTCATCATTGTCCAGAAGTTATGCACCGTAAGGATTTTGTTCCAGTTACATCACATTCTTTAATGAGACAAAAATTCGATGCTATTGGAGAGTGGATGGAAATTAAAATGGGTAAGAAATTTTTTACAATTGATGCCGTTTTAGATAGTTTTTCACATCAAATAGCCGTTTTTGCAGGAGATGCTAAACTTGTTCAAGAAGCAAGTTGGAAGATTGCTGATAAGAGAACTTATGTTAAATGGGCTAAGAAAAAATATGATGTTATTATCTTTGGATTACCAAATGATTTCCAATATGGAACACGTCAAGGTAGAAATCCTATTTTAGTTGAACAAGCAATTAGCGCTCAAATTATACGTTTAAAAAGAGTAATGAGTGATAATCCTGTTATTATTGCTTTAGCTCAATGTGATGGAGACTTTGGTGATGATGAATTCCCAGCTATGAAAGAAGTTTACGATTATTTCTATAATAAGCAAAATACATTACCTGAAGTTGAAGATTATTACAAAATGATGGATGTTGATAAATATATTGAGCTATATCGTCATCATTATGCTTTTCATCCTTTCCATGCTTTTTCAATGATTAGTTGTGCTCATATTGCTGAAAGAGATACAAAAGCAGTTTATATTGTAGGTAGTAAAATGCCAGGAACTGCTAGAGCAATGGGTATGAAAACTAGAAATACTGTAATGGAAGCTTTTGAAGATGCTAAAAAATTTGTTGGTGATAATCCAAATGTTTTAGTTTTACCAATGACTTTCAAAAGACCTTCAGTCCATTTATGCATGGAAGATGATACGGAGTTTAATTGATTATGACAAAAGATTTTTTAAAGATTAAGGGTAATGATTTAACTAAAGGTAAAGTTTCGATTGATATTTATAAAGATAAAGAAACAACTTTTAAAGAAATGGCTAATTTAATGGTTGATACCATTATTGAAAATAATCGTATCAACAAAAAGACTTTATTTATTGTTCCTTTAGGACCTATTGGTCAATATAAATATTTCGTCGAACGTGTTAATAAAGAAAGAATCAGCCTTAAAAATGTTACGTTTATTAATATGGATGAATATATGATTGATGATCATACATTAATTAGTGATAAAGAACCATTAAGCTTTAAAAATACAATGTATAGACTTTGTTATAACTTAATTGATAAAGACTTAATAATGGATGAAAGTCAAAGAATATTCCCTAATTTAGAAAATGCTGATTATATTGATGAAGTTATAGCAAATCATGGTGGTGTTGATATTTGCTTTGGTGGTATTGGAATTACCGGACATATCGCATTTAATGAACCACCATGCTCAAAATGTTCTAATATGAGTAAAGAAGAGTTTATAAATACTAGAACAAGAGTAATTAAAATAAAGGAAGCAACAAGGGTAGTAAATTCATTAGATGATTTTGATGGAGCTTATTACTTAATGCCAAAATATGCAATTACAATCGGAATGAAAGAAATTTTAGAAAGTAAAAAAGTCCGATTATATTGCTTTAGAAATTGGCATAAATCTGTAATTAAACGTGCTAGTTTTGGAGAATGCAGCATTGATTTCCCTGCTAGTTTATTACAAGAACACACTGATGCAAGAATTGGTATTAGTGAAGAAGTTGCGAATTAGGAGATTTTTATGGAAAAGAAAGAAAAGAAAGAGAAAAAATCTTTTAAGGAATTTAAAGCTAAGGCAAAAGATGCTTTAACTCCAAAATTCATTAAAAAAAGAGAAGAGAAATTTGCTGAAGAAGTTGCAGCAGTTGATTTAAGTCGTTTAGATGCTCCTTATAACGACCCAAAAAAGACTGGTAATACTAAAGTTAGAGATTTCTCACCTTGGGAAAGATGGAAAGTATTTTTAGTTGGTTTTATTGCAGTTGTTGTATTTTTCTTTGTTTGGTGGTTAGCTACTTATTTAAATTCTGAATTAAAATCATTCTTATCAAACCCTGTTGATATTTTTAATGCTTTGATTGATTTTGGATTTAAACCTGATAGAGAATATATTCTTTGGACTCATATTGGATATTCTTTAAGTAGAGTTTTAGTTGGTTATGCTATAGCTCTTGTAACTAGTATTCCAATTGCTTTCTTAATGGCTTGGTATAAACCATTTAGAGCAGTTTTAGATCCATTTATTCAATTCTTAAGATGTATTCCACCACTAGCTTATGTTCCAATTATTGTTGTTGCATTAGGTACTGGTGAATCTTCAAAGTATTTCATTATTTGGTTAGCTTGTTTCTTAACTATGACTGTTACTATTTATCAAGGTATTAGGAACGTTGATATGACTTTAATTAAAGCTAGTTATACTTTTGGAGCAAGAGATAAAAATTTGTTTATTGATGTTGTTGTTCCTTCAAGTTTCCCATTTATTTTAACTGCTATGAGACTGGGTGTTGGTGTTGCTTTAACTACATTAATTGCTGCTGAACTTACTGGTGGAAGATTTGGTTTAGGTGCTTTTGTTAACTCAATGGGTAATGTTACAAGATTTGCTGAAGCGTTTATGGGTATTATTATCTTAGGTGCGATTGGTATTATCTTTGATAAATTGTTACTTTTGCTTGAAAGAAGATTAACAAGATGGAAGTAATTTTAGGGAGATATAATTATGGAAAATTTAGAAAATAAGAAAACAATTATTAAAATTGATCATGTTAGAAAAGTTTATACTCCTGAAAATCGTCCAGAAGTTGTCGCTTTAAAAGATGTTGAACTTGAAATTAAAGAAAATGAATTTATTTGTGTTGTTGGGCCTTCAGGTTGTGGTAAAACAACATTATTAAATATCATTGCTGGTCTTGAAAAACCAACAAGCGGGAAAGCTTATGTTAAAGGAAGAGAAATTCAAGGCCCTGGCCCTGATAGAGGTGTTATTTTCCAACAATATGCTTTATTCCCATGGCTTACTGTTAAGAAAAATATTTTATATGGCACAAAGTTTCTTAGACACTTAGAACCTGTATTTAAGAAAAATAAAGAAACAGGTGAAATGGAACCAGTTTATGAAACAACTACTAAAGTTGATGAAAACGGAAAAAAAGTAACTGAAGTCGTTTATGAAACTGATAAAGATGGTAATAAAGTTCCTAAACAAGCCTATAAATTAGTTAAATATTCCAAAGCGGAAAGAGAAGCCATTACTAATAAATATATGCATATGGTTAGACTTGACCAATTTGCTCATTCTTATCCAAAAGAATTAAGTGGTGGTATGAAACAACGTGTTGCTATTGCTAGAGGTTATGCATTAAATAGTGATGTTTTATTACTTGATGAACCATTTGGTGCTCTTGATGCGCAAACTAGATCTCAACTTCAAGAAGATTTATTAAAAACTTGGGAAACCGAAAAGAAAACTTGTTTCTTTATTACACATGATGTTGATGAAGCTGTTTTACTTTCGACTAGAGTAATTATTATGAGCGCTAGACCAGGCGTTGTTAAAGAAATTATAAATATTGATTTACCTTTCCCTAGAAGTCAAGCAACAAAACTTGATCCTAAATTTATAGAATATAGAAATCATATTTGGGAAGTTGTTTATAAAATGTATCTTGACCAAGGAGATCATTAATTAAGGTAATTATACTAAATCGTAAAGATTGGTATTAAAAAAATATATTTTCATAATAAAGGAGATAAAAAGATGAAAAAAACAAAATTCTTAGCCGTATTAGGTGCTGTTGTATTAGCAGGTGGTGTACTTACTGCATGTGATAATACTCCTGAATACGAAATTAAATTTGACTATACTGTCAAAATGGGCCTTCAAGGTAATAGTGGTGGATCATGTGGTGATGCTGCTTTAAATAAAGACTACTTTGCTAAAGAAGGTATTGCTGTTGATTACGAAGTTTTAAGCGGACCAAATGTTGCATCAAATGTTTTAGCTGGAACTTTAGATGTTGGTTTCTTAGGAAATGGCGTTGCTTGGAATTATTTTGCTGAAGGATCAAAAATGAAAATTTTCGCTATTGATAATATTACTGATGATGATAGATTAATGGCAAATCCAAATAGTGAAAAAGCGAAGAATTTAAAAGCTGTTACTGCTGGCGTTAAAGAAACTAATTATTCTGAATTAGCAGATGCTTTAGCTGGAGCAAAAGTTATTTATGAAGAAGCAAGAACACCTGGTGCATTCTTTCAATCCTTAGTTACTGAAATTAATGAAAATGTTACAGATGATAAGAAAGTATGGTTTAAAACTATCGGTAACACAAATTTCCCTTCAGGTTTAAATGATTATAAATCAGATAGACAAATAATGACAGAAGGAAGTGCAAGTGATGCTAATATTCCTGCTGCTATAACAAGTGGGGATTATGATTTTGCTATAAGTTTCTCACCTACTGCTACAACGATTTTAAGTAAAGGTTGGAAAACTGTTGCTAGAACATCAACACATTTAAGTACGGAAAACATTGTTCCATCAACTTGGGCTGTTAATACTGATTTCTTAGCAGCACATACTGAAGAATTTAAAGCATTTGTTAGAGGATTATTACAAGGTATGCAATTTAGACATGAAGATCCTACTCAAGTTGCTAAATACATTGAAAAAGATGTAAATTATACAACCCCATGGGAATCTATTGATATGGATAATGCTGCATGGCCAACAATTGCTGATCAAAAAGAATGGTGTGCTACTGGTGGTATGGCTTATACCTATGTTGAAAATATTAGAAATAATCATTTAAATAATCCAGATAATAAGGATAAAATTGTTAAAACAGCAGCAGAAGCTTGTGATTTTACTTATGTTTTAGAAGCTGCTACTGCATTAGCTGCATAAGTTTAAAAATAGATAATAAGTAGAAATAAAAGAACCACCAAGACGGTGGTTCTTTTAAATTTCTTGATAATTAATAATTATAAAACTAAAGCATTGCTTACAATGTTATAAATATTTATACCTACAATTAATACATTTACAAAATAATATATATAAATTAAAGCTTTTTCATTACATTTTTTTGCAATAAAAGAACCTATTAATGATCCAATTACTGAGATTGGTACTAAAATTAATACAAATATCCACCAAGTTTGATCATTAGCACTTAGACTTTCTAAATTACAAAGATTTTGAAATGTTCCATCAATGAATGTTTGAACAAGTTTTGAAACTTGGGAGAAAACAATAACAATAGTTGAATTGATTGAGGCTTCCATCATATTCATTCCAAAGAATAAACATAATATTGCTACATTTATTGGTCCACCTCCTATACCTAAGAAGGAAGAAGAAATACCCAAAAATATTCCAATAATTAAAGATATTATTATATTTTTTAGATGTAAACATTTACCTTTAGGTTTAAAAAATTGCATGTATATAACACTAAAAATAGAAAGAATAATAAGAATCACAGATTGAGTAATAATTAATATATTTTTGTTAGAAGATTCTTCAATAAATGTAAATAATAATTGACCGCAAACTCCACCAACAACAGCACCAACGCCTAAAGAAATCGCTGTTTTATAATTATCAATTTTTTGTTTTGATATTATTTTTTTAATTACTGTTGTAGCGCATCCAAATAAAACACAAAAAGTAGATATCATATTTGTGATAGCACTTTCATCAAAATAATTAAAAGCATCCAATGCTGGTCGAATTATTACTCCACCACCTATACCGGCTAATGAGCCTAATATAATTGCTATTAAAACAACAAATGAAAAAATAAAGTAATACATATCTAATTTATACTATTTTTTTAAAACGAAATCAAGTCTCTATTATTTATTTATAAATAATAGAGAAGTATACGAAAATTATTAAACGAAACATTTTTTTGAAATTTCGCAACTAAAAGTGAAAAAAATATAAAAAAAGTGTTATTTTTAGTGTTTTTTGATTTCATTTTGCTTTACAAAACGAAAAAAATATATTAAATTAATAGTAGTGAATAAAATGAAAATAAATAAACGACAAGCACAAATAGTTCAAATTGTAGATGTTGAAAATAAAGTCTCAGTAAATGATCTTGCTAGAAGACTAAATATTAGCGAAGTAACTATTCGTAAAGATTTAAGTTTACTAAGTGAATATGGAATTCTGATAAGGGAACATGGATATGCCTTAAAGAAGAATACAAGTGATATAACTAATCGTTTATCAATTAATTATGATATAAAATGTAAAATTGCACGAAAAGCTTGTTCGTTAATCGACCCAAATGAGACAATATTAATTGCTTCTGGGTCAACATGTGCTTTACTAGCTGAAGAAATCGCAAAAACTAGACCTAGTGTTACAATAATTACAAATTCTGTATATATTGCTGAACATGCTTCTAAAATTGGGAAAAATAAAATAATTTTACTTGGTGGAGAGTATCAATCTGATTCTCAAGTTATGGTTGGTCCAATTGTAAGAAGTTCCGTAAAGCAATTTTATGTTAATAAAATTTTCCTAGGTACTGACGGATTTATGAAAAAAGCTGGCTTTATGGGAAGCGATTATTCTCGCACTGAAGCTATTAGAAGTATGATTGAAAGCGCAAAAAATACAATTGTTATAACGGATTCAACAAAATTTGATAAAAGAGGATTATTAGTTCAATTTGCTGACAATCAAGTGGATGAACTTGTTACTGATTCTAATATTGATGAAGAATTGAAAAATTATTTTATAAGATTAGGAGTTAAAGTCCATATAGTTGATTAAAAAATAGAAGATGTCTTCTATTTTTTATTAAAAGTTATTTCATAGTGAAATGTTTTTTCACCATTTACTTTATTAATGTATAAACGATTCGTAATGTCTTTTGATTCATCAATATAATTTGATATACCCCACCATGGTTCAATACAAGTAAAATTATTATAAATTTTGCTTCCCCAAATAGCGACTAAAGGAGCATCAAATTTATATGTATATATATGATTTAATCCATTATCAACTTTGATTATGCCATCGATATTTTTAAAAACAAAAGTATCAAATTTTTCAAAAAACTTGCAGTTTAGAGGTATTTTATTCAAGTTTAATGATTTTTCATTAGAATTATCAATTAATCCGTTATTGTCTAGAGGGTAGTATTGAAAATTGCTATTAATATACAAGGAAGCTAAATTATTAGTTTTAACACCAGTATGGCTCCCATAAGAAAAATAAATATCATTATTAGATTTAATATTAACATCAACACTTAAAGTGTTTTGAAATAAGGAATAAGTAATCTCGAAGATAAATTTAAAAGGGAAAATCTCAAAATCCAAATTATCTGATTTATAAATAAAACTTATCGATGAATTATTAGGTTTTTTATAGTCAAAATTTTTATTACGTATAATCCCATGTCTTAATGGAAAAGAATAATTTTGATTTTTATAAGAATATTCGCCTTTTCCAATTAAAGGAAACATAACTACATCTTGGAAAATCCAATCTCCATTGATAGGTTGATAAAGTAATTCTTCGTTTGAACTTTTATCTATAATTGAAGATAAATGTGCACCTTCTTTTTCAAATGAAATTTTTAAATTTTCGTTTTCAATAAATAACATGGTTAACCTCTAAATTTCCTTCTTTAAAATTAAATCTATTTAATTTAGTATGCTATAATTTTGTTAGAAAATCAAAGGAGCATTTATAATGGCCATATTTAAAGGATATAAAGTTTTGTTAGAAGATGGATATCATTTCGCAGATTTTGAAATAAGTGATGGAGTATTTAGTAATATAAATAAAAACACTAAACAAGAAACTGAAGATATAATTATTCCTGGTTTTTTTGATATTCATACTCATGGGGCTAATGGATACGATTTTACAACTGTTAAAAATTTAGAAGAAATAAAACACATTTTAGATTTTTATATGTCTAAAGGTGTGACAAGTGTTTTTCCAACTTTATTAACTGAAAGTGATGAAACTATCTTTAAACAAATGGATTTAATTTATGAAGCTAGTAAAATTTATCCAATAATTAAAGGTATTCACTTAGAAGGACCATTTTTATCTAAAAAATATAAAGGTGCTCAACTTGAAAAATATTTACAACTTCCTACTATTTCAAAATGTGATGAATTTATAAAGAGATCTCATGGACTATTTAAATATATGACAGTTGCTCCTGAACTTGAAGGCTTTCCAGAAGTTATAAAATATCTTACTTCAAAAGGAATAGTGGTAAGTATGGGGCATAGTGATGCTAGTTTTGATGAAACTAGAGATGGCTTTTTTAATGGAGCAAAATGTATCACTCATTGTATGAATGCAATGAAAGGATTACATCAGCATTATCCTTCAATTTGTGAAGCTGCTTTTTATTTCGATGATTTATATAATGAAGTAATTGTTGATGGAGCTCATATTCATCCTGAGATGGTCGAATTTATTTATAAAATTAAGAAAGAAGATCATTTTATCACTGTAACTGATTCTTTAATGTGTGCAGGTTTACCAGATGGAGAATATAAGATTGGGGTTACTCCAATTGTTGTTAAAGGACCTAATGCATTTATTAAAGATAGTGAAGTAAGAGCAGGTTCAACACTCAACATGCATGATGCATTTTTAAATTTTAAGAAATTTACTGGATGTAATGATTTAATAGCTAGTAAAGTAACAAGTTTAAATGCTAGTAAAATGCTTAATATGGATAATTTAATTGGTTCAATTAAAGAAAATAAATATGCTGATTTTATAATTATGGATAAAAATTATAAAATCAAAGAAGTATATATAAAAGGAGTAAAAGCTATATGAAAAATTTATTAATTGCTCATGGTGGAGGACCAACTAGTGTAATAAATGCTTCTTTATATGGAGTAATTATTGGATTAAAAGAATTAGGATTTAAGGGAAAAATCCTTGCTCCTCGATTTGGAAGCCAAGGATTATATAATGAAGATTTTATTGATTTAAGTGATTTAACTAGTGAAGAACTAGAAATATTAAAAAACACTCCTGGAAGTGCTATAGGAAGTTCAAGATTTCCACTTTATGAAGCTGAGTATAATAAAATAACTGATATTCTTATTAAAAATGATATTGAATATGTTTTATTCACTGGTGGAAATGGAACAATGGATACCATTGGTAATATTTATAAATATGCTAAAAAGAAAAACTTAGATGTAACTTGTGTTGGTATTCCTAAAACAGTTGATAATGATGTTGGGGTTATAGATCACGCTCCAGGTTATGCTAGTGCAGCTAATTTTGTAATTCAAGCGGTTAGTGACTGTGGAGCTGATGTTAGAGGTTTACCAATTCATGTTTCAGTAATTGAAATTATGGGAAGAAATTCAGGATGGTTAACTGCAAGCAGTGCCTTAGCTAGAAATGGTGATGGAGATGCTCCACACTTGATTTATCTACCTGAAATTCCTTTTGATGAAGATGAATTTATTGAGGATGTTAAAGAAGCTTGGGATAAGAAAAAAGGTGTAGTAGTTGTTTGTAGCGAAGGACTTAAAAATAAAAATGGTGAGCCTATTGTTAAACCGATTTATCAAACAGAACGAGCCACTTATTATGGAGATGTATCAACTCATTTAGCTACATTAATCATTGAAAAATTAGGAATTAAAGCTCGTAGCGAAAAGTTTGGTTTAGTTCAAAGATGTTTTACTCCTTCAATAAGCAAAGTTGATCAAGAAGAAGCTATAAGATTAGGAAAGTTAGCAAGTAATACTGTTTTAAATAAAATTAATGGAGTAATGGTTGGTTTAAAAAGAAAAAGTCATGAGCCTTACGAGGTTGAAGAAATACTTATTCCTATTGAAAAAGTTATGCTTGATGAAAGAAAATTCCCTATGGAATTTATTAGTGAAAATAAGCATGATGTAACAGAAAGTTTTATTAAATGGTTAGCTCCATTAGTGGATAAACCTACAAAGAAATTGAATCTTTTAGATAAGAAAAACTAGGCTCGATGCCTAGTTTTTCTTAATCATAATTTGTAATTTAATTTATTTTATATAAGTGGCATCACCTACTGAATTAAATGCAACACTTGCAGTTAAAACTATTTCTTTTACGCCATTTATAATGCATGGAAGAATTTCTTTAAGCTCATTAGAAGTAATCTTATTAGTAACAAGTTCATTAATATATTCTTTTAAATAATATCTATATTCAAATGATTCTGGTTTTTCTTTAAGTAAAGGATAAATTTTAGAATCCTTAACTTTTGCAGGTTTTTTTTCAAAAAACTCAAGAATATTCCTTGTTGTTGCTAAGCGAATATCAGTATCTATATTAATTTTAGAGATACCACAAGGTATAACTTCTTGTAATTGCTTCAAAGGAATTCCATGTCCTTTAACATTTCCGCCAAGAGCATTGATTTCGTTAACTATATATTGAGGAACTAAACTTGAACCATGACTTACAATTGTTGCATCAATATTTTCATGAAGCATATTTTCCATAGTAGCAATAACGATTTCTTTTCTAAGTTTAACATTATCACCCTTAACAGCACCATGTTTTGTTCCATAAGAAATTGCTAATGAATCGGCACTTGTTCTTTTTAAGAAATCAATTGCTGTTAATGGATTAGTATAAGTAGAAGTGTTAGAAAAAACATGATCTTCGGTACCGGCTAAAACACCAAGTTCACCTTCAACTGACACACCTTTTTTATGAGCGTAACTAACAACCTTTTTAGTTAACTTAACATTTTCTTCATATGGTAAACTTGAGCCATCGATCATAACACTATTAAATCCAGCATCAATTGCAATTTTTACTGATTCATAACTACGGCCATGATCTAAATGTAATGAAACTGGGATAAAAGTATTTTCTGCTAATTTTTTTACATAAGTTGCAATTCTTTTAGCGCCTATTTTCTTTTGTTCTAATGTTCCATTAAGGAAGTCAAAATTTCCACCTAAAAAGGCTAAACCTGGTTCAGCAACTTGTATAATACATGCTGTTCTTAATTCTTCACAGGCTTCAATCATTGCTTTTGCTTGAATTAAAGAATTCACATTGAAAGCACCGTGTGCGATATGGTTATCACGAGCATATTTTAAGATATTTTTTGATGTTATATATGGCATAAATAAACTCCTTTTTTTAATTATAAAAAAATATTTTAATATTAAAAGTTAATTAATGTTCTTTTTTAATAAGTTTATAAAATTCATTTTTGATTAAAAAATAAATTATTTTCATTTGAAATTATTTTGGTAAAATATCTTATTTTTAATAACTATATAAATACTTTTTATTTGACAATTTTAGTGTAAATTGTACATTTTTGCATATTTTTACGCTTCATAAATTGCACCTTTTTACACATTTTAATATTTGATAAATTGTACATTTTTACACATTTATAAATTCTGGTATAGACAATGGAGACAATACTCTTGAAGAATGAAAAGAAATATTTAGAGATACTAATATGGATACATTTATACAAAAGGGGATGGATATACTATTAAGATATTTATAACTTCTACAAATATGCTTAAATTTTTAACGATTAGTGGTTGAATTTTCCTAATAACTTATTTATAATAATTCTTAATAAGGAATAATTATTAGTAATGGAAAGAAGTACGATACAAAGAAAATTAATAGTCGATAGCGTTAAAAGTATAGGTCACGCTACAACTAAAGATATTATTAGTTATTTATCTAATAATGGCTATAATGTTTCTATTGGTACTATTTATCGTAATTTAGATCTATTAGTTAATGAAAATATCCTTAGAAGAGTTTCTATTAATTTTAAAGAAGATTATTATGAACTTAGTGAAATTTCTACACATAACCATTTTATATGTGAAAAGTGTGGAAAGATTATTGATATTTTTAATAATAATTCTTCAATTAATGAAATTAATGGGAATAAAGTTATTTCTAACACCACTACATATTATGGAATATGTAAAGAATGTTTAGAAAATAATAAAGATTATTCTAATTAAATAGAGTAATATATAAGTAATAAGAACATGGAGGAAAAAGTATGAAGTATAAGTGCTTATTATGCGGAATTGAGTTTGAAAGCGATGAAGCTAATCCAGTTTGTCCAGTTTGTGGAGCAACAGGAGATGATTTAGTACCAGTAACTGAGGAGGAAAGCAAATAATGGCTAACAAATATGAAGGAACTCAAACTTTAAAAAATTTACAAACAGCTTTTGCTGGAGAAAGTCAAGCTAGAAATAAATACACCTATTTTGCAAGTGTTGCAAAAAAAGAAGGTTATGAACAAATCGCTGCTATCTTTTTAGAAACTGCAGATAATGAAAAAGAACATGCTAAACTTTGGTTTAAAGAACTTGAAGGTATTGGTGATACTTTAGCTAATTTAAAAGCTGCAGCCGAAGGTGAAAATTATGAATGGACAGAAATGTATAAAGAATTTGCTGAAACTGCTGAAAAAGAAGGCTTTAAAGAATTAGCTGCTAGATTTAGATTAGTCGGAGAAGTTGAAAAACATCACGAAGAAAGATATAAAGCTTTATTTAGTAATATCGAAAGCAATGAAGTTTTTACAAAGAAAACTGGAATTAAAGTTTGGAAATGTAGAAACTGTGGTTATATCTATGTTGGAGAAAGTGCACCAAAAGTTTGCCCAACTTGCTTACATCCACAAGCTTATTTTGAATTAGAAGTTAAAAACTATTAATTATTATTAAAATAAGTAAATTAAAAGGTGGATTAAGCATCCACCTTTTTTAGATTTATCTATCTAAAAATTAAATTTTGACTTAAAATAAAGATAGAAAAATTATTAATTTTGGAGGGTAAACAAAATGGAAGAAAATAATGAAGTTTTAGAGCCTAAAAAGGAAAAAAAGAAGGTCTATTTTGTTAAAAAAGTAGAGGGAAGATGGCAAATTATTCTTAGAGAAGGAAAAAAGGTCATCAAGCATTTTGATACGAAAGTTGAAGCAGAAGCTTATGCTAATCAACTTGCGAAAAATCAAGATGGTACTGTTTTAGTACATGCAAGTAAAGGAAAGAATAAAGGTAAATTTCAATAATGTTAATTGATACAATTAAAAAAGAAAATATGCTTGCTCTTAAAAATAAAGATAATGATAAAAGAGCAGTTTATAGTGTAGTCATTAATAAGTACATGATTTTAGGTTATGAAGCTAAAGCAAAAGGAAAAGAATTAACTGATGCTGATTTAGTTTCAATTATTTCCAAAACTATTAAGGAACTTGAAGAAGAAAAAGAAGGTTATGTAAAACTTAATAGAACTGAGAATATTACTTCAATTAATAATCAAATTGAAGCAATTAAAGCTTATTTACCTAAAATGTTAACTGAAAAAGAAATAAAAGAAATTATTTTATCTTTAGAAGATAAATCAATTCCAAGTGTTATGAAACATTTTAAAGCGAATTATGCTGGTAAATGTGATATGGCACTTGTAAATAAAGTACTTAAAAGTTTATAATATTTAGGCAACTTTTGTTGCCTAAATATTTTTGGGAGTTTGGTTCAATGGTAGAACAGCGGTCTCCAAAACCGTTGATAAGGGTTCGATTCCTTTAACTCCCGCCAAAGAAATCATAATTGTCCGAGAAATCGGACATTTTTTCATTTTTGGCGTTTTGCTAGTAGATTTAAATAGGTTCGAACCTACGGAGTTAAAGAAATATGGCATTGTATGTTGGCATATCTTGAAAATAGATATATCGAGTCTCAAATAATGCTGCAGAAAGAACTGTTAAATAGTTTGCTATTCAACGAAAGGTTTTTCAAACATCTGGTTCATATGCTGGAGTAAGATATACATCAAAGCTATTTAGCATTATTGAAACAGCAAGAGCAAACAATTTAGATACATATCAATATTCAAATTACTTATTAGAGAATATTAATAATTCTGAAATAGATTTTGAATTATTGTTTCTATATTCAAATGAAATGAGCAAGAGATTTTCAAATAAATTATAAGAGTTGATTTTAATAAAATATCGGACTTTTACGAAATTCTTTGTAAAGGTTTCAATTTTAGATATCTGTAAAATATTTACATTTATGCAAAGCTCAAACCATAGAATTAATGTGATAATTATCAATTAAATATTTGCAAATGAAAGACCTTGATAATTTAGTGTGGAATTATATTCAATCAAAGCATTTTTAATTCGATTTGAATATATAAAAATAAGTTTTTAGATGACCTGCAAATATTTCAGTTTGGTATTGGACTATAAGAAAATATTGACTTTTCAAGGGGGGGGTTAAAATTTATAAAAAGGAGAATTAATATGTCAGGTTCAAAGCGTGTTATTGAAAACGATGAATATTATAGAAATTTAGCCTTGGAAATTTTATCAGAATTAAATGTTATTAAAATTTATGAGACTGGTGATTATTATTGGGAAATTGATTTTTTAACAGATGATTTAATTGATAAAGCAATTAAAATAGCTAAAGATAAAAGTGAAAGCGATAATCCTATTAATATTAAAGATTTTAAATTGATTTTAAAAAATATATATGATGAATCTGGTATAGAAGATGGCGATTCACATTTTAATAAAGAATAAAAATAGAAATATTTTTTAATTGACATTAAAACAGGTATAAAAATGAAAAACAAAATATTAGGTTGGCTTACTGTAATAATATTATTATTTGGATCAACATTAAGTAGTTGCGATGGACTAAATCACGAACATACTTATAGTAGTTCGTATGATTATGATGCTACTTATCATCGGCATCCAACAACTTGCGGTCATGAAGTGGCAGATAATAAAGAAAAACATAATTTTATATCTCAGGTAATTGATCCTACATACGAAAGTGGCGGATATACAAATTATATTTGTTCAGTATGTGGCTATTCATATAAAGATAATAAAACTGATGCATTACCAATTACAATTACTTGGAAAAATTATGATGGCGAAGTATTAGAGATAGATAAAAATGTTCCTTATGGCAGTATGCCCTCATATGATGGAATTTTACCTATTAAAGATAGTGATAATTTATATGACTACTTTTTTTCTGGGTGGTCACCAAAAGTTACTACTGCAACAAAAGATACCACCTACATAGCTATGTTTGAAAATGAAGACAGAACTTATACAATAAATTTTGATTTAAATGGGGGTAACTCTGACTCCTATAATGGATCAATCGAAACAAAAACATTTAATAAAGATATTTTTTTCTTTGATTGTATTAAAGAAGGCTGGCAATTTAGAGGTTGGGAATATAATGGTGAAAAGATCTTCGACGAAAAAGGAAATCAACTTAAAAATGTAAAATTAGTTGATAATATGGTTTTTAAAGCTATTTATTCACAAACGGTTAAATTAGTTATTGTTACTAATACTCCTGAAGCTGGAACAATAACTGGGGAAGGCGAGTATCCTTATAATACTAATGTGGATGTATCAGTTAATCCTAATCAGGGTTATAGATTTATAGGTTGGTATTATCAAAATACATTACTATCCAATGAAGTTAACTATAAATATATGATGTGGGATAAAGATATTGTTCTAGAAGCTAGATTTGACTTAGCATTATTTAATTTAAATATTTTATCTAATAATGAAGATTATGGATTGGTATTATTAAGATCTAACTTAAACACAAATTATTTACCTGAATACAGTGAATTAATAAAATATAAAAAAGAAGTTACTATTGCAGCTTATAGTAAAACAGAAACTAGATTCTTAGGTTGGTATGATGAAAATAATGAATTAGTAACGACAAATGCTGTTTATACATTTATTATGCCTAATTATGATTATACTTTAGAAGCTAAATGGGATTTTTTTACGATAAGTTATAATCTTAACGGGGGAATAAATAATCCTAATAATGTAAGTAGTTATTCTCTTGATGATAAAGAAATAAATTTATTTGTACCAACAAAAGAGGGATACGATTTCCTTTATTGGGAATATAATGGAGAAAAAGTTTCTAAATTAAATACAAGTATTTTGGATGATGTTATGTTAGAAGCTATTTGGAGCCCTTATCAATATGAAATAAAGGAAGATTCTAATGGCAAACATGCTTCGATCATTTCATTTGATGACTCGATAGAAAATGTTTATATTCCTAAATCGATTGATATAGGTGAAGAAAACGTAATTGTTAAGGAAATTGGGGAAAGTGCTTTTATTAATAATGAAAAAATGATATCTATTACAATTCCAGACAGTGTTACAATTATAGGAACTAGAGCCTTTGAAGAATGTCATAATTTACAAAAAGTAACAATAGGAAAAAATAGTCAGTTAAGGAGTATAAGAGATAAGACTTTTTATGGTTGTTCATCATTAACTTCAATTACTATTCCTGATAGTGTTACATCAATAGGTCGTTATGCTTTTTATGGTTGTTCATCATTAACTTCAATTACTATTCCTAATGTTGTTACAATAATATATGATTATGCTTTTTATGGTTGTTCATCATTAACTTCAATTACTATTCCTGATAGTGTTACATCAATAGGTTATTATCTTTTTTATGGTTGTTCATCATTAACTTCAATTACTATTCCTGATAGTGTTACATCAATAGGTAGTTATGCTTTTTATGGTTGTTCATCATTAACTTCAATTACTATTCCTGATAGTGTTACATCAATAGGTAGTCATGCTTTTTTTGGTTGTTCATTAACTTCAATCATTATTCCTAATGGTGTTACAGGAATAGGTGATTTAGCTTTTTGTGCTTGTTCACTAACGTCAATTTTTATACCAAAAAGTGTTCAGTACATTGGAAAATATGCGTTCTCTAGTAATGAAAACTTGACAATTTATTGTGAAGCCTCTTCTAGACCAAACGGATGGGTTAGATATTGGGATTCTGATGTTTATTCAATATGTTGGAATAGTTCCATTGAAGATATAAAGTAAAAATTGTTTTACAATGTTTTAAAGCATAAAAGTAATATTTAAAAGCCTTTAGAAAAAAATAGATGGAAAATTAACTTTATTGTTTTCATATTTGTTATTGAATAATGTTATTTATATTAAAAGGAGAATTCTTATAAAGTATGAGAAGAATTTACAATATAAATGTTTTAAAAACATATAATGTTGATTTTGGAGCGTGCAATCTTTTATATCCTTGGTGTAATGATTTAAAAGAATGTTTAATTGTCGATGCTGGTTCAATTAATCATGCTAATAAAGCACGAGTTGTTAATGAGGTTTTAAATGATACCTTAAAATACGATAAAGTAAATATTTTAATAAGCCATTTTCACAAAGATCATTATTCATTATTTCCTTATATCTTAAATAGGCTTAATAAAGATACTGTTGATTTATATTTATATTCACCTTTTGGGAATAGATGTGAATTTAAATTACAACTATTTTATCTACTTTATAAAGCATCAATTAATAAAATATCTAAAAAAGAACTTTATTTTTTAAGACAATTTATATTAACTCCATCATTAAGAAAGATGGCTATTAGTGGCAAATTAAATGTTAAGTTTCTTAAAGACAATGATATTTTTAAAATAAATGAACAGAAGTATAAAGTACTACCAAAATTTCATAGTGATAATGTCTTAAAAAGACTTGAAGAAAGCTTAAATACTTTCTTCGAAGAATTAAAAAGATCTGATGATAATTCATTAAGAACCATAAAGAGTATAGTAAGTAATTACGATGATTATTTTTACTCAGATGCTTCTTTAGGCGATAGTGATAATCAAGAAAGAATTAATGGTGTATTTCTAAAATTTTTACGAAGTTCTCCTGAAAATCTTATTCAATTTAGTGATTATAATGTTGAAAATTTAGAAAGCACATTAATTATAGATGATAAAGAAAGTGAACTTTTAACTAGTGAAATTAATACATTTAGTAAGGTTTTTAAAAAATTTATACATCGAGAAGATAATAAATTTAATGATCTTATTAATTTTTGCAACGAATCATTTAATTCTAAATCTTTTACTAGTTATAAAACGTATTTTGATAAACATCGTTATAATCTAGCGTTTCATTCAGTAAATCATTATTTGATTTACTTTGGCGATAATAACATAATTGATACAAAAGCAGGGATTAAAGAAATTTCGAATCATTATAGTTGGTTCTTTTTAGGATATGCTAATCATCATGGGACAACTTCTTATTCTCCAAAAAAATATGATAAAGAACATTATATTCATTATGCAGCAATGATTTTTAGTAATGGCGTAGGAAATAAAAGGTATGGTAAAGCAGATTTGAAAGCATATAACAATTATTGTAGAAGATTTATCTTAACTAACTATGATGCTATTAGCGACTATAATTTTGTTACTTATAAATACAAAATTTTAGACTTAAATTTTTTGAACAAAATTCATTATTATTGGCATCATTATCATTACTATGATTTTTGTTGGCTTTATTAATCGCCGATATTGAATTTACAATATTTTTATACGATTTAACTATTAAAAAATAACAATCTTAAGAACAACGTTTCAAGAAGAATTAGCTAAAGAATATGGAATAAAGAATTTATCTATTTGTCCTTTTATGAAGAAAGGCCAAGTGTTTTACACAGATTAATCTAAACCTGACGGATTCTATGATGAAGCTTGGAAAGCTATTTATCAATATGTTTTTGCTTTATGTAATGGATCTAACGATTGGTATTTTGATGATTGGATTGATACAAAGAAATATCCTGGAGTAGCAATAGTTTCATGTAATGATGGATTAAGACCAGTTATTATTAAAATCGAAAGAATTGAAGAATAACTTCACTAGAGTGTGAAGTTCTAGTGAAGTAGTAGTGAAGTTACTTCACTGCCACTTCACTCTTTTTAAAGAATAATTCTTTTAAAAGAGAAACTATTAATTTAATTGAGGTTTTAAAAGTTTTTTCTTAATTTTTGGACATTTTTATATCTAAAATTAAGCCTTCTTTGTTATTTTTAATTAAAATTAAATTAATTATTTTATCGAATGAAGGAAAAAATTATTAAAAACATTAAGTAATATTTAGACACATTTAGTTTAAATAATGTTGATTCCCAGTGTTTAAAATATAGGAAAGGTAATTTACAATTGTACTGTATGGAAACACATTAAAATTTAATTCGCAAAAGAATTTTGAGTGGTGATAATGTCACCATAAAATATCCGCATCCCCTTATGTACATTTTATATCCGTGATTAACAATTTACACATATTGTCCATGTCAAGAGCAAAATGTAGGAAATCGCCAAATTAAAATGTAGGTTAGCTTTCTAATGTATCATCATAAAT
>CALVXI010000011.1 GCA_944368975.1 uncultured Bacilli bacterium | reverse complement strand
GACGTTATAGAAATATTGATTTAAAAATAAATTAACTTTTTTAATTTTTTGCTTGATTTTTGTTATCTAATTTTGTTTAAAAGAACCTTTAAATAGTGTATTATTTATTTACTGCTCGCATGGCGAAATTGGTAGACGCAGTAGACTCAAAATCTACCGAGGGTAACTCATATCGGTCCGACTCCGATTGCGAGCACCAAAATTGAATTTTTAAGAGCTTTTATAGCTCTTTTTATTTAACGAATAGACTTGTTAGAGAGTTAGAAGTGATAGCTAATGAATTTAATCCACTTGTTAAAAGTAAAAGTAAATATTTTACACCATGTGCAAATTTAGCTACATTTTTTGATAAAGTTTAAAAAAGTTCGTAAAACTTCGTAATTTGCTTAAATTCGACCGCAAGCTTTATTTGAAAATTTTTCACTCATTTTGTCCGAATATGGGAGTAACGATTCAATTTTAATATTTGGATTATTTATATTTTCAAAAATATAATTTAAATACTGATATGTGTTTAGATTATTTGCTCTTTTTGTTTGAATTATGCTAAACATTTTTGCTGTATATCTTGCTCCAGCATATGAGTCTGAAGTTTGGAAATTTTTACGTTGAATAACAAAAGGCTTAAATACCACTTTATTATAGCCAAAATTTGATATATTTATATAAATTTGAAGAATGTAAATATAAATTACATTAAATGTAACAATAATTAATCAGTTGTAAATTAAAATTTTCTTTATTTAATTTCAAAATTATCTTAAATTAGATTTAAGGAGAATAGCAATATGAAAGAAGATTTAAGTTTAAGATTAACGGCATTACGTAAATATTATGGTTATACGCAAGAAGAACTTGCTATTAAATTAGGAGTAACTCGTCAAGCAATAATTAAATGGGAACAAGGTGAAACTTCACCTTCAATAGATTATATAAAAGCCTTATGTGATTTGTATGATATTAGCATTGATGATTTACTTAATTTTGATATTCCAATTGAAAAGTTATTTAAAGAGAAAAAGCAAGATAATTATGTGAATATTGATGAAGATGGTTTACATGTTAAAGAAGGTGATACCGAAGTTCATATTGATTCAAGTGGTGTTCATGTTTATGATGGAGACAATGAAAAATATAATGGCTATTCTAAAGGATATAGAAATGCTAAAACTAAATTAGTTAGTAATATAATTGATATTTCATCTATTCTTATATTTGTAGTTATTTATTTAATACTTGGTTTTACCTTACATGAAAATGATTTTGGATTTATTACTTTTTGGCCAATATTATTTTATAGCTTAGTTCCTAGTAGCTTATATAAAGCGATAGTAAAGAAAAATTTTACAAAGTTTAATATTATTTTTCTTATCTTAGGAACTTATTTATTAGTAGGAATGTATGGAGAAACTACTAATGCATTTAATGGATGGGCCTATCCTGCCTTAATGTTTATAATTATTCCTATTTATTATTCTTTAGCAAATGCTTTTAAAAATTTGATGTATTATAAAAATAAAATTAATAGAAAAGATAAGACTATAGATTTAAGTGATTAATTAGTTTAAGAATTTCTTATATTTATATTGATAATATTTATTTTGTTTATCAAATGCTTATAAAATTTGCTTAGCGTTTTCTTAAAAAAGGCTGTAAAATCCTAATTAATTTCATTTTTTCTTCTTAAAATGAAAAATGAAATTAAAATATTGAAGTAAGATAAAAACTGAAATACAAATTATTAAAAGTACTAAAGTAACTATGGACTTAAGTTGACTAGAATCAAGGAATAGTTCAAAAATTAAAGTCACTATTAAAGAAATTGTTTCAACGGTTGAAAGAAGTGTAAAAATTTTAAAATATGAACCAGAGGTTTTTTCAGATTCGTAATTTAGCATTTGCGAATAAATATTTAGAGTATTTTTATATTCCTTTTCTAATGCTTCAATATTAAATATTTTATAAATTTTAATCGCTAAATCTTTAGCTAAAGGATAAGCGTATTTATTGAAATCAGAAAGTATTAATGAATGCGCGTAGCTTTCATAAATATCTTTATAAATATCTTTACGAAATTTTCCTCCTTCAATCTTGCTTGTTAATAATTTTATATTATTTGATAAAAAGCTAATTTTAAGCATTATTTGTTCAAGAATAAAAATAAGTAGTGCTTCATAATTTAATGCATTGTCTTCAGCTTTTATACCATCTTTTAGTATATAAACAATACTATTCTCAGAAGCAATAATCTTACTAAAATCGTAATTTGCGATATTATAATGAACTTGAGTGATGAGTTCTTCTGAGACAATATTATCAGTGGTTTTATATTGTTCCATGGCTAAAATATGAGTTAAGTAACTTTCCGTTGGCATTGAATTAAATACGCTAAAAGAACGGTATCTACCAGTCAATACGATGCCAATTGTTGAAAGATATTCATCGAACATATATGTATTATTATTGATTTTAATTAATAGGCTCCCTGTTGAAGCATTATCTAATAAATAACATATATCATTTTGTATATTATGAAAATAGATGAAGATTGAAGCAAATCCATGAATTGTTGTTAAGTATAAATCTCCAAAAATATTAAAATGATTTAAATTTATATCATAATCTTCGTGGACTTTAAATTCGAATGTACCTATGAAATTTCTAT
Source organism: uncultured Bacilli bacterium (assembly GCA_944368975.1). Lineage (GTDB taxonomy): Bacteria > Bacillota_I > Bacilli_A > RFN20 > CAG-826 > Onthovivens. The sequence continues at coordinate 30,571 of CALVXI010000011.1, read as the reverse complement.
TTATTTCTTTTTTAATAGGCATAGATGTGAACTCGTTTTTGGTTACTTTATTTAAAAAACTTAAAAATTCAGTATTGGCCTGTTGTTTCTCAATGGTATTTTTTAAGTAGCAAGGCGCAAATAAAAAAAGATCTCCATTCTCGTAAGCTTTAAAAGAATAGGAATATAATTTTGCTTTATTGTTAAAACCACCACTTTTCTTAAATCCAAATTTTGAAACAATTTTTTCACCGCCTTCAGATACTGTTTCTGCAATAATTTCGCTAATGTCAATGCCAGTTTGAATTTTTAATTCTAAGTGGCTCATCATTTTTGATATTAGTGATGAACCAATGCCTTTATTTTGATAATTTTTTGATACAACAATCGACATCAGCAAGATAGTTATATTTTTTAGTCTATCATCATATTTTAGAATGTCTTTTTTTGATATTTCATCGTCAATTACTTTGTTGAGACATTTGATCTTATCTGCTAAAACCTTTGTAATAGGATAAAAACAAATATAACCAATTAATGTATCATTATTATAAGCCAAGATATATTCTTCGTTATTTGCAGTAAATCTTTCTTTGATAGATTCCACACTACCAACATAGTTAGATGGATATAAGGAATGATCTAAATTATTTACATCAACGATAAAATCTTCAGTTAAATTAGAACTAAATTTAAACTCAATCATATACAAAACCTCTTGTTAAATATATCAAATTTTAATGTTTTTTAAAATTTAAATATATTTTTTAATTGTTTTTTGTTTGTGTTTTTCGGCACTTTGAGGAAAATTTTTTCGGCACTTTGAGACTTTTAAATTCGGCAGTTTGTGGAATAATTATTTAATATATATGTAGATTGGTGCAATGAAAAATTTCATAAAATTTCAAAATAAATGAATTTTTGCAGGCTTTTTCAATAAATTTAATAATTTCGATTAAAATTAATCAACTGATTTAAGAGCTTCAGTCATTGAAATCTTTTTAATCTTTGGATAAAAAACTAAAGCAGTTAATGTAATAAATAAAACTGCTAAACCAATTGAATATAAATAGCTTTGCCAAGCAATACTTGTTCCAAAACATAAACCAACGCTAGCAATACTACTTATAACATATAAATGAAGTAAAACACCAACGCCAATTCCAATTAAAATTCCTATTGCGCTCATAAAGATAATTTCTTTATAGATATAATATAAAGCTTCTCTTAATAAGTAACCATTAACTCTTAAAGTAGCAATTTCTTTAATTCTTTCGTTAATAATAATATCGGTTAAGTTATAGATAACAATAGCAATAAGTGCACCACTAAGAAGAACTAAAATAAAAACTATAATGCCTAAATTATCTAAAATATCACTATAAGTAGCAGCTAAAGTTGAAGTAGGAGTTACACTAATTCCTAACGAAGAATATTCAGGATTAGCAATTAATTCATCAATAAAGTGATCAATTTCTTCATCAGTTAAATTATTTAATCTTCCTAAATAACCATTCATAGCTAAATTTAAATCACCGAAATACTCATTAAAAGCATTAGTTCCCATATAAATATAGTTATTAATATAATTAGTTGTAATATCAGTAATATTTAAATTAGTTTCAAAATTATAATCATCTAAACTAATATTAACAAAGCCATTAACTCTTTTATTAGTTAGATCAGCTATTTGTTTAGTTATAATTATCGAATCTTCGTTAAACTCTATTCCTTCATCAAATCCAACAAAATTAGTTAAACTTGAATCCCCACTTATAATAGTAACTGGAATATCATCTTCATCATCTAATACACTAGCACTATATGTATATACTTTAATATTATCATAGCCTTCTAATGGATTAATTTCTGAATTTGGCGAAGACATTTCTAACATTAAATCGTATTTAATAATTGTTGTAAATTGATTATTTTGTAAAACTGATAATGAATCTTGAATTCCAAATCCTGTTAATAAGATAGCACTACATCCGCCAACACCTATAATCATCATTATTAAGTTTTTCTTAAATCTGAATACATTTCTAAATAAACTTTTCATATTAAATGGAAGTTTTCTCCATAACCAAGGTATCTTTTCAAGTAAGATCTTTTTACCTGGTAAAGGAGCTTTACCCATTAATAAATTAGAAACATATTCTTTTAAACTTTTAAATGTAATTATAGTAACAACTAAAACAATTGAACAAACCATAATTGCTGAAAAGACAATTATTGGAATATATTGATAAGTAAAAATTAACATTGGTAAATTATATAAAGATAAATATACAGACCAAATTATGATAGGTAAAACGAATATTCCTAAAGTTGAACCTACTATTGCTCCTAAAGTTGAAAAGACAAAACCATAGAAGAAATATTTAAAGTAAATTCCAAATTTTGAATAACCTAAAGATTTTAATGTGCCCATCATTGGGCGATCTTTATTAACGATTCTTGAAATAGAAGTAATTGAAACTAATAAAGCAATAGCAAAGAAAAATACTGGGAAAATATTAGCAATAGCATCAACTTTTCCACTATCAACATTGAAAATATAAAAACTTTGTATTTCATCACGAGTTAAAACATACCAAGTAGGATTTTGATCATTTATCGTATCTTTAATTAAGTTAAATGCTTCATTTAAATAATCACTTATTGGTCCACTAGTTCCCATTAATTCTTTTAATCTATCAATAGTATTTATTCCTAAATTAGGATAACTTTCATTAACTTGATTAAGGAGAAGTTCATAACTTATTTCTTCAACACGGTTATTAATTAAAGTAGAACTTAAATTTTCAATTTCACTAACTTTTTCATCAATATATGAACTATATTCAGTAGAAAAAGTATCTAAGGAACTTGAACTATTAAAAGTCATTTTCATCATCGTGTATGTGTAGTCACTACTAAAATCTTCACTTACATAAATTATTGCATCAAGATTCCCATTCATCGTAGTTGAAGATATTGCTTGTTTTGCTAAATAATAACCATCAGTAACTTTACCAACAATCGTTAAGTCAATATAAGTAGAACTATCATTTGGATCAGGTATTGAAATAATATCATTTAAAGAATAGGAAGTCATATTATCGTATGGATCAAGAAGAACACATTCGGTATTATTCTCTGGAAATCTTCCTTCAGTTAAAGTTAATTTATCGATGGATGAACCATTATTTTCAAAATCTCTAGTTATAACTCTACTAAGTAAAATTTCATCATCATTTAAAATAGTTTCTTCATCCATTTGATAACTTAATTCAATAGATTTAATATCGCTAACATTAGCTTTAATATCAATTAAATCATTATCAGTAAACCCTAAAGTTGATTGAATATAAATATCAGTAAAATTAATTTCACTATAATAATTATTAACAGTTCTTTGTAAATCAGGAGTAGTGGACATTAATCCAACAACAAAACCAACTCCTAACATTACAATTAAGAAAATTGCAAGTAATCTAGAAAAGTCATGTTTTATTGAAGAAAATAAATACTTAAAATAAGTTTTTTTCATTTACCACTCAATCTCCTCAATATCTTTAGGATTTTTTATATATTCTTCACCAACTATTTGTCCATTTTTTAAATGAAAGACATGATCAGCCATTTGAGTTAAAGCACTATTATGAGTAATAATGATTACAGTTTTTCCACTTGTTCTACATAAGTCATGAAGTGTCTTTAAAATCTTTTTACCAGTTAAATAATCAAGAGCTCCAGTAGGTTCATCACATAAAAGAAGTTTAGGGTTTTTAGCTAAAGCTCTAGCAATTGAAACTCTTTGTTGTTCACCACCACTAAGTTGACTTGGGAAATTATGAATACGGTCTCCTAAACCTACTAATTTTAAAGTTTCCTCTGAGTTTAGAGGGTTTTTTGAAATTTCTGAAGCAATTTCAACATTATCTAAAGCAGTTAAATTAGGAATAAGATTATAAAATTGAAAGACAAAACCAATTGAGTTTCTTCTAAATAAAGTTAATTTTTTGTCGTTATACTTTGAGATATCTTCTCCATCAACAATGATTTGTCCACTAGTAACACTATCCATTCCGCCTAACAGATTTAATAAAGTAGTTTTTCCTGCACCACTAGGACCGACTATAATTGTAAACTCGCCTTTATGTATTTTAAAATTGAGGTTATCACTAGCTTTAATAATTGAATCACCAACTTTGAATTCTTTAGAAACGTTTTTAAATTCTACAATATAGTCACTCATAAAAAACCTCCTAGATAATCAATATTTTAATAGGCAAGTGTCGATTTAACAACAGATATTTGCCATAAATTTTGTTATAAAATCAACAGTTTTTTCTTAATTGTTTAAATTTAAAAAATTAGATTTTATAAAAATATTTTTAGATTAAACATTTATAGTAAATATTAATTTTTCATCTTTAAATAGATATCAAATCGAGGTAGCGCAAATTGAATATAACCATATGCTGGAGAATATAAAATGCCTTCTTTTATTAGATTATCTCGTTATAAAGAGATAAAGGAATTTGGCTTATTTAATTTCTTAACTAATTCAGCTAATTTAACAGGTCTATCTTCTTTAATTGGTTGAAGGATTTTTTTGACCGGTTGCATTTAACCCACTATAAATTATCTCCTAAGCATATTCGCTTAAATATTGATCAAAAATTAGAAGAAAATCATTATCTATTTTATTTTTATTATTTTTATAGAGTATCGAACCAAGAAGTTGATATGCATAAGCATAATTTTTTTGTAAATTTTTGCTAGTTCCAAAACTGAATCATAATCGATTTTTAAAATATTAGCATAATTACTAGCTATAGGTCTAAAAGGTAAAGAAGAAATTTGAATTCTTTAAGCTCAATGAAGAAAAGTCAGTTTTTCTTTATTTTGTAATTTTGAAATATTACTTTAAACTCATTTTTATAACTCATTATAACTTTTTATTTTTATTATAACTTATTATAACTCATTATAAGTTTGCTATACATGATTATAAGATAGTGGAAATAAATCTATTGAGATTTATTGATTTTATAGCAATGCATCGATTATAATTGTGTTTAAAGATTAGGAAATTTCTATGAATCAAAGGATACGTTTAACAATACAATTATTAGAAGAGGCATTACTTAAACTTCTTCAAGAAAAAACAATTTATGATATATCAATTAAAGAGTTATGTGATGTCGCTGGAATTAATCGAAGTACATTTTATAAGCATTTTAATTCTCAATTTGATTTATTAATGTATATGGAAGATAAATTTATGGAAGAAATAGGAGAATGTCTTAAAAGCTATGGACAAAAAATATCTCTTAATAAACGACTTATTAAAATATTAGATTTAATTAAAGATAATTTTAGTTTTACTAAGTTACTTTTAAATAATAATATCGACCCTGAATTTGCAACTAAACTATTTAAAAAACCAGATATTGTTGATGTTATTAATAATGATAATATTTTTACTTATACAGATCCTAAAATGAAACAATATGCAGTTATTTTTAAAATGGAAGGATGTTTTAGTGTTCTTAAAAGTTGGATTAATAATAATTGTGATATAAGTAGTAAACAACTTAGTGAGTATCTTTTAACATTTACTGGTTATGAAGCTAAATAAAGAATATATATTTAATTTATTAACATTAATTCCAAAAGGGAAAGTTGTAACTTATAAGGAATTAGCTATTAAGTGTGGAAATAAAGGCTTAGTTCGAGCAATTGGTAATTTACTTCATACAAATGTCGAAAAATTTAAATACCCTTGTTATAAGGTAGTAAGCTCTAAAGGAAAATTATCAAGTAATTATAAATTTGGTGGAATTACTGAACAAGAAAGATTATTAAGGCTTGAAGGTATTGAAGTTATAAATAATAAAGTTGATTTAAAGAAATATTTATTTAGGTTTAATAAAGAGGATTAATAAGATGAAAAAATTTGTAGTTTTAGATTTAGATGGGACATTAATTGATACACTTAAAGGGCTTACTGTTGCTAGTAATATTTTTTTAAATAAATATAACTATCCTTTTAAATATACTAATAATGAAGTAAAAAGATTTATTGGAAATGGAGCTAGAAAATTATTTCTTTCATTAGTTAAAAAGCAGGAATTTAATGATAAATTAGAAGAAGAGTATCATGAATTTTTAAAGATTTATGAAGAAAGTCAATATACTAGTGAACCTTATCCTAATGTAAGAGAAACTTTGAGAAGATTAAATAATAGAGGAATTAAATTAATTATTTATAGTAATAAGCCTAATCACATTCTTCAAAAATTAATTAAAGAGAAACTCAATGATATAGATTTTTTAGTTATTCAAGGACAAGATGAAGCTTATCCTCCAAAACCAGATGTTACTTTATTAAATAAAATACTAACTGAAAATAATTTAAATCCTTTGTATGGACTATATGTAGGAGATAGTTATACAGATTATTTAACAAGTATTAATGCACATATGGATATGTGCTTTTGTACTTATGGTTATGCTAAAGAAGAAGATATAAATAAAATTGAATGTATCCATATAAGACATTTTAATGAAATATTAAATTTCGTTAAATAACTTATAAAAATTAAACAATAGGCCATCATGGACATAATTAATGTCCTAGACAAAATTAAAAATGTCTAGGACATTTTTAATTAAATAATTAACTAATGTTTAGTTAAATAATAACTAAACATTCTTAATTGATGTAATTTTCTAAGTTTTACATTATAATTTTTTAATATGAACGAAGAAAAAAAGACTTTTGATATATATCCAGCTAAAAAAGGGAGAAGAATTTTAGTTTTTTTAAGTGATATTTTAATATTTTTTATTAGTGCAGTTTTTCTTTTTGAAATGGTTGGATCACCCATAATGAATGTTTCAATAAACTATCCTGAACTAATGGAAAGAGTTAATACATATTATGAAGGTAGAGATACTATCTTAAAAAATAATAATTTATTAAAATCTCATAATAGCGATAAAACGTTCGAAGAAGATCTAACTTATACAAGTGAAGAGTTTATAAAAGCTTATGTTTTAAAAGAAGATTTAATAAATAACGATCCTTTTTATAACTATTATGTGAATATAAAAGGAGAAAACATTAACGTTGTTAATAATTATTATAAACAATATGGGGAATCTTATTTTGATTTTAATGAATTTACTAGTATTGGAACATATTCATTTAATGAAGAAACTATTGATTTAATATACCCAAAATATGATCCTACAAACGAAATAAGCGCTGATGGAAACGCTTTATATACTGAAATTCAAAATAATTTATTTTTAGTTTTATATAGAGTGATGCTTAGTGATATTATTGAAAATGACTTAATTGATACTTCCGATACTAATTCAATTTCATTTAATGAATATTCTACCTTGATAGATAATGAAGCTAATACTTATGAAGTTGCTATTAAAATTACTTCTTTAATAGTTTTTATAATTACCAGTGCTATCTTTTTTATTTTAATTCCATTATTAAATTTTAAAGGAAGAACAATTGGGGAAATGATCTTAAAAGTTGAGCATATTGATATAACTAATTATCATTACTTAAAAAAGAGATTTATTACCGTTACAGGTTTATTTAATATATTAAATTCGACTGCTATATTATTTTTAATTCCAGTAATTTCACTTGGTTTTAGCAGGCTTTTTACTTTAAATGAACTAGTTTCAGTTTCTATTATAGGAATTTTATTTATAATTATCGAGATGTTATTTTTATTTATTAATCAATTTGGTAGAACTATTAAAGAATTTGGAACTCATTCAATCGTCGTTGATACAGAAACTATGGATGAATATTATAAAATAAAGGGGTTAGATTTCTAATGGCTAATAATTTAGAGGTATTAGAGAAAGAAGAAACACCAAAAGTTGAAGAAATTCATTATTATCGTCCAAAATTTTGGAAAAGAGTTTCTGCAATATTTTTTGATGCCATCTTATGTATTTTATTATCAACTGCCTTTTTTATAGGCGTTAATGAGATTGTTAAAATGCAACCTTCTTATATTGAGGAACTTAATGAGCTCAATGAAAAAAAGAAAGATTCTTCAATATTTTTAGTTGATGATAGAGGCTTATATATTGACATTGTTTCCTATTATAATAAGCTATCCGATACAACACCTGGCGCTAAGAAAATTGCTTATGAACATGCAATTGATGAGTTCATTATTTATATTGAAAGTTTCGATGAAGAAAAAGCTAATGAAATTCAAAAACAATATGATGAATTTAGATTAAATCCTGGTTCGACATATAATGGTGAACCTTATTTTATTAAAGATAACGATATAATCATTCAAAATCCAAATATTTCTATCCCTTCAAGATATTATAACGAAAATATTTATGAACCTTTTCTTGATAATTATGCCCAAGCCTATTTTATAAATTCTGTTCCAAATGTCTTAAATATTCAAAAAAACCAAGCATATCTCCTATTTTTTTTAGAAATTCCAATCAGTTTATTACTTGGCGTAATCATAATTTATCTTGTTTTTCCATTAATTTTTTATAGAGGGAGAAAGACTCTTGGTCGCTTAGTTTTTAACTTGGGTCTTGTTGATAAAAATGTTTTAAATGTTTCATTTTTAAGATATTTAGCACGTTTTGGAATCCAATTTCTTGAAATTATTATTAGTGTTGGAACCGTTTGTGTGCCGTTAATTATTTCCTTTACTATGATGGCCTTTAGTAAGAAAAAACAAACATTTCATGACTATATGTTAGGTATTGAAGAGATCGATACAGAAGGTGCAAAAATTTATTTAAACATTGACGAAGCTACAGGGGTTCAAAAAGAGAGCAAATATGATTTAGATACGCTTAAATATAAGCGTAAATAAGCCTATTTTTTCATGATTCTAACTTACTTTATTTTATAAAAATAAAGTTGTTAACCAAAACAATCTATATTATAATCTTGTATATGAAACTAATGCGAACTTTATTAATGTCCACAATAATCATGGTGGCAGGAGTGTCATCTTTTATAGGTAGCACTTCAAATTTTGAAACAGTTAGTAAAACTGTTTTAGTTAAAAAAGCTAGTGATAATGAAAGTGCGGAAAGTAATGATTTTGGTGTTGTTAGTGATGAATTAAGTGTTTCAATTCGTTCAATTATGTCTACTGACTTAATGGCTTCAGTAACAGTCCAATCTGGGTTTACTGAAGAAGCAGCAGCAAGTGATCCGCAGCTAAGTTATTATTTAGGCTATGGAACAAGTGATGAGGATGTAGTTAACGCTTCATTAGTCTATTATGTCGAAACGCCAGATGGTAAAAAAGAGCAAAGAATCAGTCCATTTAATCGTAGTTCAGCTAATGGCTACTATGATGGTTTAGGAGCTTTAAATCAGGATACTGTTACAAATACAGTTGATATACCTTTAAATCCTGGAGAAAAAGTTGTCACTGATTCTTTTTTAGTTACAAATTACTTTAAAGGAATAATGAATAGTGAAACTAATCAATTTGAACCTGAAAGAAATGGTGATGGAACCTTAAAAGTTTATTGCTCTACACCTACGATGCCAACGGCTTTTAGAGATTATACTTTGGATCATTTTCTAGAACTTGAATATGCAGGAAGTACCACATATAACGGTTATAATTCCATTATTATTGATGTTAAAACAAATATGACAAATGAGAATTATGAAAAATTAAGTACAAGCACTAGAAGAGTCTATGGTCAAAATGAAGATAGAATTTTACAAGGTTTAAGCTGGGTAAGAACTAGACTTAGTTTAAATTATCAAACTTTGTTTTATATTTACTTAAAAGACCAAATAGAACCTCTTATTGTTGAATCTTCCCCTGGAACAATAGATGTAACTTCAGGTAATTCAATTATATTAACATTCGAAGGCTTCAATCCTAAAGATATCGTAAATATAAATATTTATAACTATTATGTTTACGTTGATATATTTGATAGTGAGAGTCATAAAGGTGTTACCTCAAGTCAATATAGTGCTAGATTTGGTAATACCGATGTTGCTTTAGTTGATTTAGTTTATAATGGCGAAGTAATTAAAGAAAGTGTAGATAATGTTTATTTTGTTAATCTTAATTATGTTATGGGATTTACAACTTTAGGATTTACCATTGTTTATTTTGCTATTTCAACATTTGTTTATTTCTATTTGAAAAACAAAAATAAAAATGATGAATTTAAAAAGATGAGAACAAAACCATACTGGACTAATAATGTATTAGGATATATTCTTTGTGGTTCAGCCTTATTAACAATACTTTCAATATCTTTTAGAGCAACATTATTTGCTAATAGCTTACCTGTTTTTAATCCATTCGATGCAATTATTATTGTGTTCGCTGTTAGTACCATTATTTTTGGTGGTTACTTTATAAGATATTTTGCAATCCAAATTAAAAACATTATTGATAAGAATAGAATAGAAAAACTTAAATTAAATCAAAACAGAATAGATGATGGAACCTTATTAATTACATCAGCTAAAGAGAAAAAGGAGTAAACTCATGGAAATTAAACTTAAAGGATTAACAAAAATTTTCCCAGGAAATCCAAAAAAACACATTAAAGATACTGTCGCTGTTAGTGATCTTAATATGACAGTACCTGATGGCAAACTTGTTGGCCTTCTTGGTCCTAGTGGTTGTGGAAAATCAACAACTCTTTATATGATTTCGGGTTTACAAATTCCAACGTCTGGAGAAGTGTGGTTTGGTGAAGAAGAAGTTACAAATTTATCACCTGAAAAAAGAGGAATCGGTTTAGTTTTCCAAAACTACGCATTATATCCTCATATGACAATTTATAAAAATGTCGAATTTCCTTTAACTAATTTAAAAGTTGAAGTTCCCCTTGTTACTTTTTATACATTCACCTATACGATCACTTATACTCTTAAAGAAGATGATTATCTAGAAGGAATTATTAAATCAATTAAAACTTTAGTTAATAAAATTGGTATTCCTAATAAACAATGTAAAATTCAACAAACTGTTAATGAAAATAAATTAAATTTAGTTATTGAATTAGTTAATATTAGTGAAAAGAATAATGAATTATTTTCTTTAAACTTTGATAAAATAATTACTCCTGAAACAATAGATGTACAAAAAGTCCAATCAAGCGAAGCTTTATTTGATGCTGTTTTAAAATACTCTTTTGATGTAAAAGATGAAGAAAAGATATGTATTGGCTTTTATAACATTACTTTAACCTCTGATTTAACTGATGAATTAAGTAAAGAACTTAAAAAATATATGACTTCTAAAGGGTTTAAAGTTAAATTAATAAGTTCTTATGTCTCCAATGATGTAGTTCACGCTTTAGTTGATTTTAAAACAAATTACGCTACATTGATTAATTCAATTGCTGAAATTAAAGAATTAGTTAAAGCATCTGATTTATCTTATAAAATTAGTAAAGTTGAAACAAAAGAATTTACAAAAATGGCTAAAAAGGCTATTTCTTCTCATGGGCAATATTTTCAAGAATTGAATGTTTATGATAATCATGGCTCTACTGAAGTTTTCTTTAGACTTAAAAAAGTTACAACTAAAATTTTAGAAGAAATCAAAGAATCAATTACATCATCATTATCTTTAAAAGAAATAGAATCAAAAGTTACACCTAGTGTTAGTTATCGTAGATTAAATGCTATCGAAAGAAGAGATATTGTTTATGATGTAGCTAAACTTGTTCAAATTGAGGAATATTTACAAAGAAAACCATCTCAACTTAGTGGTGGACAACAACAACGTGTTGCTATTGCTAGAGCTTTAGTTAAAAAGCCTAAAGTTTTACTTCTCGATGAACCTTTAAGTAACTTAGATGCTAGATTAAGACTTCAAACACGTGAAGAAATTAGAAGAATTCAAAAAGAAACTGGTATTACAACAGTTTTCGTTACTCACGACCAAGAAGAAGCAATGAGTATCAGCGATGAAATTTTAGTTATGAAACAAGGTGTTGAACAACAAATTGATACTCCACAAAATGTTTATGATAATCCTAAAAATTTATTCGTTGCACAATTCTTAGGAACTCCACAAATCAATGTTTTTAATGGCGAAGTTAAAAATGAAGAAATTTATATTGGGGAATCAAAGATTGGAAGCGCTAAAGGAGTTGTAAATCAAGAAGTATTTGTTGCAATACGTCCTGAAGGATTTACTTTTAATAAAGATTCTAAAGGATATGGATTAGAAACAAAAGTTGAGCAAGTTCAAATTTTAGGAAGAGATATTTCAATTATCGCTAAAAATGATCATTCATTAGAAGAAAAATTTAGAGCAATAATTACAAACGAAAATGCTAATGTATCTGGAGAAGTTACTTTAGGAGTTAAGCCAAATAAATTATTTATTTTCGACAAAGTAACTCAAGAAAGAATCTACATTAAATAAGATTGGTAGTTATTATGAATTTCAAGTTATTTAACAAGAAAAACGATTCAACAATAGTAAATGAAGAATTTTCTAAATCAACTTTTACTGACTCAACCTATGGTGAGTTAAACGAAGGTTTAAATGAAAAAGAAAATATTACTGTTAATATCGTTTCTCGTAAAAAAGTAAATAAAAACTACCAAGTTGGTGGTGTTTTAGATCAAGAACAATCTAATAACTGGAAGGCTTGGTTATACTTAGCACCTGTATTAATTTTAATGGCTGTATTCTTAATTTATCCATTAATTAATACTATTGCTATTTCATTCATGGAAAATTATTCCAATGTTACTGGTGCAAGTGATGGTTTTACTTTTGATAATTTTGCTATTGTTTTAGGGCTAAAACCGATACCGGGTACGGATGTTTATGAAACGAATCTTGTAAGGTATGCTATACCAAACACATTTATAATTGTTTTTGTTACAGTGCCTTTATCAATTGTTATTGCTTTACTTATTTCAGTTTTATTAAATAAGTTAAAATGGTTCCAAAAAATTTATCAAACAATATTCTTCTTGCCTTATGTTACTAACGCAATTGCTGTAGGTATGGTATTTAGTGTTTTATTTGATACTAATGGTTTAGTTAATTATATTTTCAATAGTGATACCATATGGATTTATAATGCTGACCGCTGGGTAGCGATGATTCCATTATGTATTTACATAGTTTGGTCAAGTTTACCATTTAAGATACTTATTTTATTAAGCGGATTACAAAATGTTGATAAACAATATTATCAAGCTGCTAAAATTGATGCTGCACCTCAATGGAAGGTATTAACAAAAATTACCGTTCCAGCTTTAAGTCCTCAAATCTTATATTTAATGGTTACTTCATTTATTGGTGCTTTTAAAGAATATACTGCAGTTGTTGGTTTATTCAATAATCCAGGAACTAGCCCAGGTACCTATAATATGTACACAATGGTTTATTATATTTACGATAATCTAAATATTCATACATCAAGAGCAGCTGCGGCAGCTGTTATCTTATTTGCTATTATTCTTGTTTTTACTTTCCTTCAATTATGGTTAAGTAAAAGAAGAGTTACTTATTAAAAGGAGTCTAATAATATGGAACAAATTATTAAAAAAGAATATATAGACTTCAATAAAACTAAACTCGATGGTCAACAAATTAGGTTAGTTATTAAAGAAGGAAATAGAAGCGTTGAAAACTTAAAAAAGAGAGAAACTGTTTCTAAGACTTTTTGGTTAATTTTAACTTATGTTGTTGTTACATTTTTAGCATTATTAATGATTCTTCCATTTTATTGGATGATTATTACATCTTTAAAGTTAAATGATGAAATTTTAGCATCGCAACAAACATTTTTCCCAACTGTTGTTATGTGGTCTAACTATGTGCATGTTTTCCAAGTGTTTGATTTTACAACATATATGTTAAATACCATTGTTGTCGCTGTATTTTCAACAATTGGAACTCTTATAACAACCGTTTTAGCAGCTTTCGCTTTTGCTAAATTAAACTTTAAAGGGAGAGATGCTTTATTTATGGTTTTCTTAATGACTATGATGATTCCAGGAGAAATGATGGTCATTTCGAATTATATTACAGTTGCAAGCTTTGGATGGGTTGGAATGGAACAAAGTTTAACTGATGCTTATTTAGCTATGATTGTTCCTTTCTGGGTTAGTGTCTATTATATATATTTACTTAGACAAAACTTCAAACAAGTTCCAAATGAACTTTATTTAGCTGCAAAAGTTGATGGTAAAGGTGATTTTAGTTATTTATTAAGAGTTATGATACCTCTTGCTGCACCAACTTTGATTTCTATTACTATTTTAAAATTCATGGGAACTTGGAACTCATATGTCTGGCCAAATCTTGTTACATACAAAGACGAATATCGTTTGATTTCTAATGGTTTAAGAGGTTCAAGTTTCACCGATCCAGAAGGTGGATATGTCCAATATGGATATCAGATGGCTGCTACAGTTGTTGTTACAGTACCATTATTCTTACTATTCGTTTTCTTTAGAAAATATATTATGCGTGGTGTTGGCCGTGCTGGTATTAAAGGATGATTTCAATTTTTAGGAGGTTTTTATGAAATTATTTAATAAAAAAGGATTGACAGTTAGTTTACTTGCTATTTTATCCTGTGGATTGTTAGTAGGTTGTAGAGATGAACGTATACTTTCTGATAAAGGATATATTAGAGCCTTTACAGATATTGAATTAAGAACAACTGCTGGCGCAGATACAATTAAAGTTTTACAAAATCTTGCTAATAGATTTACTGAAGAAGTCGAACCAAACGTCACTATTACAGTAAATAAATATTCAGGCGAATATAGTGGATTAGCTAAAGATGTTAGAAATGGATTTAGTGCTGGAACTCATCCAGATATGACGATGGTTTATCCTGATGCAGTTGCTGATTTTATCGATGATGGTTTTGCATATAATCTTGAGCCATATATGTATAATGAAGAATATGGTTGGTCTGAAGAAGATTTTGATGATTTAATTACTACTTATTTAGAAGAAGGACAAAATTATGTTGTTGAAGGCACTTATTCTTTACCTTTCTCTAAATCAACAGAAGTTATGTATTATAATCAAAGAATTCTTAATTTAACAATCCCAAATGTTGCAACAGCCGATGATCCAAACGATACAATTGTTATCACACCTACATATTTAGAAACATTGACTTGGGAAACATTCTTTGATGAGTTATGCCCATCAATTATGGCTTACACTGAAACCCCTGCTGGCGAAAATTTGATTAATAAAGGCGGCACTGCTGGCGAAGAATGGGCGGTATTAGGTTATGATAGTGATGATAATTTATTTATTACCTTAGCTGCTCAATATGACATCCCTTATACACATGTTGATACTGCCACTGGTCAAGGAAGTTTTGACTTTGTTAATGACGAAATGAAAGCTAAAGTTCTTGAATGGCATGAATATGCAAAACAAAACTATGTATTAACTGCTGGTAGTACTGGTAATAGAGCTAATGATTATTTTAAAGCAAACCAAGTCTTATTCTCTATTGGTTCAACTGCTGGTAGTAGATATCAATGGGCTTCAGGAATGGATGTTAGAGTAACTAGAATTCCTCAAGCTGAAGGTAAAGAAGAAGAAGTTATTTTACAAGGACCATCTATGGCCTTCTTATCTCATAGAGATAGTGATGGAAAAATAGATCAAAATCGTCGCTTAGCTAGCTGGTTATTCTATAAATATATGGCAGAAGCAACAAATTCTTTGGAATGGAGTTTATCTGCTGATTATTTCCCAATTCGTATGTCTTCTTATGAAACCGACGATTATAAAGAAAAATATGATGAATCAAACTATGCATCAACAGATTATGAAGCGCTTACATCAAGAATTGCTAATTATTCTTCTAAGTTAACTGATATTTACTTCACTTCACCTGCATTTAAAGGATCAAATACATCAAGAGAACAGGTTGGTGGTATTATGACTAAAGCTATTAATCCAGAAAGCACAGAACAACAAATATTAGCTCAATTTGATTCAGCTTACGAAGAATGCGTAAAAGCTGCCAAATAATAATTAAATTATGAAGAAGTCATTTATAATTGGAAGTGCTGCAATTTTATTATCCTTAGGTTCACTCACTTCTTGTAATAATAGAACCGCTGATGCCAATTCGACTATTTACTTTTGGCACACTTTTGGTCAAGGCATTCAAAGAGTAGTTGATCGTTTAGCAACTGAGTTTGAACAAATTATCCTTGAAGAAGAAGGTGTTACCCTTGACATTGTTCCAGAATATCAAGGTGGTTATGATGAGTTAAGTGAAAAAATTGTTAGCGGATTTCCTACAGGTAATACACCAACAATTACAGTTGCTTATCCTGATAATGTTGCATCTTATTTATATTATGAGCCTACTAAAGGCGACTACGTTGTTAATTTAGAAGATTTCATAAATGATTCTGAAGTCGGTCTTGATAAAGAAGAATATTTAAACCCAAATAGTTTAGGTGTTTCTGACTTTGTTCCTTCATTTTTTGAAGAGGGACAAAATTATATCTATGAGGGAACATATTCTTTACCTTATATGAAATCAACAGAACTTATGTTATATAACCGTAATATTGTTGCTCAAGTATTGATCGATATGGGTATTCAAACTGGAGTTGAAGCTTATATGAGAAATATAACTTGGGAACAGTTTATGGAAGTTTTAAATTATGTAAATCAAAATAAAGCTCGATATGGGTTAGAAGATGAAGGCGAGTATCCATTATTTTATGATAGTGATGCTAACTTATTTATCTCTCAAATGTATCAAAGAAATATACCATACTTAAGTATGGATGGAAACAAAGGTCAAGTTTTATTTAATAATGATGAAGCTAAAGCCTTTGTTAATGAAATTAAAGCCATGCATGATGAAGGTATTTTATTAACTAAAGGAACAAATAATAATGAATACGGAAGTAACTTCTTCAAAAATGCAAACTGTTTATTCTGTGTAGGTTCAACTGGTGGTAGTGCTTATAGTGATCCTGGACAAAGTTTTGAAGTTGGCGTTTGTAAATTCCCTGTATATACTAGCGCTGTTGGTACAGAATATGCAAAGTATGTTTCTCAAGGTGTAACTCTTGCATTACTTAGAAATCCTGGCGATAATGCCTCAGTTAATGATTTTAAAACTACATATGGTTGGAAGTTTATGAAATTTTTAACTAATACTCAAAATAGTATTGATGCATGCTTAGGGAGTGCCGGTTACATTCCTGCAAGATACTCATCATATGAAGATGAATATTATCAAGAATATTTAGCTGAAACAGACTATATGTCAGTTTGTGCAAATATCATTATTAATGATATTGATGGTGAATATTTTAACTACCCAGTATTTATGGGAAGTGATGTAGCTAGAGATCAAGTTGGTGGTATTATCACAAATGTTTTAGCTGGTAATTACACAGTTGAAGAATCATTTAAACAAGCTTATGAAAATACAATTCGTGCAATGAATTAAGGAGAAATTATATGAGATATAAAAAAACTTTAGCATTTATCTTATCATGTACTTTCTTAGTAGGACTTACTACAACAATTTCGAGTTGTGATCGTTCACAAAATGAATTAATAGATTACGTTCATACATCTGAAGATGTTAGACTAAAAATCGATTATAAAGATGATAATGGTAATAATAGAGATTTCTTTAAAGATGGTATTACAGAAGTTAAATCTTTAGGTAATACATCAAGTGAAGATAACCCATACACTGTCATTGATGGGGATACAGTTCACTTTAGAACTCTTGAAGGCAATGATTTAATTAAAATTAGATTTTATGGCATTGATACTCCTGAAAGTACTGGAACTGTTGAACCATATGGTGAAAAAGCTAAAAATTTTACTAAAGAAAAGATTGAAACCGCTAAAACGATTGTTATTACTTCAACCAATATTTCTACATATGAACCACCTAGCACTGATTCAACTGGTACAAGATATTTAGGAATGGTATGGATTAGTGAAGAAGAAAATTGCCCATATGATGAATTATCATTATTAAATTTATGGATTGTTCAAGATGGTTTAAGTTATGTTAAGAATCTTGATGAAGCTCCAGAGTTTAGCGAAACATTTTATGCCGCAGAAAGTCAGGCTAGAGATAATGAATTAAATTTATTTAGTAATGAACCAGACGATTTATTTAATTATGGTGATTATGTAATGACAGATTTACTTGCTATCAAAGAAGAAATTGTCAATTCATTAGAAAATGGTACAGAAAACAGCTTTAACAATAAAAATGTTCGTGTTAGAGGAACTGTTGCCGGATATGCAAATAATATGCTTTATTTACAAACATATTTTGAAACTGAAAGTGAAGATGGAACAAGCGCAACAATAGAATATGCTGGTATTAATATCTTTACTGGTATGTCACCTATTCCATCTAAATATACTAAAGTAAACACATATCTTGAACTTAGTGCAGTTGCTAAAGATAATGAAAACTTTGGTTTCCAATTAACTAGTGTTTATAGTTTCCCACAACTTAGTAGTAGTAATGATGAAAACGATACTAAGATTTTATATAAAGCTGACGATATTCCAGAAGAATATAAAGTTCATACATTCGAAATGACTGCCAGTGAATTAGGTGAAGCTAATTATGATGTTATGTTCTCTCCTGTCACTGTCACTGAAGAATTAACTATAACTGGAGGATATGATTCATCAGGAATTCCAGTTGAAGCTACTTTATATTGTCAAACAGCTAATGGTCAAAGAACTGATTTCTCAGTATATGTTCCTTTTATTTATACCCCAGATCCAAATAATCCAATTGACACTTATCAAGGATATGAAGACTTTGTTGGCCATACAATAAGAGTTACTGGAATTTATTCTTTCCATAAGAGTGCAAGTGGCAATATAACTTGGCAAATTATTCCTAGAAGTAACGAGGATATAGTTTTAGTAAAATAATTATGAGTAAAACACTAAAAACAATAATATTTTTATCGTCTTTAATTTCATTAGTTTCATGTAAAAATAATGAATCTCAATATAAAAATATATTGTTTTTTAGTGAATTTTATTCTGGTAACAGTATAAACGACTGTGTATTAGAATTAGGAACATCTAGCAATAAAGATTTTTCATTAGATGGTTTTAAAGTTAATTTTTATACCGGTAAAGAAGAAATTAGTTATACCTATACATTTACAGATGAAATTATTAACACTAGTAAATTAGTTTTATTTGTAAATAATGATTTTGAATATACTAATGATATCTCTACTATTGTTAAATTAGATGATAATTATATTTGTGGACGATATTATGTTGAACTAGTTGATAAAGATGGTTTTGTAGTCGATTCATTAGGACAAAAAGGCTTTAATTTAGAGTATTTAAGTGATGGTTCTTTAATTAGACTTAATGAATATCATCAAGGTTATGAAGTTTTTAATAATACTCATTTTATTAAATATAGACCTAATTATTTAGATAATTTAGGTATTCTTAATTGCCCTATCTCACTAGAAGAAGTTCTTAATGGGCCAGTTCTTGAAACGGAATTATATAGTGATTTACCATTTTCAAAAAATAATACTGCTACTAATGGATTTTGCGAAGTAACTGTGAACTCTTTAGGCGATGGAGATACTACCTATTTTAATTTTCCTAGCGGCAGTGGAATTGAAAATGATTACAATAACCGTGTTAGATATTTACTTATAAATACACCTGAAATTGATCATGGTCCTGGTAGTGATATTGTTGAAGAACCATATGGGCAAGAAGCTAAAAAGTTTAATAACGATCGTCTAAATAAAGCAACTTTAATAGTAGTTCAATCAAGTAAAGATGCTGGATTAAAAGATACGTATTCTAGAACATTAGGTTTTGTTTGGTATACAACTAAGGAAAACCCTTCTTATAGTGATTTAAAGCTTTTAAATCACGAGTTACTTATAAATGGGTTAGCACGTTATGGAAGTGACGATTATCCATCTTTATATTCTAAAGATATTCTATATCAAGACTATATGAATTATGCCTTGAATTATGCTATAGATAATAAACTAAATATTTATAGTTAATTTAGAATATTAAATTACATTTATTTTTGTTATAATTAAGGAGTAGGTTATGTATTGTTCTCACTGTGGATATGATTTAAAGGAAAAACAAATACTAAAGGCTAAAAAGTCTACAGTTTTGAAAGACGATAATACAAAAATAGGTTATGTTTGTCCTCGTTGTGGGCATGTCATAAAAGAAGGTTTAAGTGAAGAAGAAGTCAAGGCTTTATCAAGGGCTTCACATGCTGAAATTCATAGAGCAAGAAATAATATTAATAGTGGAATGTGCTTTTTAATGATTTCTATTATTTTATTTGTTATTTGTTTTATGTTTTTCTTAATGTCTTTTAAAGCAAGCGCTGGTGGAATGTTAGTAACAGATAGCACAGAATTTTATGTATTTATTGCTTTATTAGTATTAGCAGTTTTAGCTTTAGGCTATTCATTATTTAACCTTATCAAAGGAATTCTTAAACACAAAGAATACACTACATTATTAAAAAATATCCAAAATGAGATATTTTTTCAATAAACATTGCTTCGCAGGTAAGCAATTTTCGTACGACATTTAGGAGGAATTTTATGTCAAAGAAAAAAATAAGAAGTACATTACTTGTAAGTAGTTTACTTTGCTTTGGTGCTCTTACCTTAGGCAGTTTAACTTCATGTGATACTGATGTAATTAACAAAGATGAAAACAAATTTGAATCAATTACTATCAGCAACAAAGAAGCTTTAACTGCTGAATGGAAATTAGGCACTGCAACTAGTAGAAGAATGGAAATTACTACAAGCCCATCAAGTAACGTTCAAAGTGAAATTATGGATGGCAATATTACAACTACAAGTAGTGATACAAATGTTGCTACTGTTAATGGTGTTAATATTAATGCTGTTGGTGCTGGAACTACAACGATTACTGTTACTGCTGGTACATTAACTGACTCAGTCACTATTACAATTTTACCACGTGATGAAGTTCAAACAATTACTGTTGAAGAAGCTCTTGCTTTAAGTTCAGGAACAAATAATGTTACTGTTAGAGCTGAAGTTATTCAAATTGCTAGTGGCGGATATTTTATTGCTGATAGTACTGGTATCATTTATGTTTATGAAACAATTCCTAGTGGCATCGCTCTTGGTGATACTATCGTTGTTAGAGATTCTACAACTAGTGAATATGGTGGTTTAACTCAACTTACAAATCCAGCTGAAGTTTATAAAGAAAAAGAAGATACAATTAATGTAACTTTAAATTTTGAAGAACTTACAGGTGAAGCTTTAAATACTATTTATGATGATAAAAAAGGAGCTATCCCAGTTAAAGTTACTTTAACAATGCTAGATGAATTTGAAGATGGCAAATTCTTCTGGACTACTGCTGGAATGAATGACACAACTGTTGTTTATACTGGTTATATTGATGAAAACACTATTATTAAACAAGATTTCCAAGTTAATGATCGTTATACAATGACTGGTATTCTTGGCGGTCGTGGAGATCATACCGACGGAAGATATAATTTTACTAATCGTGTCAATTTCTATCCAATTAGTTTTACTGAGGAAGAAAGTATCGCCGTTACAGGAATTACTTTAACATCAAGCTTAACAACTTTAATGCAAAAGCAAAGTGCTCAATTAGATTTTGATGTTACTCCTGATGGAGCTGCTGCTTTACCAACAATTGAAATCACTTCTGGAGCTGATCTTATTGAAGTTGATAATGCAAAATATGAAATTACAGCTAAAGTTGGAAAAGCTGGAACAGCAACTTTAGTTGCTAAGACAGGCTCTATTACTAGTGAACCTCTTACAATTACTGTTACTGATGAAGTTTACGAGCCAGTAACTATTGAATCAGTTTATACTGGAATTAAAAACGGAACAATAAAAGCCGGCGAGAAAGTCTTTGTTAAAGGTATAATTACCTATGCTCCAAAGAATACAAAAACGTATGGTTATTATATTGGTGAAGGCAATTATGGTATTTTAGCTTTTGGTGCTTCTGGTGATGAAGGCGTTGCTGTTGGCGACACCGTAACTGTCGGTGGTACATTAACATTATATAATGGTTCATTACAATTTGATAAAGGTGCTTGGACAATACAAAAAGATACAAGTGTTAGTGTAACAACTCCTACTGAAATAACTTTAGAAGATATGGATACTTATGATGGTGATGATGCCGGAAGAGTTGTTAATGCAACAGGAACTGTTACTGAAGTTTATGTCGATCCAGAATTTGGAAATTGTAATGTAACTATGACATTGGCTAATGGCGACTCTGTTCAAGTTAGAAACGATTCACGTTATTCCGATGCTAATTCTTTTGCTGAACTAAAAGTTGGAGATAAGATTACTGTTAAAGGAGCTTTTGGCGTTTATGATAAAAATGCTCAAGGATTGACTAAAGATCCAAGTAAAGGTCAAATTCTTAACGCTCAATTAGTTTCAAAGGAAGAAGGTGGAGACACACCTGTTGATCCTAGCGGTGATGTTCTTGCTACAGCTACAATTAATAACGCTATTCCTGCAGGTTGGACATATATCCCTAATAATCCAAAGTATCCAGATCCTAGCTTTTACAAGGATGGTGGCTTAAAATTGAACTTTGTAGATATGGGTGTTACCTCCCCATCATTTACAGCTAGTGATTCTGTAAATGTCAGTGTTTTAATTAATGCGCTTAATCCAAATACAAAAACCAATGAAGCTGACGACATACATGTCTTTACGGTTACTGGTTTAGATAGTTCTGGAAATGAGATTTCATCTGCCATAGGTTATATTGATGAATTAGCTAAAGGTGAAACATCAAGTGTAACAATTAGCGGAACCGGTATTTGCCAAGTTAAAATAGTAATGACTGCTTATTATAATGATGGTACTGCGTGCAATAATGCTAGTCTTGGTGGAGTAACAATTTCCGCAGTTAAGTAATAATTATTTAGGTTGCTACTTGTACTTTAAGTAGCAACCTTTTTTTATGGAGAAAATATGAAAAATAGATTTTTAGTTTTATTAGGTATTTTATCAATATTTCCATTATCATCTTGCACCCAAAATAGTCAAAATGAAGTAAAAAATTATAACTTTACCTTATCATTTGATAGTACAAAAGGAGTAGTTAATGGAACTATTTCAGGGTCTTATAAAGAAAACACTATTATTTCTCTTAATAGTTTTGGATTAGAAGACTATCAATTTGATGGATATTATAAAAATGAAATTAATGATGCAAATTTATTATATTCAGAAGCTTACTACGAATTTCCTTTAGTCGAAGATACTACTATAGTTGTTAGTTTTATTGAAAAAGGTAGTAAGCCAATAGATCCACCAGTAGATTTACCAACTGAAACAGAAGTTATTAAAACATCTGTTCAAACTGGAAGAGGATCAATTCCTGATACAGTTTATGAATTATCATCACTTTCTGAATATTATAAAGATGTTGATTTAACCTTAACTGGTGAAAATTTAAGAAATGAATTAAAGGAAGTTACAACAGTTCAAAAAACATATACTTATGGCGATGCTAGATATTGTTTGCAATATGTTGATGAAAATGTAACAGAACTAGGAAGTCTTTATGGCCTATATGACGGAGCTGAAATTCCTATTACTTGGGATCAAGGAAGAAGTTGGAATAGAGAACATGTTTGGGCAAGAAGTCATATGCAAGTTAATGGTAAAATCCCAACAGACAATGGTTATAGAGGAATAGGAAGTGATTTACATAATTTAAGAGTTAGTGATCCTTCAACGAATTCTTCTAGAGGTAATGATTATTTCGGTAACGTTAATTCCGGTGATATTTTCTTCCCAAATGTTGGCAATGGCGATTATGATTTTAGAGGAGACGTTGCTCGTACATTATTTTATATGTACACCAATTATGATGGCTTATATTTAAGCGATAATCCAAATTCAAATTCTAATGTATCAATGGGAATACTTTCAGATTTATTAGAATGGAATGACTTAGATCCTGTCGATGAATTTGAAAAACAAAGAAATATGAAAATTTATCAATATCAAGGAAACCGTAATCCTTATATTGATTTTCCTGAATTAGTAAATCAATTGTTTATTTAATATTTTTACTTTATTTCTATTTTTTAATTAAATTTTATATAATATAAACATGAAAAAAGTTAAGAATTTATCTATATTTTTATTAACAATATTATCTCCATTATTTTTATCTAGTTGTCGTAATCTAGATAGATTAAGTGTATCCGGACAATTTGAAAAATTGACGTATGGTATTGGCGAAGAATTCGTAATCGGTGATTCTTTTAAAGTTTATGCTAATAATAAAGAAATTAATGATTATGAAATATATCTCGATAATTTTCTTCAAATATATGAAGGATATAAATTTTATGAACAAGGAGAATTTAATGTAATCATTCGTGAAGAAGGTTACTATGATTATGTTTTAGAAGATAAAATTATTGTTAGTACATTAACTAATGAACTTAGAGTTGATGTAGAGCAATTTGGAGAAGTCACTGTTGGCTCTTATCTTGATTTACAATATTTATATGTTTATGATGCTTTAACTAATGAAAGAGTTTTTGGTTTTACTATTTATCATGAAGGCGAAAGAGTAACTGAATTTCTTTTTGATGAACTCAAAACCTATTATTTCACAATTAGATTAGACGGGTATAAAGATGCTAATATAAGCATTACTGTTACAATGGGTTCTTTATCAATAATTAATGAACCAATTAAAACAACATACGAAGTAGGAGAAGCACTCAATTTAACGGGCTTAATGGTTGGCGATGGAAGTGCAGCGATTAATGGCTATAAAACTTCATTACCAGAAGGCTATATTTTTAAACACAAAGGTGAAATTACAATTACAGTAACAAAAGAATATTTTAAAGAGACTAGTTTTTCAGTAATTGTAATGGATAAAGTAAGTTTAAGAATAAGTAAGAATGCTCAGAAACTATATTTTGAACAAGGTGAACCATTTACAAGTAAAGGACTTGAAATAAAAGATGTTACAAGTGGATTTACTGTTAAAGATTATTCATTAAGTATCGATGAAGGTACAATATTAAACACAATTGGAAAACAAGAAGTTATTATTTCTAAAAATGGATATGACGATATATCCTATACAATTGAAGTTATTGAACCTTTAGAAATTGGTGATAGAAAAGAATTTACAATTTATTCAATAAATGATACACATGGTTCATTTATTAGAAATGAAGAAAATGGTGAAGCAGGGATTTCTTATTTAGGACAATACTTTTTAAAAAATAAGAGTGAAAATACTTTACTACTTAGTGGCGGAGACATGTGGCAAGGCGGACTTGAATCAAATTACACTAAAGGTTTAATCATGACTCAAGCAATGAATATAATGGGCGTTGAAGCTATGACTATTGGAAATCATGAATTTGACTGGGGTTTAAGCGCTATCAAAGATAATTTAGATATAATGGAGTTCCCTTTACTCGCTTGCAATATTTTATATAGTTATAATCACGAGCCAGTTAATTTTACTGTTCCTTCCGTTATTATTGATAAAGCAAATGTTAAAATTGGGGTTATTGGTAGTATTATGGAAGGTATTGGCGAAGATATTTTACCTAGTATTGCTGAAGACTTTATTTTTGATAATCCAATAGAATACATTAAAGATGAAAGTGATAAATTAAGAAGTGAAGGTTGTGATTTAATTATATTATTATCTCATGATGGTGGTTTTGAAGGTTATAATGGTAGTCCAACTAAGTTTGAAGATTTAACTTATGAAAGTGAGATTAGTGGTGAAAGATATGTTGATGCGATGTTCTTTGCTCATGATCATTTAAGAAAAAGTGGAACTTATAATGGTGTACCTTATTTAGAAGGTGGGTGTAATGGTGAATATTTTACACAAATGAATTTTGAAGTTGAAAGAATAAGTGAAGACGATTATGCATTTAATTTCGTAGATAATTATGTATTAGATGCAATTAGTTATTGTGATGAAGATAATGCCGAGATTAATAATTTATTAGATATTTATCAAGATGTAATTCCTGATGGTGATGAAGTAATTTATAATTTTAAAAAATATTATAGTAGAGATGAATTTACTTCAATTGTATGTGATGCTTTATTATGGTTTGCTCGTAATAGATTAGATTTTTATTATTCAATTGATGCTAGTGTTCATAATTATGGTGGTATTAGAGATAGCGTAAGTAGTGGTCCTTTTACATTTAGAGATTTAATTAAAGTTTGTCCTTTTACTAATTCGATTTGTATACTTGAATGTGATTTAGACCAATATAATTATTTAACTAATAATGATTCTCTTTGTAGTGAAAAGACATATTCAACTTCAAGCAATACTACATTTTATGTAATAACTATTTCTTATGTTGCTGAGCAAACATTTAATGGTAGTAGACCTGTAGCTGATTATATATATTATTACAATGATTATGTAACTAGCGATGTTCTAAGCGATTATTTATTACATAGTGGAACAATAAATTTATAAAAAATTCAAAAAAAGATTTATTATATTTAATATAATAAATCTGATTTTTTTAATAAAAAAATTTGATTTTTTTGCTTTACAAAGATTTTATTATATGGCAATATATGTGACACAAAAGAAATAGTATTTCCTTATGTTTATTGTTTTTTGAAAATTAGATTTTACACCTCGGTGCAGTCATCGTTGCACGTGGCCGAGGCTTAACCATAAGAAATGAATATTATGGGATGCTGTAATATTTATTAGACCTTGAAAGCGATGAAAAGGTATCCTTACTTTGTAATAAAAGAAGTAAGCTATGGTTAATGGCGCAAGACGTTGTTCGATGTAAATGACGATGAAATTGGCGTGACAAGAGGCTCTATAGTGATATATCCCGCGATAAGATGTACATCTGAGAAATGTATATCTCCGCTCTCAAAATAAACGTTTGACTTGATGCTAAGTAATTAGCTATAACAATTTCTAAGGTTCGAGTAGCAGAATGTCATTTTTTTGGTAATGGGTACCAAATGATCCTTAAAAAAATGCTGAAGCTCTGTGAAAGTTGGTAGATGATTTAGTTCTACTCATTGTTCGGTTTTTAACCCCTTTTAGAAGAATGGAAGTCGCTATTCCATTCTCAGCCTAAATTGAATGTGCATGAATAACAAATTACAATAAGTCTTGTAGGGCGAAGGTCCGTAGATAATCTAATTTTCAAAAAACTAATTGATATAACGAATACTATTTTTTATTTTATTCTGTTAATCGTAAGTTCATTTATGGTTTTTTAACTTTAATCTTGTTAAAATTTAGTTAAGGAGATTAACACTATGAAGAACAAACTATTTCTTACTTTGACTTACTGTTTAGTAATTCTTGGTTTTTTTGTCGGGATAGCCAGTATTAGCTTTTTATATGAAGAGGCTAAGTGGGAAAATCCATTTATACCTTTATTTCTTGTTGGCTTGATTTTATTTATAGCGGCTTACTTTATACTCATAGCACTTGTTCATTTTGAAAATAGGAAATATTTTATAATTAATTGTGTAATTATCACTGTAATATTCTTGTTGTCATATTGTCTTCCTTTTATTGGCCTTTTCGGACTGTTTGTCGGAAATATTTCTCAAATTCAATAATTGTTAATCATGGAGAAAAATGTACTCTTTTCTAGTTGATACTAAAGGAGCTTACATGAAAGAAGATTTATAGATGAGTATAAGAAGTGATAGTTTAAAAAGCAAAGCATTCTTTAATAAACGGATTAATTGAATTTACAAAATCCATGGTGATTTTTGTGCAAAATTAACCCACGATTAACAATACTTGTGTTACTAAAAAAGGTGCAGTAAATGATGTAGCAAAATACTTTTTTGAATAGTTTTTGCGATTGATGTTTTAAAACTCTAAACATATTAAAAAGCAAATAATCTATAATTAATTTATTTTGAAATCAATCAATCAGTTTATTTTATTGCAGTTTATTTTAAAATCAATTAAAATTACATCAAGAGGTAATTAACATGTTTATAGGAAGAGAAGATGAATTAAGAAGAATTAATGATCATATTAAATTAGATACCTTTAATGCGATTTTAGTTTATGGCCGTAGAAGAATTGGTAAAACAGAATTAATAAACGAAGCTTTAAATAAAAGTGGAAAAGACACATTAAGATTACTTGCTAGAAATGTTGAAACAAAATTGAATTTAGAAGATTTCTCTAAACAAGCCTCATTATTCATGGGTATTCAAGGATTTCATCCTAATGATTTTTATGAATTCTTCTCTGCTCTAATTGAATATAGTAAATCTCATCCATTTATTCTTTTTGTTGATGAATATTCCTTTTTAAAAAATGATGATAATGATATAGATTCTAATTTACAAAAAGCAATAGAACTTCATAAAAAAGACGCAAAGATAACAATTATTCTTTGTGGATCTTATATTGAAATAATGAAGCAAATTGTTGATTACGATTCACCATTATATGGAAGATTTAATGAAATTATTTTGTTACATAGTTTTAATTATTTTGATAGTAGTAAATTTTTAGAAGGACTAAGTAATGAAGATAAAATTAAATATTATTCAATATTTGGTGGAGTAGCCTTTAACCTAATCAATATTGATAAAACTAAAACTTTTGAAGATATTTTAATTAATAAATTTATTAAACCCGATTCATTTTTTGAAAATGAAGTATTAATAACTTTAAGAAAAGAAATAGGTAAAGAAAGTAAGCTAAATACAATTTTTGAGTTAATCGCAAGCGGAAAGAAAACATATAAAGAGATAAATGAATATTTTAAAGACTCTTCTAAAGATAATTGTGTAAGGTATTTAAAGAAACTAGAAAGTTTAGATTTAATTGATAAAAGATACTCGCTTACTGATAAGAATAGTAAGAAACCAATTTACTATATAAAAGATAAATTGATTAGTTTTTATTACACTTATTTATTCAAAAACGAAATGTATCGTAGAATGATGGAACCTAGTGTTTTTTATGAAAACCTTGTAAAACCTACATTATTTTCTAAATATATATCACATAAATTTGAAGAAATAGTTAAAGAATATTGTATTAAAGAGAATGGTAAAAAGGTGCCACTATTTTTTAATGCTAGTAATTTAACTTTTAAAAAAACTATTAGTAGGAAGATAATTAATAGAGAATTTGATTTAGTACTTGATACAAGTGAAGGTTTAATACCAATTGAATGTAAATATAAAGATCGTCCTTTAACTTTAAATGAAATTAATGAAGAAATAGAGTCTTGGAAGGATTTGCCTTTTAAAATATATAAATATGGTTTTGCTTCTAAAAGTGGCTTTACTAAAGAAGTAAAAGATATTAAAGGTTTAATATTAATAGATTTAAATGATTTATTTGAATAAATATAATTTATTCAAAGATAATTAATAAAAAATATTTTAATTTTTTTCCAATAATTTCTTTATCTATTTCGTATTAATGGTGTAAATCAAATTTAAAGGAGAAGAAAATTATGAAAAAAATTAAAATCTTAGGTTTAGGAATTCTTACAAGTGGAGCAATCTTATTAAGTAGTTGTACATCAAATTCATTAAAAGATCTTGTTCATGGTGGTGATAATCAAAATAATGTCACAACAAATAGTGAGGCGTTCTTAATGCAAGCAACTAGTAGTTTAAAATTATTAAGTAATATTGATTTAGGAAATGCTAGACTAAGTAGATCTTTAAATGATACAGAAATTAATGAAATTAAAGAAATATTACCGCAACTTGATTTAATGCTTAATAATGGAACAAGTTTTGAAAGTAGTTTAACTTCTAAAGAAAATGTTATTGAAGGAGTAACTTATCAATATGAAGAAGTTGTTACTTTTAAAGATAGTAATTTAATAGATGTAACTTATACTCTTATTTATAATGCTAACACTAAAGAATTTAAAGATGACGATGAGAAAGTAACTGTCACTACAATTGAAGGGGTAGCTAAAGTTGATGATGTAACATATTTACCATTTATTAGTATCACAAAAACTGAAAATGAATGGGATGAAAGTGAAACTGAAAGAACATTTAAAGTAAATTTAAATGAAAATAGTTATGTTATTGTTGAAGAATCTCATGAAATTGAAGATAATGAAACTGAAAATGAATTTGAATATACATTAATTAACAATGGCCGTAAAGAATTAGAATATTCAATTGAAATCGAAAAAGAAGGATTTAAAGATTCAATTGAATATGAAGTTAATAATAAAGAATATGAATTAACTAGAGTCGGTGATGAATATTATGTTAAAGTAAAAGAAGGAAGAAATTTTGTTGATTATGCTAAATTTAAAAAGATAATTAATGAAGATGGTAGTGTTATATTTGAATTAGTTAATTAATATATAATTATTTATAATCCTCTATAATCAAAAAATGTAGCTAGTATGCTACATTTTTTTTACCATAAATACAGGTAAATCTTCTATGAGATATAATATTTATATCTTGGTAAGGTTAATCCTAAGTGCT
>CALVXI010000010.1 GCA_944368975.1 uncultured Bacilli bacterium | reverse complement strand
CGTTATAGAAATATTGATTTAAAAATAAATTAACTTTTTTAATTTTTTGCTTGATTTTTGTTATCTAATTTTGTTATATTAAATAATAATTTATAGACAAAATGTCATATAAATAGGAATGGCTATAATATTATTTTCTTTAATTACGAGATTCTTAGGATGAATTATATAAGAAGAATCTACTCGAGATTTAAATATCTCATTAAACTTATCTAAAGAAGTCGTTTTATAATTTTTAGATGACTTAACTTCAATAGGAATAAGCTTTTGAGATATTTTATTGCCTGTAGTTAATAAAAAGTCAATTTCAATATCGTTACGGTGTAATTCCTTATTATATCGAGTATAAAAATATAACTTATGTTTATTTGCTACTAGCATTTGTGCTACTAAATTTTCAAAGGACATTTTAGAGTTTACAAGATAAAAAGTTTTTTCATAATCAATGTTAAATAGGTCT
Organism: uncultured Bacilli bacterium; assembly: GCA_944368975.1. Taxonomy (GTDB): domain Bacteria; phylum Bacillota_I; class Bacilli_A; order RFN20; family CAG-826; genus Onthovivens. Next base: position 47,981 of record CALVXI010000010.1, on the reverse strand, counting down.
ATATTTATGAATTTTTATATCAATTTAAAAAAGCGCAAAGTAAAATATAGCGAAAAACCATAAAAAGCGCAAAGTACGAAATAGTAAAAATCTCGAAAAAGCGCAATGTATTTAAGTATTTCAAATTAACAATAATAATAAAATTAATTATTGACTGAATAATTAATCTTAGATTTTGCTATACTTATAGCGTTATGAAGGTGAATTATGATTAAGAATGTAATGTTTGATTTAGATGGAACCTTACTTCCATTTGATTTAGAAACTTTTATGAAGTTTTATTTAGGTAGCTTAAGTAAAGATGTTATGAATTTAGGATATGAACCTAAAGAACTTATCAATAACATATTAAAAGGTACTTACTTAATGATTAAAAATGATGGAAGTAAGACTAATAAAGAAGTGTTTTGGAATTTCTTTGAAAGTGTCTACGGAAAGAAAGTTTATGAGAATGAAAAATATTTTGATAGATATTACGAAACAACTTTTAAAGAAGGAAAGAAAATATGTAATATAAATCCAAAAGCCGTTGAAGTAATTAAAACTTGTAAAGAATTAGGATTTAATATTACATTAGCAACCAATCCGATATTTCCTAAAGTCGCTACTTATGAAAGATTAAGTTGGACAGGTATTGATAAAGATAATTTTAATTTAATTACAACATATGAAAATTCAAGATATTCTAAACCTAATTTAAATTATTTTAAGGATATAATGAATAAACTTAATTATAAAGCCGATGAAACCTTAATGGTTGGTAATGATGTTAGTGAAGATATGGTTATTAAAGATATTGGAGTATCAACTTTCTTATTAACAGACTGTTTAATTAATTCTAAAAACCTTGATTATAGCTGCTATAATCAAGGTAATATGGATGATTTAATTAATTTCTTAAAAGGATTAAATAAATGAAAAGTGTTAAGATTACTGTTATAAAGAAAGTAGAACATAAAGATTTAATCACTCAATATGAAAATTATATAGAAGAACCTTGTAAATTAAATATTGGTGATAGTTTTATAATTAAAAATATTGATGATTTTCCTCAAGGAATGTGTGTAAGTGCTTATATGAGTTTATATCCATTTATAATGAATTTACTATATAACGGAAATGATATTTATAATGGATGGATGAAAAATAAAAACCAAGCAATTGTTAGCTGTAATGATGGATTTAGACCAGTAAGCTTTTTATTAGAAGTGATAGAAGAGTAAATTATAAGTAAATATTTAGTAAATAATTAGGTTAGATATTGATAATAAACACTAATGAGTGATAAAATTTCTTTGTTTATGGAACCGAATTTTAAAGACGCGATATTATTTGATCTTGATGGAACTTTATGGGACGCGACAAGTAATATTTGTGAAAGTTGGAATAAAGTAACGATAAATAATCATTTAAAGTATCGTTTTACTTTAAATGATATTAAATCACATATGGGATTAACCCCTATTGAAACTGTTAAAATAGCTTTTAATGATGTTGATATAGATACTGGTTTAAATTATTTTAAAATGTGTGTTAATCAAGAAATTATTGATTTAAATAATAAGCCAGGAAAGATGTATCAAGATGAGATTGAAGTTTTAAATTTATTAAAAAGTAAATATCCGTTATTTATTGTTAGTAATAGTGATAAAGGCTATATTGAAAGTTACTTAAATTCTTTAAAGATGCATGAATATTTTATAGATCACATTTGTGCTGGAGATACATCTTTAGAGAAATGGAAAAATATCTTATATATTAAAAATAAGTATCAGATAGATAATATTATATACGTTGGAGATACTTTAAAAGATTATCTTGAATCAAGTAAAGCCAAAGTTAATTTTATTCATGCAAGTTATGGTTTTGGTAAAATTAATGAAGATGTTTATAAGATTAATTCATTAAAGGAACTTGTTCCTTTGGTTGATAAAATTTTTAAAAATAATTGAGATTTAAGAGGTTATTTATGGAAAACGTCAAGAAAAATGAAGAAGGAGGTCTAAAATTAAATTACAAAAGAACAATCATTATTGGTTTTGCTTTCTTTGGTATTTTACTTTTATGGCAAGTTTATGATTCATGGTGTCCAACTTTTTTAACGGAACTTTTTGCTAATACTTTCCCTAATATTACAAGTGCAGAAGAAGTTCAATATTTAGTTGGAATTATTATGGCTTTTGATAATTTGGCAGCTTTAATTATGTTACCTATATTTGGTGCATTAAGTGATAAAACAAAATCACCTATAGGAAAAAGAATGCCTTATATATTAGTTGGGACTTTTGTTTGTGCAGTGGCTTTCCCATTTATTCCTGTATTTTTCCATTATAACAATATAGCTGGTGTTATTGCGATGATGGCAATTGTTGTCTTTTTCATGATGATGTATCGTAATCCAGCTGTTAGTTTAATGCCTGATATGACGCCTAAACCACTTAGAAGTAAAGCTAATGGAATCATTAATATTATGGGTTATATTGGTGGAGCTTTTGCAACTGTAGTTGGTATATTCTTTGTTTTAACTGATTATTTAGATAAAGACGGAGTTGGAGGATGGGCAAGTCACAATATTTGGGTTATTGAAATTCCATTTTTAATGGCTTCAGTATTAATGGTTATTTCTTGCTTAGTTTTATTTTTCAAAATTAAAGAAAATAAAATTGAAAAAGAAGTTGAACAAGATATGGCTAGAGGCGAAGAACTTAGCGAATTAAAAGAGAAAGCTAATGATGATAAACCTTTAACTAAAGCTAATAAAATCATGTTAATTTTAATTTTAACTGCGGAATTTTTCTGGTTTATGGCTGATAATGGTATTTCTACTTTTATGGGGAATTATACAATTTATTTCTTTGAAGCTAGTAGTAGTGCCAATATGATTAATACTATTGTTGGTGGAGTCGGTTCAGTTATTGGATTTGCTCTTGGTGGATATATAGCTAGTAAAATAACTAGAAAATGGTCAATAGTTAGTGGTTTAAGTTTAGCTTTTATTTCATATTTAGTTTGGGGAATTTTAACTTATACAGTAGTTGAATTTGGCGGAGGAAGTGGCGAATTTCCTATTTTCTTATACTTTATTTGGTTTATTAAAGGATTTGGAATGAGCTTAGTCCATGTTAATTCTTATCCAATGGTCGTTGAACTTTGTACAACTAAAAAGATAGGTAAATTTACAGGATATTACTATGCTTCATCAATGGCTGCTCAAACAATTACTCCTATCTTATTAGGATCAATTTTACTTGTTCCTGAATTTGATTTTGGTATATTACCAATTTATGCTTTAGTTTGTGCATTAATTTCATTAGTTATATTCTTATTTATTAAGAATGTTAAAAATAATAAAACAAGTTTTAAAAAAGGTTTAGAAAGTTTAGATATTGATGATTAATTATGAAAAAAGACGATTTGATAAAGAAATTAAATTATAAGTTTTTAGATGGAATCGCTCATAGAGGATTACATACTGAAACAATTACAGAAAATAGTATCGAAGCATTTAAAAATGCTTTATTACAAGATGTAGCGATTGAACTTGATGTTCATTTATCAAAAGATAAAGAACTTATTGTATGTCATGATGCTAATTTAAAAAGAACTACAGGTAAAGAAGGAATTATTGAAGATTTAACTTTAAAAGAAATAAAAGATAATTATCTTTTATTAAATAAAGAAACAGTACCTACATTAAAAGAAGTATTAGATTTAGTAAACGAAGAAGTTCCTTTAGTCATTGAACTTAAACCTGATACAAAAAAGAAAAACTATAAAGAATTAGCATATAAAGTTATTGAAGAACTTAAAGTTATTAAAGACAAAGCGAATATTATGATTATTTCTTTTTATCCTCAATGTTTATTTCCTATTAAAAAAGAAGGATACGCTCGTTTATTACTTGTAAATAGTAGTGATTCTTATACTTATATTTTTAGAAACTTCTTCGAAGGAGTAGATTTAGATTATACTTTATTTAATAAAAAGAAATATCAAAAATCTATTAAGAAAAGACTTACTATTTCTTGGACCATTGATAATTTAGAGAAATACGAATTTGCTTCTAAATATAGTGATACAGTTACTTATCAATATATTGATCCTAAAATTATTAAAAGAAAATAATATTTACTTTAATTTTTTATAAACTCTATAAATTTTTGAGTATATCGATAAAATTTATAGAGTTTTAGTGTTAATATATTTATGAGGTAAAAGCAATGAATTATAAAAATAGTATTTTAGAATGTATTGGTAATACGCCATTAGTTAGATTAAATAAAATAGAGAAAAAATATGATTTAAATTATAAAATCTTTGCAAAAGTTGAACGTTTTAACCCAACTGGTTCAGTTAAAGATCGTGCTAGTTTTTATATGATTGATAAAGCTCTAAAAAATAAAGTTATTAATAAAGAGACTGTAATTATCGAACCAACAAGTGGTAATACTGGGATTGGTTTAGCAATGGTTTGTGCTTATTTTGGACTTAAATTATATATATTTATGCCTGAAAGTAGTAGTATCGAAAGAGTTAAGATGATGAAAGCTCTTGGAGCAAAAGTAATGTTGACAAAAAAAGAATTTGGAATGAAAGGAAGCATAGATGAAGCAATTAAATTAAGCAAAGAAATTCCTAATTCTTTTATTCCTTCTCAATTTGAAAATGATTATAACGCTTTAAGCCATTATGAAACGACAAGCCGCGAAATCTTAGATGCTCTTGATAATAAAATTGATGTTTTTATAGCTGGATTTGGAACAGGTGGAACAATTAGCGGATGTGCTAAACGTTTTAAAGAAGTTAATAATAAAATTCATATTATTGGTGTAGAACCTTTAAGTTCCCCGTTATTAACTAAAGGAAAGGCTGGACCTCATAAACTTCAAGGAATTGGAGCTAATTTTATTCCAAAGCTTTTAAATAGATCACTAATTGATGAAGTTATTGATATTAGTGATGATGATGCTTATTTCTTTACTAATGAACTAGCTTTAGTTGAAGGAATATTTGCTGGAATTACTAGTGGAGCAAGTTTAGCTGCTGCAGTTAATTTAAATAATAAAATATATAAAGGTAAAAATATTGTTATAATATTACCAGATAATGGTGAAAGATATTTAAGCGTGGAACATTTATATGACTGATTTAAAAGATGTTGTTATTAAAACTATAAGTAAATGCGATTCAAGTAATCTTGTTAATATTTCTCGTCGAGGAATAATAGAGTTTTATAAAGAAATAAGAGAATTACTTTTTTATGATTATTATCATTCTTCAATTAATGAAGAAAAGATAAATAATTTAATTGAAAGTGCACGCAATAATTTCTCAAAATTTTCGAAATATTTTGAAAAAAAGTTAAGTTTTGAAGACTTTTTTGAAAATTATGAGACTCTTAGAGAGTTATTATATAAAGATGTAGTTGCAATTTATGATGGTGATCCAGCTTGTAATTCTTATATTGAAGTAGTTTTAGCTTATCCTGGATTTATCGCAATAAGTGCTTATCGTATTGCTCATATTCTTTATAATATGGGATTAAAATTTGTTGCTAGGGTAATAAGTGAATACGCTCATTCAAGAACAGGTGTTGATATAAATCCTGGAGCTAAGATTGGTGAATATTTTTTTATTGATCATGGAACAGGAATTGTTATTGGCGAAACTTGTGAAATTGGAAGTCACGTTAAAATTTATCAAGGAGTTACTTTAGGAGCTTTATCTCTTAAAGAAGGCCATGCTTTACAAGGGCAAAAAAGACATCCAACAATAAAAGATAATGTAACTATTTATAGTGGAGCAAGTATCTTTGGTGGAAATACGATAATAGGTGAAAACTCAATTATTGGAAGTAACGCTTATATTACAAGTAGTGTTCCAAATAATTCTTTAGTTAAAGTAAAACCTTACGATATTGAAATTATTCAAAAAAAGTAATTATTTTAAGTAATTTTGTAAGATAGAAACAAGAACCTCAATAGAGTGATTCTTTTGATTGTCGTTATTAATAATAATATCGGCATAATATTTACTAGGACCAATTATTTCTTCATACATTGGAAGAACAGTAGCGAAATATTGAGTAACAATCGAATCAAATGTACGTGCTCTTTCAAGTTGATCCCTTTTTAAACGTCTAACTAAACGATTTTCTCTACTAGCATCGATAAAAATATTTAAATCGCTAAGGCTACGAATCTTCTTATTGACTAGAGCCATAATTCCTTCAACAAGAATTAATTTTTGAGGGACAATATGTTCTGTTTCAATTTTTCTATTTGAAATAGTATAGTCATAAAGAGGTTTTTCAATTTCTTCGTCATTTTTTAGTTTAATTAACTGTTCTTCTAGAAGTATCCAGTCAAAGGCTTTAGGATGATCAAAATTTACTTTCCTTCTTTCTTCTAGTGGCATATCCATCTTTTTATAATAATCATCGATTGAAATATGCGTTACATTATCTTTGCCAAGTTGTTTTATTACTTTTTCTAAAACATAAGTTTTGCCACTTGCACTACCACCACCTACTAAAATTATCTTTGCCATACCCTTCACCTCTATAACTATGGTAATTATAGAATAAAAATGTATAATATAGTATAATTTTAAAGGGTGAGGTTAAGAATGAAGTATAAAATTGTTGTCGATAGTAGTGCAAATTTATTAAACGATTACCTTAAAAACGAAGAAAATATTGACTTTGAAGTTGCACCACTTACTATCAGATTATTAGATGAAGAATTTATTGATAATGATAATCTTGACGTTAAAGATATGCTTAAAAAGATTAACGCAAGTGAAGTTGGCGCTAAAAGTAGTTGCCCTAGTCCAAATGATTTTTTAAAAACTTTTAATAGTGATAAAGACGGCTATACATTTGTTATTACAATTACTAAAAAATTAAGCGGATCTTTTAATAGTGCAATTGTAGCTAAAGAAATGAGCGAAAATAAGGATCGCATTTATGTTTTAGATTCTAAAGCTACAGCTGGTTCAATGGTTATTTTAGTAGATAAATTAGTTGAATTAATTAAAAAAGGTTTGAGTTTTGCAGAGATTTCAAAAGAAATTAAGGCTTATAGAGACTCAATGAATTTATTATTTGCTTTAGATAAATTTGATAGTTTAGTCAAAAATGGACGTATGAATAAGGTTGTTGCTTTTATTGCTAATTTAGCAAGCATTAAAGCTTTATGTTATGCTGATGATGGCGATATCAGAATTAAAGAAAAGATCAGAACTTTCAAAGGTGTCTTAAAAAGAATTGTATATAACATTGGTAAGATGTGTGAAAATACTAAAGATAGAATTTGTGTTATTGCACATACTGAAAATTTAGAAAGTGCAAAGTTTTTAAAAGAAGAAATTGAAAACGCTTATGAGTTTAAAGAAGTTAGAATTATGGATAATAGAGGATTATGCGCTTTCTATTCTCTTGAAGGGGGACTAATTGTCTCTTTCTAATTTTAAATTATGGAACGTATAATTTACTATAGCGATTATAAAGTTAAAGAAACTAATTACGTTAAACAAGAAATTATTTATAGTTTGATTCTTAAAAGTATAAGTTTTCTTATTGGAATTTTTGCTTTAGGTATTTCTATTTTTAAAGGTAGTTTAATGCTTTTAACCTATTTTGGAGTTTTTACATTATGTTTATCTTTAATTATAAATATTATTTTTATTATATTAGATTTAATTAGATTATTCACAAAAAAAGACTATCGAAATAAGGTGTTATATACCTTAAAATATATGATTACATCGAGCTTATTTCTTGCTTTCTTTATTAATCTAATTTTTATTACCCCTTATAGTATTTTAAATAATGAAATTAATCCATTTATTAAATTTGGAGCATTATTTTCTAGTATAATTCTACCGATATTATCTTTTATTGATTTTATTGAATTTGATTATAATTATAAAACTAAAAGAAGTTATGTTTATTTTAGTTTTATAATTTTTATTATTTATTTACTTACCATATTTAGTTTATCAAAAACATTAAATTTAACTTGGCTTAATTATATTGATAATAGTGAAATATCAATGCCTTATTTTAATTTAGATTATAACTTAAATTCATTAAGTGATTTAAGTTATACAATATTCTTCTATATTCTTATTTTATTTTTAGGAGGAATGCTTTTACTTCATTTTAAAAATAAGAAATATATTAAAGTATATAAAATTCCTTATACTTCAATTAATGTACATCAGGATATTTAAACTATGAATTTTATTAACTCATTATCTTTAATATTATTTAGTTTTAATATCGTTAACTTTTCTAGTAACAATATAAGTGATACAACTAACATTTTTAATATTGAAAATAATGAGATATATATCTTAAAAGATAGTTATTTTACTGAGGATAATGTTAATGAAGTAAATTATGAAACTTATACATTTAATTTTTCTTTAAGTAACATAACTAATGATGTAAGTAATGAGTTAATAATTAATTTTAATAATGAAGATTATTTAGATTATATAAATGTTTCTAGTATTAATTATGATTCTAATTTAAATTCATATTCATTTGATATTACGGGAATAAAGAAAAAAGAAAATTCTCCTTTAATATTCACTATTAATTATTTAGATTATACCAGTGAAAAAATTAGTGTTTATGTATTTGAAAGTTATTTTGATACAACTTCTAAAGAGATAACTAAACCTAGTGAAACAACATTTACTTTTAAATTAATTGATGGAGTCGATATTGTTAATGTTTCACAAACTGATATCGTTTATGAAGAAATTAATGATCCAAATAATGTCATTGAAATAGATGAAAGTCCTTTAGTGACAGATATTCCTTATGGAATAACAATTAATACATTAAAAAATACTGGTGAAGCAACAATTAGATGTAGTTACATTCATAATGAATCTTTAATTAAATACTTTGATATATCAATTAGAATTATTGATCTTGATGAATATTTTTATATCTATGAATTAAATGAAAATAGCGGAGTTTTAGAACCTTATAATTTAGAAAATACCTTAGAATTAGAGGCTTTTAGTAAAAAAGACTTTTATATTGGTAATAATTTAGATTACTTTAATCCTGATGATATTATTATTAATGTAAGTAATAATAATAAAGAAACTTTAGAAATATTAGATACTAGTAGTGTCACTATTGATAATCATACTTATTTAAAATTAACTATGGTTCCATCAAATTATCTTGATGAAAGAATTGTTGATATAAATATTTCAACTTCATCAAATATTAATAATGTTCAAACAATAAATTTAAAAGTAATTCCTAGCGAATATAATATTGAAATTGATAGCGAAACTTTACCAATTTATCCTAATAAATTTTCATTCATTAATCCTCCAACGATTAAAGAACTTAAAAGCTTAATAAGTGTTAGTAATTATCCTTCTTTAACTAATAATGACATCGAACTAATTAATTTTAATGGTGGTGAACAAGTTAACTATCGCTTAGGAAAACAAAGATTATATATTAAAATTAGGAATATAAATGGTAGTGGTATTGATAAATATTCTAAACTTGATATAGCCTTATCTTTAAATCCACGTTTAGATAATGAAGATAATAACACCTCAAATTTAAGTAATGATTTAATTATTCAAAATTATAAATATTTCTTAAATTATATTAATAATAATTTACCAAGTTATTATACAGTTAATGAAGCTTATAGTGACTTAGAATATGAATATTTATATTCATTAAATGACGAAATTAAAAGAAGTTTGATTAATGATCCAGAATTTGTTAGGGAATATATTAGATTTATTCTTCAAAATGAATTTGAAACATCCTTTTTTGAAGGAATTAATGTTAATTTTGGAGTTAGTCGATATATAGTTCCAATATCAATTATTGTCGTAGCTTTTACATTAATCATTATTGTTTTAGTTACTTCTTTATATTTTGTTTATAAAAAGAAGGATAATAGCGATGAATGAAATAAATAGTATTAAAAGAAGTTTATCAATTGTTGAGAAAGTATTTATTATTTTCTTTGCTTTTATTAGTTATCCAGTAGGACTTGCTATATCTAATTTCTTTGTTAGAGAAATTAATCCATTTAGTATAATAAATTTTTCAACTTTAAGTATTGGATGGGTAATTACTTTCTTATTACTTATTTTCTTGGAATTTTATTTTAAAAATGTTTCTTTATATAAAGGAATATTTAAGTCTACTGTAGTAAGCGCTTTACTTTGTTTTACAATTACTTTCTCAATTTTATGTGTTTATATTGCAATAGGAACTTATCCATTAAATTATGTCATATTTGCTAGTTTTATTGGTTTAACATATATCGTTTTATTAACTATCATAAGAATTTTATTAATCTATTTAAATTCCAGGAATACCAAAATTGCTTTAATTATTGGCCCAAAAGAAGATGCTAATTTACTTGCTAAGAAATTAATTAAAGAAAATTATAAGAAAATTAAAGTTAAATATATCTTTTATGAAATAGATGAACATATTGATGATAAGGTATTTTTAAAATTTAAAGAATGTAATTCAATTATACTATTAAACTCTTTAAGTTTTAAAAATAAACAAAAATTCTTACTTTATTTTAATAGTAATTTAAATAAGGATGTTTATTTGTGTACGACTTATTTTGATATTGTTTTAATTGGTAATGATGTTACATCGATTAATGACTTATTATCTTATGAACAAAAGCCTCTTAGAATTGACATAGTTGAAGCTTTTGTTAAAAGAACAATGGATATAATTGTTAGTTTAATTATTTTAATTTTATCCACTCCAATTTGGTTGATTGTTCCATTAATAATTAAGCTTCAAGATGGAGGACCAGTTTTTTATAAACAAGTTAGACTAACTAAAGATCAAAAAGAATTTTATATATTAAAATTTAGAAGTATGAGAGTTGATGCTGAAAAAAATGGTGCTCAACTTTCTACTAGTAATGATAATCGTGTTACAAAGTTTGGGAAAATTATAAGAGCTACCAGAATTGATGAAATTCCTCAAGTTATTAATGTTTTAAAAGGAGATATGTCTTTAGTTGGACCTCGCCCTGAAAGACCTGAATTTATTAATCAATTTTTAAAAGAAAATCCACTTTATGTATATCGATTCAATGTTAAAGCTGGTGTTACTGGTTATCAACAAGTTAGTACTACATATCATACGACATATGATGATAAGCTTCGTTATGATTTATATTATATTTCAAATTATGATATAGTTTTTGATTTATATATCTTATTTTTAACTATTAAAACTGTTTTATCTAAAGCAATGGCAGAAGGAGTAAGCGAAGATATTAATTTACCTTTTGAAGAATTTTTAAATAAACTTAATCTTGAATATAAAATAGATGATCATCATGTTCATTTTAATGTAAAAAAAGAAATTAAAAAGAAATAATTAAAAAATATTGAGGTTTTAGAAGGTTTTTATGGCAAATTATAGTTTTAATAACTTAGGAGAAAATAGATGTTAGTATATATTCCTTGTTATTTATTAACATTTGTTGGAACTTTTTTTGCTGAACGATTTAAGAATTTTTATGTTAATACAAAGAAAGTAAGTTACTTTATTTATTTTCTTTTATTTGTTTTGCTTGTATTTTTAAGTTTATTTTTTGTTAGTGCTTTTAGATATAATCTTGGTGACGATTACTCTATTGTTATTAAAATATTAGAGAACATTCAAAATGGTGGAGAGGGGTTTAAAGAAATTTTTACGACCTCTTTAGCTAAATTATATTTTGAACTTGGTTTACCAATTGAAACACATTTTTATGTTATTAGTTTTTTAACTATTTTTGGATATTGTGTTGGTGTTTTTATAAATAAAGATAATAAATTTATTTTACCAATGATGATAATAATGTTTTATGCAATATTCCTTAATTCATTAAATCAAGATCGAAGTGGAGTAGGTATTAGTTTAGGATTAATTAGTTTTAGTTTAATTTATAATTATCGTAATAAATGGGTAATTATATTATCTTATTTAATAGCATTACTTAGTGGATTTTTTCATTATAGTGAATTTATTAATTTATTTATCATTACAGCGTATTTATTAATCACAAAATTTAATAAGAAGGTTAATACAAAAATTTTATTAACTTCATTAGTTACTTTAGTAGCTTTTTCACCTTTATTATATTACGGATTTATAAATGTAATTGAGTATATTCCTATTTTAAAAAATTATGCTTATTATTTTGTTCCTGGAAGAGATATAACAGCGACACCAGTTTTAAAGTTTTTTGCTACTTTTTTAATTTATTTAGTTCCAATTATAAATTTAATATTTGTTTTACTTTATTTTAATAAAACCGATGATGGATTTATGAGGTTTATCATATTCATTGTTTTTATTAATATGTGTTTTATGGTAATGGGAGTATTAACTAATTCAGTTGAACTAGCAGATCGTACTAAATCGATATTTTACATGTTAGAAATATTCTTTGTTCCTTATATTATTAGAAATTTAAAAACGAAGAAAGAAAAAATCACATATTTTACATTAGTTGGTTTATCGATGATAGGTATATTATTATCAACATTCTTTACAAGTGGTTTATATCCATATCGATTTAATTTTAGCAAAGATTTATGGATTTATTAGAAATTGACTAAGTTGTTATTTTATTAAGGGAATGAAAAAATTATAATATTAAAGACTTAAGGAATTTGTATTTAAAAAGATGAGGTTAAATTATGTGGCATGAAGAACTATATAATGTATTGAATATTATTAATAATCTTATATTAACTTTAATTGGTGTTCCTTTTTCTATTCAAATGATTTATACATTACTTGGATGGTTAAAAAAGAAAACCTGGAAAAAAACTGAAAAGAAAAGCAAAATCTGTGTATTAATTCCTGCCCATAATGAAAGTGATGTTATTTATGATACTGTAAAAAGAATATTTGATAGACAAAATTATCCTAAAGATTTATTTGATGTTTATGTAGTTGCTGATAACTGCACTGATAATACAGCAGAACTTGCTAGAAAAGCAGGAGCAAAAGTTTATATTCATAATGATCCAGATCCAAAACACCATGTAGCCTTATATGCTATTAAATATGGTTATGAGATGATTTTAAAAGAAGAAAAGAAATATGATTTTAGTATAAGACTTGATGCTGATAATTATATAAATGATGATTTCTTTAGCTTAATGAATGATTGCTATAATAGCGGAGTAGAAATGGCTAGACCTTATGAATCTAGTTTAAATATTACACAAAATAAATATACAAAAGCTAGTGGATTATATTACGCTTTTGATTCAAGATTTGCTAGTAGAGTAAGAGAAAGGCTTGGAATTGATGCTCACGTTAATGGACCAGGCTCAATGATTAGCATGGATATTATTAGTAAATATGGATATGATGCTAAAGGAATTTGTGACGATGCTGAATTTACTAATAATAGAATGCTTAATGGTTATCGTTTACATTATGTTGAAGATGCAGTTGTTTATGAAGATGTTCCTTCAACATTTAAAGATACATATGCTAAAAATAAAAGAATGGGAGCTGGAGTAAGTAGGCTTTTCTTTACAGGTGGTATGAAGATGCTTGGTAAATTCTTTACTACTTTTAGATTTTCTTATTTAGAAATGGTTCTTCAATATTTCTTCTGTATGATTTGTGTCTTACTTTGTACTTGGATTCCTCTATTTTATATATATGATGTAATTTATTTAGCTTTATGTGGAACAGGAGTAATAGCTACCTCATTAGGTGCTAGTTATTACTACGATTTATTAATAACAACAATCATAATAATTGTTTGTTGCATTACATTTTTATTTGTTTTTGTTGGACTTTTGCAGGCTTTTATTTTAGTAATGGTCGATTATAAGAAACTTGGAGCAAAAAGTAGAAAAGAACTTATTAGTGGAATTTTTATTTATCCTTTATTTTCAGTTATTTATATTATGACTTTATGTTTAGGCATATTCTCAAAACCAAAATGGACTAAAGTAAACCGAAATAAGGTTAATTTTAATGGGGATAATAACTAAAAATGCTAATTTATGTTCCGACATTTCTATTAAGCTTTATTTCTTTGTTTTACGCAAAAATTTTTAAGAATCGCTATATAGTTGATAAAAAGAAAAGCAATTTATTAATTTTTATTAGTTTAGGAATTGTTGTATTTCTTTTACTCGCTGTTGTTTCAACTTTGAGATATGGTATTGGTGTTGATTATTTTTATAGCGATAACCGAACCATTAATTTTATGCGAGAGGGATTAGATGTTAAATTTGATGAACCTTTTATAAACATATTTGTAAACGTTATGATTCGCTTAAATTTATCTAATCAATTTTTCTTTTTAACTTTAGGTATTATTACAGTTGGATCGTATGTGCTTTCTATTTTATTTTCTAAAGACAAAAATTATCTATTACAATTCTTTATATTAATTTTTTATTGTATCTTTTTTAATTCCCTAAACCAATCTAGAAATGGTACTGCCATTGCATTAGGATTATTAGCTTTTTCGATACTTTATAATTTTAATAAAAAATGGTATGTAATTTTAATTTCCTATATAATTGGATGTGGGAGTGTTTTATTTCATAATTCTGGTTTGATTAATTTAGCAATTTTAACAGTCTATATTATCTTCTATTTTTTAAATAATAATTTAAGTAACAAAATACTTTTAACAATATATGCAATAGTTATCGCTTTATCACCAGTTTTATTTATAATTTTGTATTTTACGATAGATAAAATCCCAATCTTAAATAATTTTGCTTATTTTTTCTCATATAATTTTGATTTTAGTGGCACCCCTTTAATCAAATTTTTAGGTGGTTTCTTTAGTTTTATTATACCGATGATTTCATTAGTTTTTTACTTAATGAATTTTAGTGAAACTAAAGATTATTTCCTTAAATTTATTGGATTTGTTTTATTTTTAAATATTTTGTTTATGGTTATTGGGCTACTTACTAATTCTTTACTTCTTTGTGATAGATTAAAATCAACATTGTATGTTTTTGAATTATTCATAATCCCTTATATGTTTAAAAAATTACCAAAAGATAATCAGCGTTTTATTTACCTAGGCTCAATAAGTTTTATTTTAGTTGTTATTTGTTTTAGCAGCCAAGTTTCTAATGGAACATACCCATATAGGTCTATACTTAATCCATCATTTTATATATATTAATATTATGAAAAAAGTAGAAGTTATTTGTCCTTTATATAATTCGTTAAGTTATATTGATAATCTAGTTAAGTCTATTTTGGAGCAAAAAGAAATCGATATAATCAAAATTAATTTTATTATTACTGATACTAATGATCATGTTGAAGATCATTTAATTGGCGATGATAGAATTACTTTTTCGAAGATTAAGAAAGAGGATTTCTCACATTCGCTTGTTAGAGAAAAAGCAATTTTTGGGTCTAATGCTGATATAGCAATATTAATTACAGATGATGTTAAGATTATTGATGAATATGCTTTTAGTAAATTAGTTTCATCTTTTGATATTGATAATAAAATAGCTATTGCCTTTGGAAGGCAAATATGCACGAATAATTCAATAGAAAAATACACAAGGATATTAAATTATCCTTTGGAATCTAAAATAACAACTTTTGAAGATATTGAAAAAGAACAAATTAAAGCTTTCTTTTTTAGTGATGCTTTTAGTGCTTATGACGTTAAGATTTTTAAAGAACTTAACGGATATGATAATAAAAACTTACCAACTAATGAAGATATGTATTATGCTAGAAAAGTTTTATTAAATGGTTATAAAAAATATTATAATCACAAAGCTTTTGTTAATCATTCACATAACTATAAACTTAAAGAACTATATAAGAGATATTATTTATATGGAGAGTTTTTTAAAGTTGAAAATGAGTTTAAAAATTATCATGCAACAGATAGTGGATTTAAATTGGCTATTAATGTTTTTAAACTTGCTTTAAAAGACTTTAATATAAAAGCACTATTTATGTTATTTCCAAATATGTTAGTTAGATTGCTTGGAAAAAGAAAAGGAGAAAAAGAATGAAAGGTATTATATTGGCAGGTGGAAGTGGGACAAGGCTTTATCCATTAACAACAGTAACTAGTAAGCAACTTTTACCGGTTTATGATAAACCAATGATTTATTATCCATTAAGTATTTTAATGCTTGCGGAAATTAGGGAAATTTTAATTATTTCTACTCCTTTAGATTTACCTAGATTTAAGGAGTTACTTGGTGACGGGAGCCAATTAGGTATTCATTTGGAATACAAAGTTCAAGAAAAACCTAACGGTCTTGCAGAAGCTTTTATAATTGGTGAAGACTTTATAAAAGGCGATAATGTTGCGATGATATTAGGAGATAATATATTTTACGGACATGGTATTACAAATTTATTATTTGAAGCAAAAAATAATGCAAAAAAACATTTGGCGACAATATTTGGTTATTATGTTAATGATCCTGAAAGATTTGGTGTAGTAGGGTTTGATAATAACGGAAAAGTAAATTCAATTGAAGAAAAGCCTCTAAAACCTCGCTCAAATTATGCAGTTACTGGTTTATATTTTTATGATAATAGCGTTATTGAGATTGCTAAAAGTATAAAACCAAGTTCAAGAGGAGAACTCGAAATTACTAGTATTAATGAAGAATATTTAAGAAGAGGTAAACTTGAGACGCTACTCATGGGGAGAGGATTTACTTGGTTAGACACTGGTACATTTGATTCGTTGCTAGAAGCAAGTGAATTTGTTAAAATTATGCAATCTAAACAAGGAATAATTATGTCTTGTTTAGAAGAAATTGCATATAAGAAAGGTTGGATTTCCATTGATCGTTTACTTGATATTGGTATGACGATGAAAAAGAATTCATATGGACAACATTTAATAAATGTAGCTAATAACAAAATTAGGTAAAATTATGAAATTGATAAATACAAATATTAAAGATTTATATATTATAGAACCTCAATTATTCGGGGACGAACGTGGATATTTTTATGAAAGTTATAATCAAAAAGAATTTTCTAGATTAGGTTTAGATTATAATTTTGTTCAAGATAATGAATCCAAATCAAAAAAAGGCGTTTTAAGAGGTCTACATTTTCAAAAAACATATCAACAAGCTAAATGCGTTCGTGTAATTAAGGGTGAAGTTTATGATATAGCAGTTGACTTAAGAAAGAACTCTGAAACTTATGGTAAATATTTTGGAGTTATTTTATCAGAAACAAACCATCTTATGTTTATGATTCCTAAGGGTTTTGCTCATGGTTTTTTAGTTTTAAGCGATGAAGCAATCTTTGATTATAAATGTGATGAATTCTACCATCCTGAAGATGAGGGAGGTATTATCTTTAATGATGAAACAATAAATATTAAGTGGCCTAAAGTTGATTGTAAAATTACTTTATCTAAAAAAGACTTAATACATCCTACTTTTAAGGAATTAAATATAAAATTATGATAAATAAAGATACTAAAATTTTTATAACGGGAATTACAGGACAATTAGGATATGAATTTTTTAAGCTTTTTAAAGATAAAGGCTTCAATAATGTCTTTTCAATTCCTGAAGATGAACTCGATATTACGAAGAAAGAAGATGTCGATTCATATTTTGATAAAATTAAACCTGAAATATTGATCCATTGCGCAGCTTATACCAATGTCGATAAAGCAGAAGTTGAAGCTGATAAATGTTTTAAAGTCAATGTTGAAGGTACTAGAAATCTTGCACTTAAAATGAAAGAACTTAATGGGACAATGGTCTATTTTTCTACTGATTATGTTTTTGATGGAAACGGTAACAATTTTTTTGAAATTGATGATATTAAAAATCCATTATCGGTTTATGGCAAAACAAAATTAGAAGGAGAGAATATTGTTAAATCTTTAATTTCAAAATATTTTATTTGTAGAGTCTCTTGGTTATTTGGTATTAATGGAAATAATTTTATTAAAACAATGTTGCGATTAAGTAAAACGCATGATGAATTAAATATCGTTAATGATCAAATCGGTTCACCAACTTATGCAAAAGATGTTGCTTTTGAAGTTTACAATTTTTTAAAAACTCAAAAATATGGCACGTATCATGTAACTAATGAAGGAGTTTGCTCGTGGGCTGAATTGGCTGAATTTGTTTTTAAAAGTGAAAATATTAAAATTAAGGTTAATAAAGTCTCGACTGAAAAGTATCTTGAAATTAACAAAAACGCCGCAAAAAGACCATTAAATTCTAGATTATCAAAAAAATCTTTAACAGATAACGGCTTTAATTTATTGCCTACTTGGGAGGATGCAACATTAAGATATTTAAGGGAGATTAAAGAATTATGATTTATGCTTTATGCATTATTTATAATTCTAATATAAATGAAAGATTAATTAATTTAGAATCAAAAATATCAAAATTGATTATCTTTGATAACTCTACAAATGAGTTTAATATAAAAAACAATGCTTTATTTTGTTTATATCACGATATAACTTATATTGCTTTTAATAAGAATTTAGGTTTAAGTTTTGCTTATGAATATGTTTCTAAAAATTATCTAAAGGATGATGATTACCTACTACTTTTAGATAGTGATACGAATATTACTTTAGAATACATTAATAAGGTTTATGAAGATATAATTAATAACCATTATTTAACATATATTCCTATTTCTATTGATGAAAAAACATCGATAATACACTCTCCTATGATAAAAAATGATAAGCATAAGTTTAAGATGTGGAAAAAGCGGGATAAAGTTAGTACTTATGATTATTTCAGCGGGATTAATAATGGCTTAGTTATCTTGAATAAATTATTTAAAGAAATAAATTATTTTGATGATAGCCACCTTTTTGTTTATTTCACTGATTTATATTTATTCAGAAGATTTTATGAGTTTAAAGTAAAAACTAAAGTGATTAATTATATAAATAAATGTGATTTTTCTTTTACATGTAATGATAAAAATCTATTAATAAGAAGATTAAAATTTTTAAAAAAGGACGCTAAAAATTATTATTCGTATTTATATAGAAAAAGAAATTTTCTTTTAAATTTTATTTTAAAAAATATTCATTATTTTTATTTTAAAATCACGAAAAGTATTGAATGTTCAAAAAACACAAGTTACAAGTATTTTTTTAATTATTTATTTGTTTAACTATGAAAATCGCTGTTAGTATTACTTTATTTAATCCAAAAGACGTAAACTTTGAATATTATAATGAATATTCAAAGTATTTTGATATGGTTTATTTTATCGATAATTCAATAAAAAGTAATGATTATCTTAAAACTCTTGTTTCTAAAAAGAACGTAAAATTTATATCTAATAACGATAACTTAGGAATAGGTAGCGCCCTTAATAAAGCTTTAAGTATGGCGAAAATGGATGGTATTGATATTTTATTAACTATGGATCAGGATTCTTTCTTTCCATTTGATAAACTAAACGAAATCAAAGATATTTTAAATAAGTATTTTCATTCTAATTATGCTATTTTAGGTATGAATTTAAATCATACTTTTGAAGGGAATGAAATTATAAATAAAGAATGGGTAATAACTAGTGGTAACTTTATATACTTAAATAAAATAGGTGATATTAAATTTAATGAAAAATTATTCATAGATTGTGTAGATACTGAATTTTGTGTAAATTTAGCCAAAAAGTCTTTAAAAGTTGGATATTTTTCTAATTATTTTATTAAACATACTATAGGTAATCCTTCCTATATTAATTTATTATTTTGCAAAATAAAAAAATTTAATTACAATCCTTTAAGATATTATTATATTTTTAGAAACATTACATATTTATTTAGAATTGATAAAAATCGAGTTTATTCTAAGTTATTTTATAAGACAAGGATATTGTGGTTTTTTGAAATTTTAATTTTTGAAAAAAACAAAAAGAAAAACTTAAAAGCAATTAAACTTGGAATTCAGGATGGAAAAAAAGCAAAATTAGGAAAATGCGTGTATAATTTTTAACTATGAAAAAAAAGAATCTTTTTATCGATCTATTTAAAGTATTTATTTCTAATTTATTAGTTTTATTAAGCGGTATTTTAATTGGATTTGTTTTACCTAAAATAACTGGTGTTGATGAGTATGCTTATTATAAAACATTCACATTATATGTAAGTTATATTGGAATATTACATTTTGGAATTTGTGATGGGTGTTATTTGTATTTTAGTGGGAAAAAAATAAGTGAGATAAGTAAGAAAAAAATTCATTCATTGATCGTTTCTTTTATTTTGCTTGAAGCATTGATAATGGCTATAGGGTTAATAATTTCATTATTTGCTATTGATAATGCTGACTATAAATTAATTTTTATATTTGTTTTCATTTATATGTTTATAGCTAATATTGAGAACTTATTTATTTTAATTTCACAAGCTACTAAGTTATTTAATGTTTCGAGTCTTTTTGGCTCAATTAAAGCATTATTAAATTGTGTATGGATATTATCTTTATATATTGTTTATAAAGTAACTGGTAGTTTAATTTTAAATTATCCTTTATTTATTTTGTTGCATATTATTGTTTTCTTAGTAAGTGATATATGTTATTTTGGCCGATTTTATCGATATATTTTTACAAAAGGTGAAAAAGTTAGTGATACTTTAAATGATTTAAAAGACTATATTAAACTCGGTTTACCATTAATGCTTGCTAATTTTTCAACAACGATAATTATATTAATTGATCGCCAGATTGTTTCAATTTATTATCCGATTGATTTAAGTAATACCTTTGCTTACTATGCATTTGCCTATAGTATGCTAAATCTAATAACTGTAATGACTAATAGTATATCGGTAGTTTTATACCCTTATATGAAAAATAAAAATAAGGAAAATCTTACATTACAATATCAAGATATCACTTGTTTAATTTTAATTTTTATAGCATTCGCATTAAGTTTATATTTCCCCCTAGAATGGTTTATTAATACTTTTTTGGAAAAATATACTGAATCTATACCGATTTTTAGAGTGATTTTACCGGGTTTAGTGCCTAATATTATGGTTACTGTTGTAATGCATAATTATTATAAATACTTAAATAAAGAAAATTTCTATTTATTAGGAAACGCTATAAGTTTGATTTTAAAAGTTATTATTAGTTTCTTAATTTACTATTTAGTTATTGAACCATATTTTAGCGATAACCCAATTGCTTTATCAATTTCTTCTACGATTATTATGATTATTTGGTATTTTTTAACTGAAGTAATTTTATTAAGGTATATTAAAATAAAGCATTTTAAACATGATATTTTTATATTTTTATTAATGACAATATTTTACTTAATTTCCTTTGCTTTTAGTGAGTGGTTAGGTTTTATTATTTATTTACTTGTAATTTGTACGCTTTTGTTTATTTATTATGGAAAAGAAATTAATAAATTTATTTTAAAGAAAGAAGATTATGATAGTATAATTTTGAAGAGGTAATTTTATGGCAAAATTTTTGATTACAGGTGGTGCAGGATTTATAGGAAGTAACTTTTGTTACTATATGGTTAGTAAATATCCTAATGATGAATTTGTTTGTATCGATGCTTTAACTTATGCAGGCAATTTAAAAACATTGGATAATATATTAAACTTGAATAATTTTAAATTTTTACATATGAATATATGTGATAAAGAAAATATTGATAATTTATTTGAAAAAGAAAAGTTTGATTATGTTATTAACTTTGCTGCCGAAACTCATGTTGATAGAAGTATTATAAACCCTAACATTTTCTTAGAAAGTAATATTATTGGTGTTAATAATTTATTAGAAGCTTCGAAAAAATATAAAGTTAAAAGATTTCATCAAGTTTCAACTGATGAGGTTTATGGAGATTTACCTCTCGATCGTAAAGATTTACTTTTTAAAGAAACTAATCCCTTAAAAACATCAAGTCCATATAGTGCAAGTAAAGCTAGTGCCGATTTATTAACTTTAGCTTACCACAGAACATATAATTTGGATGTAACAATTTCAAGATGCTCAAATAACTATGGACCATACCAATTTCCAGAAAAATTAATTCCTTTAATGATTGATAGAGCTCTTCATAATGAATATTTACCAGTTTATGGTAGTGGAGAAAATGTACGTGATTGGCTCCATGTTTATGATCATTGTGTAGCTATTGATTTAATAGTTAGAAATGGAAGAAGTGGTGAAATTTATAACGTTGGTGGAAATAATGAAAAAAGTAATATCGAGATCGTTAAAATTATTCTAAATGAATTAAATAAACCTGAAAGTTTAATTAAACATGTAAGTGATCGTTTAGGACATGATTTAAGGTATGCTATTGATTCAACTAAACTTCAAAAAGAACTTGGATGGAAACCTAAATATACTTTTAATAAAGGAATAAAAGAAGTAATTAAATGGAATTTAGAAAATAAAGAATGGCTTGAAAATGTTAAAAGTGGAGAATATTTAAAATGGATGGAGAAATACAAAAATCTAAAAAAAATTTAAGTATTGAAGATTTTTTAATTAAAAACAAAGAAAAAATTATTAAATATTCTTATATAATTATAAGCGTTATTTCTGTTTTATTAATTTCTATAGGATTAATTTTAACTTTAGTATTTTTTAATTCTGGAGTAAAAAAAGACTCAAACGAAGTTATTGGAAATTTTTTCTTAAGTGATGTTAGAGAAAATAATAAATCATTGCATTATAAAATAATTAATTTTGATAGTTCTAAAAATTATCAAAATATTGAGTTACAAATTGATGTTTCTAATGATAGTAATTATTCATATACATTAAATATCGATGATAATATTAAATCTATTTATAAAGAAAATGAGAATTATGTTAATAATGGTTTTGACTTAAACAATCTAACTATAGAAGAATTTATAATTAATAAATTTAATTTAATAACGAATGATTTATTTTTTGCTACTCGTAACATTGATACCGGGACAAATCAACACTATTATTTAAATGAAAATAATTTATTAGGAATAGATGAATTGGGAACTAATAATTATCAAATTTATAATGATTATGGTTTATTAATAGAGGGTTACATTGAAGACCAATATCAGATTGCAGCAATTTAATCTTATGTTATACTTTTGAAGGTATGAATAAGTATGAAGTTATAGATTTTTCAAAAACTAATCGTAAATCTCAATTTGAGTGGTTTAATTCTTTTAGTAATCCAACTTATGGATTAGATGTTAAACTTGATGTTACTAATTTAGTGAAATTTACTAAAGAAACTCATACTAGTTTCTTTATAAATTTCTTATATATACTTACTGTTAGTTTAAACGAAGTTAAAGAGTTTAGACTTCGTATTGTTAACGATGAAGTTAGACTATACGAATATATAAATCCAACATATACAATTAAATGTATAGATGGAACATTTAATAATGGAATGCATTTATATACAAGTGACTATAAAGAATTTTATAAAAGAGCTCATGAAGAAATTGAATTTCAAAAAACAAATTTGAATCATAAAGAAAATTATAATGATTCAAATTTATATGATGAATTTTATTTTAGTTGTTTACCAACTTTAAATTTTATTTCAATGACTCATCCTATTCCAATTAATGATAAAAGTTCAATGAGTGTTCCTAGAGCCTTGTGGGGTAAATATTATTTAGAAAATGATCATTATTATATGACACTTAACTTAACAGTAAGTCATGCTTTAATGGACGGATTCCCTCTTGCTGAAGGATTTAATAAAGTTATTGATAAACTAGCTAATATAAATGATTATTTAATAAAATTTATTTGAAAATAG
Source organism: uncultured Bacilli bacterium (assembly GCA_944368975.1). Classification (GTDB taxonomy): domain Bacteria; phylum Bacillota_I; class Bacilli_A; order RFN20; family CAG-826; genus Onthovivens. Next base: position 24,151 of record CALVXI010000010.1, on the reverse strand, counting down.
GTAAAAATATTTATTTGAAAGTATATAAAAATTTGTATTTAAAGCTATATATTTTTTTATATTTAAAATCTATATTAATATTTATTGCAAAGTATATATTTTTATATATTTGAAAGTGGCTAAAAATGTTTATTGTAAAACACTATTTTTCTTGATAAATTTCTATTTTGCATTTAAAATTAACTTATGGAAAATAAATATTTGAATAGATATATCGAAAAAACTATTGATAAAAGCCTTAGGACTATTGGAGTCATTGTTGTTGAAGGACCAAAATTTTGTGGAAAAACAACAACCTGTAAGCAATTTGCCAAAAGTATTTATTCACTAGATAGTAAAACGAAAATTAAATATGCTATGGCCGATCCAAGAACACTACTTATAAATGGTGAGAGACCACGATTAATTGATGAGTGGCAGCAAATTCCAGACTTATGGAATATTGCACGTTCTGAAATAGATAATAGTGATAACAAATTTGGACAATTTATATTTACTGGAAGTACAACACCTATTGATTTAAACGACATTTACCATAGTGGCGCAGGTAGAATATTAAAAATTAAAATGTATCCAATGTCTTTATATGAATCAAAAGATTCAACAGGTCAAATTTCCATTTCTGAGTTATTTAAAGATACATCAAGCTTCCAAATTTTAAATGAAAAATTAGTAACTCTTAAAGATATTGCTTTTTTAATTTGTCGAGGAGGTTGGCCTTTATCGATTCAACAAAGTAAAGAGGATTCTTTAGATATTACATCTCATTATTGTTCTACTTTATTTGAATTCGAAAATAACAAGAATGAGAAGTTTAGAAATAAGAAAAAGGAATTGTTTGAAATAATACTTAAAAGTTATGCTAGAAATATTTCTACTGAGGCTAGAAAATCAACAATAATACGAGATATAACAGAAAACTGTGAAAGAACCCTTAATGAAGTGACTTTTGATTCATATCATCAAGCTTTAAAAGATTTATTTATTGTAGAAGATCTTGATGCTTGGAATGTAAATCTAAGGAGTAAAACAAGTATTATTTCTACACCTACTAGACATTTTGTCGATACTTCCATTGCTTGTTATGCTCTTCAAATAAGTCCTAATGACTTACTTTATGATTTAAAAACTTTTGGTTTATTTTTCGAAGATCTAGTAATCAGAGACTTAAGAATATATGCTGAAACTTTAGGTGGTTATTTAAGACATTATAGAGATTCCAATGGCTTAGAATGTGACGCTGTTTTACATTTAAGAAATGGAGAATATGCTTTGATTGAAATTAAATTGGGTGGCGCTGAATTAATTAACGAAGGAATTAGATCTTTAATTTCACTTGAAAGTAAAATTTTAAAAGCTGGTTTAAAAGCACCTAAATTTAAAATGATATTAACAGCAACTGGTGATGCTTATACAGCGGATGGAAATACTTATGTTATTCCAATCACAATGTTAAGAGCTTAAATAACTCTCAAAATCAAGTGAAGTTTTGCATGTTTTTAATTATTTAATCGATTTTTTTCTTCATAAAAAGTTCTAAAGGTTGTTAATAAGGAGTATTTTCTAAACTTAATCTGCCACAATCTATATATCCTAATTTTCGATATAGAAATTGCTGATGGATTTAATAAAATTATTGAAATACTAAATGATATTGAAAATTATTTAAAGTGATTTAATACTTTTTATTAAAAAAGTGGGGCATTTTGCCCCCTTTTTCTTAAAATAACGGGGCAAAGTATTGAATTATAGTTTCCTATTTATTATAATCTTAATATGAAAAGAGAAATTGAAAGTAAAATTATAAAGTGGTTTAAAAATGATAATAAGGCTCTATTAATAAGTGGTGCTAGACAAGTTGGAAAAACTTACGTTATAAGAGAAAGTTTAAAAAATCTTGGTGTTCCTTTTTTTGAAGTAAATTTTATTCTTAATCAAAACATCAAAGAAGCATTAAATAAAGCAGATACTGTTAAAGAAATAATTGGTATATTTAAAAGAAATTCAAAAGAAATTTTAAAAGAAAAAGAAAGTGTAATTTTCTTAGATGAAGTTCAAGAATATCTAGATATTATCACTAAGATTAAATTTTTAGTGGATGAAGGAAGCTTTAAATATATCTTAAGTGGTTCATTGCTTGGAGTTGAAATTAAAAATATTAGATCAATGCCTGTTGGATATTTAAAAGAATTAAAAATGTATCCAATGAGTCTATTTGAATTTATTAAAGCATGTGGAGTTAATGATGAAACTAAAAATTATTTAAGAGAATGTTTTAATAATAAAACAAAAGTCGATGAACTAACTCATAATAAGATGATAGATTTATTTTATACATATTTAGTTACTGGTGGATTACCTGATGTTATTAATACATTTTTTAATTCTAGTAATTTAACCGCAATACATGAAACTCAAAAGAATATTGTAAATCTATATAAAAGCGATTTTTCTAAATATGAAAATGAAGATAGAAAATTAAGAATTATTGAGATATTCGATAATATTCCTGCACAATTAAATAAACAAAATCTTAAATTTGTTTTTAAATATTTAAATAAAGAACTAAAGTTTGATCGTTATGAAAATTCTTTCTTATGGTTAAAAGATGCAGGTGTTGCCTATCTTATATTTAATGTAACCGAAGTTAGACCTCCATTGTTAATATCTAAAGAAAGAAATAGTTTTAAATTTTTTATGAATGATGTCGGATTACTTAATAGTTATTATTCAATAATGATTAAACAAGCTTTATTTGAAAAAAATGCAGATCATTTATTAAATTTAGGTGGATTATTTGAATCTTTTGTTGCTTCAACATTAAAAGCTAATGGTTTTGATGTTTATTATTATCGAAATAAAAATATTGGTGAGATAGATTTTCTCGTTGAAAAAGATAATAAGATTATTCCTATTGAAGTAAAAAGTGGAAGTGATTATAAAAAACATAGTTCATTAAATAAATTATTAGCTTCTGAATATAAAAAATATCTTAATACACCTTATGTTTTATCAACTAATAATTTAGAAGTTAAAGATAATATAACTTATCTACCTATTTATATGGCTGAGTTTATAAAACATGATGAAGATTATGATTATTTTATAAATATTAATATATAAATTTATTTTGTTTAATATTAGGCTTTGCGTGCTAATAGATGAAGAAAAATTGCATTATGTATTAAGTAAATTAAATTAAAATTAATTAAAAATTATAATTTAGATTGAGTTTTGCAAAGTTTTTAGACAAATTACATATTAATCAAAAAATTTTTCAATATCATCTATTAAATATAAAGGTATATCTTTTAAATCACTTTTATCCATAAATTTAGAAAGAGACGTTCTTATTAAAACAGAAGGTTTATATATTTCTTTAAATGTAATTAAACTTTTTGCTTTAAGATTTATATTATCTTTAACTTTAATAGGAATAACATTTTCACCATTATCTATTAAGAAGTCGATTTCCATTTTACTACTTGATGGCATGTAAGTAGTAACATTAAATTTATCTAATTTAATTAATTCGTTAAGAACATAATTTTCAGTTAATGCTCCATTAAATTCAGTAAATAATGTATTTTTTTCTAATAAGCAAGAAGCACTTAAATTTGATAAAGCTGAAAGTAAACCTATATCAAATAAATATAGTTTCATCGTATGCAATTAATGGTATATTTGGCTTAATAACCGAATTAACTTTATATATAATTCCACTATTAATTAACATTCAATTGCTAATTGATAATCTCTTTTACCTTTTATTATTTTGATTATAAATAAAAAAATATTATTCAAAAATAAAAATGGAATTTTTTCAGTTGCATTTTTTCCATATTGTGGAATTTTTTCGGCCGAAAAAGTTCCAAATTATTTAAAATAATGTTTTATCTTTTAACATTTACATATAAATTATAAAAAATTCTTTAGATTTAAAAGAATAAAACTTTATGATTAAATTTGAACTATCTTAATTAAAAAGGTAAGGGTTTTAAATTTTGTATTCTTTAAAAAAATAATAGAAAATTAAAATTTAATTCAGGTTTTAAAGGTTTTTTAAAGACTTTAAGCTAAATTTTTCTTCATAAAAAGTTCTAAAGGTTGGTCATAAGGAGTATTTTCAAGAAACAATCCACCACAATCAATATAACCTAATTTACGATATAAAAATTGAGCTTTCTCATCAACTTGTGTACTTAATAAGACGACTTTATAATTTTTATCTTTCATTAAATTTTCAAATTCTAAAATAGCCTTTGTTCCATAACCTTTATGTTGATAATTATCTTTAATAATAATATGTTCAATAAAAGGAAATTTCTCCCATAAAACTGTATAAAATAATAAGCCTATTTTATTATTAGATTCATCATAAAGTAGATAGCCTAAAGAACTATTTAAGTATATTGAAAAGTGATCTTTATCTAAGCGAGGCAAAAGAGATTTACAAAATGTAAAATCTTGATTATTTAAAAGTTTTAACATAGTTATTTAGTTTTAGATTCTTCTTCTAATTTAGAGTCTTTTAATAAATGCTCAAAGATAAATGTTGCTGTATGAACATTAGTTGCAACAATTGTTTTAGTGACATCACATAATCTAAGTAAAGCATTAACATCAGGTTCATGAGGCTGAGCAGTGAGTGGATCACGAAGGAAAATTACTAAATCTAATTTATTTTCCGCGATTAATGAACCAATTTGTTGATCACCCCCTAATGGACCAGATTTCATTCTTTTAACTTCTAAACCAGTATTTTCATTAATTAATTTACCAGTAGTTCCTGTAGCAATAAGATTATGATTTTTAAGAAAATCATAATATTTCATTGTGAGAGTAATCATTTCAACTTTTTTCTTATCATGAGCAATTAAAGCAATTTCCATATGTAAATACCTCTATATAAGATTATAAATTAATTTATCTTATTTAGTTAGTCATTATTTAGATTATTGCTATAATATAAATAGTTATGAATAAATTTGTTTTAATTACTGGTGCGACTGGTGGAATTGGGAAAGCTTTAGCACATGTTTATTCTAAAAATGGATATAACTTAGTTTTAGTAAGCACTAATACTAATAAAGTAAATGAACTTAGTAAAGAACTTGAATCAACTTATGGTAATGTTATTTATTCATATGTAACTGATTTAAGTGATGAATATTCATATAAAAATTTATATGAATATGTTAAAGAATTAAATATTAACTTAAAGATAGTTATAAATAATGCAGGCTTTGGGGATTTTAACATATTTAATGAAAGTGATTTAAATAAAATTAATGAAATGATTAAAGTTAATATAACTGCTTTAACTAATTTAACTTACTATTTTATAAATTATTTTTTAGATAAAAATAAGAAAGGAAAGATAGTTAATGTTGGATCTATTGCGTCTTTTTTTAGTGGACCATATTTAGCAACATATTATGCAAGTAAAAACTATGTATTAAGTTTTAGTGAAGGAGTAGATAAAGAAGTTAAAAAGAAAGGAATTAGAGTTTTAACTTTATGTCCAGGTACAACTAAAACTAACTTTGAAAATAAAGCTAATTTAGATAATTCAAAATTATTTAAGACTTTAAAACCTAAAACTCCAGAGAGTTTAGCTAAATATGCTTATAAAAAGATTAAAAGAGGAAAAAGCGTTATTATCCATGGAACTTTGAATAAAACATTAATTGTTTTAAGTAAATTTGCCCCTAGAAAACTAGTAACTTTCGTTATCTCGAAGATTCAAAGTAAAAGAAAAAATCAAAAAAATGCTCAATAAAGTATCAAAAAAATGTTCAATGAAATATCAAAAAAATGCTCAATAAAATACCAAAAAAATGCTCAGTAAAATACCAAAAAGTTGATTATTGAAATTTATAATACTGATCCTGATTATTTAATTTATGATGAATGTGATGAATTAAATAAAAATAGGATTATTCCATTAAACAATAAATTGAAATTTTTAATTTTATTGGATTTATTATTAATAGTTATTACTTTTATATTTTTAATTTGTTTAGGATTTTTGCCTGTATGGACTCATAGTAGTCATTTACCTACATTTTTCAATAGCTTAATTTATTATTGGGAAGATCCTATTTTTGTGATATATAAACTTTTTATGTTTTTATTTATTTGTCTAACTATATTAGCAATTTATTTAACTATTAAAACTTATAAGAAACTTAAAGAATTTAAAGATAAGAAGCATTCACAAATTTAAATTAATACTTTTAATATTTTTATCATTAATTTATTTAGTTATGTTATAATTTTTGAGCGAGGTTTTATTATGGTAAAAAAGGAATTAACTAATAGAAAAATATTTGATGCATATAATGCAAATAAACTTATTGATAATCAAGAAGTAGATATTCAAGGGTGGGTTAAGACTAATCGTAATAATGGCCAAGTTGGATTTATTGAATTTAATGATGGAACTTTCTTTAAGAACATTCAATTAGTATATCAAAATGAAAGTTATAGTAAGATTAGATATGGTTCAACTATTGAAGTTAAAGGAAATATTAAACTTACTCCAAATAATAAACAACCATTTGAAATTACTGCTAAAGAAATTATTTTATTAAATGATTGTGCTGAAGATTATCCTCTTCAAAAGAAAAGACATTCATTTGAATTTCTTCGAGAAATTGCTCATCTTAGACCTAGAGCTAATACATTTTATGCTGCTTTTAGAGTAAGAAATACATTAGCTTATGCTATTCATAAATTTTTCCAAGAAAGAAACTTTATATATGTACATACACCTTTAATTACTGCTAACGACGCTGAAGGAGCCGGGCAAGTTTTTAAAGTAGTTGCTGATATGAAACATCCTGATGATTTCTTTAAAGCTAATGCTAGTTTAACTGTTAGTGGACAACTTCATGTTGAAGCTTTCGCTTTAGCTTTCCAAGACGTTTATACTTTTGGACCTGCTTTTAGAGCAGAAGAATCATTTACTAGCCGCCATGCTAGTGAATTTTGGATGATTGAACCTGAGATGGCTTTTTGTGATTTAGAAGATGATATGAATTGTATGGAAAGTTTTCTTAAATACATTATTAAATATGTTATTGATAATTGTCCTGAAGAAATGAAATTCTTTGATTCAATGATTGAAAAAGGATTACTTGATAAATTACATCATGTTATTAATAGTGAATTTAAGAAAATGACTTATACTGAAGCTATTGAAATTTTAAAGAAAGCTAAAGAGAATGGCAAAAAGTTTGAATATAACGATATTAAATGGGGAATGGATCTTCAAAGTGAACACGAAAGATATTTAACAGAAGAAATTGTTAAAGGACCATTATTTTTAATAGATTATCCTAAAGAAATTAAAGCTTTCTATATGAAACTTAATAAGGATAATAAGACAGTCGCAGCTTGTGATTTACTTGTTCCTTATGTCGGAGAACTTATCGGTGGAAGTCAAAGAGAAGAAGATTATGATAAGTTACTTGCTAAAATGAAAGAAGTTGGTAATGATAAAGGATTAGAGTGGTATCTAGACTTAAGAAAATATGGAGGTTGTATCCATAGTGGTTTTGGTTTAGGGTTTGATAGACTTTTAATGTATATTACAGGTTTAAGTAATATTCGTGATGTTCAACCTTATCCACGTACTCCTGGTAGTTTAAAATATTAATATGGATGAATTAGAAAATAAAAATTTATTAACAGATGAAGAAATTAATAATCAATTAACCACTATTAATAATAGTAGTTCTTTAAATATTAAGAAAAACGAAGAAAATAAAGAGAATATCAATAATAAAGAGATCGAAAAAAAGAAGTCTACTTTTAGATTATTTCGGTTAATGGTTGTTATTAATATAATTTTATTTATTTTTATAATTTATCTAGTTATCGATATTTTTATTGAAACGTTTTCTAATTAGTATTTGAAGGAAGATTAGGGTTATTTGAATTATCATTTAATTTATCTAAATCGAATAATGTTGATAAATCAACATTATCGAGATCTTTTGAGAATATTTTATTTTTAAGTTTATTTATTCTTATAGCTCGAGAAATATAAGCTTGAACGTTAATAAGATACCAAACTAAACCAGTAAATATAAATAAGAAAATAAAGTAATTTAAGCATTCAATGGATGTAAGAAAATGAGGAGTATTTTGTAATTTAATGTTAGCAAACCCTAGTGGTGGAACATAACTAAATTCTGAAAAATCCCAGGTAAAAAATAAAGTTCCGATACCAGTTTGATCATTAAATATTGATTCATTCCATTCATTGTCAATAGAGTGATAAATAATAAAAATTAGTAAGCCAATTAAGATTAGTAATATTGGAATAATTGATGTTTTTACAAAATATAACGTAGATTTTCTTTTACTTATTTTTATAAAATCCTTCTCATCATTAACAAGTCCTGAAAGAATTAAAGGACTCATAAATTTATCTACCTTTTTACCTTGAATATACATTACTTTTTCAATTAAAGTTCCGATTAAGCCAAATAAAGCAAAGAAAGCAATAATAATGATTAATAAAACTAAAACTACTTTCCAAGTAGAATCAAAGAATTTATTTAATATATTTATATTAGTTAAGATCATTATTCCCTCCATTAGACATATCTATATAGTCTTTAGGTTCTTCCTTCTTTTCTAATAATTCTTTAGGGATAACATTTATATTATTGTATGTATTATTAATAGTATTAGCTTGTTGAGTTGTTTGATTTATAACATTAGTTAATCTTTCTTTTCTTTTATTTTTAAGTATTTCCATAGCCTTAATATCTAAATCATCTTTAAGGGAAATATTCTTTCCCTTAAAGAACAAAATAATATTTTTAAATGTTGTAATTATAAAGATTACAAATAAATATAATCCACATAAACATAGAAAAACTAATAAGAAAGGAAAGCCTATAAAATATAAGATACCTTTACCGAAAGTTTTAAAAAATTCAATCATAAATTAATTTTAATTATTTAAGTAATAATTCTCAATGATTTTATATTTATATCTATAAAAATAATTGAGATTTAAGAGGTTTTCGAAGTAAATTATTAAAATTAAATCTAAATTCAATTAGTATATTTATATTTACTTAAAATTAATATATAAAATATTAATTTTTTATCGATGCAATCGAATAAATTTAAATTTTATTATGAAAAATAATATTTAATTGCAAAAAACTATCTCTCATTTAAAATTATACCTAGAGGATTTATTTATGAGAACTCATTTAGACAAATTTTTATTATTAACAATATTGCCTTTAGGACTAATTACTAGTTGTAGAGATAAAAATGAAGAAACAACAATTAATTCAACATTTAATAATATTCAAGAAGGATTAATGAAGTTACGTTCTATTAATAACTTTACTTTAAATTATCGCATTAATGGCGAAGAATTTATAAAAGAATATTCAGATACTGCTTATTATTCAAGCTATGATAATTTAGGATATATTAAAAATACAAGTAATCAAGTTTATCCTTTTAGTCTTGAAGAAAATGAAATTATTTCAGGAGAAGTTCTTCAAAATGTAACTAATATATATGGTAATGAATTAGTTACAACTTTTAGTGATTTTACTTTTCAAAATCTTGATACATCATCAAAAATTATTAATATAAATTCTAATAATGATCGAAGAGCATTTTTAGAATTGGTAGGAGAAGATGTTAATAAAATATTTGATGTAACATCTTTTAGATTAATTTATGGCGAAAATGACTTAAATTCATTTGTTTTTGATATGACTTTAACTGATGGAGAAGATGAATCAACAATTATTGCTGAACTTAATAATGTTGGAACGACTTCTTTAAGTAATGTTAATGAATATTTAAATAATGGTGGAACTTATTATACTCCAAGCGATGATTTTATAAGAATTAGAGAATTATTCTCTAATTCAAATTATACTCATAATATATATGGTTATGATGAAAATAATAATGAGATAAAAATAGGAGAAGAAATATTTACTCCTAATTATTATGTAACAGTTTACGATTATAATGTTTACCCTGAAGGTAACGCTTATAATAATGCTTTTTATAAAGCTGATAATGAAACTTTAACCTTAATTGATGATGAAAGTGGACAAAGCGCAACGATTAGTCAAAATGGAATTTATATGGGATTTTTAATGTATGATACTTCGATAAGTGATTATGTTTTTAGTCCTTTATATACTAGACCGATTAATGATGAAACTACCGATATTATAACTGCAGCTAGATATCCAACTAATTTATTGACTTTTAGTAATTTTCAAAAATATTATTTTGATGAGGAATATCAAGTTTATTTTACGACTAACTTTGATTTATCTTATGACTTATATGATAAATTTTATGTAAGTGATTATTTTGAAGAAACAGATGTTATTACTTTACTTGGCAATTCATTTAGTTATAACTTAGCAGCAAGTGATGAATTATGCGAAGTTACTTTTTGTTTATATTTACAAGTGAATAATCAATATACTTATGAATTAAGTTTTGAATTTACTAATTTCAATAATTCAAGTTTTAAATTATTAGAAGATTTTGTTACTACTTGGGTTTATCATGTTTAAACAATTTTTACTTAAAAGCCTTCAAAACCTTACTATTTTTTTAAATTTTATTATTTAAGACCTATATAAGTATATATTTAGTAGTTTTAAAGTAGTTTTTAAGTCGAGTATTTATTTTTAATTTTTTCTAATTAAGTTAGATTTCAATAGAATCATCAAAAATATTGAAATATATCTAAAAATTTTAATTAATCGTTAACTTTAAAAATAAATTTATGCAAAATATTGCATTTGAAAAGTTTCGATTCTATCGTAATTTTTTTACTTTGAAATCTTACTTTAACGATAAACTAAATATTTACTAGCTTTATTTTTCTATTTAATATTTTATCAAGATATGAAAAATGAAGTTGGCTTAAAACAAATAGCTTTGGAGCTTAATTTATCTATTACAGCGGTTAGCCGCGCTTTAAGAGACTGCAGTGATATTAGTGAGAAAACTAAACAAAAAGTAAGGAAGAAAGCAATTGAAATAGGTTATCAACCTAATTTTATGGCAAGCAGTTTGCGCACTGGCAAAACTAATGTAATCGGCATAATTGTTGATTCATTGTGTAGCCCATATTTTTCTTTTATCATTGAAAATATTATTAATTATTGTAAGGAAAGAAATTACACAACGCTAATTATTCCTACAAACAAAATGGAAGCTTATAAAGATGATATAAAAGAATGTTTAAAGCTTAGGTTAGATGCTATCTTAACATTTTTAATTCCAACGAAAGAGGCATTAGAATTTGCAAATCTTAATAAAATTCCTATTTTATTATTTGGAAGATATTTAAACGAAGACGGTTTAAATGTAGTTTGTACAGACGATTATACTGGTGGAACCTTAGCTGCTAAATATTTGTACAAAACAAGTCATACTGGGAAGTTTTGTTATATTGGTAATAAGAATATTGAATGTAGTGAAAGAAGAAAAAACGGATTTTTTGATATGCTATCGAAATTAGGACCAGCAGAAAAAACATACATCGAAGGAGAAGACATCGAAAATATCCTACCAAATTTATTGACCAATGATTACGATGCTTTCTTTTGCTTTGATGATATATTAGCCGTGAAAGTTTGTTTAAAAGGAAGAGTTAATAATATATCAGTAGTAGGTTTTAATGGAAGTAGTAGATATAGTGAAACCGCTTTTGATATTACATCCGTAGAAAGCGATTATCAAGAAATGGTTGAATTTGCAATTGACACATTAATTGAGGGAATTAATGGAAATAAGGAAACAAAAATTAAATTATTTCCAACAAGAATATACTTTGGGGAATCATAATTTTAGGAGGTAATCTATGAAAAAAAGTATACTTATTTTAGGTGTAATAGGACTTATGTCTATTACTGCTTGTCAAGACGACACTGTTAAAATTACTAGTTTAGATAAGGTCACGAATATTACTTATAGTGACGGAATAATAACTTTTAATGAAGTTGCAAATGCTGAAGGTTATAATATCTCATTTACTCATTTAGAAGTAGTGATTTATGAAGACCAAATTGAAGATACAACAATTGATGTATCAAGTATCGGATTAGAAGGAACAATTACTTTTGAAGTTTCAGCTTATTATCAAGATATTGAAAGCGAAGTAGCAACTTATAGTTTTGATGTATTAACAGAATTTGGCGATGTTACTTTTGAAGCAGAAAATTACTTATATAATTTTGGAACAGGTAAAGAACAATCGAATTTTAGAAATAATCCACAGGCAAGTAATGGTGCATATGTTGGTGGCATTGATGATGCTGGTCAAGGTGTATATATAAATTATTTATCACCAAAAGCAGGAACATTTAAATTTGATTGTTATTATACAACTGACCAAGAACCAGCACAAAATGAAGTTTGGATTAATGGTGAGTATCAAACAACATTTCACTTTACAGAAAAAACTGGTTGGGGTGGAGCTACTTATGAACCTGCAAAGGCTGAAGTTGAAATTACTTTAGTTGAAGGATGGAACACTATTTCTATTTTCAAAAATGGTGATGCCAGCAACAATTACGGTAGTTATGCTGAGTTAGACTATTTTGTTTTACATGGAGATAAATCAACTTATAATGTTGATAATTTAATTAAATATGGCGATCATCCTACAACATATATTTTAGAAGCTGAAATGGGTTCACCAAGAAAAGATGGAACTGTAAAAAATCCAGCTATTGTTAATGATTCTTATTCAAATAAATTCTGTTTAGGTGGAATTGAAAAGTGTTTTGATGGAGTTGAATGGCATTTTAATTCTGAAACTAAAGCTAAATATACAATTGATGTAGCATATAGTTCTGGGCAATTTGATGGAAGTAAATTACCAGCACCAAGTATTATCGTTACTCAAGAAGCTATTTCACCAGCTAGAAGTATGCAATTAATTGTTGATGGATATGAAATTCAAACGTTTGAAGGGCTTGAATATACATCAAATTGGGGAGTATTTACACTTACTGATCAACAATTAGAAATTACTCTAGAAGAGGGAGATAACTATATTTATTGTATATTATTAACTGGCTTAGAAGAAAACGGAGTAACTGTTGATAGTGGTTTCTTCCAATTAGATTATGCAAATTTAACTTACATTGAGGATATTGAATAATTATGCAACTCCAAGATTTAAGCTATAAGGTAAAAACTGATTATATTAATCTTGGTGATTATAAAGTACATCTAGAATTATTTTCGCTTGAAAATATTTATTATCCAAAAGAAAAAAGTTTGATAAAACATGGAAATTTATATGAGTCTAATCAAATCGTTTTTGGAGAAACTGAAAATGTTGAAGGAAATATTTCTTTAGAAGTTCATGATATTCAAAATGGTTATTCTATAAAAGCAAAAGCATCATTAGATAAAGATATAAGATGCTTAAAAATTGCTTTTAATAATTTACCCTTAGGTGATTTAATTACTTTATCAAGTGAAGATAAAAAGATAACTGAATTTGGTGAGTTGTATCGTTATCCAGAAGGATGGAGAAGTTTATCACAACCATTACTTATATTTAAATTAGAAAATAGTAAATATTTAGTTATTAAAGATGATGATTACTTAGTAAGAGAAAAAAGATATTATCTTAGAAATGAAGGTGGTTTACTTCGATTAGATTATGTTTTTGAAAGCCGCGGAGTTGATTTATCAAAAGAAATTGAAACTGCACACTTAGAAGTCACTATAGAGAATAACTTAGAAGATGTTTATAAAAAATATTCTGATTTTTTGAAAAAAAAGTTTAGTTTAGAAGACTTTTCAGAACGAAAAGATGTTCCTAATTGGTTTAAAGATATATCATTAGTTGTCACTATGCATATGGAACACTTTACTGGTAAAATCTTTCATACTTATAAAAGTGCCTTGGAAGATGTTAAAAAATTATGCGAATATATCGATGGTAAACATATATTAATTTATTTAGCTGGCTGGGAAGGTAGATACTATTATAAGTATGGTGATTATTCAGCTGATAGTCGTTTAGGTGGCGAAGAAGAACTTATTAAACTTGTAAATGGTATTCATAATTTAGGATGCCATTGTATAGCAATGTATGGGATTAATATTGCAAATATTGATCAACCAGAAATTAGTGCTTTATATAGCAAATCAGAATGCCAATCTATAAGCGGCGCAAAATTTCATAATGGGTCGGTGGATTGGGAAGGAGCCCATCACTATGATTTTGCAAAATTAGGAAACTTAAATATAGGATCTAAGTTATGGCAAGATTATTTATTTAATCAAATTAAACACAATACGTTAAAATATGATTTTGATGGATGTTTCTTAGATATCGCCGCTTATTGGGTTAATGATTTAAACCATGATATTTATGAAGGTGTGTGCGAATTTGCAAATAGGCTTCATACAATTAAAGATGATTTCTTAATTAGTGGGGAAGGATTTTATGACGGACTTGCTAAATGTATGCCATTATTCCAATCAGGACATACAGATGGAAAACTTCATTATCATGATCGTGTAAGTCCTTTACTTTTTACAAGGTATGTACGTGAATTTGCTCATTTATGTATTGGGGATCCTAGTTATGGGTCTAGCGGCGTTCATGAATTAGGCATTAATAGTGATCGAATGACTCCATTAAGAGAAGGAATTATTCCTACTTTAAGCCTAGTGGATGGCTCGATTGATAATGCTCTTGATAAAGTTTTAGAAATTGTTGAACAGGCTAAGGAATATTATAGAAGGTACTTAAGATGAAAATGTCAAGACGACAGAAAAAAGAAAACATCTTTTCCTACATATTTATAGGACCACAACTTATTGGTTTTCTTTGTTTTGTAGCATTCCCATTATTCTTCTCGATTTATCTTTGCTTCTCTTATTGGAATTTCATTGATTTACCTGTTTATGTAGGTGGCGAAAATTTTGCAGCAGTTTTTAGAGATCCAATCTTTTGGAAATCGATGGGTAATACATTAATTTATATATGTATTGTTGTCCCATTAACATTACTTACTAGCTTAATTTTAGCCTTATTAACGAATCGTAAATTACCATTTATGAAATTCTACCGCGCAGCTTTCTTCTTACCAATGGTTACTTCAACTGTAGCTATCTCAATGGTTTGGCTATTTATTTATCAACCATATGGTGGAGTTTTAAATACAATTTTAGAAGGCATTGGGATTAGTAATCCACCACATTGGCTACAGGATGAATTTTGGGCTAGATTTGCTGTTTCAATAGTAATGATTTGGTTAAAAATTGGTTATTATTACATTATTTTCGATGCTGGATTAAAAAATATTCCAACCGAATTATATGAAGCAGCTGAAATTGATGGAGCAAACGCTTTTACAAAAATAAAAAATATTACTTTACCAATGTTAAGTAGCGTTATGTTCTTTGTTAGCGTCATGTTATTTATTGATGTCTTCAATATGTTCAATGAAGTTTATATTATGACCGCTGGTGGACCAAATTATTCAACTTACACCTTATCAATGTATATTTATTTCTATGCATTTACTGAATTTGATATGGGCAGAGCTGCCGTTGCTAGTTGGGTATTATTTGCTTTAGTTGGTGTTGTAACACTAATTCAATTTAAAGTTAAAAAGAGGCTAGTTTACGAATGAGATCCTTAAGAAGAAAACAAAAAAATATAATCAAAATTACGATTATAACTCTTATTTTAATGGTTTTTGCTATTGGCTGTTTGTTCCCATTCTATTGGATGATTTTAAATTCATTTAAACAACCTTTAGATATATTTAAGGTACCAGTCGATATATTTACTTTCGATTTAACATTTGATAGCTATATGGCTGTATTTACTTATGGTGATGGTTTGATTTGGAGAGCGTATCTTAATTCAATTATTATCGCCACAACCTCTACATTTGGTACTTTATTTACAAGTAGCTTAGCAGCGTTTGCTTTTGCAAAATTAAAATTTAAAGGAAAAAATGCAATTTATTCATTATTTATTGCATGCTTAATGATTCCTGGGCAAGTAACAATTTTGCCTTTATTTGTTATCTTTGCTAACATAGGTTGGATTAACACTTTCTTGCCGTTAATTATCCCAGGAGTCATGATTAATACTTATGGTGTATTTATGCTTAGAAGTTTCATTGTTTCTATTCCAAATGAACTTTTAGAAGCAGCTGAAGTGGATGGCTGTGGATATTTTAGAAAATATTTCCAAATAATATTACCTTTATTAAAACCATCACTTGTCACTTTAGGTTTATTTACATTCATTGGTAGTTGGAATAATTATTTTGGTCAATTAATTTATCTTACCGATCAAGAATTAATTACTCTTCCTTTACTCATTGCTGGATTAAAAGAAACACATATGACTGGAATTGAATGGGGAAGAATAATGGCTGCTAGTACATTATCAATTATTCCTATTGCTATTGTTTATTTAAAATGCCAAAAATATTTCGTTCAAGGCATTGCTACAACTGGAATCAAATAATTATTTAGCTCGAGGAGGTTATTATGAAAAAGAGTTTAAAAATTTTATCAATGTTAGGTGCTATCTTAGTCTCATTAGGTGGCTTAAGTAGTTGTAAAAATAATACTAAAACAGATGAAGAAGGAAATACTATCGTAACTGTCTCATTAATGAATAGTACGAATGAAAATCCAGGATGGCTTGCTCAAATTGATGCTGCTAATAAAGTGTTAGAATCATGGGGTGAGAAAATTCGTATTGAAACTGAAATTATTATGACTGACTCATGGGATACTTTTTACTCTAAAGTTGCTAGTAATATGATAGGACAAGTTGGAGGAACTATTATTCGTATAGCAGAAAGTCATGTTCCTATGATGATTGAAAACAATCAACTTCAAGATATAACTGATGTTGTAAATGAATTAAAAGAAAGCGGAGAATATAATAATGCTTCTTTTGATGGTGTAGCATATAGTGATAGCAAATATTATGGTATTCCTACCGGAACACAACATATGTTACTTTTCTATAATAAAGATAAATTCGATGAATATAACTTAGCTCATCCAAGTGATCAAATATCTTATCCTAGTGGAGATTGGGAAAATGCTTCAACATTTAGCGAGATTCGCGATATGGCTAGTAAATTATCAAGTGGAGAAGGAGCAAGTAGAGAGTTTGGAATCTCTATGGGACCTTATTTAGCTTATGCTGGAATGTATTCAAAAAATAATGGTGGATATAATATTTTTGATGACAATGGAGAACTTGCTATTAAAACAGAAGCTTTTTATGATGTATATGAATGGTTTGACGCTTTATTAAAAACCGATAAATCAATGCCAACAACTAGTGATACATCTACAAGTAGTGCAGTCGATAGATTCCTTAGTGGTAATTTAGCAATGATTGTTGATGGTGTTTGGCAACTTCATGATTTTACAACATTAACAAATTTTGATGTTGGTGTCGCAGCAATTCCTGTTGGTGCAGAAGGACTTACATCTTACACAACAACCTTTGTTGATAAATGGGTAAGCTTAAGAAATAGTCGTACTGCTGAAGAAGACAAAGTTGTTTTAAAGGCTCTTCAAAGTGCTGAAGCTCTAACAGCTTTAGGAAAAAAATCTGTTGGTGGATTCCCAATTAGAAATGATTGTGTCGAAAATTATGTTAATACTCTTGATAATGGAAAACTTCATGAATATTTAGACACAATTATTGGTGGAAGAGAGACTGGTGTCCAAGTTCCATATTCAACTTACTATAATTCAGTAGATCAAAGAATTAATCAAAGAATGTCTAGTTGGATTACTGGAGAAATGACAGCTCGTGAATTTGTTGATTATATGGATGAGGTAATGAGACAAGGTATAAATGGTGAATTATAATGAAGAAAACTTTATTTTTAATTCCTTTATCAGCAATATTGTTAATTGGCTGTAATAATCAAGCGAGTGAATATTCGAAATTTACCGATGTTGAAATCACTAATAAAACACTTTCTAAAGAAGAATATTTTAATAAAACTTTAGGAGGGTTATTAGGTCAATTTGCTGGGTTTTTAAGTGGCTATGAATTCGTATGGGATGGACCAAACCCACATGTAGGAATGCCACTTGAATGGTTCGAATTTCTTAATGGACCATACGCTGGAAATTATGATCATTATTTTCCAGGAGATTACGCTACCCAAGGAATTTATGACCGTCATAAGTTAAATGAAGAAACAAATATGTATGAAGTCTGGAGTGACGATGATTATCATATTGATATTTTTAATCAAACAATTTTAGATGAATTTGGTTCTTCAAGTTATGGTATTAAAGAAGCTTGGAAAAAATATTTAGTAAGTGACTGGGGTGGTGGGAGCGACGCGATGAATTTAATTAATCGCTATGGTCTTTTAGCACCATTTACTGGAACTATTGAAGGTGGCAATCGTTATGGATGGTGCACAGAAGGTTATATAGAAAATGAGACTTTAGGAATGAATGCTCCTGGAATGCCAAATGTTGCAAATGAATTAATTGATAAATTTGCTAGTAATGTTGCTTATGGCGATAGTATTATTTGGGCTAAATTTTATGGGACAATGTATAGCTTAGCTTACTTTGAAGATGATGTTAAAACTATTATGGAAGAAGCTAAAGAAGTATTACCTTTAAATTCTAGACCTAGAGAAATTTATGATAAATGTATCGAGTTATATAATGAGCATCCTAATGAATATGAACTAGTTGCTAAAGAAATTGCCTTATGGCGCGAACCAATTTATCGCATTGATAATATTCAAACCGATCCTTCAATTAATGGAGCTTATGCAATTATGTCATGGCTTTATGGAAATAATGATTATATGGATACATGTATGTATTCTTCAATGTTTGGATATGATGGTGATTGTACAAGTGCAATTTGTACTGGATTAATGGGTGTAATTAATGGTTTTAAAGAAACAAATGAAGAGTACGATAAACTCAATTCATTAATTTATTATAATGGTGAAGGTGTTTACTTTAACGATAGAGATAGTGGTTTTCCTCCTTCAATTAAAAGTGATGTATATTTCACAAGAATTAAAATAGATGACATTGTAAAACTTTATCAAAAGAATTTTGAAGAAATATTAGTTGCTAATGGTGGCAAAATAGAAGGAGATAATTATATAATCCCAACCACTACCGTTTATAAAGATCATTCTCATTTATTTAAAAATTATAATGCTGAGGAACGTAATACTGATGGTTTTAGCTATTCAAATAATGATTTAAAAGTTTTCACAGAAGGAACTAATACAAATTCACATACTGGTTATGCTGGATTTGAGCTTACTAATTCAAGAAATAGTGAAGCATATCATAAATTTAGTGACTTACATGAAGGAAGTTACTATAGATTGTCAACCTATGTAAAGACTTCTAGTGATGCTGAAATTGAATTATTCGCTAGAACTGGGGATGATGTTCAAATTATCACTTTTGCTAGCCAAGAAGATTTAATAAACAAAACATTTATTTTTAAGGCAAATAGTAATGATGTTGAAGTTGGCTTTAAATTTACTGATGATAGCAATAATGAAGATAAGTTATATTTTGATGATTTCATGCTTGAAGAAATCGATTATAAACTCATTAATAATATTAGTGACCAAGATTTAAAAATTTCATCAAATACTTATACTAAAAATATTAAAAAGCCTTCAGAAGTCGAATTAAATGAAGAAATTATCATCAAAATTCAATATAAAAATTATTCAGATACGACTATTGCTTCACTTAATAGAAATGGAAATTTGTTCGGTTCATTTGTTTTTAGTAATACATCATTAAAGAGCACAAGTGATGGTTATGATTACGCATATATTCCTTATGTTTTTGAAAAAGATAGTGATATTATAAATATTAATTTCGAAGGTAAGCGTATTTATATCGGAAGTATTGATATTTTGGATCAATCACAATTTATGTTTAGGTAAATTATATGAAAAAAGAGATTAAAGAAGATACACTTAATGAAAAAGAGTTATTAAAGAAAGAGCGAAAAGAAGAAGAAATGGAGCTTGAAAGACAAAGAAAAGAGCTTAAAAGACTCCACGAAGAGATGCTAAAAAAAGAAGAAGAGCATCGAAAAGAAGAACATATTGCTCCTAATGATTCTTATATTATTTTGAAAAATATTAATAAGGTTTACGATAACCATATTCAAGCTGTTTTTGATTTTAATTTAGACATTAAAAAACATGAATTAATTGTTTTAGTTGGTCCTAGTGGTTGTGGAAAGTCGACTACATTAAGAATGATTGCTGGATTAGAAGAAATTACTACTGGTGATTTATTTATTGATGGAGTTTACTCTAATGAAAAAACTGCTAAAGAAAGAGACGTTTCAATGGTTTTCCAAAATTATGCTCTTTATCCTCATATGACTGTTTATGATAATATGGCTTTCGGCCTAAGAATAAGAAATTATGAGAAAGAAAAGATTGACGAAGCCGTACATAAAGCGGCTAAAATACTTCAAATCGAAGATTATTTAACTAGAAGACCAAAAGAACTTAGTGGAGGTCAACGTCAAAGAGTTGCTTTAGGACGAGCAATTGTGCGTGATGCAAAAGTATTTTTAATGGATGAACCTTTAAGTAATTTAGACGCTAAACTCCGCGTTAGTATGAGAAGTGAAATTATTCGTTTGCATCAAGAACTTAATGCTACAACAATTTATGTTACTCATGATCAAACTGAAGCTATGACTATGGCAAGTAGAATCGTTGTAATGAAAGACGGTTATATTCAACAAATTGGTGTACCTGAAGAAATTTATAATCATCCTGTAAATACATTTGTTGCGACATTTATTGGAGCACCAGCGATGAATTTAATCGAAGCTACTTATAGCGATAATTATATAATTTTTGATGATGGTTTTAAGATTAAGTTAGCAGATTCTTTTGATAATACTTATAAAGAATTTATTAATAATCAAATTGCTATTTTAAAGAAGCAAATTGAGGATAAAGATTATGAAAAGCCTGATATGAATATTCTATTAACTATGCATAAAGAAAAGTTTAGTTTAAAGAATTTATTTAAAAGGAAAAAAGAACATATAAAAATTGAAAAACCAGAAGAAAAATTAAAGAAAATTGAAGATACAATTAAAGAATATGAATCTCATTTAAGTAATTCACATCGTATTATTTTTGCAATTAGACCAGAAGACATTTGTGCTAATTTCGAAGAGACTAATATTAAGAATAAGAGTGAGACACTTAATTTAGTCGCTAATGTTAGTGAACTTTTAGGAAGCGAATATTTTGTTCATATGAACTTCCAAAATATTGATTTGATCGCTAAATTTGATGCTAATACAAAGATTAATCAAGGTAGTGAATTAAATATTTACTTTAATCTTGATAAGGTTCATTTATTTGATGTAATATCTAAAAAAGCTATTAATTGATGATGGAGAAAGAAGACTTAAAAGGTTTACAAGAACAAACAATTACATCAAGAATTGTTAGTAGTTTAATAAATGGGGTATTCCTATTTATTTTGAACTTACTAATAGTTCTTTTTGTTTGTTTTCCTATCTTAAAAAATATTCCTTCTTATAAAGAAAATAATGAGAATACTTTTAATGAAGTTTATAACATGTATCGATTAGAAGAAGATGCAAAATTGAATTATTTAAAAGAAGGAAGTACCAAGGAAATAATTTCAGAATTAGATTATTTTTCTATTTGGTTAAATAAAACATTAGATAATTCAAAAAAGTATAACGATAGTATAGATATTGAAACTATTGAATTAGCAAAAGAAGATGAATTAGCTTATTATTTTGTTTATTTTAAAAGTGAAAATAAAATTAATTTAGAAAGCTATAATAATTTGGAACCATTAGAATACTATCAAGATTTATTTTTTGATTATTTTAATCAAAAATATTTCTTAACGAGAGATAATATTGATATACCTTTAATTAAAAGCGAGTATATTGAAGAATTATCTCATTCTTTAAATAATAATATAAATAGTGATATATTTAATGAAATTTATAATTCTTTTATAGAAATTCATCAAATTGCCTTAAACGATTTTACAAATTACGAAGTATATCAAACTCATTACAATTCTTATTTAAATAGCTATAAATTTATATCTAATTTAGGTGTTGCATCATTAGTTATTACTTTCATTATTATTTATATTTTATATACATTAATTCCTTCTTTAATTGTTAGATATAATGTTACCTTAGGTGAAATAATTACTAAGACTAGAAGAATTACTTCTAATGATAAATGGATTAATTATAAACAAGGTTTAGTTATTAATTTATTATATTTAATTGAAATCTTATTCGTTGTTATAATTATCTCGTTTTTCACTTTTGGTTTATCTAGTTTGGTTTTTCCGTTATTTTATATCGGGAGTTTAGGAATTACGTCACTACATTTCTTTTTATTATCATTTATTTTAATGATAATAAATACAGCATTTAGTGCTTTTAGAAGTGATCATTTATCACTTATTGATTTACTTAGTAAAACTAAACAAATAAGTATGAAAAACTATATTAAACCTATTAATGAGGATGAAATAAATAATAAATAGTTTTAAAATTAGAAAAAAAGTTAAGTTTTGCAGGGATATTGATTAATTTTCTATAAATCTAATCAATATCCTTTTTTATATTTATGTCATTCATTTTAAATGTTTTACTAAAATACACATAATAAATTAAAGATCCACCCATAATAATAACACTAACTAGCCAAGCTAAAGGAGTTGAGAAACATAAACCAATATATGATTCGTTACTTAACGGATTAGTTGGATTTATTAAATTAGGAATAAATAAGCAAATAAATGCTCTAGCTATTAACTCACCAATACCACTTAAAAAAGGAATAAGTGGTTTTTTGATTCCTTGAAGAAATGATCTCGATAATGAAAGAATTCCTTGAAGAATTAAACTAGGAATAACACATAATAAATAGTTTGAAGAGTAAAACTTAACTAAATCATTTACTTCATTTTCTCTTAAGAAAATATAAGGAGATATATTAATAATCCCTAAACCTATTATTAATATAATTAAGTAAATTATTACTATCATAATTAAACTTTCTTTGATACCACTTTTAATTCTTCTATAATTTTTTGCTCCATAATTTTGTGCTACAAAGGATAATATGGCACTAGATAAAGTACTTAATGGCATAGTTAAATAACTTTCTATATTGGTATAAACAGTTTGGGCTTTACTTGCCATTGAGGTTAAAACACCATTTATTGAAATTATTCCAAACTTGTTAACTACACTAGATTGAATAAATGAACCGATAAATAATACTGACCATTGTAGTCCTAATGGTAATCCCATTTTTAATAAATTTAATATAACATCCTTTTTAGGCTTAAAATCACTTATTTTAAGCTTTAAATATGGATGTTTCTTATAAATATATATAAAAGTAATGAGTGTACTAAATGTGTTTGATAATGTTGTTGCTAAAGCAACACCAATTACACTTAATTTAATAACTCCACTAAATAAAAAAGCTAAAGCGATATTAATTAATGTAGTTAATAAACTAATGATTAAAGGGAATGAACTATCTCCAATAGCACGGAGAATATTTCCTTGTAGATTGGTAAAAACCATAAAGATAAAACCGATTAAAATAACTAAAAAATAATTATAACTATCTTCATAAAAACTTTTGGTTACATTTAATAGATTAAGTTAACTTGGTAAAGCAATTATTCCAATTAATGTTATTAATAAACCAATAATTATTGATAATGAAATAGAATGCGAAAAGCTTTCTTTAATTCCTTTTCCATCTTTTTCACCAAATTTATTACCTAAAATAACTGCAAAACCACTTGTTGCTCCGAAAGCAAAATTAAAAAGTAAACTTGAAATACTATTAGTAAGATTAATTGCTGTAACAGCATTTCCTCCTACTGTAACTTTTAATACTAAAGAGTTAATTATATTAAAAGCATTTCCAAGAAATGAACTAATAAAAATAGGCAAGGCAAAAAGTGAGAGGTACCCCAAATCCTAGACATTAGGAAAGGGGTACTTTTTTATGAAATATTCATGGGAATTCAAACTTGA
>CALVXI010000009.1 GCA_944368975.1 uncultured Bacilli bacterium | reverse complement strand
TTCAAGTTTGAATTCCCATGAATATTTCATAAAAAAGTACCCCTTTCCTAATGTCTAGGATTTGGGGTACCTCTCACATTTGCTTGGTTTTTTTATATTTTATTTAAGTTTTGCAGGCTTTTTAATTAAATTAAGAAGTTTGTTAATTCAACTTCATATCCTAATTTAAAATATTTAGTCTCCATTTTCTTAGCTAGTTTTTTATTTTTAGTTAAGCAGAAAATACTACTACCAGCCCCAGACATACTAACAAAATCAAATCCTTCATTTAGTAGTTTTTCCTTTAAGTCATATAGTTCAGGTAAAAGTGCAAAAGCTGGAATTTCTAAATTATTTATTGGTTCGCTATAAGAAATTGCATTATCATTAATAAATTGTTCTTTTATTATGTTTAAATCATGATATTTATATTTAAAGTTATCTCCATGTTCAAAAACTTCTTTTGTTGAAAGGCCTGTTCGAGGTTTAACTATAACAACATAATCTTTACGATTATGACTAAAGAATTCTAAATCATTTCCAATTGAAGTAACAAATGCTGGTTTATTAAATATAGAAAAAGGAACATCGGAGCCAACCTTAATAGCTAGTTCTTTTAATTCCTCATCAGAAGCTTTAATTTTTAATAATTTTAAAATTCCTCTAATAGTCGCTGCAGCGTCGGCACTTCCGCCACCTAAGCCACTTTGAACAAAAATAGATTTATGAATTTCAATATCAAATTTTTCTTTAAATCCATACTTTTCACGACAAACATCAATAGCTTTATGACATAAATTATATTTAGTAATTTTCAAAGAATATTCATCACAAGTTACAAAATCATCACTCTCTTTATTAGGTAAAATATTAATTTCTAAAGTATCGTGTAAAATTAATGGAAGCATTAAAGTTTCTAGATTATGATATGAATCTTCTCTTTTATCTAAAACGTTTAAGCCAAGATTAACTTTGGCATAGGCTTTCTCAATCATAATGATAATTATAATTTCAAATTTTCAACTTTCAATAATCTATTTAAAAGATTTAAAAAGTCATTTAAAGTTAATTCTTCAGGTCGAACATTAATATCTAAATTCATAGATATTAACACATTGCTTAATATCGTTTTATCTTTAACGATTCCTTTAAGATTATTTATTAATGTTTTTCTACGGTTCATAAAAGATATATTTAATATCTTTTTTAATTTATTAAATGTTTGATCATCAGAATCTTTTTTTAATAATTTAAAAACAGTAGAATCAACTTGAGGGATAGGAAAAAAAGAGCCTTTCTTAACATCAATTATTTTTTTAATATTATATCGATATTCAATTAAATAATTTAATGGTCCTTTATCCTTATTATTTAATGTTGTGATTCTTTCAAAAAATTCTTTTTGAACCATAAAAACCCCAATTTCCATATTTAAAAAATTAGAAATTAAATATTCTAAAATGTCTGTTGAAATATAGTAAGGAAGATTACCACATACTTTATTAAAATTAAAATCTTTAAATTTAAGTATATTATTCTTAATAACTTTTAAATTTGATTTTTCAAAATTTTTGTTTAAGAAAGTCACGAATTTTTCATCGTATTCAACTGCAACAAAAGAATTTGTAATATTTACTAAAGAAGATGTTAAACTTCCTAAGCCAGGACCAATTTCTAATAAATTATCATCTTCTTTTAATTCTAATTCATCTCTAATTCTTTTAGAAACTTCTTCATCTAAAAGAAAATTTTGTCCTAATTCTTTCTTAGCATGAGAATTAACTAATAAAAAATAGTCTTTAATTTCATCAAGAGTTAACATTATTAACCATCTCCTTTAACTCATTCTTATTTATACCTAATAATTTTAATTTCTTTAATAAGTTTTTACCATTAGAATATCCTAATCCATAATAATTACAAAAATTCATCCTATTTTCACTAGAAGTAGAACCAACTAGTTTATAATTATATAAATCAATTACTTCTAAATTAGATTTTGATATATTAGATTCTTTATATTCTTTTAAAAATTGAAGTGCTCTTATAATTTCTTCTTTAGTTGATTCAGCAACTCCAACCTTATTTTTCTTTATTGAATATTCTTTTCTAATGTAAGCATTTAAAACGTTATGATTTAAATTTTCATTAATGAAATTTCTTATTTTCTGTCCTGGAAAATCTGGGTCTGTTAAGATAATAATTTTTGAGTTTTTTGTTATATTTTTTAAAAATTTTATATCATCATAATTTACTGCACTACCATTAATACTATAGAAATTTGCATCTAAAAAATTACTCAAAAAATTAATATCTGATTTTCCTTCAACAACAATTAAATAAGGTATTTTAATCTTCATAACTTTTCACGTGAAAAATTTTTAAAGAATTCTCATAAGTTATCTTTGAAAGTTCTTTAAAGTCGACTTTTTTTAGTAAACTTGCCTCTTGAACAACGTTAAATATATACTCAGGTAAATTAATTTTTCCACGATATGGAGTAGGAGCTAAATAAGGTGCATCGGTTTCAAAAACAATATTTTCTAAGTCTATATCTAGTAAAACTTCTTTTGTTTTAACGCTATTTTTAAAAGTAAGTACACCACCAAACGCAATTTTATATCCAAGTTTAATAAATTCTCTAGCTTGCTCCTTTGAACCGCTAAAACAATGCAAAACTCCAGTATTTTTACATTTTACAGTCTTTAAAATCTCTAAAACATCATTTAAACTATCTCTAGCATGTATGGATATAGGTAAATTTAATTCATTGGCTAATTCTATTTGTTTAATAAAAATTTCTTTTTGCTTTTCTTTAATTATTGGATCTTTTTCCCGATAATAATCAAGTCCAATTTCACCAATTGCAATGATTTTTTTATTTTTAAAATATAATTCTTTTAACTCATTAATAGTATTATCATTCCATTTTTTATGTTCAGTAGGAATTAGCCCTATAGTTGCATAAACGTTAGGAAAATTATTAGCAATATTAACTGCTTCAATAGAACTTTCTAAATCATAACCAACACAATTAAAAAGATTCACACCTTTATCTTTTGCTTTTAATAATAATTCATTAAGATTATCTTTATAAACTTCACTATTTAAATGAATATGTGTGTCAAAAATCATTTTATTTACCTAAACAAAATCTTGAAAAAATTTCTTTAGCCATATCAAAATCATAATCTTCACCCGTTATTGATAAGATTTTTAAATAGGCAGATTTTATATGTTCAACTAATAAGTCAATACTAGTAGTAGAGCTTAATTCTATAACTTTATTTAATTCATTTTGACATGATATTAATAAACCAATATCTCTTTCATTAGCTAAAGAAGGATTATCATAATTTTCTTTTGAAATACCTAAAACTTTTAATATTTCATTTTTAAGTTTTGAAATATCCTTATTTAATGCTGATATATAAAGTTTATCATTACTATAATTATTTAAGTCACTCTTATTAAATACTCTAATAGTTAATTTATCTTGAGTTAATTTAAGAATTTCTTTATCTTCTTCATCAAAATTTTCATTATCAAATAAAGCTATAACTAAGTCAGCTTTATTTAAAATATTTTTAGATTTGTTAATTCCTATAGATTCAATATAATCATCAGACTCTCTAATTCCTGCAGTATCATATAAATTTAAAATAATTCCATTTAAATTTATTTTTCCTTCAACTATATCCCTTGTTGTTCCTTTAATATCAGTAACTATTGCTTTATTTTCACCAACTAAAGCGTTTAATAAACTTGATTTGCCTACATTTGGTTTACCTATTATTGCAACATTAATTCCATCTTTAATAATCTTTCCTTTATACCCATTTTTAATTAAATTGTCGATTTTTTGAACAATAACCTTGCAAATCTCAACTATTTTTTCATTATCAAGATCAATAATATCTGTATATTCTGAGTAATCAATATTGGCTTCAATATTACTTAATAGATCTCCAATCTCTTGTTTAAGCGGATAAATTAATTTTGAAGTTTCACCTAATAATGCATTCATTGATATTTTTTTGCTCTCATCAGTCTCAGCATTAATTAAATCATTTATTGACTCAGCTTGAATTAAATCTAATTTACCATTCATGTAAGCACGATTAGAATATTCACCTGGTGTAGCCATTCTAGCACCATTTTCTAAAGCAAGTTTAATTACTTTATTAAATATTAAAGGACTACCATGGGTGATAATTTCAATTGAGTCTTCTCCAGTAAATGATCTTGGAGATTTATAAAGTAAAAGAACGACTTCATCAACGACCTCATCATTATCTTTTATAAAACCATGAATTATAGAATTTTTGGTGTAAGAAGTTAAATCTTTACTAAAAAATCTAGAAACAACATTAAAACAATCTTCGCCACTAAATCTAACAATAGCTAAAGCACTTCTTAAAGGTGGTGTTGCTAATGCAACAATTGTTTCAAGCATTTTATTCGATTTCAGTAGTAGAAGTTTCTTCACTAACTTCTAAAGTTTCAGTTTCTTTATTTGTGATATTTGTATTGGAATTGTCATAATTCTTACCAACATATTTAATGACAATAGCACGATCTTTTCCATCACCTATAGATTCAGTTTTAATATTTCTAAAGCTAGCAAGAGCATTATGAACTTTCTTTCTTTCATCAGGTGTCATAGGATCTAATTTAGTATCAATATGAGTTTTTAAAACTTCTTTAGCTGTTCTTTTTGCTAAAGCAATAACACGATGGTATTTCTTATCTTTATAATCACTAATATCTAATAAGATTCTAAGTTTTTTCTTAAATTTAGAATTAACTGCGAATTTAGTTAATTCATTTAAAGCTTGTAAGGTTTCACCATTTTTTCCAATAATTAATGAATTTTTATTTGTTTCAATTAATATTTTAGCAACGCCATCACGATAAAAAGTTTGTAATGAGACTTCTAAACCTAAGCCTTTAATAACATCTCGAATATAATTTTCTGCATATTCGATAATATCAGCAATTTCATAAACTCTAATTGTTGCTTTTTTAATTAATAATCCTTTCTTTTCTTCTTCAATTTCGTAGCATAATTCTTCAATTGGGGTAGAAAGTTCAGTTGAGGCACTTTTTAGTGCTTCATCTAAAGTTTTTTCAGTAAATCTTTTCATATATAATAAATCTCCTATTTATGATTATTAGACTTTTTCTTTTTACGGTTAAAACCTTTTTTACTCTTACGAACTTCATTATTTTGAGTAACTTCGTTACTATCGATAATGTCATTATTTAAAGTATTATTAGAAGTAGATTCAGTTTTTTCATCTTTATTAGATTTTTTAAATAATTTTGTGAATAAACTTTCTTTCTTATCACTTGCATCGTGGGTTTTAACATTTGGTTCTTTCAACATCCCTTTATGTTTAATCATAATAAAATGCATAATAGTTGTTTGAATCATTGAGAATAAAGCACCAGCTAACCAATAAACTCCCATCGCAGCTGGTAAAGTAAAGCCCATAATTATAATAAATATAGTCATTACCCATTGAACAATTTTCATTTGTTTTTGCTGAGAATTTGCTGCTGGGTTTTTATACATCTTCGTAACATCTTTATTACGTCTTTTACTTAACCATTGAGGTAATTGCATTGAAATAATTTGAGCAGTTGACATTAATAAGAAAAGAATTAAAGCTGTCCAACATTCTGCACCTGGCCAATTAGACCATGTAAATAAAACATTCGAAATAGTATCACTAAGTCTTAAACCTAAAACAGCATCAACTGATAGACTTGCTGAACCACTTAATCCATTCCAAACAGCAATGAATATTGGGAATTGGAATATTAAAACAATTAAAGAACTAAATGGATGAACTTTATATCTTTTATAAAGATTCATTTGAGCTTGTGCTAATCTTTGTTTTTCATATTCATTAGTATTACTATTAGGATATTTTTCTTGTAATTTAGCAATTTCAGGTTGTAAATATTGCATTTTTTGTTGTGATAAAGTTGATCTAAATGATAGAAGCATAAATAAGCCTCTAACAATAAATGTTACAAGTAAAACTGAAAGAATTTGTCCAACACCATTCATTCCAAAGGCGTGTGAAAAATATTCAGTCATATATCCGATTGGAAAAACAAGTAATCCTTCAAGCCAACCATGACTCCATGCATCACCCCAGTTTGACTTATTAGTAATTTGAACTGTTTCATTTAATGGATCATCGCTTATATGACCATAAAATCCTTCATCTATTGAAATACAACTATTAATTGTAGAAACACGTGAATTCATATTTTGTTGATATAATGAAAAATAATCACTACTCATATTGAATCCATTAACCATAGAAGTAGTATCATTAATTTTAACTTCCTCTAATATTTCATTATTCCATGTATTAATTTTTGACCAATAATTGCCATCAGCCATATTTAAAGCATTTGATGTATCATCGCTAATATACTTATATCTTCCATAAAGAGTAAATAAAGATTTATTTCTTCCTAATACTGTTTCTTTATTGCCATTATCTAAAGTATATTCACCACCTTCAAGTAAAATTTCTTCTTTTTCAGTGCTTGGATTATTTCTATAATCATTTAAAGCATCGTTTGAATATCCGTAAAATAATTCATAAGTAGTATCATAATCTTCTTCAATTTCTGCTAAATATCCATCAGCTTTAGCTTTTAGATACATTTCGTCAATTACTTTATTATCTAAATAATTCCAATAAAAATCACTAGGTAAAGATAAATAATTAGTACTAGCACTAGTATTTATACTTTTTACAAAATCATTTTTTGAAAATGAAATGTTATGATTAACAGATAATGTTTCATTAGTCTCCTCATTAAATTGAGCAGTATAAACAGTAACAGTACCAGAAGTTAAATAATATAATTCATCACCTTGATCTAAATTAATACTAGTAAATAAACTTTCATGAACATCTTGAATTAATTTAACATTAGTAAAATTAGAACTACCTTCAAGATCACTAACTTCTAAAGTATTAACATTCTCAAGAGTTAAAACTGTTTCTCGACTACTATCTATAAAAATTTCATCATTATTTACTTGTTCTTTAATTTGATTATAAACATAATTTGTAGCATTTTCTTCACTATCAAAAAAAGAAGTGTTAATTGGATCATAAGCATAGCGATAACTAGCACTATCTAAAGCACTACAAAAACTACTACATCCTGTAAGAAGAAAGCCGATTACAATGAATAATCCAGCAAAACCTAAGAGTTTTTTATTTGTTTTCTTTTTCATTTCTTATCTCCTAATGTAAGAGAAATTAATTTAGTTAGTAATTCTTTATTTCTATCAAATTCGTCCGTACTATATTTTTTTGTAATTACAATAATTAAATCTAAATCATCCTGGTAATCAATAAAAGAATCGATAATTGAGCGAACTTGTCTTTTTATTTTATTGCGTGTTACAGCATTTCCATTTTTTTTACTAACTAAAATTCCAATTCTTGTTTTTTTACATTCGTTTTTTCTAAAATAAATACAAAATAGTTCGTTACGATAAAATTTCCTTAATTCAATAATTTCTTTAAATTCACGATATTTTTTTATTGTATTTATTTTTTTCATTCACTAAGCAACTAAAACTTTTCTTCCTTTAGCTCTTCTTCTTGCTAAAACTTTTCTACCATTTGGTGTAGACATTCTAGCTCTAAATCCACTAACTCTATTGTGGTGTAATTCACTTGGTTGATATGTTCTTTTCATTTTTTTATAACCTCCAAAATAAGCAAAGAAAATTATATATGTATTTATACATATATGTCAATTTTAAATGTAATTATTAAGATTATTTAAAATTATCTATTTACACATTTATTTCCACAATCCACATTATGTGGAAATAAATAAAAAATTAATGTGGAAAAGAAGAAATTTATATGATTCAATCTAATAAATTTAAAATATAAATAATGTGGAAATGTGGAAAACTTTTTCTTTTTCCACATTTTTTAATTTTATGTGGAAAACTTTCCACATTTTTCCACATTTTAAAATTGTGGAAATTAAAATTATTCGACGATTACAACATTATTTTAAGTTTTAATGTGGAAAACTTTTTATTATCTCATTAGATACTTTTTAAATAAAATAAAAATGCTAAAATTATTGAAGGATTTATTATGAGTGAATTAACAAAAAGTGAAAAAGAAAAATTATGGAATAAAGTTCTTGAAAAACTTCAAAATAAAATTAAAAGAACTGTTTATGATGCGTTTTTGAAAGATACATGCATTTACAATATTGAAGATAATACTTTGATCATTGCTTGTAGTAGTTCATTAAATGCAAATTATATCGAAAGTAGATTACTTAAAGAAGTAAATGAAGCTATTACAGAAGTTACCGAAACTAACTTTCAAGTTAAGTTTTTAGGTCTTCAAGATTTAAAGAAAAATAAAGCAAACACACCTTTAAATAATTATGAAAAACACCCAATTTATACAAATAACCTTTTAAAACCTGAATTAAATTTTGAAAACTTTGTTGTTGGGACCACTAATCAAGTAGCACAAAGAGCTAGTTTAGCCGTCGCTAATTCATTAGGAACGATGTATAATCCACTTTTTATTTATAGTATGAGTGGACTTGGCAAAACTCATTTACTTAACGCTATTGGTAACTATGTTTCAAAAGAATTTAATGATAAAAAAATATTATTTTGTACAGCTCAAGATTTTATCGATGAATATGTTAATTATGTTCGAAAGGATACGGATTTTAATTTAAAAAGCTATATTAATTCTTTTGATGTTTTATTAATAGATGATATTCAATTGCTACAAAATAAAACAAAAACTGAAGAATTTTTCTTTAGTATATTTGAAGATTTTACCAAAAATAATAAACAAATAGTTTTAACTTGCGATCGTCTTCCTGATGAACTTAACGGTTTAGATCAAAGATTAGTAACTCGCTTTTCAACTGGTTTAACTACATTAATTACTGCCCCAACAAAGGAATTATGTGAAGAAATATTAAGGAAGAAAATTGCTAATTCTAGTTTATCTATTGAAATGTTTGATGATGAAGTTATTAAATTTGTCGCAAAAACTTTTAAAAATAACATTAGAGAACTTGAAGGCGCTTTAAATAGATTAATTTTCTGGTCAACTTTAAATAATTTATCTCATATTGATATCGAAGAAGCTTCTAATGCCTTACAAATCCTTAAAGATAGTAAAAAATCAAAATCAAAAGTTAGTACTCAAAAAATAATCAATGTTGTTTGTGATTATTATAAAACTAATCCAAGTGCTGTAATGTCTAGTTTAAGAACAAATAATGTCTTACTTGCTAGACAAGTTTCAATTTATTTAATTAGAACAATTTTAGACCTCCCTTTTAAAGATATCGGTGATTTATTTTCTGGAAAAGATCATACTACAATTATGCATAGTGTGACAAAAATAGAAGAAATGTTGAAAAAGGATGATAGTTTTCAACAAGTTATTAACAAATTAAAAAAACAAATTGTTTAGATTACATCGGATAAATTTAAATTATTAAAGGAGTTTTCCACATTTCCACATTACTTATTATTATTAATATAAATATTAAATAAATAAAAATAAAATATAAAGGAGATTGTATGAAATTTATTGCAAATCGAGAAGAATTATTAAAAGCATTACTAATAACATCAAAAATAAGTCCTAGTAAAAGTATTGATATGTCAACAACTTATATCAAAATTGACTTAAACGAAAGAGGTTTATTTTTTACTTCGACTGATGGAAAATTATCAATCATAAGTAAAGTACCATTTATTATCGATGATACCCAAATTATTAGAGATATTGTTTATGGTTCTACTTTAATTAATGCTCAATTATTTACTGAAATTGTTAAAAGAATTGATGGCAAAGAATTATCTTTTGAATTAATCGATGATTCAATTGTCAAAATTGAAAATGAAAAAAGTGATTTTAAACTAAATGCTATCGATCCAAATGAATTCCATGATATTGATTTTAGTTTTGATGGAGTGAAGATAACTTTATTAACTAAAAACTTTATTGAAGCTATAAACCAAGTTTCTTTTGCAGTTAGTTTAAACACTAAAGATACTCGTCAATCTCTAGGTGGAGTTAATATTGAAAGTGTTCCTTCAAAACTTGTTTTTACTGCTACAGATGGCGCTAGACTTGCTAAAAAAGAAATTTATTTAGAACTCGATGAAAAAATTAATGCAACAATTAGTGCTAAAACGCTTCAGGAAGTCATTAGAACGATAACTACTGAAAATAGTATCGATATCTATATAAATGAAAGAAGAGCCTTATTTGTCTTAAATAACACATTAATTAACGCTTCTTTAATTAATGAATCTTATCCTAGTACAAAAAATATTATACCAAAGAATTTTTATTACACTTTAACTGTTAATTCAAATGAATTAATTAGTGCAATGGAAAGAGTAAGCTTATTTTCAACAGAACGCGAAAATGTTATTAAACTTACAATGACTAATGAATATGTTGAAGTTAGTTCAAAGTCTCTTCAAGTTGGTAGTGCAGTTGAAAGAATTAAATCTTTTGATTTTAATGGTGAAAGGCTTGAAATTTCTTTCAATAGTGAATTTGTTAAATCTGCTATTAAATCATTAGATGTTGAAGAAGTTACAATTAACTTTTTAGGTGAAATGAAACCATTCACTGTTGTTAATAAAGATGATGATAGTGTAATTCAATTAATTACACCTGTTAGAACATATTAATAAGTTAATTTAACTTAGAAGTTTCTACTAAGTTTTAATACTTTAAAATAAACTTCCTTTAATATATAATATTAAAGGAGTTTTTTATGTTTAATGTCATTTATAAGAAAATTAAAATTGAAACTGAATATATAACATTAGGTCAATTTTTAAAATTTACTAATGTTATAACTAATGGCGGTGAAGCAAAAAATTACATAGCTTTTAATGAAATTTTTGTAAATGATGAATTAATAAAAGCTAGAGGAAAGAAACTTTTTCCTAGTGATAAGATTAATATAAATAACTCATTGTTTTTTGAAATAACTAAATGATTTTAACTAAATTAAAACTAAATAATTTTCGTAATTATCAAAATTTAGAAATTAATTTTACTAATGGGGTAAATTATATTCTTGGAGAAAATGCTAGTGGTAAAACTAATCTTGTTGAAGCTATATATTTTTTATCCATCACAAGAAGCTTTAAAACTTCTAATCCGACAGATTTAATTAAAAATAATGAAAATTATTTTTATATAAATGGAGAACTATTAAACAATAATTATCAAAATAATTTAGAAATTTACTTTGATAAATTAGGAAAAAAGATAAAAATAAACAAGACAAAAATTGATAAAATTAGTGAATTATCTAAGTATGTTAATGTGTTAGTTTTTACTCCTAAAGATACATTTTTACTTAAAGAACCCCCTAAAACTCGAAGATTTTTTCTAAATTTGAATATTTCTAAAACATATAAAGAATATACAAGTTGTTTAATTAATTATGAAAAAATTTTAAAGGAAAGAAATTTAATTTTGAAAAATAAAGATGTTAATAAGATTTATTTAAATACTTTAACCAAACAATTAATTAAGTATTCAAAAGAAATTTATTTGTATCGAAAAAAATATATTGATGAACTTAACAAACATATTGATTATGTATATAAAAATCTTGATAAGAAAAATAATTATATCAATATTAAATATTTATCTTTTATTAATGATTTTGAAAATTATGAAAATATTGCTATTAAAAAATATCAAGAAAGTTTAACTAATGATATAAATAAACAAGTTACTAATATTGGGATTCATAAAGAAGATTTCTTAATTGAACTTCAAAATAAAGACGTTGGAAAATACGGATCTCAAGGAGAAAATAGATTAGTAACACTTAGTTTGATATTAAGTAATTACTTTATTAATAGTGAGTTTAATATCAAACCAATTGTAATTCTAGATGATGTTTTATCTGAATTAGATAATTATCATGAAGAATTATTAATTAAATTTTTAAAAGAATTTGAACAGGTATTTATAACAGGCACGAAAGAAAATACTTTATTAAAAAATAACTGTTATCAAATCAGTAACAATTTAATAGAAAGGAGATACTAAATGGAGAAAACAGAATTAGAAAATAATGAACTTGATTTAATCGATAAAGAAGAAGGATTTAATGAACAAGAAAAAAATATCGATGAAAAGTTAGGAGAAAATATCATTTCTGATATTAACGAAAAAGAATTAGAAAAAGCAAAAGCTGATTATACCGGAAAAGATATTATTGTTTTAGATGGCTTAGAAGCTGTTAGGCTCCGTCCTGGAATGTATATTGGTACTACATCTTCTGTTGGATTACATCATTTAGTATGGGAAATTGTTGATAATGGTATTGATGAAGCTTTAGCCGGATATTGTGATGAAATTAATGTATTTATTAATGAAGATAATTCTATTACTGTTAAAGATAATGGTCGTGGTATACCAACCGATATAGTTGAAAAAACTGGCTTAAGTGCTATTGAAACAGTATACACAGTTCTTCACGCTGGAGGAAAATTCGGAGGAGATGGTGGATATAAAGTTAGCGGTGGACTCCACGGTGTAGGTGCAAGTGTTGTTAACGCTTTAAGTACTTTTGTTGAAGTTTATGTTCATCGTGATAATAAAATACATTATATCCGCTTTGAAAATGGCGGTCATACTGTTAAACCTCTTGAAGTAATTGGAACATGTGATGATCATGGTACAATCGTTACCTTTAAACCTGATCCAACAATTTTTAAAGAAACTACAACTTATGATTTTTCAATAATTAATAATCGCCTTAGACAAATGGCCTTTTTAAATAAAGGTGTTAAAATTACATTAACCGATAAAAGAGAAACACCTAACAAAGAAGTTAGTTATTGCTATGAAGGTGGTATTAAGGAATATGTCCAATTTTTAAATAAAGATAATGAAAAATTATTTAATGAAGTTATTTATTGTGATGGTGCTCAAGAATTTATAGAATTCAATAAAAAAGAATTAATTTACGTTGAAACTGCTATGCAATATGTAACTGGTTATAACGATAAAATTTATAGTTACTGCAATAATGTTTCTACAGGAGATGGCGGTATGCATGAAGATGGCTTTAATTTAGCTATTGTTCGTGTTTTTAATAATTATGCTCGTAACACTAAAATATTGAAAGATAGTGATAAAGAAAGATTTACTGTTGATGATTGTCGTGAAGGATTAACAGCAATTATCAGTGTTAAACATCCTAATCCACAATATGAAGGTCAAACCAAAGGAAAACTTGGAAACCTTGAAGTTAAAAAACTTGTTAATAATGTTGTAGGGGAAAAATTAGAAAAATTTTTGCTTGAAAATAAAGAAATTGCTAAAGCAATAATGCAAAAAGTTAAAGGCGCTTACGATGGAAGACTTGCTGCTAGAGCCGCAAAAGAAAATATTCGTCGTAAAAGCGTTTTAGAAATAACAACATTACCAGGAAAATTAGCTGATTGTAGTTCGAATAATCCAGAAGAATGTGAATTATTTATTGTTGAAGGTAATAGTGCTGGAGGAAGCGCTAAAAATGGGCGTGATCCACGTACTCAAGCTATTCTACCTTTAAGAGGCAAAATTTTAAATGTACAAAAAGCTCAAAGTCATCGTATTTTTGAAAATGCTGAGATTGGTAATATGATTTCAGCGATTGGTGCTGGTTTTGGAGAAGATTTTGATATTAGTAAAATAAGATATCATAAAATTGTTATTATGACTGATGCTGATGTTGATGGTAGCCACATTAGAATTTTATTATTAACATTCTTCCATCGCTTTATGAAGCCTTTAATTGATCATGGATATATCTATATAGCTCAACCACCTTTATATAAGATTAATTATAAAGGTAAAGATTACTATTGTTATAGTGATGAACAACTTTCGGTTGTTAGAAAAACTTTAGATTTAAAACCAGGTTATCCATTCCAAAGATATAAAGGTTTAGGTGAAATGGATGCTTCACAACTTGAAGAAACAACCATGAATAAAGAAAAGCGTAAAATGCTCCGCGTTACCGTTGATGATGCAATGGAAGCTGATCAAGTATTCCAAGACTTAATGGGTGAAGAAGTTGGGCCTCGTACTGAATTTATTGAACAAAATGCTAAATTTGTTAAGAACTTAGATATCTAATAAAGGAGATTATTGAAATGGCTGATGAATTAGAAAATAAGAAAAATAATGAAGATTTAGAGGGTTTAAAGGAAGAAAACGCCTCTTTAGAAGCTGGAATAGTACCTTCTTTAAAAGATACTGAGATTTCAACAGAAGTTAAAAATTCATTTTTAGATTATGCAATGAGTGTTATTGTATCTCGTGCTATACCAGATGTTAGAGATGGTTTAAAACCTGTTCATAGAAGATGTTTATTCGGCATGTATA
This sequence comes from uncultured Bacilli bacterium, assembly GCA_944368975.1. Lineage (GTDB taxonomy): Bacteria > Bacillota_I > Bacilli_A > RFN20 > CAG-826 > Onthovivens. Next base: position 41,226 of record CALVXI010000009.1, on the reverse strand, counting down.
ACGAAGGTTATACGCCTGATAAACCGTTTGTAAAAAGTGCTCGTATTGTTGGTGATGTTATGGGAAAATACCATCCTCATGGAGATTCCGCAATTTATTCAACTATTGTTAGATTAGCTCAACCTTTTTCAATGCGTTACACTTTAGCAGAAGGACATGGTAATTTCGGAAGTTTAGATGGCGATGAAGCTGCTGCAATGCGTTATACAGAATGTCGTATGTCGAAAATTGCCTTAAAAATGGTCGAAGATATAGACTGCGAAACTGTAAGATTTGATCCTAACTATGATGGTAGTTTAGAAGAACCAAGTGTTTTACCTAGCAAAATACCTAATTTAATAATTAATGGTAGTGATGGTATTGCTGTAGGATATGCTACAAAAATGCCACCTCATAATTTAAAAGAAACAATTAATGGAATTATTGCTTATATTAATAATCCTGATATTAGTGTTGAAGAACTAATGAAGTTTATTAAAGGACCAGATTTTCCTACTGGTGGAATAGTTTATGGTATTGGCGGAATTAGAGATGCTTATGCAACAGGTAGAGGAACATTTAGAATTCGCTCAAGATGTGAAATCACAACTGATAAAAGTGGAAAAGGAAAAATTATTGTAACCGAAATTCCTTATCAAGTTAATAAAGCTTTCTTAGTAAGTAAAATAGGCGATTTAGTTAAAGATAAAGTTGTTGAAGGAATTACTTCGATAAAAGATTATTCGAAAGGCGATGTTCATATAGAAATAGAAACTCGTAGAGATGTTTCACCTGAAGTTATATTAAATCAATTATATAAAAATACTCAATTAGAGGTTAATTATACTGTCAATAATTTTTGCATTTTTAACGGTGCCCCTAAAGTCTTGTCTTTAAAAGAATTAATCAGATATTATGTTGAACATCAAATCGAAGTTTTAACAAATAAAACTATTTATTTAAAGAAAAAAGATGAACATAGATTGCATATTATTGAAGGTTTACTTCTTGTTAGAGATGACATTGATAACGTCGTACAACTAGCAAAAACCTCGCAAAACACAAGTATTTTTCAAGAAAAACTTATTGAAGTGTATTCTTTAAGTGAGGAACAAGCTAAAGCTGTAGTATCTATGACTTTAGGTAGATTAACAGGTTTAGAAACAAAGAAATTACTCGATGAAAAAGATTCTTTGTTAGCTAATATAAAGCGTTATGATGAAATTCTTGGTAGTGAAGATACTAAAAAAGAAATTATTATTGAGGAATTAAACGAAGTTAGTCAAAAATATGGTGATGATCGTCGTACTACTATTTCAACAAGTTTAACAAGTGTTGATGATGAAGATTTAATCCCTGAAGAAGATATAGTTATAACTTTAACTGAAAAAGGTTATATAAAGAGAATGTCAACTGATGAATTTAAAGCTCAAAATCGTGGTGGACAAGGTGTTAGAGGCATGTCTGTCTATGATGATGATGAGGTTAAATTAATGACTTATAGTTCAACTCATACAGACATCCTATTCTTTACAAGTTTAGGAAGAGTATATCGTAAAAGAGGATATGAAATTAATGTTTCTGGTCGCCAAGGGAAAGGAATCCCAGTCTTGAATATTCTTAATTTAGAAAAAGGCGAGCAAGTAATAAGTTTAATTGGAGTTAATGATTATAAAGATAAATATTTATTCTTTGCTACTAAACAAGGTATTGTAAAAAGAACTTCATTAAGTGAATTTGAAAGAATTAATTGTAATGGAAAATACGCAATTACATTTAAAGAAGATGATAGTTTACTTGATGTTAAAGTCACTGACGGTAATGCACTCATAGCTTTAGCAACTAATAAAGGAATGCTATGTTTATTTAAAGAAGATAATGTAAGAAGTATGGGTCGTACTGCTAGTGGTGTTAAAGGAATTAATACTAAAGGTGGTGATGTGATCGGGTTAGAAACATCTTTATCAGGAGATAAGGTATTTGTCTTAAGTGAATTAGGTTTAGGAAAACTTTCACCATTAAGCGATTATCGTTTAACAAATCGTGGAGCTGGAGGTGTTATTACTATTAAAGTAACTCCTAAAACTGGAAATTTAGTAGGAACAAAGATTGTTAAGGGTGATGAAGATGTTGTTGTTATAACAAATAATGGTACCGTAATAAGAACTCCATTATCTCAAGTTAGAGAATGTGGACGTAATTCACAAGGAGTCAAAATCATCTCATTAAAAGAAAATGAATCTGTTTCTAGTTTAACTATCCTACCTCATATTGAAAATAATTTTGAAAAGGAAGAAAATATTGAGGAAAAAGATATCACTAACGAAGGAGAAAACTAATTATGATAGATCTTAATTACATTTTAGAAAATAAAGAACACGTTGAAGAATTATTAAAAAGAAAAAATTATGAAATTGATTTAACACCATTAATTTCGATGGTTAATGAAAAACGTAATTTATTAAGAGAAGTCGAATCTAATAAAGCTGAACAAAATAAGCTTTCAAAAAGTGTCCCTCAAGTAAAAAAATCTGGAGGAGATGTAACTTTAATTTTTAATAAAGTAAAAGAACTTGCTGCAATTAATAAAGAAAAAGAAGTTAAACTTGAAGAATTAGAAAATAAAATTAATGAAATTTTATTTGCTTTACCAAATTTACCAGATGAAGATCTTTTAGGTGGTGGAAAAGAAAATAATAAGCCAATTTATACTTTTAAAAATAAACCTGTTTTTAATTTTAAAATTAAAAACCATGTTGAATTAGCAGAATCTCTTGGTTTAATTGATTATGCTAGAGGAGCTAAAATTTCAGGACATGGAACTTGGATTTATACTAATTTAGGAGCTAGACTTGAATGGGCTTTAATAAATTATTTTATTGCAAGTCATCTTCAAGACGGATTTGAATTTATTTTACCTCCTCATATTTTAAATTATGAAAGTGGTTTTACTGCTGGTCAATTCCCTAAATTCGAACAAGATGTTTTTGAATTAAGTGGTTTTGATAATAAGAAATTTTTATTGCCTACTGCAGAAACAGCTTTGGTCAATTTACATCGAAATGAGATATTATCTTCAACTGATTTACCTAAAAAGTATTTTGCTTACACTCCATGTTATCGTAAAGAAGCTGGAAGTTATAGAACAGAAGAAAGAGGCATGATTAGAGGATATCAATTCAATAAAGTTGAAATGGTCGAATATACAAAAGATGACGATAGTGATAGAGCTTTTGAAGAACTTTTAAATAAAGCTAAAAAATTATTAGAAGGATTAGGACTACACTATCAAATATCTAAATTAGCAGCTGGAGATTGTTCTCATTCAATGGCTAGAACTTATGACTTAGAAGTTTATTTACCTTCAATTGATATTTATAAAGAAGTTAGTAGTGTATCAAATGCTCGTAGCTATCAAGCACGTAGAGGCATGATTCGTTATAGAGATGAAGAAGATAAAATGCATTATTGTCATACACTTAATGGAAGTGGACTTGCTACTAGTAGAGTATTTCCTGCTATTCTTGAACAATATCAAAATGAAGATGGCAGCGTAACTGTTCCTGAAGTTTTAAGACCTTTTATGGGAGGAATTGAAGTTTTAAGACCTATTAAAAAGTAATCTATTTTATTAAAAAAGCTGCAAATCTTAACTATTTTATTTAAATTATTAGTATAAATAATTATTTCTTTTATTTTTCACTTAACAATAAATCCTAAAATAATCTTAGATAAAGTTTTACTATCTAACTTAAAATTAGAATCAATCCAATAAAGTAAAATAGAAGTAATACCATGAATAAAAAATATAGAGGCTAATTTAATTTCTTCTTCATCATTAAACCCATGCTTTTTAGCATTAGGGATAAACTTATTATTTAATAAATCATTAAAAATAGATGTTGAATCTAAGATTTCACTATTAACAAAATAAGCTTTAAATAAATTAGGATATTTCTTAATAAATTCTAAAAAAGTAACTAAAGTATTTTCTGACATATAATCAAAATTTGTATTATTATTAATTTCTTTAAATTCATTATCTAATTCATTTATTGCTTTATTTTTAGCATCTATTAATAAATCAAATAAATTATCATAATAATTATAAAAAGTAGTACGATGTACTTTACTTAATAAACATAATTCACTTATTGAGATATTATTAAATTCTTTAATAGTTAATAAGTGAAAAAAAGAATCTATTAATTTTTCTTTAGCATTCATATATGTATGATACTACACTTTTTAATCTTTTTGTCGTGTTAATTTATTTATAGATTAATTAAATTATAGATGTAACTTAAGTTAACGTTTAAATAAATGGAGGTAAATTAAATTATGAAAAATTATGATGTAGAAAAGTTAAAAGAAGAATATGAAATTAAAATAGAAACAGGACTTGATGAAGCTAAAAGATTAGATAGAAAAGCCAAATTACCTTGTTATATTTTTGCTTACTCTTTTGGAATTATTGGTGCATTAGTTTTAGGTATAGGAATGTGTTTAGCAATGAAAGTAATAGGAGATGGATCTAGTTTATTTATTGCTTTAGGTATAATTATAGGAATTATAGGTATTATTATGGTTAGTATAAATTATCCAATATATCAAAAAATATTAAGAAATAGAAAAGAAAAATATGCTAGTAGTATCTTACTTGCTTTAAATAAGAAAGATTAGTAAGAATATAAATAATTTATGCACTTAATAAATAAAATATATAAAAATGAATTAATATTAATAATAACTACGATATTCAATTATATATGGTCTATTATTAAAATTATTTTATCAATATTTATTAATGGTTATTTATATTTATTAAGTGCATTTTCTACTTTATTTATAGGGATAAATAAAAATATATATTTAGTTAGGAAGAAATATGAAAATAAATATCTTATTAGTTTTATTATTTCTTTCTTTTTAATTCTTATTGGGATATTTTATTTAACTTATTCAGTTACATTATTAAATAAAATAAATGAAAATAAAGGATATTCGATGATTTTAGCAATTACGATTGCTTTATTTTCATTTATTGAACTAGGTATATCAATATATCAATTATATAAAAGTAAAGGTAAGAATCATTTAGTTAATACTTCTTTTAGAATTATGAATTTATCTATATCTTTATTTAGTTTAGTTAATACTCAGTCATCTATATTTATGGCATTAAATAAAGTTAATAATAAAGCTAATGGAAGTTTTGGTATTTTAGTAGGAAGTATTACTATTTTATTAGGATTATATTTAGTTATTAAGATTATTAGAAGTAAAAAAGTGAGGGAGTAGATTTAATTTATATTTCATAAGTTTTTGATGTATCAACTATATTATTAAAACGGTTATTATTAAATTAACTTTTTATTGAAAGGTTTTTTAATAATTCTTTCACATATTGGCTAGTTATTAAAATAAGAAAAATTACGATTCAATCAAGTATTTTCGATAATTGCAGATATAATTGAATTTTTTTATCGATTTTTTAATTTATTTGGAAAGCGTAAAATTAGATACTTTTAATTTTATTTATAGTCTCTTTTTGTAAAATCTTTTTGAAATTATTTTTATTTCAATTTTATTTTTTAAATCGCATTCTTGTTGAATAGAAGCAAATTAACGTAAATTGCAAGAACTTGCAAAAATTGTAAATGATATAAACTTTTAATATGAATGTTTCATTCTGCATTCAATAAATTATTTATTAATAGATAAAACAAAAATTAATAAATATTCTTAAGAATTACGCTATATTTATAAAAAAATTAAGATTTTTTATGATTTAATTTATTAAATAATGTATATTAATGGTAGACATAAATTTTTAAGGAGAATAATAGATATGGCTAAGGAATTTATTTTAAAAGAATTTCTAAAAGATCATTATAAAGAGAAGACTGTTACAGTTTCTTTAGTTCAAAGTGAATATGGTGTTGGTTTTTTACAAGCAACAAGTCTATTTAAAGAAATGAATGATTTAGGTTTAGGAAAATTTAAATCTAACTTAAATAAATTCTATTTTGATATTGATGAAGTAGAAGACTATATAAGTAAACCTGATAAAGAAGAATTAACTGAAGATGATATAAAAGAATTAATTAGTGTTGTTAAATATATGAAAAAACACGCTAAATTATTCGAAAAGATTTTAAGATTATAATTTTATTAATTTGTCATCTATTGACATAAATTGTCAATTAATTCAAAAATATAAAAGAAATAAAGAAAAATATTAATTATAAATCGACATTCAAAAACCTTGCAAAACTTAACTTTTTTAAAAAAATAGTTGAGTTTTAAGAGGTTTTTAGTGTTTTCTAATAAAATAATTGACACTTGCTTTTTTACTTATAATTGCATATTATTACCTAAACAAGGTTTAATTATGCTTGAAAGTTTTATTATGAATGTCAATTTAAGTGAGACAATGAAAGATACGTTACCGTTAATTGTATCTATTTTTTGTTTTTTTATTTGTTTCTAGCTTTCTAGCAATTATTCATAAAAGAAATAAATATAATATTAGTGATTTACTTATTAGTATTGGTTTTACAACTTTTTTATACTTTACAACTATTAAAGTATTAGGATTAGCTAGACTTGATTATATATTTGATGGTATTAAGTATATTTTAAAGTCGATAGAAGTTCCTTGTTTTGCTATTTTAACAATTCTAATTCAAAGTAAGATTTTATTTGTTTTGACACTTATCACACTTGAATCTATTAGTTTTATTATGTTCTTAGTTAATAACTTTGAATTATTTATAATTGTATTAACAACTTTAGAAGAAGAATTTAGAAATTCACTTGAAGGTATTAAAAATAAAATTAGATATTCATTAATAAAAATTATTAATTTACATATAAATTTAAGATTAGCTAATTGTTTATTTAGAATTTAATAAGCGTTATTTTTTTATTTGTAATTTAATTTTTTAAACAATTTTTTTAAATATTTTCATAATTTTGGAGGATAATTATATGAAAAAGAAACTTGTTTCTAGTAGCAAGAGAAAATGGGTAGTTAATGGTGTATTAGCCTTTGGTGCAATTGCTTTATTAACAACAGGTTTTGCTACTTGGATTATTGGTGTTCAAAATGCTAATGATGATGTAAGTGCTAATGTTACTGTTGAAACTGCAACTAATGAATCAGTTGAGTTAATTGCTACTTTAGGTGATTCAGCTATTAAGTTAGCAGAAACTACTGAAGTTTCTACTGGTGTTGTTAAAGAAGATAATCCTACTGGTGATTTAGAAATTACTTTTAGTTCAATTACTTTAAAATATGGTGATAATTGGTTAGAAGAAGGCCATGAAGTTAAGAATTTAACAATTAAATTTGCTACATTAGAAGATTTAGGTGAAGAAGGTGATATTGGTCAAAATGCAAGTAATAATGTTACTGATACAGCTGATTTAATTAATAAAAGAGATTTAGGTGAAGCACAAAATTATACATATATTAATTTAGATGCTGATTTTACTGGATTTAATGCTAGTGCTGCTTCTCCAACAAAAGAAGGTAATTTAAATGTTTTAACTTGGACTGATGTTAAATACACATTTAGTTGGGGTACTTTCTTTGGCGGTGAATCACCTGCAACTTACTATAATGAAACATTTGAAGCTGGTGCAAGTAGTATTGATGCAGCTAATATTGAAAGTGAATTAAAAGCAATGCATGATGCTTTCATGACTGGTGAAAATCATGATACAGCTGGTACTATTGTTTTATATTTAGGAGTTAATACTGGTGCTACTATAGGTGCTTAATAAATAAAGGATAAATTATATGAAAAAGAATAAGAAAATTATTATTGGTGCAATTAGTGCTTTAGCTATTGTTAGTGTTAGTGCAATTGGTTTTTCTAGTTGGATTGTTGGTGTTGAGAAAAAGAGTACTGAAACAACAATCACCGCTGAAGTAGATGACGTTAAAAATAAATCAATTTATTTAACTGCTAGTGTTGCTGAGAATACAAAAGTCACTTTAGCTGAAAAAGCTGAACATCCAAAACAAGGTACAGATATTATTGGTACTGGGGAAGGAAGTATTACTGCTAATCCAGATGCTTTAAGTTTTAGTTTTACTGATATGAAATTAATTGTTGGTAATGGGGTTACTGCTCCTACAGCAATTAATGTAAGTTTATCTACTGAGGATGGAGATAATTTTTTTATTACAGTTACTGATGAAGAAGCTGATAAAATTAATAAAAGAACAGGAGAAAGCTACACATATTTAAATCTTGATGTTGATTTAACTTTAGCTACTGACTTTACTAGTAGTACAAGTGATGATGGTTTATATACAACCTATACTTTAACAAATAAAAAAGTTTCATTTACTTGGGGAAGTTTCTTTGGAAACACTGAAGAAGTTACTACAAATACTCCAGTAAGTTATTACAATACAACTTTTAAAGGTGAAAGTAATATTGAAAATTTAATGGTAGCATCAACAAATATTGGTACTGAATTAACAAATATGAATAAAGCTTTTGCTGGTAAAAATATAGTTGTAAAAGTAAGTGTTGTTGAAGATTAAACTTTATAATAATTAGTTTATATGATTAAAAAGCATAAAGTTATATTAACTACAATTATTAGTTTAACTTTAGTTAGTGTAGGAACTATCGGTTTTTCAACTTGGATTACTGGTATTATTCAAACTGAGGATAAAGCTGAAGGTATTGGAGTTAATGTAGATACTAGTGAAAATCAAACTGCTTATTTAAATGTAAGTGAAAAAAGTGATGAAGTTATAAATATAGTTGAAACTATGGTAGATAATACTGCTGATGGTATTAAATTTAGTCAAAGTGATGATCTAGAGAATGATTTTGATATTGAATTTAATAGTTTCCAAGTAGTTTTACCTAGTACTAATACATTTACTAATTATGATAGTGTTAGTTTTACTTATAAGTTAGATAATGGGAATTTACCTACTTATAGTTTTCAAGGAACAGGTACTAATATCTTAAATAGAGTTACTACTTATACCTATATTGAACCAGTAGTTAGTAAAATTAAATTAAGTGATGAAAATTATTTTGAATTAGACACTAGTGTTAGTGGTTATAACATTTATAAATTAAGAGGTAATAAGATTTCCTTTAAATGGGGTAGTTTATTTCAAATCAGTGGAAGCGAAAAAATTACTAGTCCAGTAGAGTTTTATCAAAATGCAATAGATAGTGTTAGTAAAACTAGTGAAGATGCTAAATTAAAAGAAAAATTAAATATCATGAATGAAGCTAATATTGAATTAAATGCAATGCACGAAGCATTTTATAGTGAAACTTCTCCTAAAAAAATAAATGTAACAGTTACTTTAACTAAAAGCGTATAAATAAAGGATAAATGATGAAAAAATTTAAGAAAAAGAAAATAGTACTTTATTTTATTATCTCAACACTACTTATTAGTGTAGGTAGTGTTGGATTTTCATCATGGATTCTTTCAATTGAGAAGAAAGAAAGTAATTTTAGTGCAAATATTAATATTAGTGAAGCATGGAATGCTACTGCAATTCTTGATGTTAATACTAGTGTAGAAAGTATTAGTAGTGATGGAGATACTGGGAATATAGAAAATTTAAAAGTTCCTTTAAGTGGATCTATTATTTATTCAGATGATATTAATACTGAAATTAGTAATAGTAAATTAAGTATTAGTGTTAATGCTTTAAGTGATGTAAATAATCCTAGTGGTACAGATCTTAATAAAGTTGAAATAAAAACTACTGATACTGATTCATTTGGTAGAACTAATGGTGAAGAATATACTTATTTTGAAGTTAGTGATAAGGAAGTTAGTGTTAGTGAATTAACTTTAGATAATACATTTAATGTAAGTGGATATTCTAAATTTAATCTAAGTTTAGAAGGGTTTTCACTTGAATATGGGAGTTATTTTAATTATGAGAATCCTGAAACTTTCTATAATAATAAGATAGAAGAAGCTAAAAAGACATATTTAAATAATAGAAATGATAATAATTTAAATACTTATTTAAAAATTATTAATGAAGCTAAAAATGAATTAAAAACTTTTTATAGAAAATTAGATGGGCAAACTTTAAATATTATGGTTAGTTTAGTTAGTAATAGTAGTAATTAAGGAGAAATTATGTTAAAGAATAAGAAGAATAAATATATTTTATATACCTTAATTAGTTTAAGTTTAATAAGTGTAGTTAGTGTTGGTTTTTCTAGTTGGATTATTAATAATTCAAAAGGTGATACAACAGGGAATTTTAATATTACTTTCGGAGAAGTAATAGATAATACAATTAGTGCTAATATTACTAGTAGTGATGTAAGTGTTAGTTTTGATGCTTTAGAAAAAAGTTTATGTACTAACGAGATTACTAATGGAGATGGTAAAGTAGAAGATTTAAATTATGGAGTTACTTTTACTTTAACTAGTGCAAATAGTTTAGCTGGTATTAATTTAGATTTTACTTATTCTAATACTTCTAATTTTATTAGTGCTTTAGGAACTAATCCTAATGATTATATAAATTGTGCTTGTTTGACTAATTTTACTTATGTTATGCCTAATGATAATGTTACTGATAATACTATTACGGAAAATACTGCTGTTAAGTTAAAAGTTACTTATAGTAATGAATTTAAAAATGCTGAAGTAGTCGCTAATTTTGCTTTTAGTTGGGGAAGTGTATTTGGTAATGTTAATCCTTGTAAAAGTGAAGTAAAAGATGTAGCTACTAAATTAAATAATTTTAAAACTGCATATAGTAACGTAACTAATGAACAAATTAATTTAAAGATTACTCCTAAATTAAGTGTCTAATTATGAAGAAAAGAAAGAATTTTATTTTATATAGTATATTAAGTTTAGCTGTTATTAGTTTAATAACGGTTGGTTTTTCTTCGTTTATTCTTGATGGTAGTGTTAAAGATGATTCTAATAGTGTTACTGCTAATATTGGTACTGTTATAGATAAAACGATTATTGCTAATATAATAGATAATGAATGTGATTATAATATTAGTTTTGATAATTTAGAAAATGGTAATGGAAATATAACTAATAATAGTGCTACTTATGAAGATTTATCTTTTAAGATAGTTTATACACTTGAAAGTCCTAGTAGAGTTATTAATAAAGGTAATTTTAAAGTTAATATTGATATAAATGATGATAGTATTAATAGTTATAATAGTTTAGTAAGCACAGATGATAATAAGAAATTTATTGATAGTAGTTGTTTAAAAGATTATGAATTTATTTTACCTAGTGAAAGTAGTGATAATTTTGTTATAAGTAATACGACTAATATAACGACTAAATTAACTTATGAAAGTGGTTATAAGAAAGTAAGAATAGAAACTACTTATAATTTTAAATGGGGAGAGAAATTTAAAAATCAAAATCCAGCTTATTCAAGTGATGTTAATATCGGGAATTACTTAAATGATTTTATTAATAAAGCAAAAAACTTAAAAGATATAGTAATAACTATAACTCCTAGTTTTATAGAGGCGAATATATGAGTAGTATTGAGATTTTATCACTAGTTATTACGATAGTTTGTTTAGTTAGTTTTTGTTTAGTTTTTACTTACTTATTTCGTAATTATTATTTAAATAATATTAAAGAAATTAAGGATGGAACTAGTGATTTAGAGATTATTGAACATAATAAAGAAAATAAGTTAAATGATAAGAAAAACGAAAAAAAAGTGAAGATTAGAAGGGTTATTAGTAAAACTATTGGTTATTTATCTTTAGTTTTAGTAGTCGGTTTTTTTGGTTTTTCTTTATATTCTAGATTTTTTAATAATAATTTAATTTTTGGAGATTCAGGACTAGTTGTAATAAGTAGTGGATCAATGAGTGAAAAAAATAGTAGTAATACTTATTTAGTAACGAATAATTTAAATAATCAATTTGATACTTATGATATTATTGGGATAAGTAAATATGAAAGTATAGATGAAGTTAAATTATATGATGTAATAGCCTTTTATGGTGAAGATGATGTAATTTATGTTCATAGAATTATTGAAATAAATGAAGATAAAACATTAGTTACTAGAGGAGACTCTAATAATATAAGTGATACTAATAGATTATATGAAGGGAATTTAGATTTTAGTAATGTTATTGGTTATTATAATGGAAGTAGAGTTCCTTTAATTGGAGTATTTATTATCTTTTTACAATCAAATAGTGGAATAATTACGATTTTATCAATTGTTTATTGTTTACTTATGTTTGATTATTATAAAAGTAAATATGATACAAGTTTATTAGAAAGAATTAATTATTTAGATGAAATTATTAATTTTGATTATTTAGAAGAGATGGAAGTAAATAAAGTTATAACTCCTGATTATAAAGAATATTTATATTATAAAAATAAAGAATATTCGTTTTATAAGGGTAAGTTTATTGAGGTAAAAGAAGTAAGTGATGAATATATAAATAGTGTTAAGGAATTAAATAATAAGATCGAATTAGAAAATAAAGAATTAGAAGAAAATAATAAAGATAATTTCATCAATAAATTAAAAAATATCTTTAAAAAGAAAGATAAAGAAGATAAAAAGGAGTAAATAAATTATGAAAACACATTTTACAAGAAAGAATTTAATTACCATTGGGATTATTTATTTCTATTTAGTATTAGTATTATTTAGTGCGATGTGTCTTGATGCTAATGGAATATTTGTTAAAGATAATCCAATAGCAAGTATCGGAGATGCTTTTAATTTTATTAAAGTAAATGGAAGTATTAATTTTTATATATTACTAGCTTGTTTTTTAATTTATGTTCTTTTATTTAGTGCTTCTTTAATTTATGAGATTAGACTTGCTAAATATTATGAAGAGAAAGCTTTAAGTAAAAAGTGGTTACTTGTTTATTTAATTACTTTTATTATTTGTTTAGTTCTTTGTTTTGGAATTGGTTTATGTGCGCAGTACCCATATGTTGGTGAGATTATTAAAAATAATTTTATATTACTAGGAGAAAGTATTTTAATTGGGTTAATTTTATTTATTATATTAGGTAGTTTTATATTTGCGATTTGTTTACTTATTATTAATTTTAAAAATATTGATAAACCATTTAGATTTTTTGGAAGTAGAACAAAAGAAGTTGAAGAAAGTGAAGCTAGAGCTATTAAAGAAGAAGAAGATAGATTAACTGATCAAGGTAATTTAGCAGCTAGTTTTGGAGAAAGTAATATAGAAACTAGTTCTAATTTAAATAGTGCCATTAGTGCTATTAGTGGAGTTAGTGGAAATAATAACACCGAAGAAAAAGTATTAAAAGATAAAGAAATCGTTTTTCCAGGACTTAGTTCAATTGATATAATAAATGAAGCATATAGAGAAAAAGATTTTGATGATGAAAATATTACTTTAAAAGATTTAGCGACTAATTTTAGATTATATTTAGCTAAAAAAGAGAAGTTATATTTTGATATAACAACGATTAGAACTTTTATTAGTGCGTTAAGTAGTTCTCGTCTTATTATTTTAGAAGGTCTTAGTGGTACTGGTAAATCTTCTTTAGCAAGATATTTTAGTGAATATATCGGTGAAGAAAGTTATTTTGAAGCAGTTCAAGCAACGTGGAGAGATAAAACTAGTTTACTTGGCTTTTATAATGATTTTAGTAAAACATATAACGAAACTGAATTTTTAAAAAGAATGTATGATGCTACTTATAAACTTAATCAAGTTAATATAATGGTTCTTGATGAAGTTAATATAAGTAGAGTTGAATATTATTTTGCTGATTTTCTTTCAATTTTAGAATATCCAATCGAGAAATGGAAATTAAAGATAATGCAATTACCATATGATTTTGTTGCTCCAAATCATTTAGAAGATGGTATTTTAAATATTCCTTATAATACTTGGTTTATTGCGACTGCTAATAAAGATGATTCAACATTTACTATTACTGATAAAGTTTATGATAGAGCTATTACTATTAGTTTTGATGATCAAAATATTCCATTTGAGGTAAATGAAGAAATAAATAATATTAATTTAAGTTATACAAAATTAATAAATTTATTTAATGAAGCGATAAATAATAAAGAATTTAGATTAAATGAAGAAGATTATCTTAAATTTAGAAGTTTAATTAATTTTACTTATGAAAATTTTGATATTACGATTGGTAACCGTATTATGCATCAACTTGAAACTTTTGTTCCTACTTTTATAAGCACTGGAGGTAATAAAATAGAAGCACTTGATTTTATGTTCTCTCGTAAAGTTATAAATAAACTTGAAGGAAGATTTGAAGATTATATAAAAGATGGATTAAATAAACTTAAAGTTTTAATTAATAAAACTTATGGAGAAAATACCTTTAAAGAAACATTTAAAGAAATTAATAGGTTAATAAGAAAATTATAAGGATTAATTAAATGAATTTAACGTATTTAAAAGAATTAACGAATAAATTAAATAATTATGTTAAAAAACATAATAGTTTTAATGATTTTTATAATGCGTTAATGGATGATAAATTTAGTTTATTTAAGAAATATGATTATGAAGAAACGATGAACGAATTAAATAAATATAAAGATGTTATAAATAAAATTATCTCAATTATTTATAAACCTCATATTAAATCTATTAAAGAAGAAACTTTAATTAGAAGTGAAGTTAGTAGTTCATTAAGTACATCTAGTTTCTTAAACACCTTAAAAGATATAAAGTTATGGAAAAATAAAGATAATAAATTAACTCCTGAATATGTATATAATGAAATAAATATCGATACAATCGATACTTATGAGAATAGATTTATCTCTTTATTAATAGATTATTTAGATATAAATATAATAGAAATAAGTTTAAGTATTACTCCTTTAATTGACTCTATTGAAGATATATATGAAATAAGTGGATTTAATTTTGGAAGAAATTCTATTATTAATGATTTAGTTAATAATTATGATTATCCAATTAATGATTTATTTATTAAAGAAGAAGGAAATAAAAATAAAGTATATAAATTAACTAAATCATTAATAAAGAAAGTTAAACATCTTAAAGGAAGTAATTTTTATAAAGTAACTAGTAAGAAATTAAATAATAAAAATATATTACCTACTAATATACTTCTTCATGATCCTCTATATAATTATTGTTATAAATTTTATAAAGAATCTTATTTAGATTTAATTAAGTTAGATAGTTATAAAGAATTAGATATATATTATTATAATTATGTTTTAGTTAGTTTTATTAATAAGTTAGTTAAGTTAAATATTGGGAAAACTAGTATTAATAAGAAAGAAGTATTATATTTTGATGATAATAATAGATTATCTTTTAATAAATTAAGTTTTAAGAAGAAGTTATTTTCATTTATTATTACGATGAATAAAGATAATTTGTCGTTTAATATCGAAACTAGATTAATTAATAAAGCGATAAGAAGTGATACGAAAGTTAATAATACTTATAAATCTAATAGTTATATTCTTACTAGTTTCTATTTAAATAATATAAATAATGAAGAGATTAATAATATATTAATTAATAATAAAGATAATTATATAAATGAATATATCTTTACAATGAATAATTTAATTGGGGAATATAAAAATGTTATTAATTTAAGTTATTATAAGAAAGATAATGAACTAAAGATTAATAATTTTATTAATAGTTTAATGCTTTTATTTGATTGTGATTTAGAGCTAATTAAAGATAGATGTCCTATTTGTAAAGAAAGTAATATAAGTTATGATGGATTTAATTATAGATGTAATAACTGTAAAGCGACTTATTCAATAAATAATATTATTAATAATAAAGAAGTTATGTGGCTAAAAAGTGGTAGGAGATAAGTATGGAATATAAAGAGAATGATATATTTAATGAAGTAGATGAATTAAAAGAAATTGACTACTCTTTAGTAATTAAAGACTTATATAAATCCTATGGGAAGAAAGAAGTTCTTAGAGGTTTATCACTTAATGTTAAAAAGGGTGAAGTTTTTGGTTTTATTGGGAAAAATGGAATTGGTAAATCTACTACAATTGACTGTATAGTCGGTTTAAAAGATTATGATAGTGGAGAAATACTTATTTTAAATACTGATAATAAACTTAATTCACTTAAAACTAAAAGTTTAATAGGATACGTTCCTAGTGAACCAGTGACTTATGAGATGATGAGTGGAAATGAATATTTAGAGTTTATTGCTAGTAGTTATGGAATGATTGAATCTAGTTTTAGAAAAAATTATAACTTCTTAATTAATAAATTTAAGATGAGTCCAACTGATATGAATAGAAAGATTAGAGAGTATAGTCATGGTATGAAACAAAAGGTTTGTTTAATGGCTAGTCTTATTCATAATCCAAAGCTTTGGATTTTAGATGAACCTACAGTAGGATTAGATATTATGGTTTATGAAGTACTTCTTAAAATGATTAAAGAGTTTGCTCATAATGGAAGAACTGTATTTATTACTTCACATAATATTGATTTAGTTAGTAAAGTTTGTGATAGAGTAGCAATTATTAATGAAGGTAGAGTAATAGAGTTAATTGATTTAAATAAAGAACCTCTTAAAAGAAGAGATTTATCAAAGATTTTCTTTAAGATTTACGGGGATATTGAATAAATTAGTATGGTTTTTGATTTAGTTAGAAAAGAAAGATATTTAAATAATACGAGTAACTATAAACATAGTTATGAAAAATATTTAATGTGGTTATTTAAATTTATTGGGATCGCTTTATTTATTACTTTAGAATGTTTTATTTATTTATCATTAAATAAAAAGATAGATGAATATAGTGAATATGGGATCTTTGATTTTTTAGTTTTCTTTTTATTTATTATATTTATTATAAGTATTATTAATTCGTTATTTATTAGTCGTAAATTATTATTTAATAGATTAGATAATGAAGTTATTTTACCTCTTCCTATTAGTAGTGGAGAGATTATTTATTCGAAGTTATTTTATTTATATTTTAACGAAGTATTACTTAATTTATGTATATCTACTCCATTACTTATATGTTTTGGAGCAACTAATACTTTAATTCCTTATTTTTATGTATTTAGTATTATTTATCCATTTCTTATTAGTTTACTTATTATCGGGATTAGTTTAACTTTTGTTGTTCCTTTTGAGTATTTATATAATTTTTTAAAGAAGCATGATTTAGTTCAGTTTGTTATTAGTAGTATTTTAGTTATCTTACTTTGTTTTATTTATAAATATTTACTTGATTTCTTTTTAGCTAGTTTAAATGATTCTAGTTTTGGAGGAGTTTTAAGTAGTGAATTAGTAAATGCTTTACATAAAGTAGTTACTTATTTAGTGCCATTAAATAATATCTTTATAGCGATTATTAATAAAGAAAATGTAATGAGTGCATGGCTTATTTTCTTTGGATTAATATTAGTTTTTGGGTTAATTGGGATTAATTTAAGTACTTATTTTTATAATAAAATGAATAAGTTAGATTTTTATCAAATTAAAGAAAATAAGAAAAATAATCGAGATTTGAAGGTTTATAATATAAATAAAGCGTTAATTAAGAAAGAATTTACACTTTTATTTAAAGATAGTAGTTATATATTTAGTTATACTGCTTTACTTATTATGATGCCTTTTTTAAGTTATATAGTTATAAGTAGTTTAAATGCAATAATATATGATAATTTAAGAGTATTTTCTGGTTTATTCCCTGAACTTACTAATGGTCTTAGTTTAACCTTAATTCTTTTATTTATTGGAGTTATTAATGCTAATGCTAGTTTAAGTATAAGTCGAGAAAATAAATGTATTGAGATTATTAAATATATTCCAGTTAAACCTATTAAACAGATTATATTTAAACTTATTGCTCCAATTAGTTTAAGTAGTATATCTTTAATTATTTCTTTAATTATTTTAGTTAGTACAGGTGTTATTAATTATTATATTTTTATTGTTAGTTTAATTATAGGACTTGTAATGATTATATTTTCTAATGTAGGTGGAGTACTTATTGATATGCATGATAGACTTAGTAATATTAAACATAAATTAAGTTATTTAAATAATTTATTTAGTTTAGGTTTTCCTTTTATTATTTTATTAATTCATTTCTTACTTAGTTTTATTAAAGCACCTGTATGGGCGATATATTTAATTATCTCAATATTAAGTTTAGTTATATTAATTCCTTTATTTATTAATATTAATAAAAGAATTGAGAAGTTATTTAGATTAATGGAGGTTAATATTTAATATGAAGAAGAAAACATTAATTATTTTACTTATTATACCTTTTATTATTGGACTTCTTTCTTTTGTTAGTGTTATTTTACTTAATATTAATGTCGCTACTAATATTAGTAGAATTGATACTCCTTATAATAATGATGGAGAAGGATTTAAGGTTAGAGATAGTGCTTATTTACTTGAGGCTACTCCGATTGTTGATGATCCTAATGCGATTCTTAGAGATGGGAATAATTTGGTGTGGGAAATAGTAGATGAAAATGAATATAAAGATATTGCTACTATTACCACAAGCGATAATGAATCTTTTTATTTAAATACTTATAGTGAAGGGAGTATTACTTTAAGTTGTCATACAGAGAATAAAGGAGTAGAAGTTAGAATTAAAGCCATTATATATAAAGATGGAGCAATTATAGTTACTCCTAAATATCAAGGTAGTGGAGAAAGTATTGAAGATACTAGATATTTTGGGATGTATGATATAAGTTATGATAAGTTAGAGTTAGATAATATAACTAAAAATAAAGCAAATATTGAAGTTAATATTGATGTATATGGAGATGATATTAGTTTAGATGATGTTAAAGTTGAATCTACTAGTAGTAATATTTCATTTAATGATAATAAGATAGTTATTAATAGTTATGGAGAAGGAATAGGAGAAGTTAATTTAATAGCAGGATATATTAGAAGTAGCTATATATTTAATATCGTTAAAGATGGGGTTAATGTTTATAGTTACAATGATTTATTAATGTGTAGTAATTTTAGTACAGATGGAGAAGTTATAGTTATGCAAACTTCTTTAGGGAGTCTAAGAGAAGTATATAATGGAGAAAATATACCTATTAGTGGAGATGTTGGGGTAAGTCAAGGGGCATATAGTTATAAACCTAGTCTTCCTTTAACTAAAAAAGATTCATCTAGAAATATTAGTTTATTTGGTAATTATGATGAAGAAAGTAATACATTTAGTTTTGATAGTGAGTTATATTTAAAAGAAAGTAGTTATAATCATAAATTCTTAGATGATTTTAATAAGAATAATCCAGGTAATGAAGTATCTACAAAAGTTAAAGTAGGTATAAGAGTACAAAAAGATTTTTATGGAAATGGATTTAGTATTAATATGAATAATTTATGTTTTCCTAATAATGGGAGTATAGATAAAACAATGAGAAAATTAATTCCATCAAATAAAGATTATTTCTTTGGTCCTTTAGCTTATGTTACTATTGGTGCTCCTAATGTAAGTCCTAGTATTGTTAAAGCTTATGGAGAAGATAATATTGGATTACTTCTTGATAATGATAATATAACACTTAATGATTTACATATTCAGAATATTGATGATAATTCTAATAAGAGAAATTATGCTTATATTGGTACAGTAATTGATGTTAAAGGGAAGAATAATACGATTAAGAATTCTATTATAAAACTAGGAAAAACATTAATTAGAGCATTTGATACAGATAATTTACTTATAGATAATTCAATACTTACTAGAAGCGGAGAATTTTCATTGAAAGTAGGAAGCAATGAGTATTTATCACAAAATGAAGAACAAGAGATAAATGTAGATTATGATAATCAGAATTATAAATTTAATTATAGTGATTTTTATAAATTAAATAGTACTAATTTAGGTGCTAATGTGGTTTTAGAAGATTATTTAGGGTTAAGTGAAGATAGTTTAAATTTACCAAAAGAAGTTTTATATGATTTATTAGAGATTATTCAGGATTATTTAAATAATACTAATGGTTATATAAATAGTGATGGAAGTATTAATTATGCTTCTAATATTAGAGTTAACGATACTTTATTTGATGATAGTGGGTTATTTAGTATTGCTTTTGAAACAATGTTTAATGGACCATTCCTTTATAATGGACTTAGTTCAACAGTTTCTAAAGTTATGGAGATGTTTAATTCTCCTTTACCTAATAAGATTGGAGGAACTAGTAAACCTATTAATATTACTTTAAGTGGAAAAACATCATTTTATGATTATAAAAGAATTGAAGATATTGATATATCTAATTTAATTGAAGAAAATATATCAGGGGCTTTAGGCAGTTTAGGAGAAGATGTAGGAAGTGTGACGATTGATAATTTCTTCCCTATGAAACCTATTCTTAGAGATAAAGCTATCTCTAATAATTATGTATTTAACTATAGTGGAGATGAAGTTAATAAAAAGGGTGAATATCTTAATACGATGGTTGCTTATTATGGTGGAGGACTTAATTTATCTACTTTAACTTACGATGATTCTTTAATTAAAGAAACTAAAGATTTAATGAGTGAAGAAATTATTGTTGATTTACTTAGAGAAAGTGAAAAGTATTTAGGTGGTAATGCTATTGCTACAATACTTGCAAGATGCGTTTTATTTGCAGCCGGATTTGAACCATTTAAGTTTATTACAAATAAAGAGTTTAGTGGAGATACTCCATATTTATTTGGAGAACATCCTAGTGTTAAGACTTTAAGAGATAATTTAGGAAAATAAGGGGGTTCTGCAATGATTTTTAGAAAATTTAAGGGAATTTTATTAAGTTTAGGATTAGTTTTATCTAGTATTTGTTTAGCAAGTTGTAGTGCTTTCTTTGGTGGAGATGAAGGTTATCTTATTAGTGATATGACTACTAAGGTAGATGAAGAAGGTAATATTATAGTGACTATTACTTTTGATAATGAAGAAGTTAAACCTTTAGTTTTTACTATTCCTAAAGGAATTAGCGGAGAAACTGGAGTTGGTATAGATCATATAGAACATTCATTAGATAGTGAAAGTGGTATAGTTACTTTAACTATTTATTATACTGATGAAAGTTTAGAACCTACTAAGATTGAAGTTCCTGTTATTAGTGGAAAAGATGGAGTTGATGGTAAGGGCATTACTAATATTGTGATAGGAAAGGATGATATTGGTAATACAACTATTCAATTTGTTTATAGTGATGAAACAACTAGTGAAGTAATTACAGTTAATAAAGGTGTAGATGGAGTTGGAATTAAAGATATAACTAGCGAGTTTGATATCGAAAATAATAGAAATAAAGTAGTAATTACTTATACTAACGGAGAAAGTTATGAATTTTATGTTAGTAATGGGGAAAATGGACTTGGTATTGATTCTATTACTAGTATTGATAATGGAACTGAATATATCTTAACTATTACATATACTGATGGATCAATATCAAGGATGCCTTTAGCTAAACCAGTTGCAACTAAATGGCTTAGTGGAAATGGTGTCCCTAGTACTAATTTAGGTAATGATGGTGATTTTTATTTAAATGAAAGTGGTAGTGGTGAAGTTTATAAAAAAGAAAATGGTACTTGGAGATTACTTTTTTCAATGACAGGTACTGGAACTACAGTCAATTATAAGGTTACTTTTAATGTTAATGGTGGAGAATGGAGATATGTTGATCAAACTGATCCATCAAGTAGTGGAGTAAGTAAAAGTTATATTATTGAAGAAGGTAATTATATTAATTTAGATGTTAATGAATTGGAAGTTATTAAAAGTGGATATACTTTTAATGGTTGGTGGAGTGATATAGAGATTAAACCTAATACAGGCCATTTTACTAATTTAACTCCAGTTATGGATGATTTAACTTTATATGCTAATTGGGTAGATAATGCTTAATAAGGAGAATTAATGAAGTTTGGAAATAAAAAACATATAGCAATTGCTAGTATACTTCTAAGTCAAATTTCACTTTTTAGTTTGGGTTTTGCGAGCTTTTTGATTCCAGGAGGTGATTTTATTTCAACTACAACTAATGTTTTTGATACATCTTTTGGAGATGTAAATACTAACATAAAAGGTGTATATGTCGATGATTCAAGCTTTAATGGATTCAAATATACTAGCGATAATAATCTTAATTATTCATATACAAAAACTACCTTAGATATAGGAATACAAATTAATAAACAAGAGTTATTAACTAATGAAGATAATTCAATCTTATATATTGAATTGTTAACTAATACAAACTTCTTTTCATTAGTTAGTTATGATAGTTCATTTAATTTATATTTTGATTTTGATCCTAATTATAGTTTAAAGTCTAGTAATATTATTAGTATAACTAATGGAATTATGGGATATTTTTATGTTAAGTCTAATGAATATTATGATTTAGAATACTTTAGTAATAAGTTTATGGTGAATCAAAATGTTATTAATTTAACTTTAAGTTTAAATTTCAGTAGTTTACCTTCTACTTATAACTTTTTATCTACTTATCAAGCTACTACCTTTACTTATAGGTATAATTGTGAGGTAATTTAATATGAAGAGATTAAATAAATATATAGTTTTATTAATTATTTTAGGGTTACCTATTTCAGTTTTACCTGGGTTAAGTAGTTTTATGGAAAAATATAATGAAACTAGTGTTAATGATGCAGGTAGAGATACATCTGTAACAGTAAAATATTATGATAAACAATATGTTTGGGAAAATATTAGTGATAGTACCTATCAAGTTGTAAGCACAAATAATATAGATGGTGAAAAAGAAGGTGGTAACGCTGAAAATTTATATAATACTTATAATGTGAATGATATTCGGAATGTTTCAACTGTAGTTGAAGGAAATATTGAATATAGATACTTCAATATCTGTACTTATAAAAATAAAGAAAATAAATATGAATTTCCGTGGTGGTATGATTTTTATACTTTCTATTATGAATATAGAAAACAAGCAATTAGACAATACGAACTTCAAACCAATTTAATTAGCGAAATACAATATCTTGTAAAAAACAATTCAACTTTAAATAAAAACGCTTTAAAAGATGGATATATATTTTTCAAAGATGAAGAATTTACTGAAATTTACGATTTTAGTTCGAACGTTTCTAACAACACAATAGTTTATGGTTTAAAAGTTTATGATGAAAATAATATTTCGAAAACAATTTCAAATACTCAAGGTGGTGTAGTAAATCTATATGATTCTTTATTAGGTGGTAATAAAAGTAGTGATGGAAGTGGTTTATCTTTAGATGTTTCAACTGATTCTGGTTATTATTTATCCTCTTTGTTTTTAGATGAATGTTCACTCAATACTAATACAACTTTAAATTTACTACTTAATTCAGGAACAATTGGAAATAATCCTGAAGGAGCTTTAGGCAGCCAAGATGAATATAATGCAAATCATAATAAAACAGACGAAACCTTAAACTTAAGCAATAATACTAAAAATTTAAGTTTAGTTTTAAATGGTGATTTAACTATTAATGGCACATTAATCGTTGGTGCTGATACCGGAAATAATGGTTCTTCATCTTCAAATAGTTACATTAATGGTTGTTATACATCAATTGATTTAAATGGACATAATATTTATGTTAATGGACAATTAAAAGTGTTTGGTGAGATTAAAGATACTATCGGTACTGGTCAAATTATTGTTAATGAAAGCGCTGAAATGTATGCTTTAATGTCTTATACAGATGGTAGAGGTGGAAACCAAACGATTTGGGGTTATGGGAAAGGACAAACACCATTTTCTGATTATAGATTTCCTTATATTACTACTAAAATAAGATTAAATTATAATAGTTCATTTACTGGATATGTAAAAATTAACTTAGGCAGCTTAGGTGGTAGTGCCGTAGTGTTTAGACTTTTAGGAACTGTTTCTAATAATAATTCATATATTGTTTGGACTGGAGATAATTACGATTATATCGATATTTTACCTTATTATATAACTAGTTTAAATTCATCGACATATACTAATAATTTATATAACATGAGGGTAAAGGTTGATGTTTTTGCCGATTTAAAATTTTTAAATGTAAGTAGTATGGCGAGTATGAAGACTGGTATGGCTGGTATATATTTAGAAACTGATTTTCCTTTGTATATGTCTAGAATTAATTTTCCTATTAGTACTTTCTTTGATATAAATGTATTAGAAGATAGTAATATTGAAATACCTTATTTAGCAGTTTTTTATCCAGGATCAAGTTTATATGTCGGAAAGGATGCTAAAATAGTTTTTAGTTATATCAATAATTATCAATATAGTGAACTTACAGTTGAAAAAACCTTTTTGGGCATGGGTTTAAAAAAGACATTACCAGGTTCCACAAAAAATTTAGCTGGTGGTATTTTAACATTTGAGAAAAATTTTACTTATCGGAATAGCTATAGCCATAGTTCTTTTAGTGGAGGCATTTATGGAATTAGTGAGTATTATAACAAATATGTTTCTTCATCTAGTGTTGTAATTGAAGGAGAAATTGACTTTAGTAGTGGCGCTAATGGAAAATACATATTATCCGGGAAGATTGAATTAAATGATAATTTAATTTCTAAAATCGAAGATAATAAAAATATGGTCCAAACATATTATTCTTTCGACATACAATTTGGTAGCACATGGTTTGATACAGGTAGCTTAACTAGTCATAGTAATGATAAATCAGTAACAGTAACAACTTCATTTAGTGTACTTCCTTTAATTTCTAATAATTTAGCTTATATTATTGATAGCAATAACAATATTAATGGTTTATATACTGATAATATGGATGCAATAGTTAATGGCGATACATATTATTTCTTAGTTGGTGATGATTATTTATATGGAAGTAATAATTCTAATCAAGATTCTCAAATTAGTTATAATGTAAATATTGTTAGTAGTAATAATGTAGATTTAACTAAGAAAGTATTTGTTGATAGTAATAATAATTGTTATTTATATTATGCTGGTACTTATGTTAAAGCTGAAGGCATTAGTTACTCAGGAAACCAGTTTGTTTATGCAGATAAAGTAGCAATTAATTTAGGGAAATTTATTTCTAATGAGGGGAATGTAACTATTACTGATACAAGTGTATCAAGTTTTAGTTCTTTTAAAGTTATTTATGATACAAATAATAATGAGTGGAAGAAAGCAACAACTATAAAAGTAGCTTAAGTGGTGTGGTAAAATTAGGTGTATGAAAAATTTAAAATTAAAAAAGAAATTAAATAAAGTAATTGGGGGGGGTTAATAACCTTACTTTCTTTATCTTTATTTATAACTGGATTTTCTAGTTGGCAAATAGGGAATAATAATACTAATAATATAAATTTAATTACTAATTATGGCGATATAATTGATTTAAATTCAAATGTGTCTTTTTTAGATATTGAGATGTTTAAATATTGTAAATATGGAATTGTAAGTGATTATACAATTACATATACGGGTTCAATTATTATTCCTTTTTATTTTCAAGTTAAAGATGGAATATATGAATATTTAACTAATAAAAGTGAATTTACATTTAATACTAGAATTTATGTAAATTATGCTAGCTCAGTAGCAAGTGATTTTAATTTATTTAGTTATGTTAATAACTCTATAGAATATGGAATAAACTCAAGTTCTGGTGTAGACATTAATAAAACTACTAGTGGAAGCTTAAATGCTAATTATATTGATTTAAACATTACATATAGCGATAATTCTTTATATTCTATTAATAGGGTGTATTGTTATTTAAAGTTTAATTTTGATTTTTCTAGTGTTTCAAATACTTTTGAAACTAGTATTTATAATAATTTAGTTAATTCTAATGGAGCAAGTTTAACTTCTTTATATTTAGAAGTTGATTTGGATATGTAATTATGAAGAAATCTAATAGGCCAATTATATATGTATTATCTTTAACTTCTATAATTTCATTAGTTGGATATAGTAGTTTTTTAGTCGTTGCTAGTAATAAGGATTATCCTTATACATTAAATAATTTTTCTAATGATATTCCGGTCGCTTATTTATCAACAAACCCAAATATTAAATATACAAGATTAGAAAAAGCAATCGATGCTGCAAATACGACTACTAGTAATGTAACTATATTTATAATTCCTAACTCAAATGCAGTTTTAAATGAAACAAGGATATTAAATTCTAATGTTACCTTGGCTTTACCTTATGAAGGCGAAAATGTATTTTCTGTAAATAAAGATTCTTCTGGAAAAGATGCTGTTAGTGGAGTAGAAGCTATAAATGAACCTGATAAATATGAAAAAAATAAGTTAACAATTAAAAACACTGCACAATTAATTAATAATGGCACCATCTATGTAGGTGGAATAATTGGTGGTATGGGTGGCGGAAATAATCCATCAGGACAAACATCAAGTTATTTTGGAAGTATTTATTTGGAAGGTTATAATGAAAATGGTATCATTCTTCCACAAATTATCAATAACGGAATAATTAAAAATCAAGGTTTAATAACTTCTCTTGATAAAGAAAACATTCTTATAGAAAATAATGCTGGGTCTAAAACTGAAACAAATATGGTTATTTGGGAAAATAGGGGTGGTTCTGCATTTGTTGGCTTGGGTGGAGGGCTTATTGATGCCGGTTTAGATAAGTTAGAATATGAATGTTCCCCGTTTTTAAGATTAAATATGCCTAATATTGCTATTAAATCAATTTATAATTATGGAAGCACTGTAAATGGAATCGGAACTATGTTTGGTAATGATGCACATAATCAAACCTTAGTGCCTTTATATGGCAATAATGATTCATATTTTATTCAATCAAAAAATAATTCCTATTTAATAGCCGGATCTTTCAACAGAACAAATGAAAATATATTAAGAAATAATTTGCCTTATACATATCAATACATTGATTTAGATTTTTATGGTGCTTTTGATATAAATACACTTAAATTGTCAATTAGTGCACCAGGTGTAGGCGAAAGAAAAATAACTACTGAAGGGGTAATGTTCCCTATTACTTATTTTCAAGATATAACTTTCAATACCTTCGAAAATAATCCTTCTACAATTAATGCTAATCAGGATTTGAAAGTAATGCCGGGTGGGAGCTTATTTTTAAATGATTATGTTACTTTAAATGTCGATGATTTAGCCATATATGATTCTTATACTGATACAGCAACGTTTAGTGGATTTAAATATCCATCTTCAGGATTTGACGGAGGGTTATTTACTGTTAACGGAGAGCTTAATGTTAAAAATATTGGAGGGGATATTAAAACAAGTAGTATTAATGGGAAATTAAATATTAATAGCTCCTCAAATATTGTATCTAAGGAAGTTAGTGGCACATGGTCAACTGGATCGAGCAGTGGTACTTATCAAGAAATAGCGTTAAATGCAAGAGGATTGACATCTAATAATATTAATGAAAATTTATCTATTGGTTCATATACTTCTAATGGTTCCCAATGGATTAAAGATCTTTCTTTTAATTTAGACCCTGCCTCGTATACACAGGATAGTAGTAATGCACTTACGCTTACTATTGGAGCTGTTTTTAGTGATATAGTTAATGTAAGCAAGTATGAATGGAGTTATTCTACTAATATCGAAGGAATTGGCACTTTAGTAGATAATGAAGATGGTTCTGCTACAATAAGTATTAATCAAAATACTTCAACTGATAATGATTATGTAATGGATATAAAGTGTGTGGCAACTTTAGATGATGGAAGAAGATACGAAGCCGAAGGCACATATACTGTGCCAAAAGTCGAATCATCAGAAGAATGTTTAGTAAAAGGTACTAAAGTTTTATGCGAAGGTTTAATAGAAAAACCTGTTGAAGAATTAGAAATTGGCGATTTGATTTATTCTTATAATCATTGCAGAGGGAAACTTGAAACAAAAAAAGTTGCTGTTATTTATATTAGTAAAGCAAGAAATATAAATATTTTAAGATTGAATTTTAATAATGATACTTCCATCGATATTTGGAAAGGCCATTTATTTTTAGATTACAACTTAAGAAAATATGTTGAAATAAATATTAATAATGTTGAAGAATATATGAGTCATGAGTTTGGGATAATTGATCTAAAAACAAATAAAATAGAAAAAATTAAAATTAAAAGTTATTCTATATATAATGATGTTATTGAAGGCTATGGAATATGTACCGAAAATAATTTAAATCATATAGTTAACTATATGCCTTTAATGACAGATGAAATTGATGGAATATTTAATTATTTTGAACTTGATGAGAATCTATTAATTGATAGAAACTTAATGAAAAAAGATATTGAAAAATATGGTTTATTTACTTATGAAGATTGGAAAGAATATTTAACTTTAGATGAATTTAATGCTTTTAATGTTAAATATTTAACTGTATCGATAGGCAAAGGAAATACTACATTTAAAGAATTATTATCATATAAAGAAAAGTTTTTAAGGAACAATAAGGTCTGATTTTTATTAAAAACACTGCAAATCTCAATTATTCTTTTGAATAATTAAAAACTACAATAAATTTTTCTTGATGAAATTCAATATATTCAACAATTTTAAAAAGTATTAGTATCACTTAAAGCAGCACAAAATATATCAATATTTTTTTCTGGGAGTAATTTTAAATTATTAAGAGGTAGACTTGCTATTTTACTTGTTGGTAGATGTAAAGAATTTAAGATAATGCCTTTTAGTTATAGTGAATTTATTGATTATTATAAGGTAAATAATTTAGAATTACCTTCTAAACCATTACAAAACTATATTAGATATGGTAGAATGTCTCAACGTTTAGATTATCGATTAGAGATAGATATTTAGATAAATTAGAACAAGCATGTTTAATATCTAGAGTAAAAAATATGATATATCATCTAAAAGAACTTTAAAGAATATTGAAAAACAATTTGTTATCGATAATGGATTTTTACTAGCATGTAATGATTCTAATAAAATATTCGGATCTCAAGCCTTAGAGAATGTTATTTATAATGAATTGATATATAGAGGATGTGTTGTAAGAATTGAAAAAACATATAAAGGTGAAATAGATTTTGTAGCTATTAAAGATGGTAAAAAATGTTTTATTCAAGTAGCGTATTTATTATCAAGTGAAGATGTTGTTATTGAAATAGAATTAGTTCCTATTACAAGTTATGATGATCCTGATGATTATTTAAGTTGGGATGAAACTGTTATTGATGAGATATCAGTGTTAAGTGAGGAAGATAAACAGTATGCAGCTTTAGATTTTAATCAAAAGTTAAAATTAAATATTGATATAACTAAATTTGGAAATAGTAATAATCTTCTTGATAGAGAGGAATTTGAATCATCAAATGAAGATGTAATTCCTGTTGATGCTTTAAAATTTGAACCGATTAAAACTTCTATGGGATATATACATGGTGGGAGTATAGTTGTAGATCTTAAAAAGTAAATCCTGGAACAGCAACAATTTATTTTTATATGGATGGCAATAATGGTAGAGGTGCCGGCTTAATGCGTACATTTACTGTTAAACCATATGGAGAAGTTGAAGTTGATACTATTGATATTCCTTTTGAAGTTAGTAATGATGCAAGTGTAAATGATATAGAAAATATGCATATAAATATAACAGATAAAGAGCATATTTATGGAAGTAATGTAGAGGAAATACAAAGTTATACTTTAAGTGAATTAAATAAAATGGAAGGTACTTTTAAATATATTGAAGGTCATAGTTATTTAATTACTGCAATGCATTCTATATATAATGAAGAAAAAGGTGCATAGGATATAAAAGCAGAATTTGTTATTGCTGATTGGGTTGGTGGAGGAAGTTCAATAACTGGATATAATAGAATTGAAGATGGTGAATTAAGCTTATCATCTATTCCTACTAGCCCAATTGAAATTACTTTATTAGACGAAAATAATTAAAAAACCCATTTATTTTTTATATTTATATTTTTCAATAAACATAAATCATAACATTTACTTAATATGTTAATTAATATAAATTAAAACGTTTAAAACAATTTTAACTTCAACTTTTCTATTAACTTTAAATTGAAAATGTGAACATAAATAATTTTTTAATTCAATAATAAAATCTCAAATTGTGATAAAGAAATTTATATAATTATCTTATCTTCATATCCATATTTTATTAAATAATTATTTACTTCATATAAATCATAAATTTTATTTTCAATACAATATCTTATTATTAGAGAAAAATTACTTGATGAAGCTAGTGTAAATGAGGCTTTTTTTAATAAAAGCTTACACTCTTCATTATTTAATTTGAGTGCAAAAACAATTTTTAAAATTGTATTTAAACTAGGTTTTGCTTTACTTGAAATTATATTAGAAAAAACTTGTTTAGAAATATTAGCTTTTTTATAAAGTGTTACATTATCTATTTTATATTTATTCATTAAAAAATATAAATAATCAACAAAAGACATTTTTTTCATCGTATTAGTTTTATGGAGTTTTATATATTCTTCTAAAGTCATATTTATATTTTAATAAAAAATACCCCCCAATTACATGAAAAAATAACTACTTGTATATATAGAGGGAAAAATATGAAAATCATAAAACGAAAACTTACAATGTATATTAAAAAGAAACCACCATAGAATCATTAGTTAAATTTTTTGGAGGATTTAAGATGGAATTAATAGCAAAAAAAGTAAGATTAGAATTAAATAATAAACAGAAAACTTATATTGAAAATTTGTTTTATTATACTAGAAGTATTTTTAATTATGGTGCAATGTTATTTAATAATTCAAAAGATAAAAAAATAGGTGAAAAAGAAATTAGAGAAAAATTTAATAAAAGAATAGAAAAAGACAATCATATTTACGAAGTACTATCAATTGAAAGTGTTAATCATACTTTTAAGTCTATTAATAGCGCAATAAAGAATGCTTCAAAAAAAGAAATAAAATTAAAGAAAAGTTATTTTAAAAATTCTGTTTTTTTAACGAATAATGATTTTTCAATAGTTAGAAAAAATAATTCTAAATATTATTTTTTAAAAGTAAGATCTTTAAAAACTCCAATCAAGTTTAAAGAAAAATTAATTTATTTAAATCCATTAAGCGTTGTAATTAGTCGCTTAGGAAATAAATACTTTGCTTCTTTTTCGTTTTCTATTAAAAAAGAAGTTTTGTATTTACAAAAAAGAGAATTATTTACTAAAACTGATAGATCATTAGGAGTAGATTTAGGAATTAAAAATAACTATACATTATCTAATAATTTTATAGTAACATCTCCGGAAACTTATAATTGTTACATAGAAAAAATTAGAAAACTTCAGAAAAAAATTAGTTATGACAAAAATGAATTAGCTAAAAGCAATAACAATATAAAAAGAGTAATTAAATTGCAAAATGTTTTTTATAAAGTCGATAGTATCAAACATGATTTTTTAAATAAATTTACAAGTGTCTTGATAAAAACATTTGATAATATTTGTCTTGAAAATCTCGAATTTCGAAAGTTTCAAAGTGATAAAAAATATGTTAAAAATTTCATTAACAATTCATTTAGTCTAATGCATATAAAATTAAAAAGGAAAGCTAGTCGGACAAATAAAAGAATTTATTTAGCCAATAAATATTATGCTAGTTCTAAGATATGCTCGAATTGCGGTAGAAAAAAAGAATACTTAGAACTATCTGAAAGAATTTATACTTGTCCTAGATGTGGCTTAGTGATCGATAGAGATTTAAATGCCGCAATTAATCTTGAAAAATTAATAAATAAAAATGTAGGTGTGGTGGACGCCGAATTAAAGCTTAGATTACAAAGTAAATTTGAAAGTATTTTGTTAAAGAATAAAATCAAATTTAATTGTATATAAGAAGTTGGCTCTTGAAAAAAGGTAGGTCCAACAGAAAATAACTATAAATATTTATAGTCAACCCCCCTGACTTGGTTTATAATTAAAAAGCCGTGATGAGTACTCGTCACTAAACCGAGTCAGGATGGGAACATAGCAGCTCTAGGTGATATGTTGTGCTGTATTACGGCTTTTTAATTAAAATTTGCTTTATTATGAATGATATTGATTTTATGACAATTGC
The DNA here is from genome assembly GCA_944368975.1 of uncultured Bacilli bacterium. Lineage (GTDB taxonomy): Bacteria > Bacillota_I > Bacilli_A > RFN20 > CAG-826 > Onthovivens. Next base: position 9,084 of record CALVXI010000009.1, on the reverse strand, counting down.
TTTAGAAGAAGCAAAAAAAGCTGCAAAAAATAATGAAATACCAGTAGGTGCAGTCATTGTTTTAAATGGTAAAATTTTAAGTAAAGCACACAATAACAAAGAAAAAACACACGATATTACTGGACACGCTGAAATTTTGGCTTTAAAAAAAGCAAGCAAAATTCTTAATTCATGGAATTTAAATGGCGCAACTATATATGTTACAATGGAACCATGTTTAATGTGTTCTAGCGCTATTATAAATAGCCGTATTAAAAGGATCGTTTATGGTGTTGACGCTATACAAAATGAACTTAGTTTATCATTGATTAGTGATTATATCTTTAATAATGGTATTGAAGTTAAAAAATTTTTATTAAAAAATGAAATTAATGAGGTTTTAGAAGGTTTTTTTAATAAAATTCGTTGCAAAAAGTGAAATTTTAGAGTGTAAAAAAAATAAAAATTATATATACTTTTAACATAGGTGATACTATGCTAAGACTTGTTAATATTTCAAAGATTTATAAAGTTAATAATACTGACTTTTACGCTCTAAAAAATGTTAGCATTTCTTTTGAAAAAAATGGTTTTATTTCAATCCTTGGGCCAAGTGGATGTGGAAAGACAACGCTACTAAATATAATTGGTGGACTAGATCATGCTTCATCCGGTGAACTTTTTATTGATTCAGTTTCTACCAGTAATTTTAATAGTAGAGATTTTGATGATTATAGAAATAAAAAAATTGGTTTTGTTTTTCAAACATATAATCTTATTTCACATTTAAAAATTATCGATAATGTTTCTCTCTCTTTAAATTTAAGTGGTGTAAGTAAGAAAGAACAAAAAGAAAAATCAATAGAAGCTTTAAAATTAGTAGGCCTAGAGAAAGAAATTTATAAAAAACCAAATCAACTAAGTGGTGGTCAACAGCAACGTGTTGCAATTGCTAGAGCAATTGTCAATGATCCAGAAATTATACTTGCTGACGAGCCAACAGGTGCGCTTGATAGTGAAAGTAGCCTTCAAGTAATGGAAATTCTAAAGAAAATTAGCCAAAATAGACTAGTTATTTTAGTTACACATAATAGAGAGTTGGCTTTAAATTATTCAAGTCGAATAGTCGAATTAAAAGATGGAAAGATAATAAATGATTCAAATCCATTAGTCGAATCAAATAAAGAAGAAAACAATTCTAAAATAAGTTCTTTAAAATTAATAAATGAAGAAAAAAAATCAAAGAAAGAAACAGCTAATTCATTTAAGAAAGAAAGAAAAAGTTACATGAATTTTTTCTCTTCTATCAAGCTATCATTTTTAAATTTAATTACAAAAAAAGGGAGAACAATAATTACTTCCATTGCAGGGTCATTTGGCATAATAGGTGTTGCGCTTGTTTTAGCTTTATCAAATGGTTTTACAAATTATGTTAATAGAATACAGAGTGAAACAGCATCAATGCTTCCTATACAGCTTCCTAGTTATAGCGTCACTTATGAATCACAAGAAACTGATTTAATTCCTCCTCAATATACTGATGAAGAAGAAATATATCCTGTTATAACTGGTGGCACAACTGCAAGTTATACATATAACAATTTTACCAATCGTTATTTAGATTATTTAGACTATTTAAAAGAAGATTTAAATTTAATGAATGATTATATAATCAATTATTCATCAAGTTATTCATATAATCTAATGACTGATTATGTGAATAGTGATGGAGAAAGTGATTTAAAAATTGTTCGTAATATTAATAGTAATAATTTAACAAGTTTAGTTAATAGTGTTACAGGTTCACCTAATACAATGTTTCATGTTTTATATGGTGAAGAAGAATATGTTACTCAAAATTATGACTTGATTAGCGGAAAATATCCAACTAATGCCAACGAATTAGTATTAGTTGTTGATAGATATAATAGATTGGATCCTGATGTTCTTATCGAGCTTGGATTTTATAATGAAGATACAACTGACGAAGAAATGTTCAATAATCCGGTCAGCTTTGATGATTTATATAATAAGAAATTTAAAGTTTTTTCAGCAGACGATTTTTATTCTAGAAATCAAAATATCGTAAGTACCGAAGATTATTTAGGCGAAAATAAATCTATTTATGTTTATGATACTAATAATTATGAGGACATTTTTAATGACAATGAAAAGGGTATAACACTTCAAATTGTGGGAATACTTAGACCTAGCGAAACAAGTACTTATTCATTAATGACGAGTGGCCTTTGCTACACAAAAGAACTTCAACAAATTTTAGTTGATCAAAATAACAATTCTGAAATTACAAATAATTTTCTCGAAAATGCTGTTTTTAATCAAATTAATTCCGATACTAATGAATATTATAGGCCTATTGATTTATTTAATGCTTTAAGAGCGTACATAGAAGATAATTTAAATGAAAGTGGTGGTTTTACATACAGCACTACTGAAATTAATAACATAATTAATGAATATATGAATTTTTATAGTTATACATCCGGTTCAAGTGTTTCTTTAAGCACTTATTTAACTTTAGCAAGAAACCTCGGGATAGATTTATTAACGGAAGAATTGAAAGGTCATCCAAATGGGAGTGAATTAATTCAAATAGCTACGGATATTTATACTCAATTTATATCTTTAAATTCTCATGATAGTGAAGAATATAAAAATTGCATTAAAAATTTAATAGCCATTTTTGCATATTTAAATAGTTATAGTTCAATTCAATCTATTGTTATTTTTCCTAAAGATTTAACTTCAAAAGAAACTTTAATTACATACTTAGAAAGTTGGAATCAAATTGCTGATGATAAGTATCATGCACATAATAGTAATGAAATAATCAATTATACTGATATAGTTGGAGATTTAACCGCTATGGTTGGTCAAATGATTAATATTATCTCAATTGTTTTGATAATATTCGCATCTATTTCTCTTATAGTTTCTTGCGTTATGACTGGAATTATTACATATGTTTCTGTTATAGAAAGAACAAAAGAAATAGGAATTCTAAGATCTCTTGGCGCTAGAAAGCTAGATGTAGGCAGACTTTTTGTAACTGAAAGTTCTTTTATTGGATTATTGGCGGGAGTTATAGGTGCAATCGTAACATACATTATATGTTTACCATTAAATAAGATTTTAAATTCTATATTTAGCACATATAATTTGGGAAGTATCGCAAGTTTAAACCCATTACACGCTTTATTACTAATAGCCATTTCAATTGCATTAACTTTTATTAGTGGCTTATTTCCTTCAATAATGGCTTCTAAAAAAGATCCTGTAACTTCTTTAAGGACTGAATAACGATGAAAAAAAGATATTTTCTAAATCAAAAGCCTCAAGAAATTAAAAGAATTTATTCAAAAAGTGATAGAGGTTTATCAACTTATCAAGTCAATTTAAGGGAATCTCAAGGATTAACAAATAAAGTTGAAGTCAAAGTAAATAGAACATATTTGGATATAATTATTAAAAATGTCTTTACTTTCTTTAATATACTACTTGTTATTATTGGAATTATTTTAATAGCCGCTGGTCAATGGTCAAGTTGTGTATTTTTATTAATTCTTTTTGCTAATTTATTAATCGGATTAATTCAAGATATTAGAGCAAAAAGGATGGTTGATAAACTATCTTTAACAACAACAAATAAAGTGCGAGTAATTCGTGAAAAAAAGATAAAATATATTAATCCTAGTGAACTTGTTTTAGATGATGTAATGATACTTAGAAATGATGAATCTGTTCCTTGTGATGGAAAAGTTTTAAGTGGCTTAGCCCATTTAAATGAATCTTTATTAACAGGTGAAAGCGTACCTTGCAAAAAAATAGTTGGAAATAATGTTTATAGTGGAACATATGTATTGAGCGGTGAAATATATGTTAGAGTTGAAAAAGTTGGAAGTGAAAATTATATTCAACAACTTCAAACTAAAACTAAAGATTTTAAAAGACCTAAATCACAAATATATTCAAAATTAAATTTTTTATTTAAAATAATCTCAATTATTGTAATTTTAATAGGATTATTAATGCTTATCGAGTATGGATTTTTAAAAAATGCTTTCGGAAGTTGGAATAATTTTGTTACATATATTGCCATGATGGCAGGTTCATTGGTTTCAATGATACCTAGTGGTATGTATTTATTAAGTTCAACAAGTTTAGCGGTAGGAACAATAAATTTAAGCCGTAAAAAAGTTTTAGTTAGGGATTTATATTCAACAGAAACTTTAGCACGCGTTGACACACTTTGTATCGATAAAACTGGTACAATCACTGATGGAACGATGAGTATTTATGGTGTTGAAATGTTAAAAGAAAACAAGTTTACTAAAGATCGTTTAGGCGCGATGATATCTAGTTTACTTTATGCAACAAAAGATAGTAATTATACTGCGACAGCCCTAGAAAAAGCTTATGGTAGAAAAGAAATATTTAAGGCTACTTCGTTTATTCCTTTTGATAGTTCAATTAAATACTGTGCAGCTAGTTTTGAAGATATGGGTACACTAGTATATGGGGCTTTAGGTTTTTTTGATCTACAAAATGATGCTGAAATTAAAAGAAAAATTAATAAATATAGTGCTGATGGATTTAGAGCATTAGCTGTTGGTTATAGTAATTATTCTATTAAAAACAATAGACTTCCTAATAAAATTGTACCTATCGGGATAATAATTTTACAAGATCATATAAGAGAAGGTGTTGTTGACACAATTAAATGGTTTAATGAAAATGATGTAAATATTAAAGTTATTAGTGGGGATAACCCTCTAACAGTAAGTAAAATTGCACTTGCTGCGGGAATTAAGTTTGCTGATAAATATATATCTTTAGAAGGAATGTCTTTAGAAGAAGTTTCAAAAATTGCTGATAAATATAATGCTTTTGGAAGAGTTTCACCTGAACAAAAAGAAATGATTATTAAAACTTTAAGAGAAGAAAAACATAGAACTGTCGCAATGTTTGGAGACGGCGTAAATGATATTTTGGCCATGAAAAGAGCTGATGTTTCAATTAGTATTAAAAGTGGAAGTAGAGCAAGCAGAGATATTGCAAATTTAGTTCTATTAAATGATGATTTTGATTCGCTCCCTGACATTGTTGCTCAAGGCCGAAGAGTTATAAATAATTTACAGCGAACTTGTTCTTTATTTTTAACAAAAACGGTATTTAGCATTTCACTTAATATATTTTTCATTGCATTTGGTGCTTATACATTTGAAGTTTCAAATAATCCAATATTATGGCCTTTTTCAACCAACAACTTCTATGCACGGGAGATGTTAGGTATAGGAATAGCTGCCTTCTTCTTAGCTTTAGAGCCAAATAATGAAAAACTAGAAGGTAATTTTTTAAGAAATATTTTCAAACGAGCTTTACCTGATGGAATAGTCATTTCAGGTTTAATTATGTTTTTATTCTTATATTCTTATTTTGCTTTAAAAGATCCAATTGTGGGTGGAGCAAATGAAGATATTGTAACAATTTCGGTTTACTTTATTTCGATTTCAAGTTTCTTTGTATTATTAGAAACTTGTTATAAATTTAATTTATATAGAATTATAGTTTATTTCGGATGTGTTATTTTATTAATTTTGATGTTTATTATTTCTATATACACCGAATTTAATTTCTTACAAATTAATAACAATTTGAATGATATGACTTATTTATATCTATTATTGATTATGTTATCTATTGCTTTAATTTGTATAGGAATTAACTTTTTAATTAATAGAGTGGCAATTTACTTAAACAAAAAAAAGAAAGTTTTAATATATAATTATGGCAAAGAGTGAAGAAAAAATTATTGAATGTTTTTTTAAATTAATTAAAAAAGAAAAAATTGAAAACGTTAATATTTCAATGCTTTGCAAAGAAGCAAATATTACAAGACAAGCTTTTTATTATCACTATCAAAGTATTTATGACTTAATTTTTTCTATTTATTATGATATTAAAATAGAATCTACTGATTTATCTAATTTTAAAAAAATAATTGGGGATTTAGAGGGATTTTTAAATAAATTTGACTATTTAAATCATCAAGTTATTAATAGCAACGCGAACTTAATTTTAGAGGAATACATATATTCTTATTTATATAGAAGTATAACTTCCTATTTTAAATTAAATAAACTTTCATCAAATAACAGTTTAATTAGATTTATAGTAAGTGGCATTAAAGAATTTACTGTTAATAAAATTTTAGACAAAAAAAGACCAATAAGATTAATTGAAGATTTAAGTGAGGTTTTTAAAAATTTTAAACAAATAAATTTAATAAATGATTAAAATATATATTCTAATTTGATAAAATAGAACAAGCCGATATTATGCATACGTTTTGTAGCATAAGGAGGAAATTATGAATAAAGAAGAAATTTATAGTTGGCTTGTATATATAGTAATGTTAGCCTTTGCAATTGTAATCGGTGTAACAATAATTATACCTGCGATGAATAATGGCTATTTGCCTACAGGATTCATGTCTTTTATATTTATTTTTGTTTGGATTATAATTGGACTTATTATTAACGCGATATTTATTGAATTAGGGCATGTAATTGGTGCAAAAATTGGTAATTATGAAATTCTGTCTGTAAACATACTATCTTTTTGTATTTATAAGGAATTTGTTAATGGCAAATTGGTTACTAAATTTAAAGCATTTAAAAATTTTGACGGGTTATTAGGCGAAACAATTATTAGCCCTAAAAGAAATAATTCTAAACCTATACTTTATATATTTTTGCCTTTAGTTTTATTTCTTTTAGAAATTGTTGGGTTAGCCTGCTGTTTTTTATATATAGAATCAGGTTTATCTGTAGCGCTAGATCATCTTAAATATGGCATTTTAATAATATCAACAATAGGTGGTATGAGTATAATTTATGATTATTTTCCTACAAAATTAGATTCATTAAACGATGGGTATCGATTAGTATTATTAAATAAAAAAGTTAATATTGAAGCTTATAATGAATATTTATCAATAGTAAGTGATAAATATTTAAAAAAAGAACATGCTGAATATAAAGTTTTTACTACTTTGACCGATTTTACAGCAAAGGTTAATTTAATAGCCGCTAAATATTATGCTAAAGATAATTTAGAAAAATCATTAGAAATAATTAATAATTTATTAAATAACAACGATAATATAACAAAATCGACCATTAGGGATATTAAAATTTACAAATTAGAATTGCTTCTTTATTATGACAAAATCGAAGATGGAAAAGATTTTTATCAAAACGATTTTAATCAAGAAGAGAAAAAATATTTAATTAGTTGTACAACATTAGATTCTATAAGAAGTTATATTTTATATGCTTACTTGGTCGAAGGTAGTAATAGTGAAGTTAATAGAGCACTTGAAAAAAGTGAAAAAATATTAAAAAGACTTCTTCCAAATGAAGAAGCGGAAGAAAAAGAAAAATTAGATTTAATCAAAACAAAAATAAATTTAACTATTAATAAATAAAATAACTATTTGTTATTTTCGGAAATTTTGTTTGTATCTTCTTTTTTTAAAGAGTCCCTAATTTCCCTAAGCAATAAAATGTCTTCAGATGGTTTAGGTTCTTCTACAGGTTTAATTTCTTCTTTTTTTGCTAATAATGATTTTCTTTTATTATTTAAAGCAGCAAATACTTTAAGAATAATAAATAAAATTAAAGCGATAATTAAGAAATTAATTATTGCATCAATAAAAGATCCCCAATTTATAACATTAACTAATGTTTTGTCATAATTAATTCCCCAATAGTTTACTATGTTGCTTGGGTCAGTTGATGAAGTAGCTATTGCTTCAGCTGAATTTAAAACTGTAACAATGCCGTCAAGACCACTAGGAACTGCAAGAGATATTATAGGCATAAAAATACCATTAACGATAGAATTAATAATTGCAGTAAAAGCAGAACCGATAACTACACCAATAGCCATATCGATTACATTTCCACGTGAAATGAAAGCTTTAAATTCTTTCCAAAGAGATGAAATTTTTTCTTTTTTCTTATTTGCCATATATTTAAACCCCAATTGAAATTCTACTAAAAAATATACGTTATTTAAAGTTAATATGTTATACTTTTTCTAATAAGAAAGGTAAAAAAGTATGAAAGAAATTGTAATAATAAGTGATTCTACTTGTGATTTGTCTAAAGAACAAATTAAAGAAAATAATATTATAATTTTACCACTTCATGTTAGCTTTCCTAACGAAACAAAAGATTATCATGATGGGGTTGATATTACTGCTGAGGAAGTTTATGAAAAAGCTGAAGCAAATGGAAAAATTACTTTACCAAAAACTGGAGCTTTAAATGTAGTAGAGTTAATTAATGCTTTTAGTAAAGTTTTAAAAGAAGGTAAGCAACTTATATTTACTGGAATTGGTAGTGGATTATCATCAACTTATCAAAATGCATTAATTGCTAAACAAACACTAAATAATTCTGAAGATATTGAGATTGTTGATAGTCAAAATTTATCTACTGGCATTGGTTTATTAGTATTAAAAATGTGTAAATTTAGAAATGAAGGCTTAACATTAAAAGAAATAAAATCCAAAGTTGAAGAATTAGTTCCTAAAGTAAGTACTAAATTTTGTATAGATAGATTAGATTATCTTTATGAAGGTGGTAGATGCTCAGGGATGACAAAAATTGTTGCTCATGCTCTTAAAATTCACCCTATAGCAAAAGTAATTAATAATAAACTTGTTATTGCTAAATTACCTCGTGGAAAATATGCTAATGCAGTGGATTTACAAATAGAAGAATTTAAAAAAGATTTACCAAATATTGATATGGATTGTGTTTTTATAACACATAGTGGAAGAATAGAAGGATTTGATAAATATGTATATGATAAATTAAAGGATTATGTTCCTGAAGGTCATTTACATATTACAGTTGCTGGAAGCACGATTTGCTCACATTGTGGTCCAAAAACAATAGGAATACTTTATATTTTAAATAAATAAAAAAAGCTGCAATTTGAGAGGTACCCAGTTTCCTAGACATTAAATGTTTGTTAACTGGATTATATCATAAGACTAACATGGATGCTTCC
>CALVXI010000008.1 GCA_944368975.1 uncultured Bacilli bacterium | reverse complement strand
TTCAAAATTATTCTGACTTAAAAAATTGACGTTTCTATTTGTACATCTGTTTAGTTTTCAAAGATCTCATGCACGCTAACTCTCGTTAGAAATGCTTATTTCATCGCGTGCTCTAATATATTACCTATAAACTTAATTCTTGTAAAGAAGAAATTTAATTTTTTTTAAAATTTTTTATCGATTTAAAAAATTCAAAAAAATTAGTATTTATTCAATTAAATTACTATATATAAATATATAAGGATAAGATTTTTAATTTAAAATCTGATTCATTAATTTATTAGCACCATAAAATAAAATAAATTCTTTACTACTATATTCTTTATTTTTATAAATTAATGACTTAACAGCTAAATAACCATTATTCAATTTAATAATAATTAAATAATTAAATAGTGATTGAATTCCACCATTAGGTAAATATTGCATGGTTAAAGGGCCAAAATATTTCTCATATTTTGTAAAGATTAATTCTTCATTATTTAAAAGTGCCATTAAAGGCACAGTTACATTAAAATCAAAATCGATATTAAAATTAATTTTGAGTGATTCCATTTAAATCTAAATTAAACGAAGTTGTATAAGTTGCAAGCCCTAGATAGCTTGAATCTTCTAAATCATCACTACTTCCTACAGCGATAACATTAGAAACATCTAAATAATAAGTAGAATTAACACCATTAGTATTAGCGATGATACTGATTAAACTAAAGGCGGATGAAACTTGAATTTTTTCTCCTTCTTCTAATATTAATTCAGTGTAAATTGGAGTATTAGTAATTTCAACCATTTCAATATGGTCATTACCATCTTCATCAATGTTATTAACAAAAATATAATAGCGATTATCTTTAATGAAATAACGATATCCAGTAAAGTTATCTATTCCTTCAGGAATTAAGTTTTCAAGACCACTTTCAAGATCATCACGAGTAAATCTTAACCCTCCAGCTTTGGTAATTACGCTAACACTCCCATCTTCATTAAGCATTGCATAATTATTTAATGGACTAGTTTCATCAACTAAATTGTAGAAAGTATATCCATGTAAAGAAGGATATTGATCAGTAGATCCATCAAAGCGAATTACTTTCTCATATCTTCCACTTGATAAATAAACATAATTTGAATTACTTCCATTTATACCTTCATAATATTCTTCGTCTTGATATTTATTAACTTCATCCCAACCATGACGATAACTATAAATATATAAGGATTCATTATCATCAGTAGCATCAAGTTTATCACCTAAAGTTACATTATCTATAACTTCGCCAGTATCACCAAGTATAAGTGATAATTGATTATTAATTAAAATTGTATGATTGCTACTATTATAATTTTCAGGGGATAATGTTTTTACACTTTGTCCATCTAAATAAACTAAGGTAAGATAATCTTTTGGATTAAAACTTGAAGATGTTCTTACATTATTTGTTAATGCAAAAATATGTCCGTGTTCAAATACTCTAGTTAAATAATATTGACTATTTCCAGTTTGATTAGAGTCAAATAATAAATAATTATTAGCTTTTAAATCAGTAAAAATTGTAACGCCTTGATATTCTAAATTTAAATGTCCTTCAATTAAATTACCATTATATAGAATATATTGTGATCCATCGATATGATATATTTGATTTTCATCAGCGGTGCTAGTTTGATTCCAAGTTCCATTATTAGTTAAAAGATATTGTGTAGTATCATTTCTAAAATAAGTAATTACATCACTATCAATATCAGTTAAAATTTCAGTTCCATCAACATTTATTGTCCATTTTCCATTATTAGTTTTACTAGCTAATGTTTCATTATTACTATTAACCATAGTTCTATTATTATTAAAAATAATAATAGAATATGAATTTGTAGTTTTAATAAGTTCATTATTAGAAGAGCTTAACACTAAATCTAAATCATATTGATTAACTCCACTATAATTTAAAAGGCTATTATCATAAATTCCTACATTAATAAGTTCATTAAAACTAAATGATTTAGTAATAACATTAGTTGATAAATTACTATAAGCAAGATCATTTAAATTTATTCTTCCAAGTAAAGCGATATTACTAGTATCACTAGGAAGAACTATTTGTCCATTTTCTAATAAATTAATATGTAATCCACTATCACTATTTAAATTAACTAAAGAATTATTAATAATTAAAGTTGCTCCATTAAATTCAAAATTACCATTATTTCCAATAATGATTTTACTATTAGTTACTAAATCATTATTAAATGTATAATCAATAAGATTATTAGATAAATAAGTGTATTTATTATGAGTGTAAACTAAATTATTTTGGCTATCAATAATTGGAAAACCATTATAAGTTAAGGCTAAATTGGATGTTACATTATTTTTATTTTTTAGTTCATCATAGCTTAAATTAATCGTTCCTTCATTATCATTTCCATATTTAAAAACGCTATTTTCATTATTAGTAAATAAATTAATTTCAGTATTAAACCCGATATTTTGATTATTAAAACTACTTTCTTTAATAATCAAATTAGCCCCATTATTTAAGGTAATATTAGTTTTTAAATAAGGTAAATTATATTCAGTAAAAGGACTTATATTTAGACCATTTTCACTAATAGCATTATTGTAAGAGTTATAATTATAAGAATTTGTAACTAAATTTGTTTTTAAAATTCCACCATTCTCAACAATAATTTTGCCACTTTTACTTGCTGAGCTATCGAAAATTAATCCATTAGAATCAATAATTCCACCGTTTTTAATCGTTAAAGTGTGACCATTAAGATCAATTGAAGTATAATCTCCAACAATTTTTCCTTCATAAATACCATCACTACCAATAACACCGCTTAAAACTACTTTTCCATTAACTTCTAAATCATTTTCTAATTTTAAGGTTAATTTGTTAGTTCCTTCATTATCACGAATATAACCATAGGTACGATAATTATTAAAATTATTACGGTATAATGTACCATCATCTCTAACATAAGAACTAGCTAAATATAAAGTTTTATTAGTCTCAATATTAGTTAATTTATCATCGCTAATAATTCCATCGCTAGGAATTTCAGCTAGATTAAATAATGGATTAATACCTGAAGTTTTACTAAAACCTTCACTAATGCTACTATATTTATCAATATTTTCACTATCAATATAATTTATAGAATTACTGAGTCCATTAGTGAAATTAATATCTAAATAAGGAAAATTTTCAGCATTTTTATTATCATAATTTTCAAAAATTAATGAATTATTAATCGTTGTATTATTAAAAGGTGAACTAACACTAATATGGTAATCAGTGTTATTAAAATTAAAGTCAAAATTAACTTCTAACCCTTTAGATTCAACAATATTAATTTCATTTTCTGTATCATGAACTACTAAAGTATCCAAATTTAGATTTGATAAACTTGATAAAGAAATTTCTTTTAATGATGATGGTAATTCTAAACTAGATAAATTAGTTGCTCCATCAAAAGCAAAAAAGCTTAAAGTTGTGATCCCTTCATTTAATTTTACGTTTTTAATTTGCTTTACACTCGAGGTATCAAATAAAGCAGTTAATCCCATTGGACCAACAACAACTTCTTTATCATCGAATTTTGAAGGAAAGTTGATTGTCTCAGGAACTAATTCACCATGTTTTAAATTATTAGCTTTGTTATAACTTCTAATTAATATATCGCTTATTGATAAATTTAAAGGTAATTCAACACCAGATTCACTAATAACATCTTCAATTAAGCCGTAAATATCTCGCTTTAAAATAGCTGTTTCTTTACCTTGATAATTAATATCAAATTCATTTAAAGCGTCCACCCCAAAATCATAACTAAAATCTTCAATATAAAACAAAGTTGGGTCATAATTTTCACTATAAGCGTAATCATTTATGTTTCCATTTTCATCAAACTTTGTATAAACATCATCATTATCAAATTTACCATCGTTTCGAATTAAAACTAAAGGTAATTCATTAATAAAATCGATTGGATTTTCAAAAAAAGGAGGTAAATTAACTTCTCCAGTCTCAAAATTAAATGAAATATCGTAATTTGGAATATCCATAAAGAAACTATTTTCAGTTTCACTAAAACAAAGATTTTGAAAATTGACTATTCCTAAGTATTGATAATCAGTTAACGAATTAAAAACAACTCCTTTAAGTAAACTACTATCATAATACCAGGCATGATATTCTGCGTTTTCATCAGTTATATTTTGTTTTTCACGAAGTTTTCGATAATAACTTAATGCTTGATCGACAAATTCTTTATTTGGATCTTCAGTAACTTCAAAGTTACAACTTGTTAATGACAAAGTAGCTAAAGTAGCTAATGGGAATATATTCAATTTTCTTTTCATAATTAAAATTATAATTTTAATTAGAAAAAAATACAACTTTAAAGTTAGAAAATATGTTCACACTACAAAAAGAAAAAAATCACTTATTTTTAAAATTAAGTGATTTTTATAGATTCAAAAATTAATTAAAATTTACAAAAACCTTGCAAATCTAAGTTATTTTAGAAAAATACACCTCTAGCTTGTTGTTTAATTTCTTGCGAAGCTGTAAATGGGATTCTAGTTGTATAACCAAGTTTAGCAGCAACTATCATTTTGGTAGGCCATTCTTGGATAGCACTATTCCATGTATAAACAGTATCATTATATTGTTCTCTAGCAGCAGTAATTTCTTTTTGTAAATAGCTATTTTGTCTTAAGCATTCTTCGATCTCATTATGTGCTTTTAAATCTGGGTAATTTTCAAAAGCAACATTAATTTGTCCAAATAATTTATCAACTTCTTGTGAAGTTTGATTTCTTAAAGCATCAGAATTATTTCCAGAACGATATTGAGCAATTTTTGTTAAAGTATCTTTATCTAAATCAATTGCTTTATCAAGTAGCTTACTAGCATTTTGTAAAATCATAACTCTTTGTTCAAGATAATTATCAATTTGTGAAGCGTCATGTTGTATTTTTTGTTCAAGCTTTCTTAAATAAGTTTTAGCATTAATTTTCATAAACAAGAAAACTAATCCTGGAATAATTGCTAAAACCCAAAGTATTACTTCAAAAAATTTAGAACCCCAACCAACTTTAACAGGAATTTGCTTTTGAATAACATTAATATCTCTTCCTTCTTCGATTGTTGGTCCAGTCATTTCATCTAATGGATTTGCCATAAATTTGTCCTCCTAAATTATTTGATAAAATTATAATGGTTTTTAATGTTAGATACAAATGAGTTATCATTTTCTTCTGTAAAATCATCCTGATCTAAAAAGCAACTTACAAAATTATGATATCTATATGTTCTATATTTAAAAGCATTATCACTAGTGTTATTTACTTTACTATCCTCTTTAATTTTACTTATTGCAACATTACTATCTTTAACTAATCGATCATAGCGATACCATTTAACACTAACATCGTAATATCTGCCATTACGACATAAAACAGGAACAATTTCTACTTGAGGTATAGCGACATACGAGTAAGAAGTTACTTTAAATAAGTCGCTATTATTTAAAGATTTAATTTTATTAAGTTTTAAAATTTGATCCGTTGTTGTTTGTGGATGTTTAAATAAATTACGATCCATATGATTAATAAAAGCTTCTGCTTCATATAAAGTTATTTCTTCTTTTTCTAGGCTAGGATTAAATACACCTGCTTCATGAAGTTGATATAAAGGAATAGCTAAAATTGGTGCTACATCAAAATAAAGTGAAGTAAAAGCTTCGTTCATATTCTTTATGTAGTCCTCTTTAAGAACTTTATAGTCAAAATAAGAAGTATAATTTAAATAATCAAAACGAATATTATTACTACTATGTCTAGAAAATACATAATTCATTTTTTTATTTTTAATAAAAGAAAAATCATCGATGTAAGGCTCTTTTTTTGTAATAAGTTCAATCATATTTTGTTGCGCTAATGGCGTAAAAAGAAGACGATATTGAACCTCATGATTACGATCAGTTGCATTAAATAAAGCTTCGAAGTCATCATTTGCTAAGCTTTGAAATGAGCCTCCACTTTTAATAGATTTATATTCTTTCTTTTCTATTTTTTTCATATTCTTTTTAACGAGTTTTTCAACATCGTCTTCGTCATCTTTAGCATCTAATCCACTAGGATAACGTGAGAAACATAAATCAGGAGCGGCTTCATTACCATAAATTACTAATGAACTAGTCGAATAAAATGGAGCAGGAGCTTTATAATAAGCAACTAAAGTTTCACTTTCAGTACGAGTTCTAAGATGTCCTTCACTATCGGTGTAAGTTTCAACCCAAGTAACAACTCTAGTTCCTGTATACGTAACATCTTTCATTCTTTCGTTATTAAGTAAAACTCTTAAAAATGGATTTTTCTCAATATTTCCACTATAAACATCAACAACTGATTGGGAAATATTAAATTCAGAATTGTAGTCAAATAATTCTTTAAGCATCAATAACTTTTTTTGACTAACTTCATAATCTAAACTTATGACGCTATTTGAATTATTAACTAAATCTACAAATTGTTTAAAATTAAATAAATTTTTTAAAGGAGATAGTTCTTCAAGAGCTTCTAAGTATTTTTTAGAATATTCTTTATTAATCTTTTCAATATTAGATTGAAGATTTTTAATATTCTTATTTAAAACTAAAAAAATAACAAGTAAGGAAACAATTAAAACAAAAGCACCAATTCCAATAGTTAATCCACTAACTAATTCACTCCCCTTATTAAAAATATTTAGTATTCCAAAAAGTATCGAGATAACGCTAATAACACTTAAAATTATAAGAATTGTTCGAAATATTTTATTTCTTTTTAAACTCGAATTTTCTTTATCAATCTTATTTTTTAATTCATAAACTTTTTTTGCAGTAGATTTATTTTTATTAATATCAATATTAGAAATCTTTGTTAAGTCTTCAACTTGTTTTGTAATTTTATCATTAACTTCACTTTTTAAAATCTTATTATAATAATCTACTGGATCAAATTCTAAACCACTATAACTATCCATAATTGAACTCCTGACTGAATTTATTATAAATTATTTTGATATTAAATTAATTAATTTCCTTTGTTGAGATTATATCAACCTCTAAATTTAATACATTTTTAATAATCACTTGATGAAATTTAATTGGCAATGAGACATCTACTTTATTAATTTCTTTCATCACTAAATTAATTTTATCTTTGGGTAAAGGTTTAGAAGATTTAACAGGACACATTAAATTGCTATCTTTGATTTTAATGGTTGAAGATAAATTTCTTAAAGGATTAGTTAACTCATTTTTTGCATAGTATAAGCCTCTTAAACAACTATACCCTTTAATTTCATCATTATTAATAAAAATATGACATCCTTTAGGACAATTAATACAAATTAATTCTTTCATTATTTAATTTCCTCAATTTCAACATCAATTTCTTTAAGATTTATAAGTAGATTTGATTCAATTTTAAACTTAATCATTTCACTAGGTTCAAGATACATTTTTATAAATGAATAAATTATTTTATTATTATTTAAAATCTTAATTTTTCCTTTATTAATTTTCTTTCTTACTCTTAAGTAAAAATATACCTCTTCATTATTATTTGTTAATTTAATGGTATTAGGTAAAACATAACTTACATTATCTTTATTGTTCACATTTAATTCAGATATAACGTCATTTCTTAAATTTAATATGAGTTCTGCAGCTTTTTTGCCAACAATAAAGCTTTCTTCACTTACAAAATCAACTAAATCATGGACATGTAAACCATTACCTGTAGTAAAAATTCCTTCAATTGTTGTTTCAAAATTATTATCGATTAACGCGCCATTAGTTAAGGAATTCTTCTTACATCCAGCTTTATTTAATAATGTATTAAAAGGATATAAACCAACACTTAAAAGTAATGTATCACATTTAATAAATCGATTTGTATTTAGGATAATATTTTGCTTATCATCAACATCACTTATTTCAATTCCTTCTAATACTTTATTACCAACGATTTTACTTACTGTCGTTTTTAAATATAAAGGTATATTAAAGTCATTTAAACACTGAACTATATTACGATTTAAACCATTACTATAAGGCATAATTTCACTAACACCAATGACATTAGCTCCTTCTAAAGTCATTCTTCTAGCCATAATTAAGCCAATATCTCCGCTTCCTAAAATATAGACATTTTTACCAACGAGATATCCATCAATATTTAAATATTTTTGAGCAAGTCCAGCGGTATAAACACCTTTAGGACGATCTCCAGGAATAAATATTTGACTAAAAGTTCTTTCATTACACCCTAAAGCACAAATAATTGCTTTTGCTTTTATTTTATTAACTCCAAAAGAATTAGAATATACAACTTCTAAATTCTTATTAATTTCTAAAACTAAACTATCTAATAAATATTTAATATTTCTTTTCTTTAATTCATTAATAAAATGATGAGCATATTCAGGTCCAGTTAATTCTTCTTTAAGCAAACTTAAACCAAAGCCACTGTGAATGCATTGATTTAAAATTCCACCAAGCTCATGACTTCTTTCAATAACTAAAATATCTTTAACGCCATTATCATACGCGCTAATTGCACTTGCTAATCCAGCACTTCCTCCACCTATTATTACTAAACTCACATTTTCCATCTTACTTACTTCGATATTTAAGAATATTTGTTCCTAAATCACTATAATTTACTTCATCTATTGGTATATTTAATTCTCTAGATAGTATTTTAATTACTTCTTCTTGGCAGAAAGTACCCTGACATCTTCCAAATCCAGCTCTTAGTCTTTTTTTAATTCCTTTAACTGTTGTAGGTCCACCTTTACGATGAATCATATCAATAATCATTCCTTCACTAACCTTTTCACATCGACAAATAAACTTTCCATAAAGTGGATTTATATTAATTAAATCTTTTAATTTTTCATAATTATTAAATTTAGGATATTTACGAATATATGGATTATAATTTTCATTAATTTTTAAATTTAATCTATTTTGAATTAAATTAGATACATATTCCCCAATTGCTAAACTACTTGCTAAACCTGGAGACATAATACTTGAAACATTAAAGAACCCTTCATTTAAATTACTTTCTTCAATTATAAAATCATCAATATTGTTATTTGCTCTAACTCCACTAAATTCTCTAATTGCATCTTTAATAGGTAAATTATTGATTAGTTTTAATGACTCTTTTTTTAAATAATCAAAGCCTTCTTTAGTAGTAGAAACATCATCTAAACTAGATGCTTCATTAGTTGGCCCAATATAATAATTATTTGATGTTGTTTTACTTACTAAAACACCTTTCCCCATTTTAGTTGGACACATAAATAAAGGTCTATTTATAAAATGATCATCAAAATGATCAAAAAGAATATATTGTCCTTTTCGAGGAGTAATTTTAAACTTTGGTTTTTCTATAAATGAAGTTATATAATCTCCATTTCTTCCACTAGCATTAACTAATACTTTTGTTTCATAAATACCTTTGTCTTTTGTAAAAACCCTGTAAAAATCCATTATTTTTTCTATTTTTATTACTTCAGAGTTTAATTTAAGATCGATATTATTTTCTAAAGCATTTTCGATTAATCCACTTACTAATAAAAATGGATTAACAATTCCTGCCTCTTTTGCATATAAACCATATAAGACATTTTTATTTAAATTTGGTTCTAATTTAAATAACTCATCTTTTCCAATAATTGACGTTTCAACTCCATTAATTTCTCCTCTTTCTTTTAAAGATTTTAATGTTATTAAATCATCATTATTAAATCCAATAGTTAATGTACCAGTTTTAATATAATTAACATCAAGTTCATCATTTATTTTATCAAACATCTTAGCCCCAATTACATTAAATTTAGCTTTTAATGTATTAGGTTTTGGATCATAACCACTATGAACTATTGCACTATTTGCACCACTAGCTTCTTCACCAACATCATTATGCTTTTCAAGTATTAAACATTTAACATTAAACCTACTTAAAAATCGAGCAATGCTAGCTCCAATTACCCCAGCTCCAATAATAATTACATCATAAAGTTCTTTTTTCATTTATTCTATTTAAAATTATACCAGCACTAATAGCCACATTTAAACTATCAATATTATTCATTTTAATTTTTAATTGATAATCACTTATATTAATAATTTCTTTACTTACCCCTTGCCCTTCATTTCCAAAAACAATAACATACTTGTCATTTATATCAAAATTAAAATTCTCTAAATATACTGATTTATCACTTAAAGTTGTGACAATTATTTTATAACCTTTATTTTTAAATTCTAATAACTCATTAAAATTACTTTCAACAATATTCTCTTTAAATATTGCTCCTTGTGAAGATTGAATTACTTTTTGATTATACTTAAATGCACATTTTTCATCTATTAAAATATCAAAAAAAGAAAAAGCTAAAGCAGTTCTAAAAATAGTTCCAACATTTCCAGGATCTTGAATAGCATTTAAATATATCAAAATATTTGAATGGATATCTTTTTTATCTATATAATTACAAATTCCAATTATACGAGCTTTAGATTTTCCACTACTTAATTTCTCAAGAATTTCTTTAGATACCTCAATTTGTTTAATATCTTTATATTCATCAAGATATTCTAAAACTAAAATTTCACTTAAATATTCTTTTGATTCATTAACTAAATGAAAACCTTCAATTAAAAATTTCTTCTCTTTTTTTGAAAAATCATTTTCTTTTAATTTATTAAGATACTTAATATATGAATTTTGTAAGCTTGTAATTTTCATAAACAATGTTCCATTAGCATTTTATCTAATTTAAAATAATTTGGACAATATTCAATACATTTTTGATAAAACTTCTTATTATGACCATGAACATAATCATGGGCTAATTCATGAACAATTAGTGCATCAATTATTTCTTCACGATAATGAATCATACAACTATTAAAAATTAAAAGTTTTTTTCTTATAAAGTTTTTACCAAAATAAGATGTAACATTTTTAACATCAATGTCGTGTATTACTCCTGGAGTCATAATATTTTCAATTTTTCTAACTCTATTAGTAATATATTCTAAAAAGAATGGCTTAATAATCTTGTAAAAATGATTTTCATTAATAAATAAAATATCGTGATTTAAAACTTTAATAAAATTACCATCATGAAATTCTTCAAAATTTCCAAGAATATATACTCCTTTTTCACTAGAATAATTCGAAAATAAAAACTTTTGTTTATTTACTAAACTAGGTACTGCTTTATAAAATTTTCTCATCAAATAATTGTAATCTAAATTATTTGGATAAGAAATTTTGAAAGTATCATTAACCAATCTAATATTGATATTTTTAATATCTTTTGGATAATATTCTAGTTTATAAGTTTTATTGTTATATTCGTAAAAAATAATTTTTGCCATATAGAAATATTATAATGTAAAGACTATAATTATTAAAGTTTTAGGGTGATTATGGAAGTTATTTTAGTTAGTGCATGCCTACTAGGCGAAAATTGTAAATATAATGGTGGTAATAACTACCATGAAAAAATTGAATTATTGAAGAAAAAATATGACATTATTCCAATATGTCCAGAAGTTTTAGGAGGTTTATCAACCCCAAGATCTCCTAGTGAAATTAAAAATTATCGAGTAATTAATAAAGAGGGTCTTGATGTTACAAAAAATTTTATATTAGGAAGGGATAAAGTTATAAATATTGTAAAATACGCTAAAGTTAGGAAAGCTTTATTAAAAGAAAATAGTCCTAGTTGTGGAGTAAATCATATTTATGATGGAAAATTTAGTCACACTTTAATTAATGGTGAAGGCATTACAACTAGCGCATTAAGAAAATTAGGAATTGAAATTTATAGTGAAAATGATATCGAGGAATTACTAAAATGAAAATCAAAAAAACAATTCAAAATATAGTTTATATAGCGTTATTATCAGCATTACTATTTGTAGTAACTTATTTTATTCGTATTCCTTATATGGGTAATGCTGGATATTTCAATCTAAGCGATGGCCTTATTTTATTTTTCACTATTTATTTTGGACCAATTATTGGGATACCTACTGCTATAATAGGAACAACATTAGCAGATTTAGCTAGTGGATTTGCTAATTTTATGATTCCAACTGCAATAGCAAAGGGACTTGAATCAATAATATGTTTTATAATCTTTTATTTTTTAAGAAAAACTAAATATTTGAAATTTATATCTTTACCAATTAGTTCATTAATTATGGTATTAGTTTATTTTGCTTCTTATATTATTTTATTTGGAACTACCTACGCTTATACATCATCTTTATTTGATTTAATACAAGCAACATTTGGCGTTATTATAAGTCTTGTTCTATATTCGGCATTTAAATATTTGCCAATAAAACATTACCAATTTAATTAAAAAGTCTTTAAATCTCCATTATTTTCTTTATTTTCTAAATCTTTAACATCAGTTTTACCAATCATATTTTTCTTAAATTCTTTAACATAAACTATCTTTTTAGGTAATGCATAAACTCCTAAAGATTTTTTAATTGCATCTTTAATTTGTTCATCATAATTTATTTCAGGATAATTCTTTTTAATAATTAAATAAATAACTGGTAAATTTCCATGTTTATCATCTTTAACACCAATTACACAAACATCATAAACAAAATCTTGTTTACGTAAAAGTTTTTCAATTTCACTAGGGAAAACATTAATACCATTAACTTTAATTATTCTTTTAATACGTTGTTTAAAATAAAGGAAATTGTCATCATCTAAATAACCATAATCACCAGTCTTAAAATATTTTTTACCATCAATTAAGATATAATTTTCATTACCATTAAATCGATAGCCATTCATTAATGTATTGCCGGTTACACAAATTTCTCCTTCAATAAAGTTTTTAGTAACTTCATTATTCGAATTAACAATTTTTACATCTACACCAGGTAATACTTTACCAACACTTCCATCTTTATTATCAAGATGTGTATTAACTGAAACTACGCTTGCTGTTTCAGTTAATCCATAACCTTCATATAATCGACATATCGATTTATTTTCTTCCATTACCTTATTAAAACGCTCTTTTAAGGAGTCGCTTGTATAGTCTCCTCCAACAAAAGCTAAATTTAATTTATCAAATCCTTTACCTTTAAATTTAGGATTTTTAAGTAATACTTCATATAAAAGAGGAATTCCAATCATAAAAGTCATCTTACCTTTATGAATTAATTTTATCGTTTCTTTTGTTGAAAATTTAGGCATTAACATATCACATCCACCATAAAATAAAAGAATATGAATACCCATTGATAAGCCAAAAGTATGAAAAATTGGTAAAGTTGATAAAATATAAGTACCATTAGCATCCTTAAGTCCTAATAATTTATTAAAAGGAAAAACTAAAGAATTAATACTTAAACTACTTAAAGCAATCGTCTTACTATCTCCACTAGTTCCACTACTTTGTAAATAAATGTGATCTGCTAAATAATCATTATCGTATTCTTCATAAATATATTTAGAAAATAAATCTTTTGATCTAACTTTAGCCTTATTAGCATTTTTAAGTGCTTTACGATTTAATAGATTATATCCTATTTTTAAAATAACATTAGATTCATCAATAGGTGAAACTGGAATAACATTAATATCTTTATAATCTTTAAATTCATCATAACGTGTATCAAGAGCAAATAAAACTTTACTCCCGGCTTTATCCATTATTTTCTTTACTTGTGTATTTGGAAGTAATGGATGAATTAAATTAGCAATCGCTCCAATTTGATTAACTGCATAAAGTAAATAAATAGTATTAGGAAAATTTGGAAGTAAAAGAGTTATAACATCTCCCTTTTTATATCCTAACTTCAATAAAGAATAACTAAATTCATTGATCCTTCTAATTAATTTTGTATAAGTAAAATATCTACCTTTAAAATATAGAGCTTTATTTTTAGGGTAAATATTTTTTCTATTTAATACTGCTTTATATAAACTACATTTAACTTCTTCCATATTTATCAATTATATGTTTAAACTATATCCTAATCCAAGTAAAACTGAACCGATTATCAAAATATAAATTACTTGATGAGTAAAATAAATAAGTAAGGTAAATCTTCCTGAAAGGCTTACACCTTTACTTATATAAATAAGAGGAATAAATCCTTTTTTAATTTTATCAAAATGTTTAGATTGCTTAATTTTATTATATAAAGGTAAAAATAAGCTCTTTTTATTTTTATATACTAAATAACTTAAACTTGCACCAATAAATAAATAACCCATAAATGGAAATAAAGCTAAATAGTCAGCACCTATTACATATTTACCAATTATAACGTCAAACCAATTGTCAATATTAAAGCCTCCCGTTGCACTAGGTGCATTAAAATAATCAATAACATAAAATCCTAATAAAACAATAACTAACCCAATTATAAAGCTAGCATAGGGAGTGTATTTATTTTCCTTATCAATTTTTAAAAATAACCATTCATATAAACTATATAAAAATAAAGATAAGCCAATACAACTTATCGCACCAAAGTATATTGATATACGTGGATTATAATGAACAATTTGAAAGCTAAGAGCATCAAAGCTACAAGTAAATATAGAAATTATTAAACCAGCACCAAAAATTTGTCCACCTCTAATAACATTATCCTTACTAAAGTTACTACTTAAGCCGCTAACAAATAAAAATAAAGAAACTATAATTTCTCTAGTAATTACTCTAACATTCCAATTCCAATAAAAGCGACTTGCTTCAGTTAAAGAAATAATCCAATCTGGAGCAGTAGCTAAACTTATATCAAATAAATCATAAATTAAATAGCTAAAATCAAAGAAAAAATGGTCCATGACCATAAGTAAAATACATAAGCCACGTAAAAAATCTATTTCAAAAATACGAGCTTTTTTCTTTCTTGTCAGGTTAATAAATCCAATTTTTTTCTTCTTTAAAAGAATCATTTTATTCAAAAAACCTTCAAAACTTAATTATTTTATTATTTTTTGAAATTTATATTCATAAATTTTATTTAATTTAGTTTTATCTAAATCTTTTAAAATTGCTAGTAAAACTTTTAAAGTTTTATCTATATCATTAATTGAACCAATTGAATAAGGAGTATGCATATAGCGAATTGGAATTGATAAAGTTAAATTAATTATGCCATTTTTAGCTATATGTATTTGTGAACTATCAGTTCCTCCAACATTCATTGGATCATACTGAAATTTGATTTTCTTCTTTTTAAGCAAATTTTCAATATATCTAAATAAGCCTAAATGAGCGATTGTTCCGCCATCAACTAAGCTTAAAGCAACCCCATTATTAATAGTACAATCTAAACGTTCTAATCCAGGAACGTCAAAACTATCAGTTGTATCTAAAGCAAAAGAAATATCAGAATCAATTTCATTAATCGAAATCTTACTTCCTCTACAACCAACTTCTTCTTGAACGGAAAATACTCCAATAAAATTAGCATCAATTTTATTTTTTGAAAGTTTATCTAAAAGCTTAATTAAAGTAAAACATGATATACGATTATCAAGTGCTTTTACCATTATTTTATTGCCACTTAATAAAGTTAGCTCACTATAAGGAATGATATCAGTTCCAATAGTTATACCATCGTCAATTGCTTCTTTCTTGCTTTGATATCCGCAGTCAATATATAAATTATCAACAGTAAAATTTTTAGAAACTTCTGAAGAAATAACTCCGATTGTTTTTTTATCATTATTAAATTTAACTTTCATCATATATAAAGTTAAAGGATTCCATCCACCAATAGTTTTAAATTTAATAAATCCGTCGTTAGTTATATCACTAACAATTAAACCAACTTCATCAATATGAGTAAAAACACTTATAACTGGCTTATCTTTACTATGAAAGTATTTAACAATAATATTATGAAATTTATCTTTAGTTATCTCAAAATCTTTATTATCTTTAAAATAATTAAAGATAAAGTTAGTGGCTTCATTTTCAAAGCCACTAACTCCATTAATTTCACATAAATATTTTAATAACTTAAAATCTTTTTTATTCATTATTAGTTATTTGAAGGAATTTTTCTTAAATGCCAAATGTCTCTATTATATTCTTCAATTGTTCGATCACTTGAGAAATATCCACTCATTGCAATATTGATTAAGCAAGATTTAGCCCATTCTTCTTCTTTTAAATAATATTCTTCAATCTTTTTACTTTCTTTTAAATATGAATCAAAGTCTTTTAAAATAAAATATTCATCATTATGATTCATAACTTCATCAAAAATTGTGCGGAATTTATTTTCTTCTCCATAACACCAAGGACCATTAAATAAGCTATCTAACACTCTTCTAATATATTTATTATTGTTGTATTCATCCCATGGGTTATATGAACCTTGTTTTTGAATTTTCTCAATATCTTGAACTTTTAAACCAAATATAAAGGCATTTTCATCACCAACACGTTCACTAATTTCAACATTTGCTCCATCTAGTGTTCCTAAAGTTAATGCACCATTCATCATAAATTTCATGTTACTTGTTCCACTAGCTTCTTTTCCAGCTGTTGAAATTTGTTCACTAATATCAGTAGCAGGAATAATTTTTTCAGCTAAACTAACACCATAATTTTCCATAAAGACAATCTTAATATATTTATTAACTTCAGGATCATTATTAATAATTCGAGCAACATGAAGAATTAACTCGATAATTTGTTTTGCAAAATAATAACTTGCTGGAGCTTTAGCACCAAAAATGAAAGTATGTGGAACCATTTTGAAATTTTTATTTGTTTTAATTTCAAAATAATAATGCATAATTCTAAAGATATTTAATAATTGTCTTTTATAAGCATGTAATCTTTTAATTTGTGTATCAAAAATTGAATTTGGATCAATTTCTAAGCCGTATTTTTCTTTAACAAATTTAGCAAGTTTTTCTTTATTATGATGCTTAATAGTCATTAATTCTTTTAAAACTTTTTTATCATTAGTAAATTCTTTTAATTTTTCTAATTCAAATTCAGGATTAACTTTCCATTTATCACCAATAAGTTTAGTAATTAAATTTGTTAACTCTGGATTATCATACATTAACCATCTTCTATGAGTTACACCATTTGTCTTATTATTAAACTTTTCGGGATAATACTTATAGAAAGTTTTAAATGTTTCTTTTTCTAATATATTTGTATGAATTGCAGCAACACCATTAACACTAAAACAAGCAAAAATAGCTAAATTAGTCATTCTAACCATACCATCTTTAATGATAACCATATCATTAATTTCGGCTTCACTAACATTATTTTCATTCATCCAAATTAATTGACGGCGATTAATTTCTTCAATAATCATAAAACAGCGAGGAATTAATTGTTGAATATAACGAATTGGCCATTTTTCAAGAGCTTCAGGCATAATTGTATGATTTGTATAAGCAATACATTTTGTAACTTGTTTCCAAGCATCATTCCAACCATATCCATATTCATCCATTAATAATCTCATTAATTCAGGGATAGCTAAAATAGGATGTGTATCATTTAATTGAAATACATATTTTTCATAAAAATTATCAAGAGTACCATATCTTCTTAAATGTCCTCTTAAAGCACTTTGTAATCCTGCACTAACAAAGAAATATTGTTGTCTTAAACGTAAAATTCTTCCATGTTCAGTAGAATCATCAGGATATAAACCATGACTTAATTCTTTTAATGTATTTAAATATTCATCAAAACTTACATTTTTTGGTAAATTTTCTTCACTTGGTTGAGCACTCCATAAACGTAAAGAATTAGCTAAATTATTGTTATAACCTGGGATATAAACATCATAAGGCATTGCTAAAACTTTAATAGCATCAACTGTTCTAATTCCATAACCACCATCAGGTTTTAAATATGTTTCAGCATTTCCATAAAAACTAACTTCAACAGCATGTTTTGGTTTTCTAATTTCCCAAACATAACCGTTAGTTAACCATTGATCAGGAAGCTCAATTTGGCGATCATCGACAATTTTTTGCTTAAAGAATCCATATTCATAACGTATACAGTTTCCATATCCTGGATAATTTAAACTAGCAATACTATCTAAAAAACAAGCAGCAAGTCTACCTAAACCACCATTTCCTAGACCTGCATCAACTTCAACATCTTCAAGCTCTCCAATATCAATTCCTAAATCGGCTAATCCTTCCTTACAAATGTCATAAATTCCCATATTCATCATATTATTTGTAAGTAAACGGCCAATTAAAAATTCCATTGAGAAATAAATTAATTGTTTTTCATTATTTTTCAAAACATATTCACGAGTATTACGCCAATCAGCTCCACTATAGTCTCTTACTAATTCGCCTAATATATCATATTTTTCTAAAATATGTGCTTCGTTTGGATTTTTTCCATATTTAGCAACAAGTCTTTCTTTAAATTGTTCTATAAATTCGCTTTTATTTTTAAACATAAATAAAATATTCTCCTAATTATTCTTCAGTTTCGTATTTAAATATCATTGCAGCATATGATGCTAACTTAATAGTGATTTTAAATGGTTTATTTTCAGGGCCATATTCATTTGTATAAACTGGTAAGCCATTATATGCATTATTTCCACCATAAACATCTTTATCACTATTAAAGATCTCAACATATTTTCCATTTCTAGTAACACCAATATCAAAATTTTCATAATAATTTGGTGTCATATTAAAAATAAATATCAAATGAGAATTACCGCATCTTCTTTCAAATGCAAAAACTGATTGATCCTTATTATCAACCATTAACCAATTGAAGTGTACTGGGTTATACTCTTCAAAATGCATTGCACTTTCAGCACGGTATATTAAATTTAAATCCCTTACTAAACGTGAAACGCTATCATGTTTTGGAAAACGTTTAAGTTCCCAAGGTAATGATTTATTTTCATTCCACTCATCAAAACTAGCAAGTTCATTTCCCATAAAGTTAAGTTTCTTTCCAGGATGGGCAAATTGATATGTATAAAGATTTCTTAATAAAGCAAATTTAGTATCATAATCTCCATACATTTTATTAATAATTGTTCCTTTTCCATGGACTACTTCATCATGACTTAAAGGTAATAAGAAATTTTCACTAAAGAAATACATCATTGAGAATGTTAATTTATTATGTTCAAATTTCTTATAAATTGGATCTTTTGAATAGTATTTAAGAGTGTCATTCATCCATCCTAAATCCCACTTATAATCAAATCCTAATCCACCATACTCAAGAGGTTTTGTAACGCCTGGAAAATCTGTTGAATCTTCTGCGATCATCATAACATCGTCATGAAGAATATGCATTTTACCATTTAATCTACGAATAAACTCAGTTGCTCCATGATTTTCACCATTATTTTTATTGCCTTCCCAATAAACGATATTACTTACAGCATCAACTCTAATTCCATCAATATGGAAATATTCAACAAAATAGTGCATAGCGCTCATTAAAAAGCTTCTTACTGGGTCCTTACCTAAATCAAATTGAAGACTTCCCCAAGGTGAATAACGATGTTCGTTTGAATATTCATATAAATCAGAACCATCAAAATGACATAATGCATAATCATCAGTTGCAAAATGAACAGGTGCAAAATCTAAAATAACACCTATTCCTGCTTGATGCATACGGTCTACAAAACTCATAAGTTGCATTGGATTACCATAACGACTATCGACGCTATAAAATCCAGTTGCTTGATAACCCCAGCTACCATCAAATGGATATTGTGTAATTGGCATTATCTCTATATGTGTATAGCCTAATTCTTTAATATAAGGAATTAAATAATCAGCAATTTCTTCATAAGATAAATTACGATTATCAACTTTTCCTTTCCAACTGCCTAAATGCATTTCATAAATTGACATTGGTCTATCAAAGTTACGATTACGATGATTTAAAAATGGACGATCATGCCATATAAATCCTTCTATATTAAATAATCTTGAGCAGCTGCCTGGACGATATTCACTAAAAAATGCAAATGGATCAGCTTTATCAACATATGCTCCTTCAGCATTTTTAAAATGATATTTATAAAAACTATAATTATGTAAATCAGGAATAAATAATTCAAATACTCCAGCATCATCAACTTTATTCATTTTATGAATCATTGGATTCCAATTATTAAAGTCTCCTATGACGCTAACATCACTAGCTAATGGTGCATATAATCTAAACATAACACCATCGATAAGTCTTTTAACTTTACTTTTTTTAGTTCTTGTTGGATCTTTTTTTAAGGGAACTTCAACTGTAACTTCAATTTCTTGTTTTACGAAATGAGCCCCGAAATATTTATAACCCTCTATACATTGACCATTTAGATAGTCATATAGTAAACCATAAGCCATGTCTTGTCTCCTTAACTTTTTATATTATAGATTAAAATATTAATTAATTTAAGAATTAAATTAATATAATAAAGAATATAATTCGTTAATTATGACGAAAATAAAAATAAGACTTATATTGAACAAAAATTCAATAATAAGTCTTATGTTATAAGCATTAATCTAAATAATTAATGATTTGAATTTTCACTAAATTAATTAATGAAAATATTTTCATTAATATCTGTATTTGTCGGAGTTTTCAGTTTTAATAAATACGAAATTACTACTTGGATTGTTAAATCCGAAAGCACTAAAATAATTTCCAACGCCGACTAAATTATCGACTTTTGCTTCGAAGAATTCATCATGTTTTCTACCATCTTTCATAAGTTTTTCCTCCTTACGGCTAGTAATTTTATGAGAAGTTAAAGTATTTGCAAGAGAAATTCTTACGAATAAAAATAAATAAAACCGCTTACATTTTTTCATCAATCCGAATTTATTAGACTACATCTTAATTTTAAAAAATTAAAGAAAATAAAATGAAAGCGGTTATAATTTTTTACTTAATTATTTTATTTATTCTATCAATATCAATTTCATCATTTAATAAGATACCATCACTAATATTTAGATTTGGATATAATGTTTTTAAATGCTTAACTGAATTTGAAATAGAACTTCCTCCACTTGTTGCAAAAGGTATAATTTTAATTCCTTTTAAGTCAAATTTATCTAAATAAGTATCAATAATTCTTGGCTCGACATACCACCATATAGGAAATCCAATAAACAAAATATCATAATTACTTGGATTTAGTTTAGGTTCTATAATCTTAGGACGTGAATTTTGATCATTCATCTCTTCACTTGATCTACTATGAATATTTCTCCAATCTAAATCGTCATTTGTATATTTTGATATTGGTTCAATTTCTTCAATGCCAGCTTGAAGTAATCTAGCTAATTCATTTGCTTTAATTCTTGTTTCTCCTGTCGCAGAGAAATAAGTTACTAAAATCTTACTCATATAATTAATCCTCCTATTTATCTAAAGCACCAACAACTTTATGTGGAACATATAATTCTTCAAGATAATTTAAATCATTCTCACTTAGCTTAATATCAAGTGCTTTAATGGCTTCATCGATATATTTAGTTTTAGTTGCACCTAAAATCGCTGAAGCTACTGGTTTTTTATTTAATAACCAATTTAAAGCTATTTCGCTTTGAGTAACATTATATTTTTTTGCAAGTTCATAAACTCTTTGAACAATTTGAAAATCTTTATCTTTATTACCATCATACTTTCCGACTGCAAATAAATCTTTTCTTGCTCTTAAAGAATCACTATTCCATAATCTTGCTAATCTTCCTGCAGCTAGTGGAGAATATGGAGTTGAAGACATGTTTTGCTCGACTAGTAATTTCATCATTTCTCTTTCTTCTTCACGATAAATTAGATTATAGTGATTTTGCATAGAAATAAATTTATGTAAATTATGATATTCAGCATAATCTTGCATTTTTTGAAGTTGATAAGCATACATTGCACTTGCACCGATATATCTAACTTTGCCTTCTTTTATAACTTCATTTAATGCCTCCATAGTTTCTCCTATAGGTGTTGAATAATCAAAACGATGAATAATTAATAAATCGATATAATTTGTATGTAATCTTTCAAGAGATTTATTTACTTCTCTATGAATTGCTTCTTTTGAAAGTTTACCTTCATTAAAATAAACTTTTGTTGCAATTATAACTTCGTCTCTTTTAGTAAATTTATTTAATGCTTTTCCTAAAAACTCTTCACTTGAGCCATCAGAATAGCAATTAGCTGTATCAAAGAAATTAATTCCATTATCTAAAGCATACTTAATTATTTCTTCGCTTTTTTCGTAATTTAAAGCCCAATCTTTTTGTTGACCGGTCCCATTTCCAAAACTCATACAACCTAAACAAATTCTAGAAACATTTAAATTCGAAGTTCCTAATTTAATATATTGCATAAATTACCTCTTTTAATACTTTAAATCTACTGAAAATTTACTAAATTTTTACTATTTTTCAATTTCGTCTTTATAAACATCTTTTATTAGTCTAAAAGCGCCCCAAGCTTTAGGCCATCCAACATAAAATGCAATATGTGTAATAATCTCACTCATTTCATCAATTGAGACACCGTTTGATTTAGCTGTTTGTAAATGATAAATTAAGCTCGAATCAGTTATTCCCATAGCAACTAAACTTGTTACGGTAATAATACTTCTCATTTTTGGTGGAAGTTTATCTTCGCGCGCCCAAACTTCTCCAAATAAAATATCATCATTTAAATGAGCGAATTCAGGTGCAAAATTATTTAGTTGATCTCTACCAGCAGTTACTTTTTTCATAATAATCTTCTCCTTAATTTAATTTGTTATATTCATTATCATTAACTTCTTCAAGCCGTTCATTAGTTGAACCTTCAGCAGGAACTTCGATAGCTAAATGTGAAAAATATGAATCTTTAGTAGCTCCATGCCAATGCTTAACTTCAGGCTTAATAAACGCAATATCTCCTTCATGAAGTTTTCTTACTTCATGTCCCCATTCTTGATAATAGCCTTCACCTTTAATACAAATTAATATTTGCCCTCCCTTATGATGAATATGCCAATTATTTCGGCATCCTGGTTCAAAAGTTACATTTGCAACATTAACACCATTTACTCCGCCATAAGGATATAAATAACTTTGTCCAATAAAATATTTACTAAAAGCAGTATTTTTATCACCAATTTTAAAAGTTGATTCTTTTTCAAATTCTTCAATTGTCATTATTAAAAAGCCTCTTTTAAAATTTCATAAATTTCTTCATGTGTAACTTTTTTATATCCACCGCCTTCCACGGTTGAATAAGCAATATCTTTTAACATATCACTTGTTGCTCCTAAATCTTTAATATGAGTTACCATTTTTGATTCTTTAATATAGTTAGCTAAAGCATCAATACCTTCTAAAGCAACTTCATCTTTTGTTTTATTAGTATCATCAATACTCCAAATATTTTTAGCAAATCTAACAAACTTATCTAAACCATATTTATAAATATGTTTATAGTAAGGGATACTAATAGCAGCTAAACCCATACCGTGAGCACAATCTGTATAGGCTCCTAATTGATGCTCTATATTATGAACTTCCCAATCTTGAGTCTTTCCTAATCCCACTAAGGTATTTAAAGCTAAACTTGCAGTCCACATTATATTGCTTCTAACTTCATAATCTTTAGGATTTTCAATAGCTTTTTTCGTATCAACAATTAAATTTCTCATTAATCCTTCGATTAAATAATCGCTCGTATTATCATCATCTCCACTAAAATATTGTTCCATTAAATGAGAGAATGTATCAAAAATACCGCTCAACATTTGATATTCACTTAAAGTATAAGTATAAGTTGGATTTAAAATTGAAAATTTTGGATATACACTTGAAGGAAAAACTCGACCCATTTTAATCTTACGATCTTCATCAGTAATAACACTACCACCATTAAATTCACTACCAGTCCCAACCATAGTTAAAATAGCACCAACTGGAACGATATTATTTTCATTGATAGGTTCAAAATCTAACCATAATGATTTAAATGGATCTTTATATCCTTTTGATACGCTCATGCCTTTAGCACAATCAATAACACTTCCACCACCAACAGCTAAAATTAAATCAATATTATTTTCTTCTAGAATTTTTACACCTTTAAGCATCTCTTTATATTTTGGATTAGGAGTAATTCCACCATATTCAAAAATAGTTTTACTTTCTTCTTTTAAGATTTTAATTACTTCATCATATAAACCTATTTTTTTAATTGAACCTCCACCATAGACTAACATAATGTTTTTACCATAATGTTTTAATTCATCATGCAAGGAATTTAAGCTATCCTTTCCAAAATAAATTTTTGTTGGATTGTAATAAGTAAAATCATATTTCATTGTTTTTTCCTCCTATTTATTTACCCAATCTATAATTTCATCATGAAGTAAATCTACTTTACTCCCTAATAGCTCTAAACCATTTTTAATAATTGCTTTAGGAGCAATTTCTTTTATATCATCAAGACTTCTTCCAAAAAATCCACCTTCATGAGTTACAAATGGTCTTATTTCTTTATTTGTTAAATCATGATTTTTTAAAAAACTAAACACAACCATTGGGCAAGTCCCCCAATAATTAGGATATCCTAAGTAAATAACATCATAATCATCTAAATTTATATCATTAATATACTTAGGATAATGTTTATTACATTTATCTTCTCGAGCTTCATTAATGCACTTAGAATAATCATCACTATAAGGTTCAACCATATTAATTTCAAATGAATCTATATGTAAATAATCCTTAATTAAATTAGCAACCTTTTTTGTGTTACCAATTTCTAAATTCTTAATTATTCCTGAACAATAATTTTCTTTATTTCTCGAATAATAAATAATAATTTCTCTTTTCATAATTTAACCTACATCAATATTTTATGTGTTCATAAATTGACTATGAATTTAAAATTAGTTAATATTGTATAAACTAAAGGTTTATGCAATGTTAGAAGAATTTAGAACATTTATTAAATTAAGTGAGATTAAAAGTTTTACAAAAGCAAGTGATGTTTTATATATATCTCCTACTGCTATTATGAAACAAATGAATAGTCTAGAAAGCATTTATAATGTAAAACTTTTATTAAGATCTAATAAAGGCATTTTATTAACTAACGAAGGACAAAAAGTTCTAGAATTCGCTAAAAAAATCGTTAAAGAATTTGATGAATCAATAAAAAGTGTTTCAAAAGAAAATGTTGTCTTAAGAGTTGGTACTTCAATTTTAAATCCAGCTCATGAATTTTTAGAAATTTTTGATAAGGTGAATGAAGTATTACCAAAATATAAAATACAAATTGTAAATTATGACGATGATCATAACAATATTTTAAAAGTTATAAATGAACTTGGAAAATCAATTGATTTCTTAATTGGCATTTGCGATTCTCCTACTTGGTTGACATTTAATAATTTTTTGCAATTATGTAAAGCTCAAAAATGTTTAGCACTAAATAAAAAAGATCCTTTAGCAAAATTAGATTCTATAAGTTTTAAGGATATTGAAGGACGTGATTTAGTAATGGTCAAGAAAGGCGATTCTCCAACAAATAATACGATAAGAGAATATATAAAAAAGAATTATCCTACTATTAATATTATTGATGCACCTTTATATTATGATATTGATGTTTTTAATTATTGTTATGAACATGATTATATTTTACTTTCAACATTATGTTGGGAAAATGTTCACCCTCTACTTAAAACGATTCCTTTAAAAGAAGACTTTACAATTCCTTATGGTATTCTATATTCAAAATATGCCTCAAAAAATGTAAATGAATTTATAAAAGTTGTTAAAGAATTAATAAAGAATAATAAAATATAGAATCCTTCTTGAAATTAGCAAAAATAATTTTAAATTTACTTTATTAAGATTTATTTTTTAAAATTTTTAAAATTAAAATTAACTATATTTATTGATATTTCTAATTTTAATCTTAAATAATAGGAACTACTAATAAAAAAAGAAGGAATTAACCTTCTTTTTTTACTTATTTCCTACTAAATATATACTAATTTACTACTAAATTTCGGATTTTCTTAATTCTTTTCTCTTTTTAACTTTGTATTTATGAATTAATTTATAAGATCCGAGATAACCTAATGTTATGGCAAAGAATGCAACCAATAAAACAACGACAAATACAGGTAAAGGATTAACTTTTACATCTTCCCACATTTGAACAATTTTATTATTGTCGTTACCAAAATCTTCCATAACATACAATCTATCAATATCACTTTCACTTGGATACATAGCTTTTAAAGTTCTACCTTCAAAGCTATCAGGATCAGAAGTTATAATAGCTGTATCGTGAAAGAAATAACTTATGTCATATGCAGTTCCTTCTTCACTCTCATAATTTTCTTTTACATAATCTAATATTTCATCATTCTCACCAATACAAAAGCTTGTATAACCAGTGTAAGACATATTAGCTGTTACAGTATCAACTTCACTTAAGAAATCTAAAAATTTAATTGTGTATTCATAATTAGGACTATTTTTAACAACAGTTTTTGGCATACACCAAGCGTCAAACCAAATATTTGCTCCACTTTGAGGAATTGCATAATATAAGGTAGTTCTTTCGCTTTCAGGCTTTTGCTCTTCATAACTTTCATCTTCTCCTGGATAATATTCACCTTGAAGAATAGAGAAGCAAGCATCGCCACTCCAAGCTAAATTCATGCCAATTTTACCGGTAACAATATCGTTTTTACCACTATCAACTTCAAAGCCAAAAATATTATCTTTAAGTTCAATCAATTTATTTTTAACTAAGTCGATTGACTCTTCATCGTGACTATTAAATTTTTTATTCTTTTCTTCTTGGGTATATTCATCACTTATAAAGTAATCTTTATAAACCTCAAGAATACCTAAAGCATATGTATCACGCATACTATCTTTAATTGATTGTACACCTTGATAATTTTTGTCCCAGAACATTGACCAACCATTTTCACTATTTAATTGTTCAGTAATAGTGTCTTTATCCATATTTCTATTAACAAAAGTTGAATAATATGGATTATAAACAATGCCTAGAGTTCCCCACATATACCCAACAGCATATTCACTTAAACGTCCCATATCTTCACCAGTACGTTTATTAGTAACTCTAATATTATCTATTTTTCCATCATGATCGGTAGCATCAACTAAATAAGGAGAAACATTTCGATAATAAGTATCTAATCCATCAATTTTTTGAATTAACTCTTCACTAGCAAGTCTTTGAACCATGTATTCACTACAATTAATTAAATCATAGTTAGCTTTACCTGTTTGAATTAAATTGTAAATTGTTTCATTTGTATCAGAAGTTTCATAAATAATTTTAACGCCAGGATTTTGATTTTCAAACTCAGTCAATAAACTTTCATCAATATAATCTTCACTATTTAATACATGTAAATAAACTATATCAGAAGCAATCTCACTATTATTTGAACTATTTCCGCAACTTACTAAAGCAAGAGGGAGACTTGCAAATAAAGTTAATAATGGAACAATAAATTTTTTAGTTTTACGCATTAACCTACCCTCCCTCTTCTCATTTTGACTTTTGACTTATTTTTATTTTTAACGATTGTAACAATAATTGCAGCGAGTAAAACAACAAGGAAAATAATTGTTGTTAAAGGTCTCATATTCATTGGAATTGGTCCTTTTTTAATCTTAGCTTGAATTAAGGTTGATAATGTTTCAATATTTGCTTCTCCACTAAGAAGTCCTGGACCTCTAGTAAAGGCTGTAACAATAAAATCATCTAAAGAAAGAGTTATAGATAACATAAAACCACTTACAATACCAGGAGTAATTTGAGGAACTAAGACTTTTCTTAAGGCTATTCTTGGGGAACAACCTAAATCTAAAGCGGCCTCATATAAACTAGGATCCATTTGTGATAACTTAGGTTTAACATTTAAATAAACAAATGGAACACTTAAAATGACATGGCCAATTAATAAAGTCCAGAATGAGAAGATATTTTCTTTAAAAATATAATTTCCTAAAAAAACAAACATAACTGTTAAGCTTAAAGCAATAACAATTTCACTATTTACAACTGGAATTTGATTGATATTTTCAACAATAGCTCTACTTCTTTTTTTGCTATAATAAGCTCCAATTGCACCTAATGTTCCTAAACAAGTAGAAACTACACTACTAATTAAAGCAATGATTATTGTATTACCTAAAGCTACAAGAATTTCAGTATCTTTAAATAAATTTACATATAAATCAAAGCTAAGTCCATTCCATTCACCAATATAAGTTGAATTAGTAAATGAAAAAGCAATTAAAACAAGAATAGGAACATACATCAAAAATAAAATAATGTAAATATATGAATAAGCAAGAATCTTCTTTACCATGTTGATGCCTTCCCTTCATCTTTTTCACTAAAATTACGTGTTACTAACATTGAAATAACAACGATTAATAACATAATTAAAGCCATAAAACTACCATCACCCCATTGATAATTACTGTAATTTAAATAAATAGAATTACCAAATAAGATAACCTTACCCTCACTTAAAACATCAGGAATAACATAACTTGACATTGTAGGCATGAAAACCATCATTGCTGCACTTATAACGCCTGGAATTGATTGAGGAAAAATTGATTTAGTAAATACTTGATATCTATTACAACCTAAATCAATAGCTGCTTCTATTTGACTACGATCAAGTTTTAACATTGTGCTATATAAAGGTAAAATAACAAAAGGTAAATAGTTATAGACTAAACCTATCATCGTTGCTAAATATGGATGTTCTCCTCCACTTAAACCAATCCAACTTAAGACGTCTCTAGTCGCACCAGTTCTAAGAACAAAGTTAATCCACATTGGCATTACAAATAACATAACAATAACATAATTAGAATTATATTTTTTATTAGCAAGAATATAGGCAATTGGATAACCAATAATTAAACAAATTACTGTATTTAATACTCCAAAAAGTAAAGATACAAGTAAAACATTTAATTTGTTTGTACTACTAAAGAAATTTACTAAAGCATCAAAAGTGAAAAATCCATTACTATCAGTAAATGCATAATATACAATAAGAAGAATTGGAATAATAACAAATAAAATTAAAAATATGAAATAAGGAATACAAAGATACTTCCTTTGAAATCTAAGCTTCATACTCACTTAATTCCTTCTTTAATCTAAGACGTATCTTATCTTTATTGATATTTATGCCAACTTTATCATATAAATTGTATGTATAAGGTGTTACACAAACAAAATCCTCTTCATTATCAGTACGGACAATAAGTTGATAATGATCTCCTTTATAAACTAAATCGACGATTTCACCAACAACTTTAGCTTCATCACT
The DNA here is from genome assembly GCA_944368975.1 of uncultured Bacilli bacterium. GTDB lineage: Bacteria > Bacillota_I > Bacilli_A > RFN20 > CAG-826 > Onthovivens. The sequence continues at coordinate 27,012 of CALVXI010000008.1, read as the reverse complement.
ATCAATATTATCAATAATTTCAATATCATTAATATCAACTTCAGCAACAACTAAAGCATCTGTGAGGTTATATTTTTTCTTTTTATCTTTACTAACTAAATAACCTTCTTCATCAATAAATGAACCTGGAAGTAATTGAGTTAAATTACATTCAAATGGTGCATCATCAATACATACTTTATTATCTTTAGAAATATAAGCATCAGTATAAATATTAGTAACGAAGTCCTTCTTCATAATATGAATACTATTAGGTTCAATAATTAAACCTACTTCTTTATCTAATGGATATTCCTTAGTGTCTTTAACAAGTAATTCATTTTTATTAATCATGATTGTATATTCATAATTAACACCCTTAAAGATTCTATTTTTGATAATTCCATTTAAATGACCTTTATTTACTTCAGTTAAAACAACATCTTCAGGTCTAACAACAACATCAACTTTTTCGTTTAATGGATAATCATCTAAACAAACAAAGTTAGTATTTAAGAAACGAACCTTTAATTTATCAATCATTGTCGCATTAAAGATATTACTTTCACCAATAAAGTCAGCAACAAAAGCATTTTTAGGTTCATCATAAATCATTTTTGGAGTACCAATTTGTTGTATTTCTCCATCTTTCATAACAACAATGGTATCACTCATTGTTAAAGCTTCTTCTTGGTCATGAGTAACATAAATAAATGTAATTCCTAATTTTTCATGCATTTCTTTTAATTCAAGTTGCATGTCTTTTCTCATTTTTAAATCGAGAGCCCCTAATGGTTCATCTAAAAGTAAGATTTCAGGTTCATTAACAATAGCTCTAGCAATAGCAACTCTTTGTTGTTGACCACCGCTTAAAGTAGAAATATCACGATCTTCTAATGAATCTAAATCAACAATCTTTAAAGCACGGGCAACTTTACTATCAATTTCTTGATTTGATAATTTACGGTACTTATAAGCTTGCTCTGGATTATTTAACAAATGTTGAAGTTTTTCATTTAACTCAGCTAATTTATTTTCTTTTTCTTCGTTAGTTAAAACTTTATTTCTTTTAGTATGACGAATATCTTCTTTAACTTGTTTTACTTTTTCTTTATTTATTTTTAATATTGGATTTCCGTTTTCGTCTTTAAGTTCGATAGGAATCTTTTTTAAACGAAGACCAAATGCAACATTATCGTAAACATCTAAATGAGGAAACAAAGCATACCTTTGAAATACCATATTAATAGGTCGTTTATTAGGTGGTAAATTAGTAATATCTTTACCTTTTAATAAAATTTCCCCTTTGCTAGGAAACTCGAATCCAGCAATCATACGTAAGGTTGTTGATTTACCACAACCACTAGGACCTAAAAATGTAATAAATTCGCCCTTCTTTACATAGAGATTAAAGTTGTCAACAACAGTAACTCCATCAAAGATTTTGCTAACATTTTTTAAGTCAATAATGTAATTTTTTTCATCCATATATTAACCCTCCAAAAATGAAAACAAATGTATGTTTTAAACGTGTAAAATTATATTTAAAAAAATTCAAAAAACAAATAAAAATTTTTTGTTCAAATTTTTTTGAGGTTTTTAAAGGGTTTTTTGACGTTTTTATTTTAACGAATATATCGATTTAATCGAATAAATTAGCAATATATTAAAATCGAGGATTTTTTTAAAAAATTTAAGAAATTTTTGAGTATTTTTTTATCATTTTTTTGTTAATTTTTTATATATATTTTTTAATCAAATTTTTATATTTTTTTCTTAAATAAATTGACTATTTTTAAAATAAAAAGTTAACACGATTTTAAATGTTAACTTTTTATTATTTTTTACATCGATTTTTTAACTTCAATTCCAAGTAAATTTAACGTATTTTTTAATACTATTAGACTTGCTTTAACTAAAGCAAGTCTTTGCAAAGTTAATTCGCTTTCATCTTTAACAATAAATTTTTCATCGTTATATAATGTATGGAAATGACTTGCTAATTTATAGGCATAAGAAGTTAAACGATTAACTTCTTTATTAATACTTGCTTCACTTACCGCTTTTTTAAATTCTTCTAATACTTTTATTAACTCAATTTCTTTTTCACTTGTTAATAAATTATAGTTATCTAAACAATTTATTTTATATTCATTAGCTTTTTCCAAGACACTATACATTCTTGCTCCAGCATATTGAATATAATAGATTGGATTTTCACTACTACTTTTTCTAGCTAACCCTAAATCAAAATCAAATTGAGAATCAAGTGGTCTTGATAAGAAGAAATATCTAGCAGCATCAACTCCAATATCTTCACAAAGTTCACGGATAGTTACAGCATTTCCAGTTCTTTTAGACATTTTAACTTCTTCACCATTATCAATTAATCTTACCATTTGAATAATTAATATTTCTAAATTATCAGGATTATAACCTAATATTTTTAATCCAGCTTTTAATCTAATAATATAGCCATGATGATCAGCACCAAATAAATTTACTAAATGATTATATCCTCTATCAAATTTATCTTTATGATAAGCTAAATCAGGTAATAAATAAGTATAACTTCCATCGCTTTTAATTAAAACACGATCTTTATCATCGCCAAAAGCAGTTGTTTTAAGCCATAAAGCACCTTCATTTTCATAGGTATAACCACTTTCTTTAAGTTTATTTAAAGTATCTAATACTTTATGTGAACTATATAAACTTCTTTCACTTGTATAATTATCAAAACCAACTCTAAATAAATTTAAATCTTTTTTAATTTTATCAAGTTCAAGTTTTGTTCCTAAATCTTTAAAATAGTTAGTTGCTTCATCTATATCTATTTTTAAATATTTATCTTTTTCTTTTAAAGCGATATCTTTAGCAAGTTTAATAACATCTTTGCCTTGATAACCAATTTCTTCAACGTTTATTTCTTGTCCTAATGCTTCTTTATATCTTAAATATAAAGATTTAGCTAAAACATTAATTTGATTTCCAGCATCATTTACATAATATTCACGTAAAATATCATAATTTGTAAAAGATAAGATTCTAGTTAAAGCATCGCCATATGCTGCACCTCTAGCATGACCTAAATGTAAATCGCCTGTAGGATTAGCGCTAACATACTCAACCATAATTTTTTCTTTGTGGCCTATATCGGATTTTCCAAAATTTTCTTTTAAAGTTAATACTTCTTTGATTGTGCTTGTTAAAGATAATTTCTTAATAAAGAAGTTAATAAAACCAGGTCCTGCAATTTCAACTTTTTCGATTAATTCATCATTTAATCCTTCTAAAAGCTTATTAGCAATATTAACTGGTGAATTATGAAGTGTTTTTGCTAAACGCATTGCTATATTTGTTGAATAATCACCATGATTTTTTTCTTTTGGTGATTCGATTATCACTTCTTCAATTTTAATATCTAAACCGAATACTTTCTTTAATGCATTAACAATAATCTCTTTTAAACAAGTTACAATATCTTTCATAAATAATCCTCATCAAATCCCTAATATTTTATACTATATTTTAAATAATAAAAATAGAATATTGTAAGAAATTAAAATAATTAATTACTAATAAACTACTAATTTCATACTAATTTATTACTATAACAATTATTTTGCTATAATTAACTTAACCACAGACTTCTCTAAAGCAAATTGACCAATAAATTGGTTTAGTTTTAGTAACTAATGTATAAATTATCATATATAAATTATATAAAACAATAATTATTCCTAAAGTACAATTAATAATTAATGCGATTTTATATGGGATATGTTTTAAACAAAACTTAAGCATTGGAGTAAATTTGCATAGTTTTTTGCATAATTCTTTAGTTCTTGAATTCTATTAACAGCTTTAAAAAGTTTCTTATATAAACGATTAAATAGCTTTGTAACATCACTAATATTAGCTTTTGCATCTAAAGATTTTTCTAATAATAAAGCTAAATCACTCTCTAACTCATTTGCGTTGATGCCTTGTCCTGCTAAATATTCTCTTAAAGTGTAATTTTGTGTTTCTTCACCAATAAGAACATTACTATTAGTTATTTCACTATTAAGTAAGTCTTTTGCAAAATCTCTATAAGAATAATCAGTTACAACATTATATTCTTCAAATAAAGCACGAACTTTTGAATTTACATTTTTAACACTTGCTCCAAAGTTTGCATAAATGTAATCGAAAATTTGATTATAAACTTTACTTGTATCTTTTAAAAAAATAACTTTGCCAAGTCTTTGATTATCATAGTCTTTAATCTTTTTGGCTTTGTTAGTTTCAAAAGGCTCGATATTTAGCTCTTCTTGTTCTAGGATTATATTATCAGTGGAGGTATTCGAAGTGGAAGAAAAACGATTTGTATTAACACCGACAGGACGATTATTAGACACAACCGAATTGCCATTTAAAGAATTTGATGGAACTTCTTGGGTTGCTACTAAATCACCAGTTACGTTTTGGGAAATCGACCCTAGAGAAGATGATATGGAAGAATTTACTGATGAAACTTCAGCTCTTAACGCATGGAAGTCAGGCTCTTCCAAAATTTGAGTCCATTTTTTTGTATATTTATTTTTTTCTTTTAAATATTCTTGATATTCTTCGTTAGTTAATTGATTTTCTAAATCACTATAACTTCTATGCTGGTCATAAAATAAATCACTTTCGGATTTTAGTTTCCATCTATTTTTTGTGTGTAATTGTATTTCAACTGGTATTTCATTATATTTTAAATTTAGATGAATTCCTTTATGATCATCTTTATTTTTAATATCAATTTTTATTAAATAAGGTATTAATCATCAATTATATTTGTTACACTTGGAATATTTTCATCACTAAAAATAAAAGCACCTCTAATCCAATCTTTAACTTGTTTTGGTTCTATTCTTTTTTTATTGCGTTTCTATATAATCTATCAGCAAATGAACTTAAAGATTTAATTTCAGGATCATCCAATTTATTTCCATTAATATCAGTGATCTCCAATGATAAAATATATTTAGCTGGAATATCAGTAAATAATTCTTTTTTTATAACATTGAAATTATCTTTAGCAATATTTATTGAATCGTTTACAATTTCAAATAATGGTTCAGTTAATCCATAACGAAGAATTTTACCATTTTTACCGTGTTTAATTTTTTTATATTCTTTAATAATATCGTCTTGAATCTTATCTAAGTCTTTTGAATATTTAATATCATCTTGTGATGTATCATCAACTAATTCTTCTTGACTATCTCTCGCATTTTGTTGTAAATTAAAAGTAACAAAGGAAGTGGCCGGAGCGATTGGTGCTAACCGGCTTCCTTTTTTATATACAATATTGTAATCACCTTTTCTATTGTTTTTACTTTTTAAATATAAATTATAATTTTCTTCATTCATACCAAAAATAGTATCAACGTTATTAACAATTGCTTTTAATTTTGAACTTTCAAAATTAAAGGTAAAACCAATTGTTGCTTTTTCATTTTGTCTAATTTCAATCGAAGTTATAAAAGTAATGTTTTGACTATTATTTCTATTTTGTAAAATCATTTCAGGTTTATTTAAATTTGTAATAGCATCATAAATATTTTCTGCAGTTAATCCGTGATAATGTTTAGCATCATTAAATTCTCTAGTTATTTTCCTTAATTCGCTTACTTGCATTGTTACTGGTAAATCAAGATTAACAAATGGCAATTTATCTTTAATTAATTCTTTTAGACCATCAAAATCATTATTCTCAAATTCAACGAAACCAAAAGTATTATTATTTATAATCCTATTTATTGTTTCAATTGCGCTATCTTTATCACTTGAATTTATTTCTTCTACATTTTCAAAATACTTACTGTATGTTTCTTCTAATAAATTATTTTTTACAAAATTAAAATATTCTTTATGATTATTATAAAATAACCTTTCTTTTTTGTTTAAAGGCACATTTAAAGCGATTTTATTATTAATCCTAGAAATACTGCTAGAAGAATTTTAAACGAACATATAAAAATAAGTGAAGTTAAGAAATTTAAATTTCACAGCTTGCGACATTCAATGGCAAGCAGTATAATTAATAAAGGTAAAATCCTTTAATCGTAAGTAAGCATTTAAGGCACTCTTCAACTCAGCAAACATTAGATACTTATTCTCACTTATTTCCTAATGTTACAAACGGCATTATGAATGAAATAGAAAGATGTGTCTCACTTAAGTCTCAATTTGTGTCTCACTTTATTGAAATAATTAAAAAAAGTTCGAATCAGTCGAACTTTTATTTTTTTATGGAGCATCCTGGCGGATTTGAACCGTCGATCATTGAGTTGCAGTCAATTGCCTTACCGGACTTGGCTAAGGATGCGCAATAAGTATTTTAAACAATATCAATATTTTTTTCAATGCTCACTTTCATTTTTATCACTAAAATCTACATCAATTGTCTCATCTTTATCATCTTTATTTTCAGTTTCTTCCCATCTTTTCATAATTTTCTTTAAATCTTTATCAAAATCTTCACGCGATTTTTGAATTTCAGCATTTAATCTTTTATAATTCCCTTTTTTAAATAAATAACTTCCTAGAAATAATAAAAGTAAACCAATAACACAAATTGCTAAACCAATCCATCCTAAATAAGTTAAATCTTGATTAATAAGAGGTAAAGTTGCTCCAAATATAGTTAAAACTAAACCAACTATTAAAACAATAAAACCACTTAAATAGTATTTTTTAAATTCACCTTTTTTCATTTATTTTAAAATTTCAATCGAAATAGGATTAACTGTTTCTTTAAATTCTTCGATAAATTTATATAAATCAGCCTTGTCTGATTTATAACATCTAAAAACAATTCTTAAAACTTGACCATCACCAACTTCAGCTAGTGAACTATCAAATCCCTTATAAGAAATCTCATATTTTTCAAGTAATTCAACAAGTTTAGACATAACTGGTAAATCAGGTTTAACTAAAATCATAATATTAGAATTTCTTTTACTAGCCCATTCTTCAAGTTTTTGGAAACTTACTAAACAAATAATTGTAATAATAGTTGTTATAGCACTAATTACAAAGTAACCTGCACCACAACTCATACCAATAGCCATTGTTACCCAAATTGAAGCAGCGGTTGTTAAACCTTTAACGTTTACACCATTTTTAATAATACATCCAGCTCCTAAAAAGGAAATACCAGTAACACCAGCTGCCGCAAGTCTCATTGGATCACGAGTCGCTTCTCCAGGAACACCATAAATTGATAAAACCATAATTAAAGCACTACCTAAAGAAATTAGAATATGCGTTCTAAAACCAGCAGAGTGACCATTTATTTCTCTTTGATAACCAATAATCCCACCAAAAGCGGTAGCTAAAACTAAACTTAAAACAATTAAAATTAAATTACCCCACCATCCAAGACTATTAAAATAATTAATAATGATTGAATCAAGTCCTGAAGGTGTATCAAAGGCACCATTAGCGGCACTAAGAATGTTTACTAAATTTTTCATGTCTTTATTCTAGCATAGAATAGACAATAAGTGGAAATTAAAACTTTGCTAAAATTCATAATTTTTTAAATTTTATATGTTATTTGTTGCTTATTTTTCAAAAATTATAATTGAATAATCATTTAAACTTTGTTATTATATTTTGGCTGGCCTTGTAGCTCAGTTGGATAGAGCAACAGCCTTCTAAGCTGTGGGTCAGGCGTTCGAGTCGCCTCAAGGTCACCAAAATTTAAATTTACTAGCTTCGGCTAGTTTTTTTATTATCTTTTAAGTATTAAAAATGGCTCATCAATTTGATGAGCCATTAGTTTATTTTTTAATAGAATTATATAATTCAATATACTCCATTGCTGGTTTTTTCCACGAATGATTACTTCTTAAAGCATTAACAATAACTTTTTTCATAATATCTTTTTTACCATTATATAAAATTAAAGATTTACTAACTGCTTTAATTGCACTAAGAACATCATAATTATCAAAACCAATTCCAGTAGCTTCTTTATAATTAGAATCATCCTCATTTAAAGGAATAACAGTATCTTTTAATCCCCCAGTTCTTCTAACAATTGGTAAACTACCATAACGCATAGCGATCATTTGTCCAATACCACAAGGTTCAAAAGCACTTGGCATAATGAAGAAATCACTACTTGCATATAATTCATGAGCTAATTCATTATTATAACCAATATAGCAATAGACATTATGTGGATAACGGGCTTCTAATTCGCGGAAATAATTTTCAGCGTCACTTTCTCCACTACCAACAAGAGCAAAATTACCGCCTTGACTAACAAGAAAATCTGCCATTGCTTTAATAAGTTCAAGTCCTTTTTGGCTTGTTAATCGGCTAACTACTGCATATAAAGGTAAATCTGGATTTAAATCATGCTTTTTAGCAAAGTTTATTTTATTTATATATTTTTCAGAATGAACATTTTTAATTCCATAATTATTATAAATAAACTTATCGTTCGAAGGATTAAATTCTTTATAATCAATTCCATTAGTTATTCCAATAAAGTCATCATTTCTTAAATTAAGGTCATACCATAAGCCTTTACTACCTTCAACAGTTTTAAGTTCTTCTGCATGAGTTGGACTAACGGTTGTAATTTTATCACTAAAAGTAATTCCAGCTTTTAAAGTTGAAACTTGATCATCAAGACGGACTTTACCTTCATCAAAAAGATGAACACCAAGATTATATAAATCAAATAAAGAATCTTTTGCTAAATAGCCTTTAAACATTGGATTATGGATTGTTAAGCAAGTTTTAATATTAGCAAGTACTTCATCATCAAAATATTTTTCTTTAATTAAGCAAGGAATCATTGCACTTTGCCAATCATGAACGTGAATTACATCAATTCGATAAGGAAGTTTTTTAATAACTTCCAAACTTGCTAAACTAAAATAAGCAAATCTTTCCCCATCATCATAATATCCATAAAGTCCACCACGTTCAAAATATTGTTGATTTTGAATTAAATAATAATCAATTCCATCATATTCGACGTGAAATACATTTCCTAAAGGTTTACGCCAATTCATTATTACTTGAATTTGCATAACCTTTTTTAACTTTTTAGATATTTTTTTATCAGAGTCACGATAAAAAGGAGTAATAATACTTACTTTATGCCCAAGTTTAACATATTCTTTACTTAACGAATAACTAACATCACTTAATCCACCAGTTTTACTAAAAGGTAAAACTTCACTAGAAATCATTGCAATATTCATTAGATATTAGCTCCTTGAGGAATATAAATTGGATTATCTTTTTCACCACTTACTTCTTCTTTATTTTTAATTAAGCAGTGTTTATCAATAATCGCATGTTTTACATGACACCCTTTTTTAACAATTGTGTCAGTAAAGATAATTGAATCACTTACACTAGCCCCTTCTTCAATAATAACATTACGAGCTAATATAGAATGATTAACTTCGCCATTAATTCGACAACCATTTGCTAATAAACTATTTTTAACTATAGCATTTTGTCCATATAAAACTGGGGTCGAATTATGGGTTGTCGTATAATACTTCCAATCTTCAGTAAATAGGTTACTACTTAAATTATCTTTATCTAATAATTCAAAAGAATAATCCATATAATCTTTTAAACTACCATAATATCTACAATATCCACTATGTCTAATAGCATGGACTTTTTCTTTATAATTCACTATAAAGTGAACTATATCTTTTAAAGTAAATAAACTAGAAATATCTGGAATTTTAGATAATATCTCTCTAAGATAATCAGCATTAAAAATATAAGTTTCTAAAGAAATATAAGCTTTTTCTTGTTCACCCATATTAACATCAAATTTTTGAACATTACCTAAAGCATCGACAACTAAAGTATCACAATTAATAAATCTTGTATCAGCATGACTTGTTTCATGATATACAACACTAACGACTTTATTGGATTCAATATGTTCTTGAAGAATTTTACTAAAATCAATCTTACAAACAAATTGACAAGGAACTATAACAATATATTTAGCATTTTTATCATATAAAAACCAATCATTAGCTAAGATATTATTAACATCAGTATTAAATAAAGGATTATTAATACCATATTCATTAATAAATAACGATTGGAAGCCAGTTTTAGGGTTTTTTAAATATGTTGATTCACTACCTAAATGTTTAATAATACTACGTGATTGATTTTTTACTAAAATACCAATATTATCAATTCCACTATTTGTTAAATTACTTAAAGCAAAATCAATAAAAGTATATCGACCTAAGAAGGTTGTACTAGCTAAAGGTCTAGAAGCAGTTAAAATTCCTAAATTAGGAGAATTATGTAAATTTACTAAAGCTACAACGTTTTTCATTTTGTTAAACTCCTTGCATAATCAATTAAGATAATTTCTTCATTGCCTTTATTAATTTCTTCTTTTTCTTTGATTAAAGTATCAGGTCCAATAATAGCATTTTCAACATAAGCCCCTTTAGAAATTGTAACTCGAGGCATTAAAACACTATTTTTAACGACTGCTCCTTCAAGAACTTTAACTTCATTTGAAATAACTGAATTAATTACTTCTCCTTTAATTTCTGCTCCTTGATTTATTAAAGAATTCTTAATCGTTGCTTTGTCTCCAATAAATTGAGGTAAAGAATGCGTATCTTCACTAAAAATTGGAGGATATTCACCAAATCGAATTGTATCGCTATTACGATTTGAAGGAAGTAATTCCATATTAGCTTGATGTAAACTACTAACAGTTCCAACATCTCTCCAATATCCTTTAAATCTATAAGCAACTAATAATTTATGATTATTTAATAAATAAGGGATAATATTTTTACCAAAATCATGTTCGCTATTTTCGTCTTTTGCATCTAACACTAAGGCTTTACGAAGTTCTTTGTATGTAAAAATATAAACACCCATACTTGCTAAATTAGATTTAGGAACTTTAGGCTTTTCAACAAATTTAGTGATAACATCGTTATTATCAACTTCTAAAATTCCAAATCTACTTGCTTCATTTAAAGGTACTTCTAAAACACTAATTGTACATGTTGCTCCACTTTTAATATGAAGCTCAAGCATTTCATTATATAAAGTTTTATAAATATGATCACCACTAAGAATTAAAACATATTCAGGATCTTCTTCATCAAGAAAATCTAAATTTTGATAAATAGCATCAGCAGTTCCATTATACCATGAAGCTCCTTCTTCAGTTTGTCGAGGTGGAAGAGGAATACATTTTCCACCAACTCCATTAAAGCCCCACTTTTCACCATTACCTATATAATTATTTAAGGCAACAGATTCATATTGAGTTAAAACACCACAAGTGTCAATTCCACTATTGGCTACATTACTTAAAGAAAAATCGATAATACGATATTTTCCTCCAAAGTAAACAGCTGGTTTAGCGATCTTTTTAGTTAAAGCGTGAAGTCTAGTACCTTTACCTCCAGCTAAGATCATCGCTACACACTGTTTCGACATATTTTTACCCTCCTAAATTAAATTTATTAATTTATTTTAATGTCGTCAATTTCACGTTTTGAATAAGAAATAGCACAACTTGCATTCTTATCGTTACTAACGACAATTGTTTCATCGACTTCACTAGCAATGTCACCAATCTTTTCAGGTGGTGTTGATAAAATAACTTGTAGTTTAAATTGTTTAAGTAAACGAACTGATTCAACAATTCTTTCACGGTCCATCTTGGAGAAAGCTTCATCAAATATGATAATTCTTATTGTATTACTAGCGATTTCATCACTATTTACACGATAAAGTTGAGCAAAACTCGCTAAAACACTGATATAGAATGGAGTTTGAGTTTCTCCTCCTGACTTCATTTTAATAACTTTATTTAAACTTATTTCTCGATTAGTGACTTTATCTTTAACCATTAAATCGAAATCAAGATAACTACGATAATCAGTGAATTTTTGAATATTTCGATTTAATTCACTTTCTTTACCATCGTTATCGGTAATTTGCCTAAATAAATCTTCCATGACATCTTTATATTTTTCTAAGAATAAATCTTCATTTTCAGCGTTATTTAAAACAATATCATCTTTAAGCATATCATAATATCGACGATAAACTGTACTAGGTCTAACATCGAATCGATAAATATCACTACCAAAAGTTGAATCTTTTAATGCACTATTTAAATTAGCAATTTGATCTTCAGCATCATTAATTGCATTACGTAATTTATTTATAAAGTCATCTTTAAATTGTTGAACAGCTTTTGTATAACTATCATCGATCTTAACTTTATAAGCTGGTAAACGAACTTCTTTAAAATCAATTAATTCGTTATCAAATTCAATATTATCGATGGCTTCAATATTATAACTAAGATGGAAATCACTTGTATAATCTCTTCTAAGTTTCTTTAAATTAGTAAATATTGTATTTACTTTATAGGTTGAAGCTGTTGCCATTGCTCCATATTCTTGTTTAATTTTAATATATGAAGAATGTTTTTCTTTAGCTTTTTCAAGCTCTTCTAAGCAATAGTTATTAATAAATTCACTATCAAAATTTAAGGAAATATACTTCTCTTTTTCTAAGATACGCATATTTTCATCTTTAGTTTTTTCATTAGTTAATGTCTTAATATCATTAGTTAAAGTACCTTTTTCAAGAAGTAAATTTTCATTACGTTTTTTAAGTTCATTAATATCAAAATCAATATCTTCAATACGTTTATCAAGTGAATCAATTAATGTTGTATCATGTTCACTTAATTGTTCGTTAAGGTAATCTAAATGATTTTGAAGTCCTTTAAGTTCACTAGATTTACTAATGACAGCTAAAATATTACTAATTTCATTAGTATTAATAACTTCTAAAGCGTTAGCATCAGTAATAACATCATATAAAGCTTTATAATTACCTTTATTAGCGATTAAGTTAGTAATCGCTAATGATTTTTCTTTAATAAAACGTTCATCAATTGTTCGACCAATGAAACTAAATTGATATAAACGAGGATTTAATCTAGTTAAACTAAAATTACGATATAAATCAACGTCTTTTGTTATACCATTACCACTATTTCGACATTCTTCAATACTACTTGATTTATGAAGTCTTCCAATTAAGAAATTAGAATAAGCTCTAGCTCCTTCATGGCTTGTTAAAATTTCTTCAGCTAAGGAATTAGGCTCACAATTAAAATTTCTTTCAATAAGTTTTTCTTGGTCAACTAAACTTGTACGATAATAATTTAATTCACTTAAAATTTCTTTTAAAAATTTATAAGCATCTAAATAATATTTTGGTGCAACAAATAAATTAAATTTTTGATTATATAAGAATGCTTCGATAGCATTTGACCAACTTAAGTCATTTATATCGACTAAATCGGCATAAATTTCAACATCGATATCTTTATTAAACTTTCTTTTAAGTTCTTCTTTTAATCGTTCTTTAACGATTAAAAGTTGTGGATCATAAGGCTTTTTACCTTTACCACTTTTAAGTTCTAATTCATCATGACGTAAATTTTCAATTTTACGGTCTAAAGAAGTAATATTTTTAGCTAAAGTTGTAGCTAAACTTCCAACATGAGCTTTAAATTCACTTAAACTATCACGATAGTTATCAAGTACTTCTTTATCTAAGTTCATTAAATCATTTAAATAATTTTCTTTGATATTAATAGATTTATCTTTAATATCTTTAGCTAAATGAATTAAGTCATCAAGTTCTTTAGCACGATCTTCATCTAAATAAGATTTATTAAAATTCTCTAATTTTTGAATTAAATTTTCACTAGCTTTAAGATAATTTAAAGTGTAATTAAATAAATTATCTCTAACAACACGATTATCTTCATTAATTGCATTAATCTTTTTAATAGTGTCATTACGATCTTCTTTTAATTCATTAGTTAATCTTAAAGTATCATTATTAGCTCTATCACTAATTAATTTAACTTTACGAGCATCAAGTTCTTCTAAAGAAAGATTATTTTCAATAATTTCTTCTTCAATTTGTTTAATTCTTTCTTTATCTTTTTGAATTTGATTTTTAAAAGTTTCTAATTTTTCTTTAGAAATTTCAAGTTCTGATCTTTCAACGATATATTGATTAATAAGTAAAGCATTTCTTTGAGAATTAAAAGCTTCAAAAGTCTTTTTAATTTCTTCAAGGCGATCAACTCTTCTTTGATAAACTTCCGCTTCTTTTTGTAAAGCTTTATAATTTTTAATATTGCTCTTTAAAGAATCTAAAGTAATATCAGCTTGTGGATCACAAACATATTCCGTAATAAATGTTGTAATATCAGTAATTGGACTAAATGAACTTGCTTTTTTAAGTAATGTAAAATATTTATCTTTAATACCACCAAACTTTTTCTTTAAAAAGTCTCTATAAGCAGCATTTGAATCAAAAAAGTGATATTTATGAGGATAATTTTCACTAAAGAAATTACTTAAAGTCTTAAATTCCATTGGATAATTATTTAAGACAAATTCATTTTCTGGTATTTTATCATCTAAACTAAAGAAATGATGTTCTTCACTTCCATCACTTTCAGTATCAAAAACAATACCCATAACAAAATCTTTAGTATTAACATCGTCATGAAATTCTAAAGCAATATAACTTGTAAATTTTCCATTTCTTAAATAACGATATTCACTTGAACTATCATCTCCAATTTCTCCTCGAAGATAACCTTTTAAAGTACGAGCACTTTTTTCCATGGCAGCTTTATTAAAATATCTACCAGTAGTATCTCCTAATAAAACAAGTTCGATAGCATCAATTAAAGTTGATTTACCACTACCATTTTTACCAGTTAAAAAGGAAATTTGTTTAAAATCAACTGTTTGGTTCCAAAAATAATGCCAGTTAATAATTTTTGCTTTAGTTAATGAAATCATCTTGGGTATCCCCCTCTAATTCTTTATTTAATTCATTTAAAGCGTTACTCATTGCTACGATTTTATCATTATCTAAAGCATAGACGATACTTGGTAAAATGTAGAAAGTAACATCTCCATTATCATAAGTTCCACTAATTTTACTAATAATATTATGATTAGCTAAGATTCTTAAGCATCTTGCTACGCCTCTTCCAGTTAACTTTTTATTAGGAATAGTTATATTTCTTTCAGTCATCTCAATTATAAGATTTGGAGTAGTCATATAAACATCAAAGTCAGTTTCACTTTCTTCTCGACGTGTATCATAAATTAATCTTAATGAAAATAAAATTAAACTAGTTTCACGGTCAAATTTAATTCTATTCTCGGTATAATCGTTACTAAGTGATATAACTCCTAAAATATTATCTTTTTCAATATGCCATCCGCTAAATTTTAAATAAGATTCAAAAATCTCAAAAAATCTTTCCATAAAACGATAATCAGGATTAATACGAAAGATTTTTTCACGGTTATCATAAATATCACGGACTATAAATCCTTTAAGAAGTAATTTATTAGTTACACTAGCAAAAGTAAGTTGTTCACTAGCTTGGAGTTTATTAAAGTCTTCACTAAACATTCTTCTTCTCCTTTCTTACAAAAATTAAATTAGGAATTATATATTTTCCATTTGGAATTTGTTTATTAGTTTTATCAAGTTCCCAATCATAGAAACAATCTTTATTATCTTTTTTAATAGTAGCAAAAATTAAACAAATAAAGGCATCAAAAGTACTTAAATCAATATCTTTAGAATATAAAATATCATTATTTCCAAAGCATCTTTCCATGAATCCATATATTTTTTCATCTGTATATAAGTCTTTTGTTGACTCTAAGAAATCACGCATTATTTCTTCATTAGCAAAATTAAATTCATATAAAGGTAATGGTGAAGAATCTTCTTTATATTTTCTTAAAATTGGTAAGGTTAAAGAGTCACTAGAAATATAACCTTGTTCATATAAATAAATACTATCTTGCATCTTAGTTAAAATTGTTCTTAATGCTTTAGGATTATTAACACTTTTTGCGTAGCATTTAAGAATATTTTCTAAATGGCCTTTAATTGTTTTATCAGTATTATTTAAATATAAAATCTTATTAGTACTAGATTTAGTATATTCACTATTTTCATTATCGATAGTTTCAATTAAATTATTAAGTTCGCTATAAGTATCACTAATATAATTAATCTTTGTAATTACATCATTTTGAATTTCATGAAGTGGAGTTTGAGTATTAACTAAACTTGCTTGATGAACTAATTTATCACGAATATCACGATTAACTAACCACTTTTCTAAAATATTGATGATTGGACGCTTAAATTTAGCGACACTATCAAAAGTTTTTAAAGGATGATAATAACGATCTAAAACTTTTGTTTTATAAACATCAAAATAATCTTTTAATACATCATTTGTTTGATACATTTTTGTTAACTTGGCTTTAAATAATTTAATTGAGTTACTTAAAGTAAATAATTCAACTTTTAATTTCTTAGTATTTTCATAACATCTAACTAATGTGACATAAAGAAGATCATCTTGTTGTTCATCTTCAAGCTTTAGTTCACTATAGGTAGAGTGAACTAAACTTGAATAAGGTGATTCTTCATCACTAATAACATCTTTAAAAGCTTTTAATATAACAATTGTATATGGAGGTAGGATGATAGTTTCTTCTAAAGATGTTTTATCCATATTTATTGCAATCCAACCAGTTTCTTCAAGTCGACGAACTATAAAACTAGCTTTACTACTTAAAGTATCAATGATTGTATTATCATCAATTTCATAATCATCTTCATCAGCTAAAATATCAAAGCGATCTAAACTAACATTTGCTTTCTCTTTTAAAGCCTTAATGAAATCATTTTTTGAAATTGCTATTAAATCATTAGAAAGTAAATCATAAAGAGTAAGCAAACTAGTTGCATAAACAGCTTTATTTTTACTAGAAAATAACGAGAAATATTTTTCAGGAAGAATATCAAATAAATTCACTTACAAAAATTCCTTTTTTACAATGTCAATTATAACAAAATAAATAATGTATTTAAACCCAAATTTTTAAAAAATACTTAATAATTGCATATTTTTTTAAATATTTAAAGATATAATCGCTATTTTATTTTATTTAATAAAGCAGTTAAAAAAATATTTTATTTCAATTATAATTTTTTTATGGAGAAAGAATTCGCTGTATTTGATTTAAAAGCATATTATGCTTCTTTTGAATGCGTTGAAAGAGGACTTGATCCTTTTACTACTCCTTTAGTGGTTAGTGATATAACTCGTAAAGAATCAACAATAGTTTTAAGTGTCACTCCATATTTAAAAAATTTAGGTGTCCCTTCTAGATGTAGACGTAGAGAACTTCCCGAGATTGAAGGAATGATTTATGCAACTCCTCAAATGGAAAAATATGTTAAACGTAGTGCGGATATTGTAGGAATATTCTTAGATTATTTTGGAATTGATGATCTTCACATCTATTCTATTGATGAATTATTTGTTTATCTTACTCCATATTTAAGGCTATATAAAAAGGATTCAGTAAGTTTATGTAAAGAAATTCAAAAGAAAATTTTTGATACATATGGTTTAACGATGACTTGTGGAATAGGTCCTAATATGTATTTAGCAAAGCAATGTGATGATACTTCAGCTAAAAATGCTAAAGATTATATCGCTAAATGGACTAAAGATAACTTTAAAGATTATTTATGGAAACTTAAACCATTAAGTAAAATGCGGGGAATAAATGTCGGATATGAAAAAAGACTTAATGAACTTGGTATTTATTCAGTATATGATTTAGCGCATGCTGATAAAAATTTAATTGCTGATAAATTAGGGGTAATCGGTGTTCAACTTTATGAACATGCTAATGGAATAGATAATACTGATATAAGAGAAAAATATACACCAGTTAACCGTAATTTATCACTTGGTCAAGTCTTAATGAGAGATTATAAAAAGAATGAAGTATATCTAATTATTAGAGAAATGGTCGATGATTTAGCTTTTAGAATGCGTAAATTTAATCTTGAAGCTAAGAAAGTATATTTATCAATTCGTTATAGTTTAGCTTATAAAGGTGGTTATACTCATCAAGTTGATATGATGGAACCAACAAGTAATAATGATGAATTATATGAAGGACTTAAATATATTTATGATAAATATACACCTAATGATGCTTTAATTCGTCAAGTTGGAATATCTTTTACAAAACTTACTAATAAATCTTCTCATCAATTAAGTTTATTTAAAGACACAGAAAAAGATGATGAAAATAAGGCTTTATATGAAGCTCTTGATGAAGTTAAAGAAATGTATGGTAAAGATAGTGTTCTTAGAGCAAGTAGTTTACTTAAAAACTCAACTGCAAAAGAAAGACACAATCAAATCGGTGGTCACCGTAAATAATTAGTTTTTAAATAAAGGAAATCTACTAGTTAAAATAAGTACTTCTTCTTTAATTTCATTAAGTAAACTTTCGTTATTTCTATTTTTTATAGCTTTATCAATATAATGAACTACTTTGATAAATTCTTCTTCTTTAAAACCTCTTGTAGTCATTGCTGGGGTACCAATTCTTACTCCACTAGCTTCCATTGGAGGAAGTTTTTCTCCTGGAATTGTATTTTTATTTAAGGTGATATTAATAGATTCTAATAAGTTTTCTACTTCTTTACCACTTATTCCTAAAGTATTATAAACATCTACTAAAAGTAAATGATTATCAGTACCATTACTAACAACTTTATAACCAAGTTTAATAAATTCATTTGCCATTGCTTTTGCGTTTTTAATAACTTGATCAATATAAGTTTTATAACTTGGTAAACTATCTTCATAAGCCATTATTGCTTTAGCACCAATAACATGCATTAATGGGCCTCCTTGAATACCAGGAAAAACATTACGGTTTACTTTCTTATATATTTCTTCGTTATTAGTTAAAATGATTCCTCCTCGAGGTCCTCTTAATGTTTTATGAGTCGTTGAAGTAACTATATCGCAATAAGGTAATGGATTTTCATGATTATTTGTGACTACAAGTCCAGCAATATGAGCTATATCAGCCATTAAATAAGCATTAACACTATCAGCAATTTCTTTAAATTTCTTAAAAGAAATTGCTCGAGGATAAGCACTAGCTCCACAAATAATTAACTTAGGCTTAATTTCTTTAGCGATTCTACTAACTTCCTCATAATCAATTAATCCTGTTTCAATATTTACTCCATAAGAATAACTTTCATAATCTTGTCCACTAAAAGATAAACGATAGCCATGAGTTAAATGTCCTCCACTATCTAAACTCATTCCTAAAATTTTATCACCTTTATTAATTAAGCTTCTAATAGCTGCCATATTAGCGCTACTTCCACTATGAGGTTGAACATTAGCATATTTTGCATTAAATAACTTCTTAATTCTTTCAATTGCTAAAGTTTCAATTTCATCAATATATTTACAACCACCATAATATCTTTTATTAGGATAGCCTTCAGCATATTTATTAGTTAAAATACTTCCTTGCATCTCCATAACTCCTAAACTAGCAAAATTCTCACTAGCAATAAGTTCAATATTATGTTCTTGACGATTAACTTCTTTTTCTAAAGAAGCGTATAATTCTTTATCAATCTTTTTTACATGTTCATACATATTACTAACCTCACTAAAGTATTTTTATTGTTAAATTAGCTCCCGTTTCACTAATACTTTCAACTCTTAAAGAGAAATTAAAGCTATCTTTATTATGTAATTTATTCGAATTATTAAAGAATGTAGGTTGAGCTTTATAATTAAAAACATCACCACTAGTAAATAATCCTGGAATTACCTCAACTTCACCTCGATAACTATTTAAATAACCTAAATAACTATTTTGATAAGTTTTAATATCAAAAGGAGTAATTTGTTCAATTAAAAATTCTTTATTATTACTTCTTGAATAAGTATTACTACTACTTACAATACGACCTAAAGTCATAAATTCTTCATTAGTTTCAATTGGTCTATCTAAATTAAAATAATCACTAGAATAATATTCTCCTTTAGGATTAATTAATCGACTATCAATATGATAAATTCTTAGTCCATTATAATCATAATAACGAGGATAATTACCTCGATAGTGACTGCTACTGTCTAAAGTAAATAAATTATTAGGTGTATAATATTCAACTATAAAATATTCATTAAAAGGACTATTTAAACTAGTATTACTTCCTTTTAAAATTAAAGCTTCTCCAGTTTCATTAAATGGTTTTAAAGTAATACTAGTTTCTCCATTAATTACTAAAGGATTAATCCATCCTAAAGAAAATTTAGAAAAACTATTATGATCACCAATATTTAAGTCCATCATATCTAATCCACCAGTAGCACTAATTGGAGTTTCTAACTCATCATACGTATAATAATCATCAAGTCCAAGCATATGCCCTGTTTCATGAATTAAAGTATGAGCATCTAAACCAAAATTATTATCAGCATAAAGAAAAATTTGACTAGCATTAGCATAACGACAAAATGTTGGATTAGTTATATTTGGAGTATTTTCTGCTACATATGTATAAGCCCAAAATTCTTGATTATTATAAACTTCATTATAGTTATTAGCGTTATATATAAGCCACACTCCATCGATATAACCATCATTATTATTATCATAATTACTATAATCTACTTGACGATTGTTAATCGTCAAGTTTTGATAAATATAATCAAGTAATTCTAAACTTCCTTCGCCATCACTTAAATTTTCTTTAAAAGTAAATTCATCTCCACTTATTGGACTAGATATAACATCGGTTACATCAAAATTAAAATTAAGTTTATTATAACTACTTTTTAAATAATAACTTTTAACACTTTCCCAATATGAATTAGAATAATCACTATTTTCACCATTAAAAGCTTTATTAATTGCTTCTAATTGATAAGCACTAAAAGGCTCATAATCATTAAATTCAACTGGTACTACTAATATATTTATATCTCCAATACTAGGAGTTATACCATACCCTTGAGAATTATAAATATCTAAATAAGTCGTTGAATTATCACTAATAACAAAGTTATTAGTGTTATTTACTTCATTAAATGGTTCAAAAGTAGCACTTATTTCATATTTACTTTTATTGATTTTAATATATGGATCATCATTAACATCAACTCCATTAACAATTAATGAAGTTAATTTATAGCCATCATTTGGTATAGTTCTAATATATAAATTATCTCCCCCACGAAGATTATCAGGATCTCCATCTGTAAGAATACTTATATTACCATTATTAGGGTTAATTATATTAACATCGACATTAGAATAAAAATCTAAAATAGTCGAACATCCACAACTTGTTAATATAATTAATGAGCTTAAACTTATAAATAAAAGATTAAACTTTTTAAATATTTTCTTCATGCTCTTAATTATACTCTATATAAAGAAAATTATTGAGTAAATTATTTAAAATGATTATTTAAAATATATTTATCTTAAAATTCTTCTCTTTCTTTAAAATCGACGATTGCATCGAAGAATTTGTTATTAAGTTTTTGATTTACTTTTACTTTATAGACTTGATTAGCTCTAGTTTTTATTTTACGTAAATTACAAGTAATAAATATAAAGTCATTAATTAAAATGTCTTTATATTTTTAACTATAATATCAAGAAAATTTAAACTAATTATTTCACTACTAGATTAGGAAACATAGTATTAAATTTAAGCTATCATAATGCCTAGTTTTTTCTTTAAATTTAAAGAACTAAATTAAGATTAAAAATCATCATTTAAAAGAAAATCAAATAAATTAAGATGTTTTATACCATTATAAGATAAGTCAATAAGATCTAAACTTATTACATATCGAGGATAATTATCCTCGATATAATTAAAAGCATTAAATTCTCTATTAAAGGTTTCTTCATTTTCTCCAATTAAATAAGCAACTTGAATATATTTAATCACACCATTTTTCTTACTAACAAAGTCTATTTCACCTTTTTTACTTTTACCAACATAAACTTCATAGCCTTTAATAAGTAAATCGTTATAAACAATATTTTCTAATGCAATATAAGTTCTAAATTTTGTTTTCGTTGTTTGAATATTAGCTATTCCTAAATCAGTTGCATAATACTTATTTAATGTTTTTAAAACCATCTTTCCATTAACATCATAGCGATAAACTTTGCTAATAATTAAAGCTTTACACATCGCATTAATATAGCTATATATTGTTTCATTAGAAACATTATGATTTTCATTTTTTAAATAATTAATAACATTATCTATTGAAAATTCTCTTCCATTATTTTCTAAAATATAGTTTAAAAGTAAAGAAAATAAAGTTGCATCCCTAAGATTTAAATTCATTATGACATCTCGAAGTACAATTGAATCGCAAACTGAATGAAGATAATTTCTTAAACTTTCTTCATCAGTTAAATTACATCTATAAGGTAAACCTCCCCAAGTAGCAAAATCATTAAATGAAGTCATGTCTCTTGCTTCTTTTTTTGTTAACTCAATATATTCTTTATAACTTAAAGGATATATTTTAAAAGCAACATATCTTCCTGAAAGAACACTACTTAATTCATCCGATAATAGTTTACTATTAGAACCTGTAAGAAAAATACTTACATTAGAAAAATTAGCTCTTAAGGAATTAATTCCTAATTCAAAATTCTCAACTACTTGTATTTCATCAAAGAAAATATAGTATATTTTAGAGTCATTAATCTTACTTTTAATATAATAGTATAAGTCTTCATAATTTAATAGATTTCTATATTCAATTGATTCAAAGTTAATTGAAATAATGTGCGCATCATCGATACTTTTTGTCTTTTTTAATTCTTCAATAATTTGTTTAAGAATAACTGACTTTCCGCATCTTCTAATGCCAACTAAAATTTTAATAATGTCTAAATCATAAAATGGTCTAATTTTCCTTAAGTAGTTCTCTCTAATAATCATATTCTTACCTCAAATATATTATAAATTATAATTAGAGTAATGAAAAGTTTTTTCGATATACTGTAATAACTTTTCATTTTTAAATCTTATTTCGATATAGTAGAAAAATTTTTATGTTTAAACTTAAGAAAAAAGTTACCACACTAGTAGTAACTTTAAATTTCTAATTAACTAATATATCGAAATTATATTTCGATATATTTTATATTTCCTAATTTATTTATTTCTTCTTGATTTAATCTAGAAATAACATTTTCTAGATTATCATAATAAAGCTTATCTTTCTTTTTATCATAGCTTTCTAAGATATTTAAAGCTAAAACAATATATATAATTGAAATGATACTTTGATAACTAGTCATATAAGTAAAGAAATAACCTAAAGGTTTATTCATAAAGCCATCAAAAGTATATAAAACATCTTCTTCACTTACTAAATAGTAATCACTAACAGGATTAGCATCACCCCTAAAAGTAAAATATCTTTCGCCATCAATATAAGATTCACTAATAATTCTATGAACTATAAGTTTATTACTTTCTTGATCTTTATAAACAGCAATATCATATACTTCTAAGCTACTTGGATCAGTAACTTTATCTAAGCCAATAAGAGTTTTAGCTGGTATTTGATTAGTTAAGTTATTACTAACTAAATAATCATTATACTCATTAATTTCACTCATACTACCAGTCGTAATTGTAATATATGTTTTATTACCAAAAGTTAATAAATCATTATTAGCTTTAGTATAAATCCCTAAAGCAAGTAAACATATAACAATAATATAAAAGATAACACTAAATATAATTTTAGTAATTTTTCTAGCTTTACTATTCTTATTATTTTTATCCAAACTTGGATAAAAATATTCATTTATAGTAGTATATTTAGAATCATAAGGATTATTATGATTAGAAGCATCTAAAGTTACATTAATATTATTATTAACAAACTTATAACTTCTATAACGTGTATCAAGAATATCTTTTTTACGAACTTGTAATTCTTTTTTATATCTTTTATCTAATTTATTTGTTTTAATCTTCTCTTTAAAACTAGAATAGTTTTCAAGGATGATTAAAACAATTATTATGAAAATAATTGTTATTAATATAAAAGATAATAATATTTTTAATGCTTCTTGATTCATAAATAATATTTTAATGAAACATTAGTTAAATTTCTAATGTTTCATTAGTAGTATTTGTAGTATTTCCAAAATCACCAATAATTGGTTCAACTGGCTCAGTTATATGAGTAACCTGCTTGGCACTAACGTACCAAGCAGATGCTCCTACTCCTACTAAACCACTAATAACTAATAAGGCTAATAAGAGTTTTTTCATGATCAATTAAAAAATGCCATATAAGTGATTCCGAATGCTTTATCTTTACCACTATTACAAATAACGATTTTATTTGTTGGCTCTTCAAATTCGAATGTAAAAGAATTTCTAGTTATACCATCGCATGTACTTATAACAGCTAGTTGATCATTAACAATTATTTCCGATTTTTTTCCTTTCCATCCTACTACCTTAATATCCATAGAAGTAACCATTGTATTTAAATTTAAAGTAAGGTGGCCAACTTTACTACCAGAGCCTAATTTAATTCCTAGATTATTATGCGCTTTGTTTGCATAAACAGCACCGTTTTCACCTGTTCCAATTTCAATAGATTCTATTATTCCGTCAGTTACTTCTCCTTCAATTGTATAATTTATTGCATCCAATATGATGCTTTCTCCACTTTCATTATGATTACTTGAAGCAAATTCAACATTCTCTCCATAATCATAAGTATATATTGCTTCCTCTTCACTAGTGGCAGAAATAATACTCAAATTATATGTGTTTGTTATCATTTCATTTGTTGTTTTTACCAAAACTTCAACTTCTCCTTTTGCTAAGGCAGTTAAAGTATCACCTTCTAATTTTGCAAATTCTTCACCGCTAGTAATACTATAAGTAACTTCTTGATTAGCGGTTTCTGGTAAAACTTTTGATGTTAATTTTAAAGTTTTGCCAACTTCTAATTCAGTTTCAGTATTTGTAATTGATACACTTTCAACTGGTTCATATACTGCTTCATGTGAAATATAATCTAAAGAAAGATATTCACCGTTTGTGTTATTGTTATTTAAGATAGCATTAATTTTATATGTAGTGCCTTCAACAAAAGTATCTCTAATTGCATTAGGTAATGAAACAAACGACAATTTTGTTCCACCTTCTTCGACATAGAAGTTAACATAATTTCCATCAAAAACGGCTTTAGCACTAAAGGTAACTAACTTAGCTTCTATTTGAACAGGTTTTCCATAAAAGTTTGCAGCTATCTCTTCTGTCAAAGTAATAGCTTCTGGTGTTTCGATAACTTTTTGTGGTTCATTAACCTTTTCAATCGTAATATCTCCAGAGCCATTATTAAATTGCATCCAATCATATCTATTATTTAATTTACCTGTAATATTATAATATTCATCAATTTTATAATCAGCTGCCTTGCCACTTCCAAGATAAACTGGGACAAAGACTTCCCCATCATAAATTACAATTCCACTATAATTAACAGAAACTACTTTGCCTAAAACTGTAATTTCTTCGGTAGTGTTCTTTTCAGCAACTAAATCTTTGAGTGATTTTGTTTCAATAGGATCGGCTTCCATAGTTGCACTAATAGTTAAATTAGCTGTAACAGGAATTTCTTTAGTAAATGTTGTAGTATAATCACTTCCTGCTTCTTTGTCATTAACTAAAACACTTGTAATATGATAACCTTCATTAGCTGCAACAGTTAATGTTAAGTTGGTGTTTTCTTCAACTTGAGCGCCATCAGCTACATCAGCATCACCATTTTTTAAAGTGATAATTCCATTTTCTGGTTGAGTATATGTTACTGTATATAATGTATCATCTTTAAGAGTATATTCAAATGAATAAGTTGTATCTGCTTTAAATTCATAATCAATATAATAAGTATGACCACTTGCTCCAGTTAATGTTTCTTCTGTTAAAGTAAAATCATTTCTTGTAGTTCCATTTTCAATAACAGTTAATTTCTTATCAGTAACTTCTTTACCTTCTTCAGTAGTAATAGTAATTCTATGGGTTCCTGCTTCAACGGTTGTTTCAGTCATTCCGTCAATAGTCAAAGTTGAACCTTCAACTGTAGGAATAGTAATTTCACCAGTATCAGGAGTTTCAACTGGAGTTTCTGGAGCTCCACCAACTGTAAATGTAAATTTAAATTGGACTCCGTTTAAGGCTGTAGTTAACTCATTAAAGAATTTTTCTTGTTCAGCAGTGTCACCTAAACCGTCGGCATAATTTTGTGGATTTTGACCGTATAAAGGTTTTTCACTACTCCATTTAAATTCTAATTCGACTGGATATCCAGTACCTTCAGGATCATCATAGGTGTCATCTAACCAAGTTGTGTAAGGAATTGTTATTGAGGGGACTTCAACATATTTAAAGAATGCATCGTCTTTTGTAACTTCAACTTGATTTCTTAAAACTTGCGTTGTAACAACTAAATTTGGTCGATATTCAGGAGCAACTTTTGAAAAATCGTATCCGTAAGGATTGAATCCTTCAGCAGCTTCTACACCAGCTGAAGCCTTTACATTATATTTAACCATTAAATCTTGTAAATCTGGTTCATCAAATCTAATCCCAGTATCGCTTGCAGTAACATCGATTGCTATGTCACGTGTACCAACTTTAGCAATAATAGGATCAATAGGTCCTGTAGTTTCAGTAGTAATACCACCATTAATAGCCCAAGTAGCAACACCAGTACCAACTAAAGCTGCAACACTTAAGACACCAATTAAAGCTTTACCAGTCTTTTTCATTTTTTATCCTTCCTTTTTATAAAACTATTATGAAAAAAGAAAAAATCGCCTCTAAAAGCGATTTTTTTATTGATATAAAAATATAATGTTATTTAATTTCTCATTAAGAGTAAATTCATAAACAAAATATCGTTCTTTCTTCATATGTCTATATCTTACTCTATAAAAAATCGAAATT
>CALVXI010000007.1 GCA_944368975.1 uncultured Bacilli bacterium | reverse complement strand
TGGCCTATTGGAGAAGTGGCTTAACTCACATGCCTTTCACGCATGCATTCATGGGTTCGAATCCCGTATAGGTCACCAAATCGGGACGTAGCGTAGCTTGGTATCGCGTCAGTTTTGGGAACTGAAGGCCGCTGGTTCAAATCCAGTCGTCCCGACCATATGATGCTACTAAGGAATACGCTTAAGTATTCTTTTTTATTAGATGCGCCCGTAGCTCAACTGGATAGAGTGCTTGGCTACGAACCAAGAGGTTACGGGTTCGACTCCTGTCGGGCGCGCCACTGAAAAATAAAAGTTCGACTGGTTCGAACTTTTTTAATTTTTTTGAACTTAGTGAGACACAAAGTGAGACTCAAGTGAGACACATCTTTAATATTTTAGAAATCTACGAATATTTTTATGACTTCTAAAAGTAAAAGTTTTTTATAATTTATACAAAGTAACTGAATTTATTTTTTATAAGCGATGAAAAAATTAATAAACATTTTCTAAATCAAATTGAAAGAAAATGAAAAAATTTTCATTTTAAAAACAAATATTTTATTTGTTAAATTTAAATCGACGAATTGGTCGCATTTTTTTGAATTTTTAAAAAATCTTTTTAGTTTACATAAATTTTAAATATGTTAATATTTAAACGTATGGACAATTTAAAAGAAAGAGTAACAATTTACGAAGTAGCTAAAGTAAGCGGTGTTTCTCTTGCAACTGTTAGTAGAGTTATTAATAACGCTAATAGCGTAAAGCCTGAAACTAAAAGAAAAGTTATGAGTGTAATAAAGAAGCTTGGATATAAGCCAAGTGGATTAGCACAAGCTTTAGCAACTAATAAAACTACCAATATTGGTGTCATTATTCCAAGTGCAAATTATGTTTACATTTCAAATATGCTTAATGGAATTATTGAAGTCTGTAAGAATAAAGGCTTTACCGTAAGTTTATATACAACAAGCCATAGTAGAGAAGATGCTCTAACTATGCTTGAAAAAGTTATCTCATCACATGTAGATGGTGTAATCGTTTTTGATGATGAATTAAATGCGGATGATTTAGAAATTTGTAGTAATTACAATGTTCCTGTAATTAGTGTAAATAATAAAGTTGTTGCTAGTCGTATAGGAAGTATTCATTTCGGTTACGAACATTTAATTACCCAAATCATTAAAGATTATTTTAATAAAGGCGATAAAGTTATGACCTTCTTACATGTTCATAATGCTGGGCGATTATTAGCAAGAGTTGAAAATGCTTTTATTAAAACTCATTTAGAAAATGATCGAGAATATAACATTATGAACTGTGATGATAGTTATAATAGAACATATCATGATTTTCTTGAAAGATTTAAAAATGGTAAGAAAAAAGAGTATGTCATTGCCTATCGAGACTCAATTGCTGCTGCAGTATTAAATGCTGCAAGTGATTCTGGATTATCAATACCAGAAGACATTGAAGTATTAAGTATTATTGGAACAAAATATTCATCAATTATTCGACCACAAATTTCTAGCATGCAAATAGATATGCAAGAAGTTGGAAAAAGAGCTGTTTTTATGCTCATTGATTTAATTAATGATTGTCTTTACGATAAAGAATACAAATTTGAAAGCATCTACATTAAAAGAAATTCAACAAGATTTTAAAGGAGTTTACTATGGACATTTACGATAAATATATTCGTACAATTAATGATTTTCCTATTAAAGGAATAAAATTTAGAGATATAACCCCATTATTAAGTAATGGTGATAGTTTCCATCAAGCAATTATGGATCTAAATAAACAATTACCAACTTATGATAAATGGGACAAAATTATTTGTGCTGAAAGTCGTGGATTTTTATTTGGGGCACCTTTAGCTAGCTTTAATAGTAAAGGAATTGTTATAGCAAGAAAGCCTAATAAATTACCTTTAGTAGGGCTTAAAGAATCTTATGATCTTGAATATGGGAAAGCAACTATTGAAATTCCATTAGGAAGTATTGAAAAAGGTGAAAGAGTTATTATTCTTGACGATTTAATTGCTACTGGAGGAAGCGCTGCTGCAATGAAACGATTAGTAGAAAGAAGTGGTGGCATCCCAATTATGGGTTTATTCTTAATCGAATTAAGAAGTTTGGAAGGCTATAAGGCTCTTGGTATTCCAACTGCGAGTATTGTAAGTTATGGATTAAATGTTGGTGATTTTATTCAAGTAAGCAATGGATTACATCATATTGGAAAATTCGTTAGAAAAATTGATGAACAAGATATTGAAGTTGAATATCGCGATAAGAAGAAAGAAATTATAAGTAAAAAGCAAATTATAAATGTTGTTCAAGAAGATGAAAAAGGACGCTTAACTTATATTAAATACCGTGATTAATGGAGGAAATTATGTTTGATATTATCAGTGATTTAGAATATAGAGGCTTAATCGATAATTTTTCAAATAAAGAAAAAATACAAGAATTATTAAAAACTCCACAAACAATTTATTGTGGGTTTGATCCTAGCGCAAAAAGTATGCATATTGGAAATTTTGTTATGATTTCTTTATTAATGAGACTTCAAAAAGCTGGCCATCGAATTATAGCTTTAGTTGGTGGTGGAACTGGTATGATTGGAGATCCTAGTGGAAAAAGTAAAGAAAGAGCTTTTTTAACTGAAGAAAGTGTTAAAAATAATGTCGAAGGATTAAAAAGTCAATTATCAAAGTTTTTAGATTTTAGTGATCCAAATAAAGGAATTTATTTAGATAATTACCAATGGCTAGGTAAATTAACATTACTTGAATATTTAAGAGATGTTGCTAAATTTTTTCCAATTAATTATATGCTTAGTAAAGATATTGTTGCCAGTCGACTTGAGAGTGGCATTAGTTTAACCGAATTTACTTATATGACGCTTCAATCATATGATTTTTATAAGTTATATAAAGAATATGGTTGTAAAATTCAAGTTGGTGGTGGTGATCAATGGGGAAATTTAACCGCTGGACTTGATTATATTCGTCGTGTTAATGGTAGTGATAGTGAATGTGAATGCATGACTTGTAAATTAATTACAAGAAGCGATGGAAAAAAATTCGGAAAAAGTGAAGATGGTGCTATTTATTTAGATAAATCACTTGTTAGTCCATATAAAATGTATCAATTTTTCATTAATCAAAGTGATGAAGATGCTATTAAATATTTAAAAGTATTTACTTTTTTAACAAAAGAAGAAATTGAAGAAATTGCTAAAGAACATTTAGCTAATTTAGGTCAAAGAATTGGTCAAAAACGTTTAGCATATGAAGTAACTAAAATAATTCATGGTGAGCAAGAAGCAAATAGAGCAATTAAAATGAGTGAAGCTTTATTTACAAATAAATATAATGAATTAGATAGTGAAGCTTTGAATGAATTATTTTCTTCAATGAAAGTTAAAATTAAAAAAGGTCTCATGCTAGAAGATATATTAATGGAAATTAAAGCATGTTCTAGTAAACGTGAAGCTCGTGAATTTATTAAAAATGGAGCAATCTCAATTAATGGGATTAAAGAAACTGACAATACAAAAATATTTAAAGATGAAAATTATTTATTCAATAAATATTTAGTTGTTAAACGTGGTAAAAAGAACTATTACCTTGCAGAAGTCGAATAATTTTATAGAAAATGATAAAAAGAAAAGCCAAATATATATTTATATTAACTTTAATCGCAACTTTAACTAGTTGCGATTTTTCAAAGGTTTCAAATGAAAATTTAACTTATAAAGGACTTGATAAATCGACAATTTATAAAAGTTATACTCCAAGTATTGGTGAAATAAATATTTTAGTTGTACCAATAGAATTTAATGATGTTGAACCTTTTACTAACGAAGAATTAATAAATATAAATTTAGCATTTAATGGTGATCCAAATAATAATAATAATAATAATGAAACTACTTATTGGGAAAGCGTTAAAAGTTATTATGATAAATCTAGTTATCATAATTTAAACTTTAATTTTGATATTGCTGATACATTTTCTCCATCGATTTCTAGTTTAGAATTTGTAAACTTAGAAAAAAATGGTTCAATTAATGGGACCAATACTATTCTTGATGAGTTATATGACAAATTGACTATAAATAATAAAAAAGTAGATTATCAAGATTATGATAATGATTTAGATGGATATGTTGATGGAGTGTGGTTAATTTATAATGCTGGAACATATCGCCAAGTTTATAATCAAAATTATTTTTGGGCGTATACTGCTTGGCGAGATCTAGAAAGTAATAAAAATAAACCGGTTATCAATTCATTTGCCAATTGTTCACAAATATTTTTAAATGAAGGTAGAAATTCAAATGGTGTTGATACTCATACATTAATTCATGAAACTGGACATTTATTAGGATTAGATGATTATTATAGTTACGATGGTAATGTAAGTCCTAGTGGTGGAAAAATGATGATGGATCTTAATATTGGTGATCATGATAGTTATTCAAAATATGCTTTAGGCTGGGTTAAACCGGAAATTATAAAAAATGAAGGAATTTATACTTTAAGATCGTTTACTGAAACAGGTGATTTTTTATTAATTCCTAGTGAATCTTATTACGATAATCCTTTTGGAGAATATTTATTAATTGAATTTTATACACCGACTTCTTTAAATTCTTTAGATAGTCAAATTCCTTATGGCGATGGACTTGATTTAATGTATCAAGATTATGGGATTATTATTTATCATATTGACGCTCGATTAATCGAAGTTAATTATAATTATTATAATTACTTAAATTTATATGAATATAAATTACCACACAGTAATTCTAATCGTTTTATTCAAGTTGGAAGTAGTAATACCGAAAGTTATTCAGCGACAGGCTATTCGTTAATAACTTTAATAAGTAATGAATATGGAACTTTAAATGATGAGATAATTCCTTTTGATAACACTTTATTTTGTGAAGGTGATAGTTTTAGCTTTTCTAGCTATGAAGCTTATTTTCCAAATTCTCAATTTAATGATGGAAGTTCATGCTCTTATAATATAGAAATTACAAATATAAATGAAGATAGTGCGACAATAAGGATTAGTTAATATGGAAGAAATTAATTTAATAAAGAAAAAATTAAGTCATTTAGCATTATTTAGAAGATTATTTTCTTTAATCACTGTTATTAGTTTAACAATAGGTTTTATAATGCTTTTAGTGGGATTAGGTCGAGGGAAAAACTGGTTACTTGGGGGAATAATTAGTTTAATGATTACCTTAGTATCGACTATTTCACTATGGATTGTTACTCATATCTATGGAAAAGAAAATAAGAATCTTAATGATTTAGATTCAAATTTAGTAGATGTTTATGATGAAGAAATAGTTGATAGAATGCATTATGAATCAGTTAATTTAGAATATTTAAAAAGTAGTGAAGAAATATCCAAAGATAAAATTGATTTATTAAGATTAGTATTTATTATTTCTTCAATTTTATTTTTCTTATTATTTGTATTTTGCTTTTTAGCTATTTTTGTGCCTTCTTTTAAAATAGCAGGAGGAGAGACCTTCTCAATATTTGAAAGCTTAATTAGTACGAATAATTCGACTTATAGAGCGATCGTTATATCAAGTTTTTCTAATGCTTTTAGTGTTTCAGGTGATACAAAAATAATACTTTCAATTGAATTATTAACATGCTTTATTTTAACTTTTGGACTTGTTTTTTTATTTATTTCTTGTATATGTTTATCTTATAGCTTTAATAAAAGAATTTATAATTTTGCAATTAAAGTACGTAGTCAAACCTTTGAAGGTGATTTAATTTATTTAAAGGCGGTTATTATATCTTTAGCTGTTATATGGGTTATTATAATTTGCACTTATTTAGTGATTACGATTTGTAATTTTAATAATCCGAATACAAATATTGAACCAAGTGTTGGCTTTATTTTCTCACTAGGTTTATCATCATTTTTATTTTTAATGATTCCTTTATGTGGAGTTTTCATTTATAAAATATTAAAAGGAATTAATCAATGAATATAGTAAGTTTTAATGTTAATGGATTAAGATCAATTCTAAATAAAGATTTGATGAATTTTATAAATAATGACAAAAGTGATATTTATTGTTTTCAAGAAACAAAAATGCAAATAGATGCTAGTATTTATAACGTTTTTAAAGATTATCCATTTATATATTTTAATAACGCTATTAAAAAAGGTTATAGTGGGACCTTAATTATTTCAAAATTAAAACCTCTTAATGTTATATATGGAATAAATGATGAATATAATGATGAAGGTCGAATAATTACACTTGAATTTAATGATTTTTATTTAGTAAATGTTTATTCGCCAAATTCTAAAAAAGAATTACTTAGATTAGATTATCGAATGATATTTGAAGAAAAATTAAAAGAATATTTGACTAATCTTAAAATGAAGAAAAATGTTATTTTATGTGGTGATTTAAATGTTGCTCATAAAGAAATAGATATTAAAAATCCAAAAAATAATCTAAGATCTGCAGGGTTTACAATAGAAGAAAGAACAAAATTTAGTGAATTATTAGAAAGTGGATTCATTGATACTTTTAGATATTTTTATCCAAATACTATTAAATATAGTTGGTGGAGTTATATGTTTAATAGTCGAAAGAATAATGCTGGATGGAGAATAGATTATTTTATTGTTAACAAAGAATTTATAAGTCAAATTAAAGATAGTGAGATTTTAAACGAAATTTATGGTAGCGATCATTGTCCTATTAAATTAACTATTTATGAAAATATCAATTAATAATTTAACGAAAGCTTTTAAATAAAAAGTTAATTTAATATGTGGTGATAATGATGTAAGGAAAACTACTTTTAATAACTATTCTACCTGCTATTATCATTTTAATACTACTTTATTTACTAACTTTATTTCGTTTAAAAAAAGAAATAATTAGACTTATAAGAGAATAAAAAATAACTCTCACGAGGAGAGTTATTAGTGCTACATTTAAAGTTTAAATTATAATCTTCTATTGTAGTATTCAATAATTTGAGCTTCTTTAATATCTTGAGTTAATTCGTTTCTTTCTGGTAAACGTGTAAAGACACCTGATTTATTTTCTGTATCTCTTGAAACATAACCAACAGTAGTAGGAGTTGCTTCAATAGCAGCTTTAATAATAACTAAGTCTTTTGATTTTTCTTTAACAGAAATAACATCATTAACCTTACATAAATAACTAGGAATATCAATCTTTTTACCATTAACTAAAATATGTCCATGGTTAACTAGTTGTCTAGCTTGAGCTCTACTTGTAGCAAAGCCAAGTCTAAATACTAAATTATCAAGTCTTGATTCAAGAATTCTAAAGAAAGCAGTACCTGTAACATCTTTAGATTTAGTAGCAAGAATGAATAATCTACGGAATTGTTTTTCATTAACTCCGTACATATCTCTTAATTTTTGCTTTTCTTGAAGTTGTTTGCCATATTCTGATAATTTTTTCTTATCAGCACCGTGTTGTCCTGGAAGACCTTTTCTTTTATTATCATTAGCTAATTCTTTACCAGTTTCACTTAATGAAAATTGAAGTCTTCTTGAACGTTTGAATTTTGAGTCTAAATTTCTCATGTTCTAAAATCTCCTTTATTAATAACATTAATAAATGAAGAATTAAATTCCTTTCTTCGGGTGAAGTGATTAGGTTTTCATCTTGTAGCTTAGACTACTTACTTACATTTGTTCACTTCGTCGGACAAGAAGTATTTAACTGCTGCATTTACAATGCTTTAATAAAATACTACTTTAAGTAATAAAATTCAAGAAAATTCTTTATTTTTTTAATAATGATACGACCATAAGTAAAAATTGCAATAAATTTAATGTGTCTAGTGTGCATCTTTACAGTAATTTTTAAATAATTTAAAATGAAGCCGATAGAAGAAATTTGTGCATATTGCTTACAATAATATGTAATTTATGTGTTGCTTAAATAATGGAGGTATCTTATGAAAGCAAAAAAATAATTTGTTTATTTAGTTTAAGTTTTTTATGTGGTGGAATTTCATTATGTAAATCAAAAGCATAGTCAACATAGAGCCTACTTTGAATATCCCGATTCAAATGGAAGTATTAAATGGTATTGTTCTTGTGGGACAAGAATTCAACGTTAGGAGGTAAAATATGTATAATAATTATTTGAAGTTATATTTTCTTAATAAAGATAAATATATCACTGAAGAATATAAAAAAATATTTAACGAAAAGAAAGATTTTGTATTCAATATACTTTTATTATTAGATATTGATGAAGATGATGCTAAAAAGTTGACTTTAGATATTTTTAGTGAAATATATAGAGCATTTTCTTTTAAAACCAATCTTACTAAAATAGATCAAATTATTTATTCATATCTATTAAATAATTTACATGATATTAAAAATTTAAAAGAGAAATTTATTATTGTTTTAAGTAGTTATTTTAATTTTAAAATTAGTAAAATTCATAAAATCACTTATCTAAAAAATAGTGAAATTAAAAGAATAATTGATGAATTTAAACATAGTGAGGATTTTAAAAATTATGAATTTAAAAATGTAAATCTTGAATTTAATGATATTATTTTGCCTAAAAACCCAGTAAAACCTACACATTTTTTTATTTTTTCATTAATCACTATTATTATAATTGCTATATTAATTCCTGCAATTTTATTCTTATATATCTTCTTCACAGTTACTTTACCACCAAATAAAAAAGATTATCATGATTTTATTAAGTTGAGTTGTGATACAACTTATAAAGTAAGGACATTTGATAAAAATATATTTACAAGTGAATCGACTTTAAGATTTGAAGCTAATGATTACGATGGCGAAGCTGACTTAGTTATAAAAGACGATTCACTAGAAGGCAATTACTATTATGTTAATTTTACAAATACTTTAATTGACATATCTTCACAAAGCGAAGGATTTGCGATTAGTAATGGCGAAATACTTAAAGGTGAAATTCTCATTAGTGAAGAACCTCATGCATATTATTTATACTTTACACACTCACCTTTAGTAGTAAGTTTTGTTATTGATGATGCATCAACGTCTTTATCTACTTTTAGATTTATTGAACAATAAATATATTTATAGAAAAAACTTAATAACAAGTATAAAATAATTGAGTAATCAAAAGGAGATTTAATATGGCAAAAACTTATAAGTTAGTCTTAATTAGACATGGTGAAAGTGAATGGAATAAATTAAATTTATTTACAGGATGGACTGATGTTGAATTAAGTGAATTAGGTAAAGAAGAAGCTACTAATGGTGGAAAGTTACTTAAAGAAGGTGGATATCATTTTGATGTTGCTTATACATCTTATTTAAAAAGAGCAATTCATACCCTAAATAGAGTACTTGAAGCTATGGATGAAGAATATATTCCAGTAATCAAAACTTGGAGATTAAATGAAAGACATTATGGAGCTCTTCAAGGCTTAAATAAAGCTGAAACTGCTGAAAAATATGGTGAAGAACAAGTTAAAATTTGGAGAAGAAGTTATGATGTTCAACCTCCAGCACTTAGTGAAACTGATCCAAGAAATCCAGCTTTACAAAGAGCTTATGCAACTGTTGATAAAAAGGACTTACCTTTAACAGAATGTTTAAAAGATACAGTAGCTAGAGTTGTTCCTTATTGGGAAGAAGTTATTAAAAAAGACATCGTTGCTGGTAAAAGCGTAATTATTGCCGCTCATGGTAATAGCTTAAGAGCTTTAGTTAAATATCTTGAAAATATTAGCGATGAAGATATCATTAATTTAAACATCCCTACAGGTGTTCCACTTGTTTATGAATTAAGTGAAGATTTTAAAGTTTTAGATAAGTATTATTTAGGAAATCAAGACGCTATTAAAGCAAAGATGGAAGCTGTTAAAAATCAAGGTAAAGCAAAATAATATATTTTAATTAATTAAAATTATGGCTTTTTCAATTACTGATATTATTATACTTCTAATAATTGTTATATCGACAATTATAGGTTTAGCTAAAGGAATAATGACTAAAATCCTTGGTTTTTTGAACTTTATTATTAGCTTAGTCATTGCTTTTTATGTTGCTAGTCCAATTTCAAGTCTATTTATTGATACATCATTTTATAATAATATGGCTAATGCAATTGGAAGTAATGGAGCTAGTGCAATCTTATTAGTTATATCTGGGTTGATAGTTTTTATTCTAGTATTTATTGTTTTAAAAATAATAAAAGGTATTTTTATCCGATTATTAAATAAAGGTAAAATTTTAAATGTAATAAATAAGCTTTTAGGAGGAGTTTTAGGTTTTCTAACTGGGGTATTTATTGCGACTGTTTACTTATTGATTTTCTATGGATTAGCTAATGTTGATAATAATATTGGAGCATTCTTTGTTAATGATTTAGCACTTCAAACGAACGAATTTACTTTTAGTAAAATGATGCTAAATTATGTAATTGAGTTATTTGGAAGTATTTAAATTTAAATTTTAATGCAAAATTAAAATCAAGGATTCAGTCCTTGATTTTTTTATATTAATTTTTTTCAAGGCATAAAATTTTACTTTTTGGTGTATACAAAATATAATAATCAAAACCTTAAAAGGAGAATTTTTTATAAAAAAATTGTTAATCTTATCTTCCTTTCTAACAGTTCTAGGGTTTTTAACTGATATATATTTATTATAAAAAATTATAAAATTTTATGTAATTTTTATATCAATTGTGCTATAATAATAATATGGGAAAGTTAGTTAATATTAGTGAAGCAGCAAGAATTTTAGGTGTTACAACAACAACACTTCGTAACTGGGATAAGAAAGGACTTTTAAAGCCTGATGAGCTTACAAAGGGGAAAGCAAGGCGATATAGAATTGAATCATTACGAAATATAAACAGAAATATTATTTTTACTAAAGATGATTTAAAAACAATTGCTTATGCTCGAGTTTCTTCTCATGATCAAAAAGAAGATTTAAATCGACAAGTCCAATTATTGGAACTCTATTGTGCAAAACATGGCTATAAGTATGAAGTAATTCAAGATATTGGTTCTGGAATGAATTACTATAAAAAGGGATTAACAAAACTTATTGATTTAATTTTAGATAATCAGGTTCAAAGATTAATTTTAACTCATAAGGATAGGCTTTTACGTTTCGGTGCAGAATTAGTTTTCTCAATATGCGAAGCAAAAAATGTTGAAATCATTATTATAAATCAAGGTGATGAAACTCCTTCTTTTGAAGAAGAACTTGCTAAGGATGTTTTAGAAATCATTACAGTTTTTTCTGCTCGATTATATGGAAGTCGCAGTGAGAAGAATAAAAAACTTATTAGTGATTTGGAGAAAGTAGTTGAAACAAATCTCACAGAAAATAAAAATTGAACCAAATAATATACAAAAAACATATCTTAATAAATGTTTTGGTTGTAAACGCTTTGCATATAATTGGGGTGTAGAGCAATATAACGAAAACATTAAGAAAGGTATGTTTAAAAATGGTTATGATTTAAAAAAGCAATTTAATTCTTTAAAAAGAGAGAAATTTCCTTTTGTTTACGACGTTACAAAATATGCTACCCAACAACCTTTTATTCATCTAAATAAAGCTATTAAGGATACTTTAAAAAAAGGAGGTAAACCAATTGAGCTTGCTTTTAAAAAGAAGTCAAATAATGAAAGTTTTTATATTGGCGGAGATCAAATTAAAATCGTTACAAAACCTCATTCAAATAAGCAGTATATAAAAATTCCTTTACTTGATAAACCTATAAAATTAACTGAAAAAATTAAATATGATGGAAAAATTTTATCTTGTACAATTTCTCATATATATTCAATATATTTTGTTTCTTTTACTTTTGCAATTTCTGAAGAAGAGTTACTAAATAAGAAAGCTAAACTTGCTATTTTTAAAGAAAAAGCTCTTGGAATTGATTTAGGAGTTAAGTCAGCTTTAACTCTTTCAGTTCCATTTAGTATTCATTTGCCTGAAGGCATAAAAAGAGAAAGCAAAAAGCTTATTAAATTATCTCGACAACTTGATAGAAAGATTCACCCAAGAACCAAGGGGGATCAAACTAAAAAGTCTAAAAATTATTTAAAAGCTTCCTTTCGCCTAGCGAAAAAACATTTACGTATTTTAAATATGAAAACCGATTTTATTGAAAAGGTTTCATCCGTAATTGTTAAAAACTTTGATTTTATTTGCATGGAAGATTTAAATGTTAAAGGAATGCTTAAAAATCATCATTTAGCAAGAGCTATTAGTGAGGTATCTTTTTATAAACTTAAAGAAAAGATACATTCAAAATGTGATATGGTTGGAAAATATTTTCTTTCCGCGGATAGATTTTTTGCTAGTACTAAAATTTGTTCAAATTGCGGTAATTATAATTCTCAAATAAAATTAAGTGATAGAAAATTTATTTGTGATAACTGCAACATTACAATTGATCGTGATTTTAATGCTGCAATAAATTTATATAATTATTTAATTAAAAAAGTAGGTAGAGTTACTGCCGAATTTACGCTTGCGGACTTAACGGCTCTGATAAAAGATTTCGATGTAAATCGTTTATCAACCAGTAAGGTAGAAACAAGAAACCAACATAATTTTTATATTAATTTATAATTATTTATAAGTTTGGTATAACGGTGTAGAAAATACAGAAAGAGAAGTTCCTACAGATGCAATAAAAGCTTATCGAAAAGCAGTTGCTAATAACGGAGCTTTTAAAGGATATTATGTAGATAATGAAGGATATTATTATGTTTCTGATTCTTCATTTAAATATTATTATGCAACTACAGGTATAGAAAATGCAGAGGTAATAGAAAATTTAAGTGTATCTGTTGTAACGTATGATAATAAAACTCCTAAAATGACTTATAATAGTGTAAAAATAATATCAAAT
Source organism: uncultured Bacilli bacterium (assembly GCA_944368975.1). GTDB lineage: Bacteria > Bacillota_I > Bacilli_A > RFN20 > CAG-826 > Onthovivens. The sequence goes on along the minus strand of CALVXI010000007.1, from coordinate 55,530 downwards.
TATACTGAACTTCAAGGAGTAAACAATTATATTCAAGATGACGAAGGAAATAAGTATTATTTTTCTTCGATATATAAAAGATAGCTTATGATGGAAGAAGAAAATAATAGTACCATGATTGGTATTGACAATGATATTGAAGTCGAATTCGCAATTGTTAATAAAAGAGATTCATTTGAATTCGTAGAAATATGTGATAACTTTATTTACGATAATGTAAATCACATTTATACTTTTGGCAGATACAATTATATATATAATCGATAGTACCGGAAGATATTTAAGAGTTTCAGAAATTAGTGATCAAATTGGGCGTTACGAAGTTTATTACGGGTCAAGTATGGAAGGCTCATTTGCGAAGATACTATTATTCAATGGGATGATGCTTCGCAAAGCTGGATAGCAGTAGAATAAACTATTTAAACACATTAAAAATATTAAAATCCTTGCAAATTGCAAGGATTTTAATTTATTTCAAAACTTTCAAGATTAATTAAAAAATAAAAAAGACTAACTTTCGTTAGCCTAATTATTCAATAAAAGTGGTAGTAGTTAATTATTTTGCTTCTTTAGCAATTTTAACTAAATCTTTAAAACCTGCTTCATCGTGAATTGCGATTTCACTTAACATCTTTCTATTGATGTCGATTTTAGCAAGTTTTAAACCATGGATAAATCTTGAATAAGAAATATCATTCATTCTGCAAGCTGCATTGATTCTCTTAATCCATAATTTTCTAAAGTCTCTTTTAATATTACGTCTATCAATGTAAGCATACATATGAGAACGCATTACTTGTTCACGAGCAGTCTTAAAAAGAAGATGTTTACTACCAAAATATCCTTTAGCTTGTTTTAAAATTTTCTTTCTTCTTGCGTGTGTTTGTGGTCCACCTTTTACTCTCATAACTTTATCCTCCTATGCTTAACCTTGAATAAGATATTTAATTCTCTTCATATCGCTTGCGCTAACAGAAGTTTGTTTTCTTAAATGTCTTTTTTGTTTTGTTGTTTTGTGTGGAGCTAAGTGTGAAACATATGCGTGATGTCTTACAACCTTTCCACTGCCTGTAACTTTAATTCTTTTTGTTAAGGCTTTCTTTGATTTCATTTTTGGCATAACCTATTCCTCCTCTTTCTACTTTTTTGTTTTACTTGCAAGAGTGCAAGTAAGCCATTTTCCATCAAGTGATGGAGCTTTTTCGATTACTGAGTAATCTTTTACGCAGTCGATAAATTTGTTTAGAACGTCTTCACCTACTTCGACATGAGCTAGTTGACGACCTCTATATCTTACGCCGACTTTAACTTTATTTCCTTCTTCGAGGAAACGTATAGCTTGTTTGACTTTAGTTTGAATATCATGTTCACCAATTTGTGGAGTTAATTGAACTTCCTTAATTTCAATTATTTTTTGATTTTTCTTAGCTTCTTTAGCTTTCTTTTGAGCTTCGAAACGATATTTTCCATAATTGATGATTTTACATACTGGTGGGTTAGCATTTGGAGCTACGCATAATAAGTCTAAATCATATTCATCAGCCTTTTTAAAAGCTTCATATCGACTCATTTTTCCAAGTGATTCACCATCAGGTCCGATAACGAGCATTTCTTTGAAATGAATTCTTTCATTTACAATGTCGCCACTAAATTTGTCATTTTTACGATTTCTATCCTGTTGTTGTGGATTTTGATTGTTTGCTATAATTGTTTTCCTCCTAAAATTAAATAAAAATGGACGCAAGTAGTGCGCCCATTAAACTTCTAAATAAAATTAATTTAAGTAGCAGTTGACCAATTAATTAAGATTAATCTGGTGAGAAGCAGGCGCCCTTCTTTCTACGTACGCAAATATTATACTCAAATCACGTTCTAATTCAAGATAAATTTAAAATTTCTTCAGACTATGAGCACTAATAGATCTTACTAGTGACCTTGGTGCAAGTCTAATAGCAAAAATCATAAGTTTATTTTTAAATCCAATAATCTTTAAAGTTTTTCCTTTCTTTAAAGCTTTTAATCCAATCAAGGCAACTTTTTCACTAGTTAAAGGTTTAATCTTTTTAAATGTATAATCATTGCCTGCCACTTTAACAAAATTTGATAAGAAAGGACCAGGACATAAAGTTGTCACCTTAATATTTGTATTTCTTAATTCATAACTTATTGCTTCACCTAAAAATAAAACATAAGATTTAACTGCGTGATAAGTAGACATATATGGACCAGGCATAAATCCAGCAATAGAAGATATATTTAATATATGTCCTTCATTATTTTTAAGCATATCTTCAAGATAGACTTGTGAAAAATAAAGTAAAGCATTGCAACAAACATCGGTCATTTTCATTTGTTTATCGATATTCATTTTAATAAAATCTTCTCTATCACCAAATCCAGCGGCATTAATAACATAATTAATAAAATATCCATTAGATTTAGTATATTCATATATTTCCTTAAGATTATCTTTATTTGATAAGTCATATGTTAAGGTAATTATTTCAATATCTTTATTTATTTCAGTAATTTCTTTTTTAGTTTCTTTTAATGAATTCTCATTAATATCAACTAAAATTAGATTATGATTTTCTTTAGCTAATAATTTACTAATTTCTTTTCCTAAACCACTAGCACTACCAGTAATTAAACTAAATTTTTTCATATTACGTTCCTCAAAATTTATTATATTCCCTTTAATTTAAGTTTTCTTAAAAAATTGACACAGAATATTTTATTAAACATTGACAAAAGTATTAATATAAAAAATAATTATGGGTGAGGAGATTTTTATATGGAAATAAAAAATGTAGTTGTTATTGGCGGGGGTGTTCTTGGTAGTCAAATCGCTTTCCAAAGTGCTTATTGTGGCTTTAATGTTACGATTTGGCTTAGAAGCGAAGGAAGTATTACTAGATGCCAACCAAAATTAGACAATTTAAAGAAAGTTTACACAGAAACTATAGAAAAAATGGCCACTCCTGAAGGAAAAACTAAAGGTGTTTGGGCAATAGGCATAGCTGATTTAGAAACATTCAATAAAGAAGAATGCTTAAATAAAGTTGAAAAAGCTTATTCTTCAATTAAATTAACAACATCTTTAGAAGAAGCATTAAAAGATGCTGATTTAGTTATTGAATCAATGGCTGAAAATGTTGAAGAGAAGACTGCTTTTTATAAAAAAGCTGCTCCATTAATGCCTGAAAAAACAGTTATAGTTACTAATTCAAGTAGTTTATTACCTTCAAAATTTGCTAAATATACTGGTAGACCAAATAAATATTTATCACTCCACTTTGCAAATAGTATTTGGTTACACAATGTAACAGAAGTTATGGTTCAAGCTAAAACTGATCCACAATATTTCGATTTAATTGTTGATTTTGCTAAGAAGATTAGAATGTTACCTCTTCCAGTAAAAAAAGAAAAAGCTGGTTATTTGCTTAATTCAATGCTAATTCCATTATTATTTAGTGCCTTAGATTTATATGTTAATGGAATTAGTGATCCAGAAAGTATCGATATTGCTTGGACTCAAGGAACAGGTGCTCCAATTGGACCATTTAGAATTCTTGATAAAGTTGGCTTAAAAACTGCTTATAATATTGTTAGTATGTATTTAAAAGTTCCTTCATTCTTAGCGCCTTATAACTTTAAAGGTATGGCTAAGTTACTTAAAAAATATATTGATGAAGGTAAACTTGGAATGTCTACTAAAGAAGGATTCTATAAATATTAACCATAAATTTGAATCATTGAATTAGCCATTAAGCCTAGCTAATTCAATGAATCTAAACTATGAGAGTACTAAAAGTATTGAAAAATATTTTGAATTTCTATATTATAATATTGACTTTGAAAAAAGTTGATCCTAAGGGATGCCAGTAAGGCATCTTTATTTTTTATAGGGGGTATTTAATGGAAGACATTAATCTAGTAAAAGAAGAAGTTAAACAGTTTATTAATAGCTATGGTTATGATTTATGTTCATTTAATTATATTAAAAAACATAAAGAAAATATCTTAGAGATTGTTGTTGATCGTGATGATGACATTTCAATGAATGATATAGTTGATATATCTAATAAGATTAGTGAATTTCTTGATAATCACGATTTTACAGATGATTCTTATAATTTAGATGTTAGTAGTTTAGGAGCTGAAAAACCATTAGATATTACTAAACTTGATAAATACCTCAATCGTTATATTTATGTTCATATTATTAATCCTATTGATGGTTTAAATAGCTATGAAGGGGACTTAATAAATGTTACTGAAGATGAAATTACATTAAAATATCGAATTAAAACTCGTTATAAAGAAGTTAATATTAGTAAAAATAACATCGATAAATGTCGATTTGCAATTAAATTTTAGGAGAATGTTATGCCAAGAAAAGGAAAAGAAAAAAAGTTTGATGAAAAGTTATTCTTAAGTGCACTTGAACAATTAGGAAGTGCTAAAGGAATTTCTAGCGATGTAATTGTTGAAGCAATTAGTGATTCTTTTAAAATTGCTTTTACAAAGAAGTTAGAAGATGAAGATCGTATTTTCTATAACTCTAAAAAAGTTAAAGATAATAAAAAATTATTAGCGAATAAAACATTAAAACTTGATGATGCTTTAGTTAGATGTGATATTGACTTAAAACTTGGAAAAATTGATTTATATCATCAATTCAAAGTTGTTAATGACGATGATATTGAGGATGATTTTATCGAAATTGGTTTAACTGAAGCTCAAAAAATTGATAAGAATCTTAAAGTAGGTGATTTTTATGAAGTACCAATTAGTATTCAAGATTTTTCACCAAGTGATGTAAATAGATTTAAAACAACTTTCCTTCAAAAGATTTCTAAAGCTGAAAAAGATGCTTTACTTGAAACTTATAGTAACCGTATTGGTGAAATTGTTACTGGAACAGTTGAAAAAGCAGATTTACATAGCGTAATCGTTAATTTAGGAAGAACAAGTGCTACTTTATTTAAAAATGATTTAATTGGCAATGAAACATTTAAGCCAGGTGATCAAATTAAAGTTTATATTGAAAGCATTGGAAAAGATGATAAGAAAGGAAATTTAATCAAAATTTCCCGTTCAAGTAAAGGATTCTTAAAGAAATTATTTGAAAATGAAGTCCATGAAATTTATGATCAAACCGTCATAATTAAAGATATTGCAAGAAAAGCTGGTGTAAAAAGTAAAGTTAGTGTTTATAGCAATGAACCTAATGTTGATGCAAGTGGTGCTTGTATTGGACCTAATGGTAGTAGAATTCAAGCTATCGTTTCTCAACTTGGTAACGCAAAAGATAGTAAGGAAAAAATTGATGTTATAACTTATCAACCAAACTTAGGACTTTATTTAGAGGAATGTCTTAAACCTGGAGTTATGATTGGTGCTAAAATTGATTATGAAAATAAAGAAGCTATTGTTGTAACTCAAGAAGGAACAAGTAGTTTAGCTATTGGTGTTAAAGGATATAACGTCGCTTTAACACGCGAGCTTACTGGTTTAAATAAAATTGATGTTAAAGATGAGTCCGAAGCTTTAAGAGATGGTATTGAATATACTACAATGGAAGAATTTAGAATCGAGGCTCGTGAAGAAGAAAAACGTAAATTTAGAGAAGAATCTCTTAAACATAAAGAAATTGAAGTTAAGAAAGATTATGAAACTAAAAATAACTTTGAAATTAAAGGCGATGATGAAGACATTGATTTACCAGAATTAGATGAAGAGATTGAAACAGTTTCTACTGAGCCAGTTAATAAAGAAATTGTTGAAGAACCTAAAGAGGTAATTATTGAACCAATTCAAGAAGAAAAGGCCAAAGAAGAAATTATTAAGCCTCATAAAGAAGAGGAACCTATTGAAAAAACTGAAGTTAAGACAACTACAACTCTTGAATCTTTAGAAAAATCTTTAGAAGAAGAAAAAGCTAAAGAGAAAACTAAAGAAAATTATAAGAATAAGAAGAAAAAAGAACATAAGGAAGAAAAAGCTTCTGAAGAAGATTCTTATATTAAAAAAGATGTCAAAAAGATGGACATTTATACTGAAGAAGAACTCGCTGAAATTGATGCTGAACTCGATGATGAAGACGAGTTAGATGAAGATTATAGTGAGTACGATAGCGATTCTTATTACGAAGATTAATTAGGAGATAACTATGAAAAAAGTTCCATTAAGAAGATGTTTAGTCAATAATAAATCCTATCCTAAAATGGAACTTTTTAGAGTTGTCAAAACACCTAGTAATGAAGTAGTTTTAGACATTACTGGGAAGTTAAATGGACGTGGTGCTTATATTCATAAAGATCCTGAATCTATTGAAAAAGCCCGCAAAACTAAGGTTTTAAATCGAAGTTTGGAAATTGAAGTTCCTAATGAGATTTATGATCGTATGTATATGTTTTTAGATGTTTAGAGGAGGTAAAATATGAAAAAGAAAAATGATGAACGTATAAGTAATGTCAAACAAAATGACAATAAAGCAAATAAAGATTATGCTAAGGTAAATAGTGGAGTTTTTGTTTTTACTAAATCTATAACAGTTGGAGAACTTGCAAAAAAACTTGAAGTTAATGCTAGTGATATAATTAAAAAATTATTTATGCAAGGCAAAATGGTTAATATCAATCAGTATCTCGATGATGATGCCATTGGAGAAATTTGCTTAGAATATGGCTTTGATTTTAAAAAAGAAGAAATAGTTGATGAAGTAGATTTTGAAAAAATAAATATTGAAGATGACGCTAAAGATTTAGTTGAAAGACCTCCTGTTGTTACTATTATGGGACATGTCGATCATGGTAAAACTACTTTAATCGATGCAATTCGTAATTCTAATTTAGCCGGTGAAGAATTTGGCGGCATTTCTCAAGAAATTGGTGCTTATCAAAAAATTTGTAAAAATAAAAAAATTACTTTTATTGATACTCCTGGGCATGAAGCTTTTAGTGCAATGCGTATGAGAGGAGCTAGTGTTACTGATATTGTTGTATTAGTCGTTGCGGCTGATGATGGAGTTATGCCACAAACTATCGAAGCAATTGATCATGCTAAAGCCGCTAAAGTCCCTATTATTGTTGCTATTAATAAAATGGATATGCCTGGAGCAGATCCTGAAAAAGTTATTAATGAATTAATGAAATATGATATTATTGCTGAAAAATATGGTGGTGAAAATATTGTTTGTGAAATTAGTGCTAAGAAAAAGCAAGGTATTGATGAACTTTTAGAAGCAATCTTAGTTCAAGCTGAAATGCTTGAACTAAAAGCAAACCCAAAACGTTATGCAATTGGAACTGTTCTTGAAGCTAATTTAGATAAAGGAGAAGGTCCAAAGGCTACTTTATTAGTACAAAATGGCACTTTAACAAGTAATGACTATATTGTTTGTGGTACAAGTTTTGGTAAAGTTCGTCGTATGACTAATGAACATAATCAAATATTAAAAGAAGCTCTTCCAAGTACCCCAGTTAGTGTTATCGGTTTAAGTGAAGTTCCTTTAGCTGGTGATCGCTTTATGGCTTTCCCAACTGAAAAGCAAGCAAAAGATATTGCTAGTAAACGTCAACTTAAAAAGCTTGAAGAAGAAAGAGCTGCAAATAACGGTGTTACAAGTTTGGATGATTTATACAATAAGATTCATGAAGGAACACTCAGTCAAATTAATATTGTTTTAAAAACTGATAGTACAGGTAGTGCTGAAGCTTGTAAGGCTAGTTTAGAAAAATTAGGAAATGATCAAGTTAAAATTAATGTAATTAGAGCTGCAAGTGGTGGAATAACTGAAAGTGATATTTTATTAGCAAAAGCTAGTGGTGCGATAATTTATGGATTTAATGTTCGCCCAACAGCCGTTGTTAGAAAGAAAGCCGAAGAAGATAAAGTTGAAATTAGACTTCATAGAATTATTTATGCTCTTATAGAAGAAGTCGAAGATGCGATTAATGGTTTAACTAAGAAAGAAGAAGTTGAACATGTTTTAGGTCAAGCTGAAGTTAGAAATATTTTTAAAGTCAGTAAAGTTGGTACAGTTGCAGGAAGCTATGTTATTGATGGTGAAATGCATCGTGATGCTTTATGTAGAGTTATTCGAGATGGCGTCGTTGTTTATGAAGGTAAGATCGAAACTTTAAAAAGATTTAAAGATGATGCTAAAACTGTTGCTAGTGGTTTTGAATGTGGAATTAAGGTTGAGAATTTCAATGATGTTCATGAAGGGGATATTATTGAGAATTATGAATTAAGAGAGAAAGAATAATGGCAAATAATGTTGAAAAAATAAAAGCGAATATTTCTAAAAATATTCGTGAAATAATGCAATATGAATTAAATATTCCTAATCTTGATTTTTTCACAATTACTGATATTGATGTTAGTAGTGATCATTCATATGCTAAAGTTTATGTAAGTTTTTTAAAAGAGCCAACAAAGAATATTGAAAAACTTAATAAAGTTAAAGGTTTTGTTCGTAAAGCTTTAGCAAGTCGTATTAAGCTTAGAAGAACTCCTGAAATAAGTTTTATTTTAGATGATTCATTCTTTAAGATGGAAAAGTTAGACAATTTATTAAATAAAGATAAAGTTGAACTTGAAGAGATGAAAAAGAATAATAATTAATTAATCAAGTTATTAGTTTTATTAAAATAGTGGGCTTTATTAATGACCACTATTTTTTATTAGTCAATAAAAGTATAAGGATTAAATCTTTGAAATAATTCTTTTTTTAAATCATCTAAGAAGATTTGTTTATATTTTTCATCAATATTTATTGAATTTAATTTATATTCTCTTTCTTTTAATTTAATAATTGAAGAAGTACCAATTAGTTTATTATTTAAATAAATTAAAAATTTAAAACTTTTTTTATCTATTTCAGTAATAGGTTCATTATTAAATTCTTTATAAATTATAAAGTCATTTATTTCTTTTACCTGATGATAAGTTAATTTTGTATTTTCAATTTGGTGATCTTCATGAAGATAAAATATATCTTCCTTTTCTTTATTTTTTAACATATTTAAAAAATTTTGTTTGGCTTCAGGATATTTTTCATAAATATTTAATAATATGTTTTTAATATTCTCTCTTTCAGTATGTTTATCATTAGGGCAAACAATACCTAAGGTAGGAATATGTTCTTCACTAATCATTTTTTTAATATCTTGTTCACTTACATAAATAAAAGGGCGAATAAAATTAATATTTTCATTTTCTAATAACATTTTTGGAGAAAAAGTTGCAATTCTACCTCCATATATTTCGTTTAAAAATAAAGTTTCAATAGCATCGTCTTTATGGTGAGCAAAGCTAACTTTTGTTACGTTAATTGTGTTAGCATATTTATTAATAATTGCCTTTTTCATTCTAGAACATATTGAACATGGTAAGTGAGTTAATTTTTGTTTTTCTTTTTGAATTTTTAAAATTTCATAGACTTGAGGCTCATTTAATATTTCTAATTTATAACCAAGTTTATTTACATAGTCTTCAATAATAGAAGGATTAAAATTATCAAATCCTAAATTAATCATACAAGGGTATATTTCAAAATTGTTTTTTGAAAATCTTTTATATAAGTTTAAAGCATAGAGCAAAGCCATGCTATCTTTTCCACCACTGATTCCTATAACAATTTTGTCGTTTTGTTGAATTAAGTTAAAGTCTTTATCGGCCTTTCTTATTAATGCTAAGATTTTTCTAATTGCTTTCATAGGTTTAAATTATAATAAAAAGTGAGAAACAAGTATATAAAATGATTTGAAATATATGGCTAATTTCAAGTCTTTATTTTTCATGATTTAATATTTATAATATTAAAGGTTTTTTGATATGAGTGTTGTTTATTTAAAAGATTTTATAGATTTAAAAGATATAACTCCTGGTTCAAGTTTAGTACTTGGTAATTTTGATGGGGTTCATATTGGACATTACCAATTGATTAGCTTTGCTAGATATTCTACAAAAGGAAGACTAGCGATTGTTACTTTTGATAGTTCATTAAAAAATGATGATAAACATGTTTTATTATCGTTTGATGATAAAATTAAAAAGTTTAATGAACTTGGTGTTGATGACGTTTACGTTTTTAAATGTGATGAAAATTTTAAATCTATGAGTTGTTTTGATTTTATTGATAAAATTCTTATAACATTTAAACCTAATAAGATTTTTTGTGGTCCTGATTTTCGCTTTGGATATAAAGCTCAAGGTAATGTAGATGTATTGAAACAAAGTTTTAATAATGTGATAGTTTTGAATTATGTTAATGATTATGATGGTACAAAAATAAGTAGTAGTATTATTAAAGAATATATTTCAAGAGGAGAAATTAAAAACGCTAATAGATTCCTAGGATATGAATATTATATTAAAGGAATTGTCGTTAAAGGAAAAAGAAATGGCAGAAAAATTGGATTTCCAACTATAAATTTAAAGCTTGATACAAATTATGTTATACCTAAAACTGGTGTTTATATAACTAAAACAAAAATTGGCAATAAGCTTTATCCTTCAATGACTAATGTTGGAACGCACCCAACAATTGATGAGTTAAATGAAGCAATTATTGAGACTCATATTTTAGATTTTGACGAAACTTTATATGGTGAAGAAGTGGAAATCAAATTTTTAGATTATATTAGAAATGAAATTAAATTTAATTCTATCGACGAGCTTAAAGAAGAATTATCTCGAAATCGAGAAATTGTTAGACAATATTTTGATTAATTTAGTAATATTTTAGTATATTTCTAGTAGTTTGTTAGTATTATTCATTTTCAAAATTTAATTTTAAAGTAATTTTTTATAAAATTAAAATTTTCTAAAAGCAGTAAAATCAAAAGTAAAGATTGAAAAAACATTGTATTAGTTTTATAATAAAGCGACTTTATTCCAGGGATTAACCTTTAGTCCAGATTATTTCTTAGAATAAAGCGTATTATATAGGAGGACTACAAAATGGCATTAGCAAAAGAAACAAAAGCTGAAATCGTTAAGAAATTTGCTCAAAGTGAAAAAGACACTGGTTCTGCTCAAGTTCAAATTGCTTTACTTACAAGTAAAATTAAAGCTTTAACTGCACACTTAAAAGCAAATGACAAAGACAACAGCGCCCGTAGAGCTTTACTTGTCTTAGTTGGACAAAGAAAATCTTTACTTGCTTATTTAGAAAGAAAAGATCGTGAAGCTTATGCAAAATTAATTGCTGAACTTGGCTTAAGAAAATAAGTTAAAGAAAATCTAATTAAAAAACTCTATAATGTAATAGAGTTTTTTATTTGTTTATGAAAAAAACACTATACAGTTTAAGAAATTACAAAAAAGAATTAATATTCGGACCTTTATTTAAGGTAATAGAGGTTATTTTTGAATTATTAATTCCTTTTTTAATGAAATATATGATTGATGTTGGCATAAAAAGTGCCAATAATGGTGAAGGATTAAATAAAATTATAATTCCAGGAGTTATTATTTTATGCTTTGTTATAGTCGGATTTTGTTCGACGTTAGTCTGCCAATATTTAGCTAGTATTGCTTCTCAAGGGTTTGGAACTGATTTAAGAAATAGAATTTATCAAAAAGTTTGTGGATTATCACTAGACGACATTGAAAAATTTAACAAAGGAAATTTAGTTAATTTGATTACTAATGATAGTAATAGAATTCAACTGGGTGTAGCTTTATTAATTAGATTAGTAATTAGAGCTCCTGTTTTAGTAATTGGAAGTTTAATTTGCTCTTTTATTATTAATGTTGAAATTGGCTTTATTTTCTTAGCTATAGTTCCTCTAGTTTCAATCATTTTAGGCTTAATTTTATATTTTAGTGGTAAACAATATTTAAAAGTTCAGTCAAAAGTGGATAAAATGACAGGATATACTAATGATAGTCTTAAAGGTAGCCGAGTAATTAGAGCGTTAAATAAACAAGATATCGTTATACAAAACTATAAAGAATATAATTTTGAATATTTTAAAGAGAGTAAAACTGCTAATATTATTGCAGCTTTTATAAATCCATTAACATTTTTAATTGTTAATATTGCAATAATTTTAGTTATTTATTTTTGTGGTGATTTTGTTTTAAATAGTAAATTAGATGATGGGGATTTAGTTGCCTTAATTAGTTATTTAAATCAAATTTTAATGGCATTAATTGTCGTCAGCAATTTAGTTATTAATTTTACAAGAGCCCTTAGTAGTATGAAAAGAGTTGATGCTTTATTAACTTATGGGCCAACAATTAAAAATAATCCAATAGTTGAAAATCATAAAATTAATAAAGGTGATGAATTAATTTGCTTTAAAGATGTATCTTTTAAATATTTAGACAGTGAAAATAATGTTATAGAAAAAATAAATTTAACAATTAATAAAGGTGAATTTGTTGGAATTATTGGCGGTACAGGAAGTGGTAAAACTACTTTAATTAAATTAATTGAAAGATTTGTCGATGTAAGTGAGGGTGAACTACTTTATAAAGGTTATAATGTCAAAGATTATGATATTAAAACTCTTAGAGAAGATATTTCCTTAGTTAATCAGAAATCTGTTTTATTTAATGGAACGATTAAGTCTAATTTATTAATGGGGAAAAAAGATGCTACTGATGAAGAAATTACTAAGGCTTTAATAGATAGTGAAGCTTATTCATTTGTTAAAGAATATAATGATTATATTGATCATGAAGTTCTTGAAGGTGGTAAAAATTTCTCTGGTGGTCAAAAGCAAAGATTATCTTTAGCTAGATCATTACTTAAAAATAGTGAAGTTTTAATATTGGATGATTCTACAAGTGCTTTAGATTATTTAACTGATAAAAAAGTAAGAGAAAATATTTTAAAAAGGAAAGATGTTACTCTTATTATTGTCTCTCAAAGAGCAACAAGTTTAATGAATGCTGATAAAATTATAGTCGTTGATAATGGAAAGATAGATTCAATCGGAAAACATGAAGAACTACTTAATAAATCTAAAATCTATAAAGAGATTTATGATTCTCAAACTTTAGCAAAGGGAGAATAGAAATGAAAAATTTAAAGTTTTTATTTAAATATTTTAAAAATTCAAAATTAAACTTAATTCTTTCATTTTTATGTGCATTAGTTTTTGTTCCTTGTACTTTATTAATTCCATTTTTAACTGGTAAAGTAGTAGATGTTTTTACTTTGATTATCGAAAATAAGATTACTTATCAAGAATATATTAATCTTGAGATTAACTACATTATTTATATTTCGCTATGTATTATTTTAGTAGTTATATTTCAATATATTTTTGAAAGCTATGTAAACATTTTTATTGAAAGAATCATTGTTAATATACGTAACGATTTATATAGTAAATTGAATTCCTTACCTATTAAAGTTATCGATTCTCATCTTCATGGTGATTTAATTAGCCGTTGCATTAATGATGTTGATAATGTTTCAACTGGATTAATTAGCGGGTATAAGCAATTATTTCAAGGAATTATAACTGTCATTTTTACTATATTCTTTATGTTTTTTCAAAACTGGTTACTAGGCTTAATTGTTTTAGTTTTTACACCATTTGGATTTTTTATTAGTTATTTAATCATTAAATATGGAAATAAGTATTTTAAAAAGCAAGCAAAAGAAACGGGAGATTTATCTTCTATTGTATTAGAAAGTTTTAATAATATTGAAGTTATTAAATCTTTTAATTTCGAAGATGAAAGTTTTATTAAATTTGAAAAATGTAATAAAAAGTTATATAAAGCGGGACAAAAAGCTCAATTTGTTTCAAGTTTAGTTAATCCATCAACTAGACTTATAACTAATTCAATTTATGGAATAGTTGGACTTATTGGGGCATTATTAGTTGTTTATAGTGGAAATTTAGGATATTTAGGAATTGATTTAACAATTGGTGGAATTATGAGTTTTCTACAATATACTAATCAATTTTCAAAACCTCTAAATGAAGTTTCAGGATGTGTTAGTGAAATTCAAACTGGAATGAATAGTTTAAAAAGAATTAAAGAAATTATCGATTTAGATGAAGATATAGATAATGGTAAGACAGAAGTTTCGCAAATTAATAAAATTGAATTAAAAAATATTTGCTTTGAGTATAATGATGAAAAACAAATATTTAAAAATCTTAATTTAGAGATAGTTAAAGGAAAAAAGGTAGCATTAGTTGGTCCTACAGGATGTGGAAAAACAACTATCATTAACTTATTACTAAGATTTTATGATCCTAATAGTGGCGAAATATTAATTAACAATATTAATAATTTAGATATTAAGAAGTCTTCATTAAGAAATAATTTATCTATGGTTTTACAAGATACTTGGATTTTTCACGGAACTGTTTTAGATAATATTAAATTTTCTAAACCTGATGCCTCATTAGAAGAAGTAAAAGAAGCATGTAAAAAAGCTAATTGTTATGATTTTATTAAGAGGTTACCTAAAGGATTTGATACTGTAATTGATGATGAAAGTGGACTTAGTAATGGTGAGAAGCAATTATTATGCATTGCACGAATGATGTTAAAGGACAGTGATATTTTAATTCTAGATGAAGCAACAAGTAATGTAGACACGAGAACTGAGTTAAAAATATCACAGGCAATGGATAATTTAATGAAAGGGAGAACTTCGATTGTCATAGCTCATCGATTATCTACAATTAAAAGTAGTGATTTAATTTATGTTCTGAAAGATGGAGCTATTATTGAAAAAGGAAAACACGAAGAATTATTACTAAAACAAGGCTTTTATAGCAAACTATATTACTCTCAATTTAATTAGTTGATTTTTAGTATATTATTAGTATATTTCTAGTATTTAAAGAAATTAGCTAAATTCATTAATTGTTGAGCTTTATATTTTTTAAATGGTATTTATGATTTCAAAGTGCTATATTTTTAGTGTTGAAAATTTGAGGAAAAAGGAAAAAAGAAAACATGAAAAGAAAATTTGAGTTAGAGTTTTATGGAAAAAAACTCGTTGTTGAAACTGGAGAAATAGCAAAACAAGCTGATGGTGCCGTTTTTACAAGATTTAATGATACAGTTGTTTTATCAACTGCATGCTGTAGTGATGAACCAAAAGAAGGAGATTTCTTTCCACTAACAGTAACTTATGAAGAAAAACAATATGCTATAGGTAGAATACCAGGCGGATTTTTACGTAGAGAAGGAAGACCTGGAGAACATGCTACTTTAACTGCTAGATTAATTGATCGTCCAATTAGACCAATGTTTAGTGATGGGTTTAGAAACGAAGTACAAATTATTAATACTGTTATGTCAGTTGATTTGGATGCTACACCAGAAATGACTGCAATGTTTGGTAGTTCACTTGCTTTAAGTATTAGTGATATTCCATTTGATGGCCCTATTGCTGGAGTTTATGTAGGTAGAGTTAATGGTCAACTTATTATTAATCCAACAGTTGAAGAAAAAGAGAAAAGCGATTTAAATTTAGCAATTGCTGGTACTACAGAAGCAATTAATATGGTCGAAGCAGGTGCTAATGAATTAAGCGAAGAAGAAATGCTTGACGCTATGATGTTTGGACATGAAGCCATTAAAAAACTTTGTGAATTCCAAAAAGAAATCGCTAAAGAAATTGGAAAACCAAAAAGACAAGTTAAACTTTATGAAGTTGACGAGGAAATTAAAAAAGATATTTATTCAAGAATATACGATAGAATGATTAAATCTATTTCTATTTTTGATAAGCTTGAAAGGCAAAATGCTATCGATGCTCTTAAAAAAGAGATTATTGATGATTATGATAATCGTGATTATAAAAAAGAAAATGATCATAAGTTAACTATGTTAATGGTTAATGATATTCTTGAAACAATGGTCGCTGATGAAGTAAGAAGACTTATTACTGAAGAAAAGATAAGACCTGATGGAAGAAAAATAGATGAAATTAGACCATTAGATGCCCAAATTGATTTATTACCTAGAGTTCATGGAAGTGCAATGTTCACTAGAGGTCAAACTCAAGTTATTTCTACAGTTACTCTTGGAACTAAAAATGATGAACAAATTATTGAAAATTTAACTCCTGAAGATAATAAGAGATTTATGCATCATTATAATTTCCCACCATTTGCTGTTGGTGAAATAGGTCGTACTGGCACACCTGGTAGACGTGAAATTGGTCATGGTGCCCTTGGTGAAAGAGCATTAAGCTATGTTATTCCTAGTGAAGAATCTTTCCCTTATACTATTAGATGCGTAAGTGAAGTTGTTGAAAGTAATGGAAGTAGTTCACAAGCTTCAATTTGTGCTTCTTGTATGGCTTTAATGGCTGCTGGCGTTCCTATTAAAGATATGGTTAGTGGTATTGCTATGGGATTAATTACTAGTGGACCACTTGATGGAAAGCATCCATATACAATTTTAACTGATATTCAAGGATTAGAAGATCACTTTGGAGATATGGATTTTAAGGTTGCTGGCACTAAAAATGGTATTACAGCCTTACAAATGGATATTAAGATTAAAGGTGTAACTCGTGAAATTCTTCATGACGCTTTATATCAAGCAAATAAAGCACGTGCTCAAATTCGTGAAGTTATGTCTAAAGCAATAAGTGAACCACGCAGTGAACTTTCTGAATATGCTCCAAAATTTGATACCATTTATATTGATAAAGATAAGATTAAAGATGTAATTGGTAGTGGCGGTAAAGTCATAAATGATATTATCGAAAAGTGTGATAATGTTAAGATAGATATTGAAGATGATGGAAAAGTAACAATTTATCATACAAATGCTCAAGCTATTAGAAAAGCAAGATCAATTATTGAAAATATTACTAGAGAAGTTATGGTAGGCGAAATTTATGAAGGCGTCGTGACACGTGTTGAAGATTATGGTGCATTCGTTAGTTTATTTGGCGATAAGGAAGGGTTATGCCATGTATCACGACTTGCTAATGAAAGAATCGAAACTGCCAAATCATTTGTTAGAGTTGGTGAAAAATTTAAAGTTAAAGTAATTGATGTTGATGATCATGGTAAGATTAAGTTATCTCATAAAGAATTTGTAGATTCTGGAGAACCAACAAAGAAAAAGAAATTATTTAGAAAATAAAATTAATTGAAAACAGTTCGAATTGAACTGTTTTCTTTACTAAATCAAAGAATAAAGACTAATTTATGGTTTTTCTCTTTATTTACAGGAATTTTAAATAAAATTGTTTAAGTGTTTATTAAATTTATGTATAATCTAGACGATTAGAAGGAAATAAAAGATATGGATGAAATAAAAGTTTTAGCGTTAGGTGGTCTTGATGAGGAAGGAAAAGACCTTTATTGTATTGAGGTTAATGATAATTTATTTGTTGTAAATGCTGGTTTTAAATATCCAACAAAATTTACTCCAGGAATAGATTTTATTATTAGTGATTTTACATATTTAAGAGAAAATAAAGATCGTATTAAAGGTTATATATTACCAAAGGGTAAGAAAAATAATTTTGGTGCCTTACCATATATGTATAAAGAATGTCCTGCACCAATATATTGTACTAAATTAACTAAATTATTCTTTTTAGATTTTGCAAAACAATATAAACAAGAAAGCGATTTTGATATTCATGAAATTAGTTTACCTAGTAAAGTTCAAATTGGTGACTATATTTTTGAGTTTTTCTCTACTTGTAGTAGTGTTCCTTATTCTTTTGGGTTTAGTTTAAGAACAGATTTAGGGAATATTGTTTATAGTGGAGATTTTGTTGTTGAATACAATAATAGTTCATATTTTAATTTCGATTTAAACACTATCGGTAAAATTGCTGAAAATAAAACTTTATTATTAATGTGTGAATCAGTGAATGCTACCAAAAAAGGTTATTGTTCACCAAACAATAGATTATATCCTTATCTACAAAGATATTTTAAAAGTGCACCTGGAAGAATTTTTATTGCCTTAGATGATGATAATTTCTATCGCTTAGAAGAAGTGTTTAAAATTTGTCATGAAATGAATAAAAAAATTTGTTTTTATGATAAAGAAACCTCTGATATTTATAAGTTAAAAGACCATCGTACTAAAACAGAGCCATTAATTCCTAATACAATTATTGAATTAGAGAATATACTTCGTGTTAAAGAAGATGAATTAGTTATTTTACTTTTTGGTGAAAAAGAAGAGTTATATCAAAAAGCTAGCTTATTAGCAAATAACGAGCATGAATTAAAACAAATAAAATTAACGAATAATGATACATTTATTTTAGCTTGTCCACCAAATGATGCTAATGAAGTTATTTTTACGACTACAATAGATGAACTTTATCGTAGTGGATGTCATGTAAATTATTTAACTGGAAAAATGCTTAGTAAAATGCATGCTTATGAAGAAGACATCAAAATGTTATTAAGTTTACTTAAACCAAAATACTATTTTCCAGTCGAAGGTTATTATGTCAATTTATTAGCTAATGCTAAAATCGCAATTGATATGCATATTGGTTTAAGTCATAGTAATATTTTCTTATTAGATAATGGTCAAACTTTATGTATGAATGAGAAAGGTGCTAAGGTTGATTTCAATAATGATGGTCATGTTGAGATTAGTGATGTTATGATCGATGGTATTGGTATTGGCGATGTCGTTAATGAAATTATTCAAGATCGTACTAGACTTAGTGAAGATGGCGTAATAGTTTTAGGATGTGGTGTAAGTCGAAATGCGAGAAAAATTGTTTATGGACCTGATGTACAAATGAGAGGATTCTTATTTCTAAAAGATAAAGATGCTGATCTTATTTTAAAAGAAGTAAATAAACTATTTTTAGATGGTGTAAATGATTGGCTTAAAGATACGAAAGATTTTGATGTTAATCGTATACAAGATCGATTAAATGATGCTATTTCTAAGTTTTTATTTAGACAAAACGGAAGGAATCCAGTTATAAAGTCAAATGTTATTATAGTTGATTAACTTTAATGTATAGAAAAATAAATTTGATAACTATATAATTATTTTGTTATGAAGCAAAGTAAGTTAAAAGACAAAATAAATTCTTATACTCTAAAAGCATCGTGTGGTATTGCAATTTCATTAATTGCAATTATCCTTTTATTAAACCATGGATATATAAGTAAATTTTTGTTTTGGTGTATTTCACTCGTGTTTGGAAGCGTTTTTACTTATATTATTGGGGTTTTGCTTTTTATTTATGGCTTAAGTTTTATTGTTAAAAAGAAAATTGTTTTACATAATATTAAATTTATAATTATTGGTATTTCAATTGCTGCTATTGGTATTTTAATTGGAATAACTAATTCAATTACAAGTGTTGGTGGAACTAGTTTAACATTTAATAATTTTAGTGATATTTTTGTAAATTCATTAAATCTTAGTGAGTTTCCTAATGTTAATATTGAAAATAGTATTGGCGTTATTGGCTGTTTTTTAGTAGCTGCTTTAAATAGTGCTTTAACTAGCTTAGGAACTTCAATTTTTTCAATTTGTCTTATTGCTATTGGTGTTATTTTTGCGTTATTTAGACCTTTTTATTTTTTAATAAAATCTATCAATAGTGATAAAAGTGAAAAAAGTTTGAATCAAAAAGTTATTGAAAGCTTTGATAAAGATGAATCTAGTGAAAGAAGTTTAATTCGTGATGGAGCATATAATGAATATTATGATAAAGACAAAGAAGAATTAAAATCTAGTGATTTTGTAACAAAGCCTATTACTATAATTAAAGAAGAAGCAGTTCCTATTAAGCAAGAACCTGTTATTGAAACAATAAAACCATCAATAAATACTAATAAAGTACTAAATAACAACTTTATTAATACTAGTTTAGAAAAAGTTAAGATTAGTTTTGATGATAATGATGATTTTGATCCAATAAAAGAATCTACAAATAAGTCTTATAGTGAAGCATTTTCTAATAGGACAGCTTATCCTACATTTACTGAAAAAATTAAAGAAGAGAATAATGACACTCCAAATAATCAAGTAAATGCTAATGAAGTAAATAATGAAATTCAAGATGAAGAAATTGAAAAGGCAATACATGATATTCCTAATGAAGCAATTGAAGTTAAAAAGGCTAATAATACCTCGTTAGATACACATCCAATAAATAAACCAATAAATAAATCAATTAATAAAAATTTAAATAAAACAAATTCAACTAGTTTTAAAGAGGTTCCAATTGATTTATTAGATGATCGTGATAGCGAAGAAGATAAAAAGCGTAACATTGAAGTTTGTGAAGAAAGAAAAGAGCAAATTAATCAAATTTTAAGCGATTTAAATATTAAAGCACATATTGTAAGTTATACTATTGGGCCAAGTGTTACACGTTTTGATCTTGAAACTGAAAGAAATGTATCAATTAATGGTATTGAAAAATATATGAATGATATATCAGTTCGATTAGGAGGCGTTGATGTACGTTTTGTTCCTATCGTTTTAGGAAAGTCTACTAGTGGAATTGAGATCGCTAATGCTAATCGTGCAATAGTTAATTTTAAAGATGTTTTTAATAATTTGCCAAAACCAAAACCTGGTGAATTATATGTCCCTTTTGGAAAAAATATTAGTGGAAATTTTATTCAAGCTGATTTATTTGATTTTCCACATATGTTGGTTTGTGGTACAACTGGTTCAGGAAAATCTATTTTTATGCATTCATTAATTTTATCGATGATTATGCGTTATTCTCCAAACGACATTCGTTTAGTGATGATTGATCCTAAAAGAGTTGAGTTTTCTAAATATCGTGAAATGCCTCATTTATTATGTCCAATTATTAGTGAGCCAACTGAAGCTAGTGCGACATTAACTAGACTTGTTGATGAAATGGAGTCGAGATTTACTAGTTTTGAAATTGCTGGAGTTAGTAATATTAAACAATATAATAAATATGCTGAAGAAGTAGGCGTCGAGAAAATTCCTTACATTATATTAATTATTGATGAATTTGCTGATTTAATTGAAAGTGTCAAAACTATTGATAAACCTGTTCAAAGATTGGGTCAAAAAGCTCGTGCAGCTGGTATACATATGATTATTGCTACACAAAGACCTTCAACCGATGTTATTACTGGTAGTATTAAAGCTAATTTGCCTTGTAGAGTAGCTTTAACTACATCTAGTGTAACGGATAGTATGGTCATATTAGGTGAAGGCGGAGCGGAAAAATTATTGGGAAACGGCGATATGTTAGTACTTTGTTCTAACATATCAAAAACTGAAAAGCCACGTGTTCAAGGTTGTTTTGTTGATAATAATGAAATTCGAAGAGTTGTTGAGCATTTAAAATCTAAATATGAATTAGAATATAATGATACTTTTGTTGATTTACTTACTAAGTCTAAAGCGAATAATGATTTTGGTGTTATTCACCCTAATAATGATGAAGATGAAGCTTATGAAACTATAAAAACATATATTATGGAAAGTAAGGAATATTGTAGTATTTCTATGATTCAAAGAGAATTCAAATTTGGATATACTCGTAGTATGAAAATTTTTAATCAACTTCTAGAAGAAGGAATTATAGAAAAAGCTGCTACTAGTAATAATGCTAAAGGAGCTAAAGTTTTAATTCATATAAATGGATTTAAAGGAAGCAGCGAACAAAGTTCAAATCCTGGAAGTTATTCACAATCAACTTTTGAAAGTAAATAATTGAAACTAAGGAATTATATTATTAAATATTATGAATTTAGGCATCGACTTAACTTATATACCAAGATTTATTGATAAAAGTAATCTAGCTAAAAAAATTCTTTCTGATAACGAATATAAAACTTATTTAAATAGTCCAAGAAAAGAAGAATTTTTAGCAAGTAGATTTGCTTTAAAAGAAGCTTATATTAAAATGAAAGAGCTAAGTATTTTAGGAGTAGATCTAAGGAAAATTGAAGTTATTAAGAAGGAAAGTGGTGCTATTTGTATTAGCGATGGAGTTAATATTTATAAAGCAAGTTTATCTCATGAAAAAGATTATTGTATAGGAGTTTGTTATGATTAATGCTTTTTTTAGTGCAAAATTAATTAATTACAACACAATTAAAATTGTTTTATTTTCAAGTGTAGGGAAAGCGGATAATGTCCCTATTAATCTTTATGATAACCATGGTTTTTTAGAAAAATTATTAATTACTAATCAATCTTTTTTAAATGGTTTAGTTGTATATGAATGTAAAACCAAAAATAAGATTGAACTTGGTAATGATTATTACATAGCCATTGAATCTTTTGGAATGATTCCTTTAAATGTCAATGATTTGGTTTTTAGTGAAGGTTTTAATGAATTATATTATTATGACAAAGATGATTTAGGCGCTACTTATACTAAAGAGAGAACTACATTCAAGGTTTGGGCTCCTTTAGCTAGCAAAGTTATCTTAATGTTAAAAAAAGATAATGAAAAATTTAAAACTTATAAAATGGAACGCATTGAAAAAGGTGTTTACACAATTACTATGGATGGTGATTTAGATGGTTATAAATATCGCTATCAGGTTACTAATAGTGGTATAACAACTATTTCGATAGATCCTTATGGAAAATCTAGCGATGCAAACGGGAAAAACAGTGTTGTTATCGATTTAAACAAAACCAAAATTAATATGTATAGCAACGTTCCTAAAACTTATAGTAATAATGTTGATACGGTTTTATATGAATTAAATATTCGCGATTTTACAATTGATGAGCATTCTAATATTAAAAATAGAGGAAAATATTTGGGATTAACTGAAGAAGGAACTAAAACTGTTAAAGGAAATCCTACAGGACTCGATTATTTAAAAAGTTTAAATATTACTCATGTTCAATTATTGCCAGTTCTTGATTTTAAAACTGTTGATGAAGAAAATCCTGATAAAACCTATAACTGGGGATATGATCCTTATCAATATTTTACTCTAGAAGGAAGTTATTCCACTAATCCAAATGATCCATATTCAAGAATTATTGAATTTAAAAAAATGATCAGCGCTTTACATAAGGCCGGCTTAAGAGTTAATCTCGATGTTGTTTATAATCATGTTTATGATTATCAAATGTCTACATTTGAAAAGATAGTTCCAAATTATTATTTTAGAAGACAAAAGAACGGTTTACTTTGTAATGGAAGTGGCTGTGGAAATGATTTTGCAAGTGAAAAGCCAATGTGTAGAAAATTGATACTTGATAGCTTAACATATTTATTAAAAGAGTTTGAGGTTGATGGCTTTAGATTTGATTTATTTGGCTTAACTGATATTGAAACAACTAAAGAGATTTTAACAACTTTAAAGAAAATTAATCCTCATGTAATGATTTATGGAGAAGGTTGGGATATGGCAACTGAATTGCCTTATGATAAAAAAACAACGATTTATAATTCATTTAAAATACCTGAAGTTGCTTTTTTTAATGATACTTATCGTGATGTCGTTGGAGGAAGCAATTTCGGCGGAAGTAAAGGCTATGCACTTGGAAATCTAGCTCTTAAAAATGGTTTTCAATTTTCTTTAATGGGTAGTATTATTGATCATTTTGAATATAAAGCTCGTTTTGAAAATGCTAATCAGTCAATAAATTACGTTGAATGTCATGATAATAAAACAATTTTCGATAAAATTGATGATTATTGTGGAAAAGATGTTGAATTAAGTGAGAAATTGAGGATATTAAATTTAATTAATGGTACGATTGCTTTATCAATTGGTGTCCCTTTTTATCATGCAGGTCAAGAGATTGGTTTAACTAAATTTCAAGTAGATAATACATATAATAAAGGTGACAAATATAATATGTTTAGATGGAATTTATTAGACGAAAGATATGATAACTATTTATATTTTAAATCCTTATTAGACTATCGTAAAAATGTTGTTAAAAATAAAGAATATGCTAAAGATTGTGTCATTAAAAATACAGAATTTAAAGAGTTTAATAATGATTCTTTTGCTTTTTTAATTAATAATGTCGAAGTTGAAGAGAATAGAATTGAAGAATATCTAGTAGCATTTAATGTCACTAATGAAAACAAGTATAATGACTTGGGCGATTACTATAAAGCTATTATTGGTGTTGCAGGACAACTTAAAAATAGTGATATATATACTCGCAATATAATTTTAGAAGATAAGTGCTTAAACTGTTTTTATAAAAGAAAATAAATATGATTAAATATTTAAGAGTTATATTTTTTGATGGATGGATTATTTTGTATTCTTATTTTGCATGGATGATTCGATATTCAAATCATCCTTCAAAGTATCCATTAGAAAAGCGATATAAAAAGATTCGTTTTTTGGTATTACGTGTATTGAAACATTTTCATGTTGAATTTAATAAGATAAATATTGACTCTTATATTAACACTAAAAAAGATGATAGTTGCTTAATTGTTTCAAATCATTTAAGTGATATTGATCCTTTAATTTTTATTGCATTAAGCGAAAAACCAGTAACTTTTGCTGCTAAAGATAGTGTTAAACATTATCCATTAATTGGTAGAGTTTTACGAATTCTTGAAGGAGCCTTTTTAGATAGAAATGATTTAAAACAGCAATTAAAAGAAATGAAAAGAATCGAAAATTCATTAGCAAATAATAAGAATCTTGATTGGATTATTTTTCCTGAAGGAACTAGAAATAAAAAACCATATGAGGACATTTTGCCTTTGCATCATGGAACATTTAGACCAGCTTTTAAGTCGAATAAAAACATTTATATTTTTACCATTTTTGGAACATTTAGAGTGCTTGATATTCATTCAAAATATAATAAAAACCCTGTAGAAGTTAAATATATTTCAAAATTTGATACTAATGACTTTAAAAATGAAACTACTGCATCTTTAGCTGATAAAACTTATAGTTATATTAATAATGAGATTAAAGAGCTTCGAAAAATCGATGATGAATTATTAAGAAAACTAAATGATTAATGTCTTAATCCTTTTGGATAAAAATTCTTTAATTGATTATTTGTTGCTTTAACAAAACCTAAATTAATACCATCATAAGAAACGATATAATAACCGCTTTTTAAATTATTTTTATTTATTAATGTATCACCGTGGATATATTGATTTTTCTCTTCTTCATTTAGTTTTATAGAATTAGTGCTATCAAGATAATGCGCCAAATGGAAAGATGGAGTAAAAATATTTTTATTTATTTCGCCAATTTCTAGGCCATATTTTATGACATTAAAATGACTTAAATCGATTGTGTTATTAGTGTTATATATTTTATTTTTACTTATTATTTCATTATTAAAATTAAGAGTGTAATTAGATAGATACTGTTTGGGTTTTATGTTCTTAATTTTAAATGTTTTATTATTTTCATTATTAGATTTTCTTATAAAAGAAAGGAAAAATCCCTCACCTTTATATAAATTAGGAAATAAATGAATTGCTTCTTTAAAATTCTTAGAACGATATTCGCCATCAATATGAGGTAAATCAATTAGTTTTAAATCATCATGGTTATTAAGAATAGAGATTAAAACTTCTTCATTTTCTTCATAACTAAAAGAACATGTAGAATAAACTAATAGACCACCATTTTTTAGCATATAATAAGCATATTCAATTAATTCTTTTTGAGTTTTAGCTAAAGACAATACTTTATTAAGTGACCAATCTTCTTTAACTAGGTCATTTTTCCTAAACATTCCAGATCCACTACAAGGAGCATCCAAAACAATAATATCAAAAGAGTTTTTATAATATTGAAATACATTTTTAAAATCATTATTGATTAAAGTGATGTTACTTAATCCAAGTCTTTCGATATTTTTTTCCATTTCAAGTAACCTTTTAAAAGAAAGATCGTTACTTATGATATTTATATTTGGATTTTTCAAAGCTAGTGAAATTGATTTCCCACCAGGAGCGCTACACATGTCTAAAATATTGACATTATCCTCTAATTTTAAAAAATGGGAAATTAATAGACTACTAGCATCCATAATATAGTAAGCGCCATTATCAAATAAAAAATGTTTTCCTAACTCATTACTTTTATTAAAATAATAAACATTTTTAATAAAAGGGTGATTTTCTAAATTAGGAAAATATTTCTCTAATTTATCAATATTGATTTTCTTAGGATTGATGATTAAAGAATGATTTTCTTCCTTATCAAAAGATTCTATTAAATTATTTATTTCATCATTAGATAGATATTTTAAAAGATGATTTTTAAAAATTTGTAAGTCCATATCGATATAATATATCGAATTTAAGTGAAAAATCTATAATAAATATGTTAAAATCTTTTTGAGGTTATTGATTATGCTAATGGAAGAAATTATTGAACATAAACGTGATGGTTTAACTTTAACAAGTGAAGAAATTCATTTTTTTATTAAAAATTATGTAAATGGCGAGATACCTGATTATCAAGCTAGTGCTTTATTGATGGCTATTTATTTTAAAGGAATGTCTAGTTATGAAGTAAGCATTTTAACTAAAGAAATGAGGGATAGTGGAGAAGTTTGGGATTTAAGTGATATCGATGGTTTAAAAGTGGACAAACATTCGACAGGCGGAGTTGGTGATAAGGTATCTTTAGTTCTTGGACCTATGATTGCAAGTTGCGGTGCAAAACTTGCAAAAATGAGTGGAAGAGGATTAGGACATACTGGCGGAACGCTTGATAAACTTGAATCTATTCCTGGCTTTGATATATATGAAACTAAAGAAGAATTTAAAAAACAAGTAAATGAAATTGGAATGGCTATAATTGGTCAAAATGAAAATCTTGATCCAGCTGATAAAAAGTTATATGCATTGCGAGATGTTACTGCTACAGTTGACTCCATCCCATTAATTGCTTCTAGCATCATGTCAAAAAAACTTGCTAGTGGTGCAGATTGTATTTTGCTTGATGTTAAATATGGCTCCGGCGCTTTTATGAAAACAAAAGAAGAAGCGAAAAAACTTGGAGATTTGATGAGCGAAATTGGTAAGCACCTTAATAAAGATGTCCGTTATGAAGTTACTGATATGAATGAACCTTTAGGTTATGCAGTTGGAAATAATCTCGAGATTAAAGAAGTTATTAAAACATTACATAATGAAGGTCCAAAAGATTTAACTGAATTATGTTTAAATAGCGGAGCTATTATGTTGATCCAATCTAAAATATATGATGATTACGATAAAGCTTATGAAGCCTTGCTAAATAATTTAAAAAATGGCAAAGCTTTTAACAAATTTGTTGAATTTGTTAAATATCAAAAAGGTGATATTTCTTATATTCTTGATCCATCTAAATTTAGCGTTAGTAAATATCAAATACCAATTTATGCAGAGAAAAATGGGAAAATTGCACGTATTGATGCTTTTGCAATTGGGAAAGGTTCTATGCATTTAGGTGGTGGAAGAGAAGTTATCACCGATACTATAGATATGTCAGCAGGAATAGTTCTTAATAAAAAAGTTGGTGATGCAGTTAAAAAAGGTGAATTACTTTGCACACTTTATACTAATAAAGAAAAAGTAGAAGATATAATAAAAGAGGTTAAAGAAGCCTTTATTTATTAGTTTTTAGTTTTCTTAAATTTGAAGTTCTCTCAATTTGTTTAAGTTTACGGTAGTTTTCGTTTAGTGCTTTTTCATATTGAGAATGATCGCTAGGTTCATAAAATTCATAATCTTTAATTAGTTCAGGCAAATATTGCATATATTTCCAAAGATCAGGACGATCATAAGGATATTTATCGATTTCTAAGGTGTTTACAGGTGTATATTTTAAATAATCTAAAACTTCTAATGGTCGTGAATTTACTTCATCTAATGCTTTATAAATAGATAAGGCACCAGCTTTTGATTTTGGCGATAAAGCTAAATCAATTACTGCGTCGCTTAAAGGAATAACGGCTTCAGGGAAGCCAACCTCTCTAGCAACATCGATAGCAACTTTGCATCTTAAGCAAGCATTAGGATTAGCTAATCCGATATCTTCATAAGCAGTAACGATTAAGCGTCTAGCGATACTTTCTAAATCATTAGCAGCACATAATCGAGCTAAATAATATAATGCAGCGTTAACATCGCTTCCACGTATGGATTTTTGTAAAGCACTAACTGCATTATAGTGATCATCTTCGTTTTTATCCATTTGAATATTAGAAACTTTAGTTATTTCTTTAGCCATATCAAGTGTGATTAAAGTATCGACATATGTTAATGATAAAACTTCAAGATAATTTAAAGCAAAACGAAAATCTCCATTTGAACTTTTTGCAATAAATTCAAGGACATCTTGGCTAATATTAATTTTTGAGTTTAATCCTTCAGGAGATTTAATGGCTTTATTTAAGCCTAAAACAATTTGCTCAGATGTTAATTTTTTTACTTCCAATATATGGCAACGACTTCTAATAGCTTTATTTATTGATATATATGGATTTGCGGTAGTAGCGCCAACTAAACATATAGTTCCATCTTCAATATATGGAAGTAAAATATCTTGCTTATCTTTATTAATACGATGAACTTCATCGATAATTAATAATAAAGGTGGATTTAATTTAGCATTGTTTATTGCTTCTTCTAAATCTTTTTTATTTGAACTTACAGCATTTAATTTAATAAATTTAATATTTAAATCATTTGCATAAGCTTCAGCGATTGTTGTTTTTCCAATACCTGGAGGACCATATAAAATAAAAGATAAAGGTAATTTTTGTTTAACACTATTAGTTAAGATGCCTTTTTCGCCGATTATATGTTCTTGCCCGATTATATCTTTTAAATTTTTAGGTCTAATTCTAAATGCTAGTGGTTTTAACATGAAAATATTATATAATAAAAAGCATGAAAATCGTATTGCAAAATGTGTTAGAAGCAAATGTTAAAATAAATGGGGAGTTATATAATGAAATAAATAGAGGCTTTCTTCTTTTAGTAGGATTTAAAGAAGGCGATGATTTAGAGACAGTAAATAAAGTTGCTAAAAAGATAACTAAATTAAGAGTATTTATGGATGAAAATGGTAAAACAAATTTGTCACTTAAAGATATTAATGGAGAAATTTTATCTATTTCTCAATTTACTTTATATGGCGATATTTCAAAAGGAAATAGACCATCATTTATAAAAAGTTTAGATTTTATAAAAGCTAAAGAATTATATGAATATTTTAATAAATATATGGAATCTGAAGGGTTTTTAGTAAAAACTGGTATTTTCGGAGAAGATATGAAAGTAAGTTTAGTTAATGATGGACCATTTACTTTGGTAATTGATAGTGAGGATTTAAAATGAAAATAATGCTTGGACTTAGTGGAGGAGTTGATAGTGCAGTAAGCGCTTATTTATTAAAAGAAAAAGGATATGACGTAATTTGTGCTTTCATGCGTAATTGGGATAGCGATGTGAATAATGATTTTTTAGGAAATCCAACTTTAAATGATGATATTTGTCCACAAGAAAAAGATTATAATGATGCAAAAAAAGTATGTGAAAAATTAAATCTACCTTTATTAAGAATTGATTTTATTAAAGAATATTGGGACAATGTTTTCACTTACTTTCTTGATGAATATAAATTAGGTCGAACACCAAATCCTGATATTTTTTGTAATAAATATATTAAATTTGATTCGTTTTTAAAGTTTGCTAAACAAAATGGCTGCGATATGATTGCTATGGGTCATTATGCTAAAAGAGTTGATGTTAATGATAAAACCTATTTATATAAAGCAAAAGATAAAAATAAAGATCAAACATATTTTTTAAGTCAAATTAGTTTAGAACAATTAAAGAGTTGCTTATTTCCTTTAGGTGATTTATTAAAAGAGGAAGTTAGAGAAATAGCACATAAATTGGACTTAGAAAGTGTTGAGGATAAGAAAGATTCAACAGGAATTTGTTTTATAGGCGAAAGAAATTTTAAGGAATTTCTAAAAAATTATTTACCTGCCACTAAAGGGAACATTGTCGATATTGAAACAGGAAGAATTTTAGGAACCCATGATGGAGTAATGTATTATACAATTGGGCAAAGAAAAGGATTAGGTATTGGCGGGATTAAAAATGAAATTGCTAAAGGCTGGTTTGTTTGCAAAAAAGATGTTAAAAACAATATTCTTTATGTAGCAAGTGGTTCTGAAGATGAACATTTATTTAGTGATTATTGTATTATTAACCGTGTTAATTTGTTTAATGAACACGTTAATGATAATACCCATTTATTTGCAAAATTTAGATATAGGCAGAAAGATTTAGGTGTAACTTTATTTAATATTGATAGTAACACTATTAAATTAATTTTTGATGAACCATATAAAGCTGTTACTCCTGGACAAGCGGCTGTTTTATATGATGGTGAAATTTGTTTAGGTGGAGGCATTATAGATAAAGTTTATTATAAAGGTAAGTTAAAAAATTAAGCTATTTACTTAAGTAAATAGTTTTTATATAATTTTAGCGGAAAAAGAAGTATTAATTTTTATTTCTATAGAGAGTGCTAAATGGTGAAAAGGCATGTAATAAAATTAATACGGGCCAATTTCTATTAAATCAAAATTAAATACTAAATTAAGAGCCTAGTTATTTACTAGGAATTAGGATGGTACCGCGATAAATCGTTCCTAAATTAGGAGCTTTTTTATTTTTAAAGGGGAAATTATGAAACATTTATCTAGTCAAGAAATTAGAAACATTTGGTTAAACTTTTTTAAAGAAAGGGGTCATATGATTGAACCTGGCGCAAGTTTAATTCCACAAAATGATCCAACCTTACTTTGGATTAATGCTGGTGTAAGCGCATTAAAAAAATATTTTGATGGAAGTGAAATTCCTGAAAGTAAAAGAATTGTTAATGTTCAAAAATGTATTAGAACTAATGATATAACAAACGTTGGAAAAACAGCTAGACATCATACATTTTTTGAAATGTTAGGCAATTTTTCTATT
The DNA here is from genome assembly GCA_944368975.1 of uncultured Bacilli bacterium. Taxonomy (GTDB): domain Bacteria; phylum Bacillota_I; class Bacilli_A; order RFN20; family CAG-826; genus Onthovivens. The sequence continues at coordinate 24,617 of CALVXI010000007.1, read as the reverse complement.
GGAGACTATTTTCGTAAAGAAATTGTTAATTGGGCTTTTGATATATTAACTAACGAAAAATATTTTGGTTTAGATAAAGAAAAATTATATGTCACATATCATCCTAACGATTTAGAAACAAAATTATTATGGATTAAAGAAGGATTAAAAGAAGATCATTTAATTCCATTAGAAGGAAATTTTTGGCAAATTGGTGAAGGACCATGCGGACCAAATACTGAAGTTTTCTATGATCGTGGTGAAAAATACGATAAAAATCACTTAGGGATTAAACTCTTACAAGATGATATTGAAAATGATCGCTATATTGAAATATGGGGTATAGTTTTTTCACAATTTAATGCTGTAAATGGTGTTAAAAGAGAGGATTATAAAGAATTACCTCATAAAAATATTGATACTGGAGCAGGCTTAGAAAGAATCGCTTGTGTTCTTCAAGAAACAGAAACAAATTTTGAAACGGATTTATTTTTCCCAATTATTGAAGATACAATGAAAATTACTTCAAAACCTTATGAAGGGAAATTTTTAATGCCTTATCGAGTTATCGCTGATCATATTCGTGCCTGTACGTTTGCTTTAGCAGATGGTGCTAATTTCTCAAATGAAGGAAGAGGATATGTTTTAAGAAGATTATTACGTAGAGCAATGCGTTATGGTCAAAAACTAGGATTAAATGAACCATTCTTATATAAACTTGTTTCTTCTGTAATAAAAGTAATGAAAGATTTTTATCCTTATTTAATCGATAAACAAATAGAAATTGAAGAAAAAATTAAAGCTGAAGAAGAAAAGTTCATAAAAACTTTAAATAGTGGAGAAAGTATTTTAAATCAATTAATTGCTAGCAAAAAGGAAATACTAGGAAGTGATGCTTTTAAACTTTATGATACTTATGGTTTTCCAATTGAATTAACTATGGAAATTTGTGAAGATCATGGTATATCTATTGACTTAGAAGAATTTAAAAAATGCTTAGAAAAACAAAAAGAATTAGCAAGAAATTCAAGAAAGGTAATTGAATCATTTAATAAACAATCAAAAGATTTACTAGAATTTAAAGAGGAATCACATTTTGAATATCTTGATGATGATATTCAAGGTAAAGTAATTGGATTATTTAAAGATGGTGTGAAAGTTGATTCAATTAGTGATTCTGGAGAAGTTATTTTTGATATTACTAATTTTTATGCTGAAATGGGTGGAGAAGTTAGTGATACTGGAACAATTTTTAATAATGATTTTTTAGCTGACGTATATAATGTAACAAAAGCTCCTAACAAGCAACATTTGCATCATATTGAAGTAAAAAAGGGAATATTAAAATTAAATGATGTTTTAACTTTAGCCTTAAATAAAGTTAAACATGAAAATATTAAGAAAAATCATAGTGCAACTCACCTTTTACAAAGTGCTTTAATTGAAGTTTTAGGTAATGGAGTTAAACAAAAAGGAAGTTATGTTTGCGAAAATTATTTGCGTTTTGATTTTTCTTATCCAAAAAAGATTGAAAAAAATCAATTAATCGAAATTGAATCTAAAGTAAATGAGATGATTAATGAAAATATTAAACGTGTTACTGAAATTTTACCTATTGAAGAAGCTAAAAAGACTGGTGCAATTGCTGAATTTGGTGAAAAATATGGTTCAACTGTAAGAGTTGTAAAATTTGGAAATAAATCTATTGAATTTTGCGGTGGTTGCCACGTTGACAATACTAATGAAATTGGTTTATTCATTATTAAGAGTGAAGAATCTATTGCTAGCGGAGTTAGAAGAATAGAAGCTTTAACCGGAATTAAGGCTTACGAACTATTAAAAGCAAAGTCAATTTTATTAGATAAAATCAAAGAAAGTATTACCGCTTTTAGTGAGGAAGATATTGTAAATAAAATTAATGCCGAAAAGCAAATGGTTATTGAACTTAATAAAAAAATTCAAGAATTAACTGAAAAAGCTATTAAATCTCAACTTAATTCTATAAAAGACGAAATTAGGAAAAGTAATGACATTAATTATTTAATCAAATACTTTAATGAATATAGTAAGAAAGATTTAATTAACGTTTATGACAATTTAAAAGTCAATCAAACAAATTATATTTTTGTTTTAGTTGGTAATGATGAAAATAAACATCCTATTATTGTGGGTGTTAGTAAGAATCTTACTAATCAATATAAGGCTAAAGAAATTATTAAGAAAATTTGCTTAGTTTGTGGCGGCAACGGCGGCGGAAAAGAAGAATTAAGCCAAGGCAATATAGCTGATATTAATAAATTTAATTCTTTAAAGATTGAGGATTTACTCGATTAAAATGGAAAAATATCTTGCTATTGATTTAGGTACAACATCATTAGGCATCGCAACAAATGATTCATTAGGAATTGTTCATGGGCGTGAAAACTTTCTTTTTGAAAAAAATAATTTTAAAAAAGCGCGTGAACATTTATTGAATTATTTAGAAATTGAAAATATTAAAAATTTAGTTGTTGGGTATCCCTTAATGATTAATGGAGAAGAACAAACACGATGTGCTTCGACAAAGAAATTTATTGAAGATCTTTTAATATACAAAAAAGATTTAAAAATCTTTTATGAAGATGAAAGATATTCTACAATTGAAGCAAGAGAAAAAATGGAGGAAGCTGGAATTAAAAAAAATAAACAAGATAAATTAATTGATATGTTTTCAGCTATCGTAATTTTAGAAAGATTTATAAGGAGAATGGAAAAAGATGGAGTTAAATGATAATCAAATTGAAATTTATGATGAAGAAGGAAATAAGTATTTAATGGAAATTTTATTTACTTTTGAAGATCAAAATAATAATAGTTATGCTTTCATTTATGATAAATCTTCACCTGATGAAATTATTATGATGAAATATAATGAAGATGGTTCAATTGAAGAAGTAACAGACGATGAAACTTTGGCTATGGGCGAGGAAGTTTTAGATTGTTACAATAATGAACCTATGATGCATAATAATGACTAGAAAATAAAAGATTTTAAGTATATAATTTTTAGGCAAAGAAGGAGTTTATTATGGCAAGTGAAAAATATAAATTAACAGCTGAAGGTAAAGAAGAGTTAGAACGTGAATATCGTCAAATTTTAGATGTTGAAAATCCAAAAGTTATTAAACAACTTCAAGAAGCTCGTGCTATGGGCGATCTTTCTGAAAACGCTGATTATGATGCCGCTAGAGATTTACAAGCTAAATTGCATCAAAGAGAAAAAGAAATTCGTGAAATTTTAGATAATTGTGAAATTATTAGTACAAATAAAAAAAGTAAAACTATTGGTGTTTCAAATACCGTTACTTACAAAGATTTAGATTTAGATGAAGAGGTTACTATTAGAATTGTTTCTAGTGTTGAAACTGACCCAGATAAGATGAAAATTTCTAATGAGTGTGCTCTAGGTGCTGCATTAATTGGCCATAAAGCTGGTGATAGAGTAACAGTTAATGCTTTACAACCTTACGATATTGAAATTATCGAAGTTAAATAATTAGTTAAATAAATTAATAAGTAAAAATAACTAGCGCGTCTAGTTATTTTTTATACCCCCAACAAGTCGATTTTTTCACTACTTGTTAATAGAAGGGGGTAATTTATGTCATTAACAATTAAAATAATTATTGGTGTTGTCATTACGACAATTATTGGACTATTAGTAATGCAGTTTGTTGACTTTGGTAATGCTCAAAGTGTTGTTGATCCGACAAACGAAGTTATTAGAAATTCAATAGGAATTTCTGGTTATGTCGTAAGCCCAGGGAATTATTTACTTGATGAAGACTCTACAATGCAAGATCTTATAGAAAAAGCAGGCGGAATTACAGATCGTGCTGATACTAGAGCTTTCTTACCATCAGCTATTGTTGAAAAAAATGTTGAATATTATATCCCACCAAGATATGATCCAACTGATATTTGTTCCGATGAAGAAATTCAAAAAGTAAATATTAACTCTGTAACTGATCCTAATGCTTTAACTTTTATTGACGGTATAGGTGAATCCATTAGTAAATCAATCATTTCTTATCGAGACGAAAACGGTTTATACCAAACAATAGAAGATATAATGAATGTATCAGGCATCGGAAATGCAACTTACACAAAATTAAGAAATTATATAATTCTTACTGATTAATGTTTATTTTGCCATTATTATTAGCCCTGATATCAGGGCTAATAATATTTAATATAAACATTTTAGCTTTAGGTATTTTGCTATTATTAATTTCTTTATTTTTAGTTTATAAGAATAAAACAAATCGCAAGAAATTATTAATTTTTATTGTTTTATTTTTCTTAATTGGATTAAGTCATAACTTAATAACATTTGAAGAAAATAGTTCTTATGATTTAGTTGGTATCGTAATAAAAAAGGAAGAAAATTATATTATTTTAAGAACTTTCAATGAAAAGTTTTATTGTTATACCAGCGCCGATATAAGCTTATACGATATTATTAAAGTTGATGGATATTTTGGTTCATTAAACTTTAAAGAATATGAAAGTGCATTTTCTTTTAAAGATTATTTAAATAAACTTGGGATTAATCGAACATTAAATATTGAAAATTTTTCTTTAATTTTTAATTTTCCTTTTGACTTTAATTCTTATAAAGAAAAAATACTTAGTAATTTTAATAGTGAGATTAGTAAGCAATTTGTTAGTAGCCTTTTATTTGGTGATTTAGACTATAAAAGTGAACTTAAAAATATCTCAAATAATTTAATGATATCCAATTTATTATCTACTAGTGGATTATTATTAAATTTTATTTTATATGGAATTAGCAGGGTTTTTAATTTATTTTGTGAGAAAAAAGTTAGTAGAATATTGAGCTTATTAATACTAGCTCCGTTTTTTATTTTTAATATTTATAGATTTAGTTTTCTTCGCGTTTTAATTTTTTATCTTTTCAATTTATTTACTTTAGGAAAATTAAAAGAGTATGATAAAACTAATTTTATTTATTTGATTTATTTGGTCATTCTCATTATTTCCCCAACTTTAATTTATAATGCTGGTTATTATTTACCATTATTAATTGGTTTTATTTTCCGAATATCTAATCTTTTCTTAAAAAGTAAAAGTAAAATTGTTAAATCTATTAAAACAAAGATAATTGTTTTATTTACTTTTCTTCCATATACGATTAAAGTCTATCATGGCTTTAATCTAATTTATTTAATATTTGGTCTTACATTTATTTTCTTTTTTAAAGTATTATTTATTATCGCATTAATAAGTTTTTATGGAATCTATTTTCCTTTTTTTGATGATATTTATACTTTTTCTTTCAATTTTTTAAATAAAATTAATTTTTCATTGTTTAATATTAATTTACCAGAACTAAATCAATTCTACTTAATTATTTATTATGTATTATTTTTGATTTTTATTTATTTTAAAGAAATTAATTTTAAGAAATTTTATCGATTCAGTCTCTATTTTTCGTTAAGTTGTTTAGTTTTATATATTTTGCCTTTAAGAAATTCTTTCACTTATGAAGTAAGTTTTATAAATGTTTCTCAAGGTGACTCTACATTGATAAGATATAAAAATAAAGCATATTTAATTGATACTGGTGGAGTAGTTAATTATGATTTAGCGACTAATTCTTTAATACCGTATTTAAAAAGTAAAAGAATTTATTCCTTAGAAGCGATTTTCATCACTCACTATGATTTTGATCATTATGGGGCTCTAGAATCTTTAAAAAATAATTTTAATGTTAAAAATATTTATGACTATAATTCAATATTTCCAATAAATGACGGAAACATTGAATTTTATAATCTTAATACTTATGATAAGCATCTAATCGATGATGAAAATGATCAAAGTTTGGTCTTATATTTAAAAATAAAAGATAATGATTTTTTATTCATGGGAGATGCAACAACTAAGATTGAAAATTATATTTTAGAAAATTACGATTTAGATATCGATTATCTTAAATTAGGACATCATGGTAGTAAAAGCTCATCGTCATATGATTTTTTAAAAGAAATAGACCCTAAAGTTGCTATTATTTCCTGCGGTTTAAATAATAGATATAATCATCCAAACGATGAAGTTATTGAAAATTTAAAAAAATTAAACATTGAATATCATCGAACGGATTATGAAGGCACAATAAGTTATGAGTTTTTAATTTAATATTGTATAATTTAGTGGTATGACATATTTATTTTTTGGTTCGGATAGTGAGCGTATTAAAATGTATTTAAAAAACTTTTTAAATAAATTTTTTTCTGATAGTGAACATAATGTAATAAATTTTAATGCTCAAGATTCTTTAATTGATGATGCTTTAAATGAACTTAATCAACTTTCATTATCATTCAATAAAAAAGTAGTTGTTATTGATAATGCAACTTATTTAGAAAATAAAACAAAATATAGTAAAAGTAAAGATGCTCGAATAATAAAAAAGAATGATTATTCAAATATTGTAAGATATATTAAACAAGATAATGATGAAAATATTTTACTTATTTTTATTGTTTATAAGAATGAAATCAATTTGGAAAATGAAATTGTAAATTCCATTAATAAAGAAAATAGAAAACTCTTGAAGCCTTTATTAGATGACGAATGGCCTCAATATGTTGAAAAATATTTTGTAAAAAAAGGATTTGAAATAGACAAAGATGCTATCAATGAAATAATCGATAGAATCGATAAAAATTTGAATACATTTATAAAAGAAAGCGAAAAATTGATTCTTTATTGTGATAATAAAGTTATAACTAAAGATGATGTTAATCTAGTGTTTTCTTCAAAAAAGAATAATGATATTTTGGCATTGTCTTCTGCTTTAATTGCTAATAAAAAAGAAGAAGCGTTAAAAACTTATCGAGATCTTAGGGATTTACAAAATATTGAACCCGTTCAATTAATTGCATTATTAACAAGTTCACTAATCTTCCTTGATGAGGTGAATTATCTAAAATCTTTAAAGTATACTAATGAAGAAATTGCTGTGAAATTAAAAGTAAGCACAGGAAGAATCTATTATGCTACCAACGATCTTAAAAAAGTAGATATTGGTAACATTAAAAAAGCCTTACATGATTTATATAATCTCGATAAGGCCATCAAACATAACACTGTAGATAGATTTTACAGTTTTGAAATGTTTATTTTAAATTTTTAATTAAGCTAATTTGTTAATTAATTTTTGTAAAGAAGCTTTTTGACGAGCAGCAGTTGACTTATGTTCAATTCCTTTAACAACAGCTCTATCGATAATTGAACAAGCTTTTTTATTAAGTTCAATTGCATTTGCTTTATCGTTCTTTTCACAAGCTACTCTTACAGCTTTCATAGCAGTTCTTAATTTTGATTTGTAGGAAACGTTTCTAATTCTTGCTTTTTCATTTGTCTTAATTCTTTTCTTTTGTGATTTAATATTTGCCATAATACTTACCTCTTTCGATACGAAAAAAATTATACCAAACAATTATTAAATTGTGAAATGATTTTTACTTTTTATGTATAATAATTATTGGCGGGAGGTTAGGGAAATGTCAAATTTAGATAAGAAAAAAATTAAAATATTATATTTAGGAACTCCTGAATTAAGTGCTAAAGTTTTAGAAAAGTTAATTTTAAGTGGATATAACATAATTGGAGTAGTGGCTCAATGCGATAAAGAATTAAATAGAAAGAAAGAATTAATACCGGTTCCAACTAAAGTTGTGGCCAATAAGTATAATATTCCTGTCTTTCAAAAAGAAAAAATAAGAAATGATTTTGAATTTATTAAGGAACTTAACCCAGATTTAATATTAACATTAGCTTATGGACAAATTATTCCACATGATCTTTTAATAATTCCAAAATTAGGATGCTTAAATTTACATGGCTCCTTACTTCCAAAATATCGAGGAGCTGCCCCTATACAATATTCTCTTTTAAATGGAGATAGTATAACTGGAGTGACTTTAATGGAAATGGTCGACGAGATGGATGCCGGTAAGATGTATTATAAAACTATTATTAAAATTGATGATAATGATAATTATACAACTTTGACAGATAAAATGGTTGATAGTGCTTTTAAATGTTTTGACACTGGAATTGACGCTGTAATTAACAAAGAAAATTTAGGGGAAGAACAAAATATCAAAGAAGTAACTTTTACTCATAAAATTAATAGAGATATAGAAAAGTTAAATTTTAATGATAGCGCTAAACATATTAAAAACATTATTCGTGCTCTTACAAATGAACCTGGTTGTTACTTTATTTATAATAATGAAAAATTTAAAGTGTTTAATGCAGAAATAATTAATTTCTCAACTACCAAACCAGGTCAAATTTTATCATATGATAAAAATGGCTTAGTGATAGGTACTAAAGATTATCCACTAAGAATTACTAAAATACAAAGACAAGGAAAGAAAATTTTAGAGATCAAAGATTTCTTTATTGGAAAACCAGATTTATTTATTATTAATGATTTTGTAAACAATGATTAAAAAATATAACTTAAGTGTTCATCAACTTGTTGATTTTGTTTTAAGAAAAGGCGATTTAGATGATCGTTATTTTAATAATATGACGATGGCTGAAGGAGTAGCGATACATCAATATTATCAAGCAAAACAAAATGAAAATTATGAAGCTGAAGTTAGCTTAAAGACAACAATAACAACAAAAGATTACATTATTGATTTAGAAGGCCGATGTGATGGAATAATTAAAAAAAATGATGGAGTTGTTATAGATGAAATTAAAAGTTATGTTGGAGAATTAGACACTTTTTTTGAAAATAATGGTGATTGGCATTTAGGACAAGCTATTTGTTATGGTTACATTTATTCAAAGCAGTTTAATTTAAAAAATATTGAAATATATTTAACATATATTTCTCAAGACACAAAAAAAGAGAACATTTTTAAATATAGTTTCACTTATTCTGAGCTTGAAGAAAAAGTTTTTAGTTATATTTTTGATTACCTTGGATTTTTAAATATTCTCAATGACTTAAATGAAAAAAAGAATAAATTTTTAGAAAATCTATCTTTTCCTTTTAATGATAAACGTAAAGGGCAAGATGAATTTATTAATTTTGCAAAAAAAACAGTATTAAATGTAGAAAATAATTTTGCAGTTGCTCCTACGGGAATTGGTAAAACAATGGCAAGTATATATGGTACACTTTTAGGGTGTAAGGATAAAATTATAGATAAAATATTCTATCTTACTCCTAAAAACAGTGGTTTTAAAAATGCAGTCGATGCTATTAAAATTCTAAATTCTAAGTATGAAGGTTTAAAAGCTATAACAATAAGTAGTAAAGAAAGAATGTGTTTATCAGCTGAGAGAAAATGCAATCCTGATAATTGTCCATTTGCAAGAAAATACTACGAAAAGTTAAATAAATTAATTATAGAAATTCTTATAAATAACTCTATAATTGACGAACATAAACTTATTGAATACGCTTTTAAGTATGATATTTGCCCATTTGAATTTTCTTTAGATTTAAGTTTATATGTTGATGTTATAATTTGTGATTATAATTATGTCTTTCATCCAATTGCGCATTTAAAAAGATTTTTTGAAAATCCGGATAAAAATTATAAGATGTTTCTTTTAGTTGATGAAGCTCATAATTTAGTTTCTCGAAGCCGTGACATGTATTCTCAAGTTTTAACTTATAAAAATTTCTTGGAAGTTAAAAAAGAATTAAGCAAATTAAAAAATGTTGATATAAGAAATGCTATTAAAAATTTAACTAAGTATTTTAATTTATTTAAAAAACTTGATTTTAGTGATATTAATGGGAAGGAACACGACGATTTAGTTTTACAAACTCTAGATGCAAATTTTATTAATGCCTTAAAAACAGCACATGATAAATATAAAGAATATTTAAATAATCATCCTTTATACTCAAATCAATTATGTAACCAATTTTTTATAGATATTTTTAAATTTTTAAAAATTTATGAACTAATAGATGAAAATTTTAAAATTTATATTCATCGAGATTTAGCAAAAGAAAATTTCGAAATTAATATTTTTTGTTTAGATGCTAGTAACTTTTTATTAGATACTTTCTATAAAGTCCAAGGTTCATTATTTTTTAGTGCCACTTTAACTCCGATTGAATACTATAAAAAATTAATTTTACAAGAGAAAAAATCTGATGTTTTGCTTTTAGATTCACCTTTTAAAAAAGAAAATCTTAATGTGATGATCAATACAAGCTTGTCACTTTTTTATAAAGACAGAGAAAAAAGTATATTTGATGTTATTAATTTAATCCAGGGTTTTGTTTCTGAAAAGATTGGAAACTATTTAATATTTGTTCCGTCATTTGAATATTTATTTCAATTTAAGAAAATATTTAAAAACAACGATGCTAATTTTATTTATCAAAGGAAAGAAATGAATAATAAAGAAAAAGAAGATTTTCTTTCTAACTTTGTAATTTCTCCAAAAAAAACGACAATTGGCGTTGCAGTTTTAGGTGGTAGTTTTAGTGAAGGAATTGATTTAGTTGATGATAGATTAATTGGCGTTGTAGTGATTGGCGTTGGTTTACCTTCGTTAAACTTTAGAAATAATTTATTATTGGAATATTTTAATTCAATTAATCTTAATGGATATGATTATGCTTATCTTTATGTTGGAATGAATCATGTTTTACAAGCGGTTGGACGATTAATTAGGACAGAAACTGATCGTGGTTCGATTCTATTAATTGATAAGCGATATGCATATAAAAAATATAAAACATTATTTCCTTCAACATTTGAAGACTATAAAAATATAAAAGATGTTGAAGAAATTAAAAATAATTTAGTTCAATTTTATAAAAATTGATATAATCAATAAACGTATGAAATATAATCAAAAAAATATTAGAAATTTTAGTATTATTGCTCACATCGATCATGGAAAAACGACTTTATCTGATCGTATTTTAGAGTTGACTAATACAATTACAAAAAGAGAAATGAAAGATCAAATGCTAGACTCGATGGATCTAGAAAGAGAAAGAGGAATTACAATTAAATTAAACGCAGTAACTTTAGAATATAAGGCACTTGATGGCGAGACATATATTTTTAACCTAATAGATACTCCTGGGCATGTCGATTTTACTTATGAAGTATCTCGTAGTTTAGCTGCATGTGAAGGCGCCTTATTAGTAATTGACGCTACTCAAGGAGTCGAGGCTCAAACTTTAGCGAATATGTACTTAGCTGTTGATAATGATTTATCCATTGTTCCAGTTATTAATAAGATTGATTTAAAAAGTGCAATGGTTGACGTATGTAGAAAAGAAATAAATGAAAGATTAGGATTAGATGGAGAAAATGCTATCTCTGTGAGCGCTAAAACTGGGGAGAATGTAAGAAATATTTTAGAACACATTGTCACAGATATACCTGCTCCAAAAGGTGATAATGATAACCCTTTACAAGCATTGATTTTTGATAGTTATTATGATTCGTATCGAGGTGTAGTAGTTTTAGTTCGCATAAAAGAAGGAAAAATTAAAGTAGGCGATAAAATTTTATTAATGCGTGCTAATAAAGAATATGAAGTTACTGAAGTAGGTATTAGAACTCCTAATGAAATTAAATCTGATGCTTTATATTGCGGAGAAGTAGGGTATGTTTGTGCCCAAATTAAAGATATTAAAGAAGTTCATGTTGGTGAGACTATTACCTTAAGTAATAATAAAGCTACTAGTCCATTACCTGGATATCGAGAAATTAATTCTATGGTTTACTGTGGAATTTATCCAACTGATTCAAGGAATTATGAGGATCTTAAAGATGCTTTAGAAAAACTATGTTTAAATGATAGTAGTTTACGTTATGAGCCAGAAACTTCACAGGCTTTGGGATTTGGATTTAGATGTGGATTTTTAGGCTTATTACACATGGATGTTATTCAAGAAAGATTAGAAAGAGAATATAACTTGGATTTAATTTTAACTGCACCAAGTGTTATTTACAAAATTAATTTAACTGATGGAAGCACAATCAATCTTGATAATCCTAGTAAAATGCCAGATTTAACATTAATTAAATCTATAGAGGAACCATATGCTAATGCAAAAATAATGTGCCCTCAAGAATTTTTAGGTCCTATTATGAAACTTTGCCAGGATAAAAGAGGTATATATAAAGATTTAGAGTACTTTGATGATACTCGTATGATATTAAGTTATGAAATTCCTTTAAGTGAAATCATTTATAACTTTTTTGATAAATTAAAAAGTTATAGTAAAGGATATGCTTCATTAGATTATGAAATAAGCGATTATAAAGTAAGTAATTTAGCAAAGATGGACATAATGTTAAATGGCGATATCATCGATACTTTAAGTTCAATTGTTTATAAACCATCGGCATATAATCGTGCGTTAAAACTTGTAAGTAAACTTAAAGAGGTAATTCCTCGTCAGCAATTTGAAATACCTATTCAGGCTGCAATTAATGGGAAAGTTATTGCTAGAGCCGATGTTAAAGCAGTAAGAAAAGATGTTCTTGCTAAATGTTATGGTGGTGACATTTCAAGAAAAAGAAAACTTTTAGAAAAACAAAAAGAAGGAAAAAAGAGAATGAAGCAGGTGGGAAGTGTTGAATTGCCACAAGAAGCTTTTATGTCCTTACTTTCAATTGATGAAGATAATGAAAAATAAAATTAGTATTTTTTTAGTTGTTTTTTAGTAATTTTATTGAATAAATTTTCTAATTTATTAAAATTATAAACAAGAGGGTAATTATGGAAAATACAGATTTAGGGACAAGGTTTAGTGTAAACACTTATGCAACTCAAGAAGAGGTTATGCAAGCCTTAAAAGTCCCAATTATTGATAAAACGTGGGAAAAAATCCTTGATTTTAGACGTTATTTTAGAACTAATATTTCGTTAAAACATATTACTGGTGCAAGTTACAATGTTTGCTTAACATCATTAATGGTTGAAAGAATTTGTTCTTTAGAAAGAAAACTTGCACGTGCAATGATTAACTATTCTAAATTAGGGCGAGTAAATAAAGCTAATTTTGATGAGAGTTCAAAAAAAGAAATCATTAAATCATTAGCGAAAAAATATAATTATGAACTAGATGAAAAAACATTGAACGACATTATACGTGAAAACGCTGCTGAAGTTCCTTCTAAATATGCGATACTTTTAAATTACATAAAAGCTTTGGATGAAATTAAAAATAATTTTAATCAGGATATTAATGATGATTTTTTTGGAAAATTATATTCTATTTTATTAGGAACTGATGACTTAACTGAATTCTATAGGCAACAAGAAATTGAGAACCAATTAAATAGAACATTAGTTAATAAATTTTATATTGGCATACCTAAAAATAGTATCGAAAGTAGCATGAATTATTTGATTAGCTTTATTAAAAATAGTAATCAATCATTATTTGTTAAAGCGGTTTCTGCTTACTATTATCTTAACTATATTAAGCCTTTTGAGTTTTATAGTGAAGAAATTGCCATTTTAGTTTTTAAAATGATTTTATGCCATAACGACTTAGAAGAAGTTGCTTGTTATCTAAATATGGAATCATTTTTATCTAATAACGAAGAAATAGAAAAATATATAATTGAAACTCAAAAGTATAATTTAGATATTACATATTTTTTAAATTTTGTTCTTAAAAAATTTGAAAATAATATTGAAAATTTTCTTAATTCTATTTTGCTTGAAACAACAAAGCAAAATATAAATGAAGACTTTAATCTAGATTATCAAAATGAAAATAAAGGTGAAATTAAGAAAGAACCTATTGTTCAACAAGCTGTAATTAATAATCAACAACAAGGATCAAGTAATCAAAGTAATGTTTCTTTTACCCAAAGTATTGCATTTAGCAGTATAATGGTAGGGCTTGATGAAGATGAAGCTCAAAAATTTGAAAATCACTTAAAAGAAAGATACCCAGAACTTAGTTCCAATCAAGCATATTTCTATGCTAGACATTGCACACTTGGTATGAATTATACAATTTCTCAATTTAAAAAATGCAATAATTGTGCTTATGAAACCGCAAGAACTAGTATGGATAAATTGGTTGAACTTGGTTTTTATAGGAAAGAATCTAGAAAGAACAAGTTCATATATGTTCCAGTTAAAAGAAACTAATAATTTAAAGATTGAGGTGTTAGGATGTTAGTAAGTTTATTAGAAAATACAGGTTTTATATTGTTATTAATATTGATAGTTTTTGGCATTATTTGCTTAATAGTTTGGCTCATAAGAAAGTATATCATTAAACCAAAAGGTGATATTGATGATGAAGAAAAAATTGTCGAAGATGATCTAAATAGATATTTAGAAACTATTGATGATGAAAATACAAAAAAGGAATTTGAAGATTTCGAAAAACATCAAGATAATAATTTAGAAAAACCTACACTTGATAAATCAGATACAGATGAAAACAAAGAAGAAAAGGATAAATAGTTTATATATTCATATTCCTTTCTGCTCTAAAATTTGTCCTTATTGTGATTTTACTAAGATTATAAAAAATAGCAAATTTGAAGACGAATATATCAAAGTTTTGTTATCTGAACTTAGTAAAGTTGAGGACAATTTTTTTCGCTTTAAAACTATTTATATAGGTGGAGGGACACCATCTAGCTTAAAAATAGAAAACTTGACAAAACTTTTAATAAAATTGAATAAATTAAGAAAGAAAGAATGTGAATTTACCATTGAATTAAATCCTGAGGATATAACAGAAGAACTATTAAGTACTTTAAAAAAATACGATATTAATCGTTTATCAATTGGAATTCAAAGTTTTAATAGAAGGACCTTAAATTTGTTGCATCGTGCTGACCTAAATTTTAAATGTATCATTAATCTTGTAAAAAAATATTTTGAAAACATAAATTTAGATTTCATCTACGGGTTACCTTTTGAAGAAAAAGAGGACATTTTAAATAATTTAGAAGAATTTTTAGATTTAGATGTTCCTCATATTTCTATTTACTCTTTAACAATATCTAAGGGCACAGAATTTTATAATAAAGGTTACAAAGAAATTGACGAAGATTTGAATCGTGAATTTTATGATTTGATTAGAGATAAATTAATCAATAAAGGTTATATTCATTATGAAGTAAGCAATTTTGCAAAACCTAAATATGAGAGTAAACATAATTTGAATTACTGGTTTGATAATGAATATGTTGGTATTGGGTTAGGTGCCTCAGGCTATATTGGAAATAAAAGATATATAGTCACTAAAAATCTATCTAAGTTTAATAGTTATAATATTGAAATAAATTATGAATTATTAAATCTTGAAGAAGAAGTTGAGGAATACATAATGTTAAATTTAAGAACTAGATATGGTATTTCTTATAAAAAATTTGAGGAAAGGTTTTCTTTTTCTTTAAAAGATAAAAAAAGTGAAATGATAAATAAGCTACAAAATGAAAAATTGATTTCCGAAAATAAGTATGGGTTTAAAGTTACTCATGAAGGAATGGCAATTTTGGATCGTATTATAGTAGATTTAATTTCATAAATACTAATTTATTACTTGAAATATACTAAATTTTTACTAAATTTAATATATTGATTTTTACATTTAAAATTTCGAAGATAATAAAATTATTTTTAAAAATTAGCACTTTTTACTTGACACTGCTAATTAAGATGAGTATATTATTTTTAGCACTTAGAAATATTGAGTGCTATACGGAGGAAAAATGAGTTTAGATAGAAAATTCCAAATATTAAAACTAATTGTTGAGGATTTTATTCAAACAGCTACACCTGTTGGAAGTAAGTATTTAATCGAAAAATATAATTTACCATATAGCAGTGCGACTGTTAGAAACGAAATGTCTGAACTTGAAAGTGATGGTTTTTTGGAAAAAACTCATATTAGTAGTGGCCGTGTTCCAAGTGCAAAAGGATATAAGTACTACGCTCATAATCTTCGTTCTAATAAAGTTGATGCTAAATTTAAAAACGAATTACAAGAAATTTTTAAAGATAACAAATCAATTAAAGAAGTTTTACGTGAAAGTTGTGCAATTTTATCCCATATGACAAACTTGGCAAGTGTTGTCCTTGGTCCAAATGCTGATAATGAAAGATTAATTAATATTCAGTTAATTCCACTAAATGAGACAACTTGTACGGTTATATTTATTACAGATACCGGTTATGTTGAAAACAAAACTATAGTAATCGATAAAAAGAATAAAATGGATGACATTTTTAAATGTTTGAAATTTCTTGATGAAAGATTAAAAGGAACTAAAGTAAGTGAACTAACCGATAAATTAATAAATATGAAGCCTTTATTGGAAAAGTATTTAAACGATTATAACAATCTTTATAATACTTTAATGAAAGTATTCATTGATTTTGCTTCTAAGAGAAGCGAAATTATTGGCAAAGAAAATTTGTTATCACAACCAGAATTTAGTGATGATGCTAATGAATTAAAAAAATTGTTTGGACTATTCGATAATCCAGTTAAGTTAGAAGAAATCATAAAAAACGCTGATGAATTGCTTCTTATCGATGATAATGAAGATGATGAATCAATTAAAAATGAAGTTTCTATTGTAACTAAAGAAGTTGTTTTGCCAGGCGATGAAAGCATTGGAAAAATAGCTGTTATAGGACCTAAACGTATGGATTATAGTAAGGTCATTAACTATGTCAATTATATTGTTAGTGAAATAATTGCTCATATGAATAAATAGGAGAAGAAATATGAAAGAAAAAGAAAAAGTTGAAAATGCTGAAGAAAAAGAAAATATTAAGGAATCTGTAAAAAGAAAATTAGCACAAAAAGATGAAGAAATCGAAAAAGCTAAAGCTGATTGTGAGCATTGGAAAAATGAATATTATCGTGTTTACGCAGATATGGCTAACCTACGTAAAGAAATCGAAAAAGATCATCGCGATGTAATTAAATATCGTATTGAAGGCTTTGTCGATAAACTTATATCAACTATGGATGCATTTGATATGGCATTTAAAGCTGAAGCTAGTTCAGAAGAACTAAAAAATTATTTAAAAGGATTCAAATATGTTTACAATACACTTCAAACAATTTTAGAAGAAGAGGGAGTTAATATTATTAATCCACCACTTGAATCTAAATTTGATGAGAAGACAATGCAAATTGTAGACACAATTGATTTTGATGGCGAAGAAAATATCGTTAAACAAGTGACTATGAAAGGTTACAAATTACATGATCACTTAATCCGTGCAGCCTGTGTTGTTGTTTCAAAAAAACCAGATGTTAAAGAAGAAAGTGATCTTAATGAAGAAGAAGTTAAAAATGTTGCTTAATTAGGAGGATTTATATATGGCAAAGGAAGTAATCTTAGGTATTGACTTAGGTACAACAAATAGTGTTGTTAGTTATTTACAAAGTGATGGACAAGTTAAAGTTATTCCAAATCCAGAAGGAACAATGACTACTCCATCAGTTGTCGGATTTAAAGCTAATGGTGAAATTATTGTAGGAAACGCTGCTAAAAGACAAGCATTAACTAATCCTGATACAGTTAGTAGTATTAAAAGACATATGGGAACTGATTATAAGGTTCATATTAACTGCATTAATAAAGATTTCACACCACAAGAAATTTCTGCTCAAATTCTTTCTTATATGAAAGGTTATGCTGAAGCAAATATTGGACATCCAATTCAAAAAGCTGTTATTACAGTTCCTGCTTATTTTAATGATGCACAAAGACAAGCAACTAAAGACGCTGGAACAATAGCTGGATTAGATGTAGTTCGTATTATTAATGAACCAACTGCAGCTAGTTTAGCTTATGGTTTAGGAAAAGATAAATCAGAAAAAATATGTGTATTTGACTTAGGTGGTGGAACTCTTGATGTCTCTATTCTTGACATCGGTGATGGAACATTCGAAGTTATTTCTACAAGTGGTGATAACCGTTTAGGTGGCGATGATTGGGATAATGTTGTTGCTGATTGGATTAGAGCTCAAATAAAAATTGAATTTAATCAAGATATAAATGATAAAATGGCTCTTCAAAGATATAAAGATGCTGCTGAGAAAGCTAAAATTGAATTAAGCAGTAACTTAGAAACCACAATTTCATTACCATTTATAGGAATGTCAAAGACTGGTCCTATTTCTTTTGAAAAAGTTTTAACTAGAGCTCAATTTGAAAATATGACCAAACACTTACTTGATAGATGTAGAACACCTCTTGAAAAGGCTATTAGTGATGCAAAAATGACCTATAGTCAAATCGATGAAGTTCTATTAATTGGTGGTTCTATTCGTATGCCAGCAGTTCAAAAGTTAGTTAGTGAAATTACCGGTAAAAAATTAAATTTAAGCGTAAACCCTGACGAAGCTGTATCAATTGGTGCTGCATATCAAGGTGGTATCTTAAGCGGTGATGTTAAAGATGTTGTTCTTCTTGATGTTACACCTTTAACTTTAGGTATTGAAACTATGGGTGAAGTTATGACTCCATTAATTCCACGTAATACAACAATACCAACTACAAAATCACAAATTTTCTCAACTGCTGTTGATAATCAACCAGCTGTCGATATTATGGTTTATCAAGGTGAAAGACCAATGGCTAGAGATAACAAATTATTAGGTCATTTCCAATTAAGTGGTATTAAGCCAGCTAGAAGAGGCGAACCACGTATTGAAGTTACATTTAATATTGATGTTAACGGAATTGTTAAAGTCAGTGCTAAAGATTTAGATACTCAAAAAGAACAAGAAATTACTATTTCCGGTTCTAATGGTTTATCTAAAGAAGAAATTGATAGAATGGTTCGTGAAGCTGAAGCTAATAAAGAAAACGATAATAAGCGTAAAGAAGAAGTTGAATTAAAAAATAAAGCTGAATCTTATATCAATTCAATTGATCAAGGTTTACAAGAAAAAGGAGAAAGTCTCGATCCAAAACAAAAAGAAGAAACACAAAAGATTCGTGATGAATTAAAGACTGCTCTTGATAATAATGATATTGAAACTTTAAGAAGAAGAATTGGTGAATTGGAACAAGCTGCTGCAGCAATGCAAAATGCAAGTTATAATCAACAATCAACTGCTAACGCTGGTTCGCAAAATACAACTCAAGAAAATACATCTTCATCTAATAAAAAAGATGATGATGTAATAGACGCTGATTTTACAGATAAGAAATAGTTTAAAAAAATCAGAAGATAAGTAAGGGAAGCAATAGCTTCCCTTATATGTGTTTAGGAGGTAATGTATGGCAGCAAAAAGAGATTATTATGAAGTATTAGGTGTATCTAAAACAGCTACACAAGATGAGATTAAGAGTGCTTATCGTAAATTAGCAAAAAAATACCATCCTGATAATAAAGAAACTGGTGATGCTGAAAAATTTAAAGAAGCAAGTGAAGCTTTTAGCGTTTTAGGCGATGAACAAAAAAGAAAAACATACGATCAATTTGGTCAAGCTGCCTTCGATCAAAATGCCGGTGGCGCAAATCCATTTAGAGGAAGTGGGTTTGAAGGATTTAACTTTGGCAACGGAGATTTTGGCGATTTAAATGATATCTTAAATAGCATGTTTGGTGGATTTGGATTTGGCGGTTCACGTAGTAGTTCGAGAAGAACATCTAGTAGAGGACCAATTCGAGGCGATGATACTTTAATGCGAGTTCGAATTTCTTTTATGCAAGCTGTTGAAGGGACTAAAATTACTCTGCCTTTGAGCTATGAAGAAACTTGCTCTCATTGTCATGGAACTGGCGCTAAAAATGGCGAAGCATATTCGACCTGCCCTGATTGTAATGGGCGAGGTGTAATTATCACTCAGCAAAGAACTATTTTTGGTATGATGCAAAGCGAATCAAGTTGTCCAAGATGTCATGGAACTGGTAAAATTATTCGTGAAGTTTGTCCTGACTGTAATGGTAAAGGATATAATAAAGTTAAAAAAGATGTTGATATCAATATACCTAAAGGCATAAATAATGGACAAAAAATTCGTGTCGCAGGTAAAGGGGAACGTGGTATTAATGGTGGAGAAAACGGAGATTTATATGTCGAAATTGTTGTCCAAAACCATCCACAATTTGTACGTGATGGAAATGACATCCATTTAACAGTACCTATTGATTTTGTAGATGCATGTTTAGGAACTAAAATTGTTGTTCCAACAGTTTATGGAGATTGTGAACTTGATGTTCCAAGTGGTACACAACCAAATGCCGTTTTACGTCTTAAAGGTAAAGGCGTTAAAGATGTTCGACAAGAAAAATATGGTGATGAATTCATTCATATGGATATCAAAACTCCAACAAAATTAAATAAAGAGCAAAAAGAACTCTTATTAAGATTTAAAGCCGCTAGTGGTTCTAGTGAAAGTTTATTTGATAAATTTAAAAAAGCATTTAAAAAGTAATTAAATAAATTTATACTTATAAATGGTGATGTTATGCCAAAGTGTAGATATTGTAATAAAAATATAACTAAATTTGATAAAGAAATATGTCCTTATTGTGGTGGTAGTAGACCATTAGAAGGAGTTGAAAGTAATACAGTAGATATAACTCAAACTATTGATGTTTTAAATGACCAAGAATCTACTAGCTTTGTTCAACATAAAAGAATTACTAATGGATTATTGATGATGTTTTTAGGAATGTTTTCTGGAGATTTATTTTATTTAGGCTTTATTAAAAATGGCATAATTAGATTGATTGTTAATTTAGTCTTTTTTGTAATTCTATTCTCAATATTCTATTTTTTAGAAATTTTTTCTAGTTATTCACTTTTATTAAGTTTAATAATTCCTTTTGGAATTCTATTTATTTTTTATTTTATTTTGGGATTAATTGTTATTAATTTTAAAAATAAAAAAGATAGTAATGGAGTGTTTCTTAAGTAAATGCAAAGATATTTTGACTTAAGCAATGATTTCAATAATATCATCCTTTCTGAGGATGATATTTTTCACATTAAACAAGTAATGAGAATGCGCATTGATGATAATTTTGAAGTCGTAAAAAATAATAAAGTTTATCTTTGCAAAATTTTAAGTTTAAATCCCTTTAAATTTAGCTATTTAATCGATGCTAATAATAATAACGAATTAAAAGTGAATATTACATTAATTTATGCCTTTCCAAAATTTGAGAAGTTAGAGTTTGCTATTCAAAAAGCTGTAGAATTAGGCGTTAAACAAATTGTTTTAGTAAATGGCGAACATGTTGTTTTTAAATTAGATGAAGAAAAAAATAAAAATAAATTTGTAAGATTCAATAAGATTATTAAAGAAGCTGCAGAGCAATCTAAAAGAAATTATTTACCTAAATTAACTTTAGTTAAGATATTTGAAGATATTTTAAGTTTTAAAAGTGAGTTGAATTTATTTGCTTATGAAAAAAGCGACACTCCTTTAACTAAACTACATGAGATTCTTAGTAATAAAGACATAAAAAATATTTCAATTTTAATTGGACCTGAAGGTGGCTTTACAAAAGAAGAAGCAAATTATGCTATACAAAATGGATTTAATTCTATAAGTTTAGGAAAAAGAATTTTAAGAAGTGAAACAAGTGTTATATACTTATTAAGCTTACTAGGATATGAATATGAGGAATAGACCATGAAAAAAACTAAATCAATTTTTAAATTAACACATAAGTATCGTAATGCCAATCAACTAGTTAATGACCATAGTTACAAATTATATAAAAGGCATAAAAAAGTTGAATCTACAAAAAACTATATTTATATTACAAGCGATGAGACAAGTGATACTTTTTTAAATCCTCATACTCATGTTTTAATGATAATAAATAAGGATGGTTATATAGATCACATTCTATATTTATATGATAGAAAATTAAAATTTTTTGATTCAAAGGATATTGAGAAGAAAGCTAAAAATGTACTAGAAAAATACTATTTTTCTACTAAAATTGATTTTATTAACTCTTTGTATGAGAACGGCTTTGTAAGTTATTTTTTATTTACTAAATTAAAAAAGGAATGTTTGTAATGAAATTTTTTACTACTTTTTTAGGTTGTAAAGTAAATAGTTATGAAATACAAGGAGTTGCTTGCAGCCTTATTAAAAATGGATTAATCGAAACTAATAATAAAGATGAGGCTGACATTTTTATTATAAATACTTGTGCTGTTACTGAAGTTAGCGCAAATAAATCAAAAAAGCTTATTCGTCAATATAGGAGAAATTATCCTGAATCAATAATTGTTGTAATGGGTTGTTATTCGCAATATTCAAGTGAACTAATCTCAAAAGAAATTGGAGCTAATATCGTTATTGGAACATCATATCGAGATAAAATTTATGAGTTTATCAACGATTTCATTACAAATAGAAAAAATATAGTAAAGATTAATGAGTCCTTCAACGAAAGAAAGTATGAAAATTTAAGTATTAATAATTATTTTGAAAAGACTAGGGCTTTTGTTAAAATTCAAGACGGTTGCAATAATTTTTGTACATACTGTCTAATTCCATATATACGCGGAATATCTCGAAGTAGGAATGTTGATTCAATAATTAATGAAATTAATGATTTAATTAATAATGGTTATAAAGAAATAGTTTTAACTGGAATAGATCAAGGAAGTTATGGGATTGATTTTGAAATTAAGTCGAGTTTTTCTAATTTACTTAAAAAAATATTAGAAACGTTTCCTAATTTATATCGCCTTAGAATTTCTTCAATAGAAGAAAGTCAAATTGATCAACAATTTTTAAAATTGCTCAAACAATATCCTAATATAGCTAATCATTTACATATTCCATTGCAAAGTGGTTCTAAAAAAATATTAAAAGCAATGAATAGAAAATATAATTTAGATGAATTTAAGGAAACAATCGATAAAATAAGAGAAATTCGAAATGATATTTCTATTACTACAGATGTAATTGTCGGTTTCCCTGGTGAAACTGATGAAGATTTCATGGAAACATTTAATTTTATTAAACAAATTGGTTTTTCAAAAGTTCATGTTTTTCCTTACAGCGATAGAAATGGCACTAAAGCTAGTAAATTAGAAAATAAAATCCCAAATAATATAAAACATGAGCGTGTTTTAAAACTTTTAAAACTTTCTAAAGAATTACAAAAGCAATATTCATCAAGATTTTATGGATCAAATATTGATTTTTTAATGGAAACTTATAATAAAAAGACTCATATTTCTAAAGGGCATAGTTCAAATTATTTAGAAGTTATTGTTAATTCTGATAAAAATTTAAAAGATCAAATATTAAATCTTCAATTTAATAAAGACATAGATGCTGAAAATTTTACAGTGTAAAAAAATTTATATTGCAAGTATTTTGAAAATTAGTAAAATAATAGGGCACAAAGGGGGAAAGAATAATGGCAGTACCACAAAGAAGAACTAGTAAAACAGCTAAAAGATTAAGAAGATCTCACATTGGATTAAAAGTAAATGGTGTTACAATTTGCGAACACTGCGGAGCAATGATTAAACAACATACTGTATGTCCAAAATGTGGATATTATGATGGTAAGGATGTCTTACATCTTAAAAAGGAAGAAAAATAAGGCTTTATTAAGCCTTTTTTTAATGGTAAACAAATATGGATTACAATAAATACATTGATAACACTTTATTAAAAGCTGATGCTACAAAAGAGCAAATAGTTTCATTATGTGAAGAATCTAAAAAATACAATTTTAAATCTGTTTGTGTTAACCCTGATTATATAAAATTATCTAAAGAATGTTTAAAAGGAAGTGATGTTTTAGTTTGCACAGTTATTGGATTTCCTTTAGGCAGTATGACAACTGAAGCAAAAATTTTTGAAACAAAAGATGCAATAGAAAAAGGAGCTGATGAAATTGATATGGTTATAAACATATCTAAACTTAAAGATAAGGAAAATGAATATGTTTATAACGAAATCAAAAAAATAAAAGAAGCATGTGGAACACACACTTTGAAAGTTATATTAGAATGTTGCTTATTAACTGATGAAGAAATAGTTCGTGCTTCAAAAATTGCTAAAGAGGCTAATGCTGACTTTGTTAAGACTAGTACTGGATTTTCTCTTCATGGAGCTACTTTAAAAGATGTTAAATTAATGAGAGAGACCGTTGGGCCTAATATGGGTGTTAAAGCTGCTGGTGGCGTAAGAACTAAAGAAGAAATGATAGAAATGATTGAAGCTGGTGCAACCCGAATTGGAACAAGCAGTGGACCTAAATTGATGTAAATAAATTTTATCTTGAATAGATGAAAAATATTTAGTAATATTATCAAGTTGACGGAAGTGAGGTGAAGTGGGTGCCAAAGATTGTCATTAGAGAGGGTGAAAGTCTTGATGAAGGTTTACGTAGATTTAAACGTCAAGTAAATAAGGCTGGAATTATCCAAGAATGTCGTAAGAGAGAATTTTATCTTAAGAAAAATCTTAAGAGAAAATTAAAATCTGAAAACGCTCGAAAGAAATATAGATAAGCAATAAAGTGAACGAAAAGTTCACTTTTTTTTTACCATAAATACAGGTAAATCTTCTATGAGATATAATATTTATATCTTGGTAAGGTTAATCCTAAGTGCT
>CALVXI010000006.1 GCA_944368975.1 uncultured Bacilli bacterium | reverse complement strand
TCAAGTTTGAATTCCCATGAATATTTCATAAAAAAGTACCCCTTTCCTAATGTCTAGGATTTGGGGTACCTCTCACTCGTAATGAGCTGTTTTCTTTTTGCAAAAATAATTTTATATTTTTTCTAAATTATTACTTGCTAAACCCAAAAATTAAGATTAATATATACTCAAGTGGAAGAAAGTGGAGCAAAGTGGAATGTTCTTTGGGAGTTATGACTATTCAATAGATGAAAAAGGTAGACTCGTTGTTCCAAGCAAAATCAGAGGAAGTTTAGGAACAAACGTCTATATTTTGAAAGGCTATGATGGTTGTGTCTCACTTTATACCGAAGAAACATTTCTTAAATTAACTGAAAGTCTAAAAAGCCTTCCATTTGAATCGAAGGAATCTCGTCTTCATGCTCGTCTTGTTTTAGGATCAGTTGTAATGATAACAATTGATAAACAAGGAAGATTACAATTTCCTCAGGCAACATTAACTAAATATAATTTAAAAAAAGAAGTTACTATTGTCGGTGTATTAGATCATTTAGAAATTTGGGATAGAGAAGAATATCAAAAATATTTAAATGATAATGAAGGTGACTTTGAAAGTAATGCCGAGGAGTTGTTAAAACATGAAAAGTGATTATCATTTGTCTGTTTTATTAAATGAAGTAATAGAAGGACTCAATATTAAAGAAAATGGTATCTACATTGATGCCACCTTAGGAAGAGCAGGTCACAGTAAAGAAATCTTAAAAAGATTAAAAAGCGGACTATTAGTCGGAATCGACCAGGATGATGAAGCTCTGTCCTATAGTAAAAGTTTACTTGCAGAAGTTTCAAATAATTTCCAACTCATTAAAGGAAACTTTCGTGATTTAGATAAGATCGTAAAGAATTTATCATTAGAAAGAGTAGATGGAATTTTATTTGACTTAGGTGTAAGTTCGCCACAGTTTGATGAAGATTATCGTGGCTTCTCGTATCGCTATAATAATAAATTAGATATGAGAATGAATCAAAGTAGTTCTTTGACAGCTAAGATTGTAGTAAATACTTATTCAAAAAATGATTTAATTCGAGTTTTTAAAGAGTATGGTGAAGAAAAATATGCCAATTCAATCGCTTCAAATATTGTAAAATATCGAAATAATAAAGAGATAGAAACGACATTTGAACTCGTTGACATAATAAAAAAATCTAAGCCTATGAAAGAATTAAAGAAGGCTGGTCATCCTGCCAAACAAGTATTTCAAGCAATTAGAATTGAAGTTAATGATGAATTAAATGCTTTAAAAGAAGGACTTAATAAAGCACTTGATGTTCTTAGCATTAATGGACGTGTAGCTGTTATAAGCTTCCATTCTTTAGAAGATAAAATTGTAAAAAATATCTTTAGAGAAAGGGCAATTATAAATGGTAATAGAATCAATGACTTTAAATTACCTGATGAGATAGCATTACCCTCCTATGATTTAGTTAATCGTAAAGTCATTGTTCCTACAGAAGAAGAAATATTGATCAATCATAGATCAAAAAGCGCAAAACTTCGAATTATTGAAAAGGTTAGGTAAAGGTTATGAAGGATAAATTATACAAATTACACAGAGGACACAAATATTATATTTTTAGAAGAATTTTTGTTGGTGCTGCATTATTAATTTCGAGTTCGATTTTAGTAGCAATTTCATTAAGTATAAGTTTATCTAATGATGAAATTAAACCTTTACAATCCCCAAGTAAAGAATCAACAAATAATGATTCTACTAAAGATAATCTCGAAAATACTGAGCTATTAGCTTATGAAGATTAATATTATTTATAAATCCTCCTTTTTAAAGTAGGCTTAGACCTACTTTTTTTCTGTCTAAAAAGATACTAAAATTGTACTAAAAAATTACTAAATTATTACTAGCGCATAAATAAATTTATTTAAATTAAAATTGTATTAAAAACATTTGGAGTTTATAATTTAT
This sequence comes from uncultured Bacilli bacterium, assembly GCA_944368975.1. Classification (GTDB taxonomy): domain Bacteria; phylum Bacillota_I; class Bacilli_A; order RFN20; family CAG-826; genus Onthovivens. Next base: position 76,906 of record CALVXI010000006.1, on the reverse strand, counting down.
GTATATGGACAAATGGACTTCTGTATTAGAAATTAAGAGTAATTCTGCTCATCTTTTAATTGGTTATTTACTGAATGATAAAATAAAAGTTGTTTATCGTAAAAGAAAAAAGTTAACAACACCTTTATCTTCAGGTGATGTTTTAGACGCTGGCCAATTATCTAATGACTTACATGAGTTAGTTAATATTGATGACAAGGAGTTAAATTTTAAATATCATGTAAAAGATATTATTTTAGTATTACCTCCATTCGGCTTAGAAGTATATCATTCCACTAAAACTACAAATTGTATCGATGATGGTAGTAAGGGAATTAGTACAATTGATGTTAAGAATGTTAAAAGTTTGTTTAATAATGAAATTGTTCCGGGTGGAAGTAAAATTGTTAATATTATTCCAAATTATTATCAAACTGATGATGGATTACAATCACTGAAGGCACCTTATGAAAAAGTAAGTAGAAGATTAACATTAGATGCTAATGTTTTTTCATTACCATATAAAATGATTGATGATATCACTAGAGCAACCCTTAATGCTGATTTTAATATTAAAGATACTTTAATTAATTCTTTATGTATAGTTAGATATTTAAAAGCATTAAAATTCGAACATCAAAATTATATTTTAGTCGATATTGGAAGCAATAACACAATTATAAGTATTGTTGTAAAAAACAAATTAGTTTCTTCTACTCACAACATTTTAGGTGGAGATAATCTTACTAAAGATATTCAAAATGAATTTAATATAGATTTTGATAATGCTGAAATTTTAAAGAAAACATTCGGTTTTGATTCTTCTAATAATACTTTTAATGCTACTATTTCAAAAGGCTTAAAAGAAGGAAATTATACTAAATATAATAAAAATGATTTAAATAAAATAGTTAATTCTTATTTGAATGATTATTCTGAGCATTTACATAATTCAATCAATTTTTTATTGAAAGATTTTCAAGATAGAATAAATACTTTACCAATTGTTTTTAAGGGTAATACTTCAAAATTAAATGGCTTTAAAGAAAGCATGATAAGAAATTTCCCATCAAATGATCTTTATTTTATTAAAGGAAATACCGTTGGAGCAAGTTTTGATGAATATGGCTCATTACTTGGGGCTATTTATCTAAATAAGGATCTTAATGATAATAATATAAATAGAAATTCTACTAATATAAATTCCAGTTTAAAGAGAATGGAGGGCGACTACAATGAATGAAGATTTAGATAATTTTGAACCCGTTGCAAAGATTATAGTTATTGGCGTTGGTGGAGCAGGTAATAATGCTGTTAACCGTATGATTGATGAAAATATATCTAATGTTGGCTTTTATGTTGCAAATACTGATAAGCAAACATTAAGTTTATCAAAAGCTTCTAATAGATTAATATTAGGTGAATCAATAACTAATGGTTTAGGAGCAGGCGGAGAGCCTTCTGTTGGTAAAGAAGCAGCTGAAGCAAGTGAAGCTGAAATTAGAGAAATAGTAAATGGTGCTAATTTAGTTTTTATTGCAGCTGGAATGGGTGGAGGAACTGGAACTGGAGCTGCCCCTGTAATTGCTAGATTTGCTAAAGAAGCTGGATGCTTAACTATTGCTATAGTTACAAGACCATTTTCGTTTGAAGGAAGTAGAAAAACTCAATATTCAATCGAAGGTTTAAATAATTTAAAAGAAAACGTCGATTCTTTAATTGTTGTTAGTAATGATAAATTATTAATCAATAGTGGCAAATCATCAATTACTAACGCTTTTAGTGATGCTGATAAAGTTTTAGCAAGAAGTGTTAAAACTGTTAGCGATTTAATTTTAATGCCATCTTTAATTAATCTAGATTTTGCTGATGTAAGAAATACTTTAAAAGATAGCGGAGTTGCCTTAATTGGATTTGGCGAAGGTGAAGGAGAAAAAGCTGCTGAAGACGCCGCTATGTCTGCTTTAAATTGTCCTTTGATTGAACAAACAATTAATGGTGCTAAAAGAGCAATTTGCCATATTACTTGTGGACCTGAAGTTTCTTTAAATAGTTGTTATGAGTGTGTTGGTTATATTATTGAATCAAGTGGCGGACAAATGGATATTAAATTAGGCGTTTCAATTAATGATCAATTAACTGATCAAATTTTAGTTTCAATTATTGCAAGTCATTTTAGTGAAGATATTATTTTTACCGCTCCTAAAAAAGAAGACTTTCAATTTACTAGTAAGCCTATAAAAGAGGAAGAAGAAACTTCAATAAATGAAAATGAAAATGAAAAAGAAAATGATGATGACTTTATTCCAAGTTTTTTAGATAATAATATTTAGGTATTTTTAATGAAAAAGTGGTTAAAAGGGACTTTAATTGGAATAGGCTCTTTACTTGGTATTATTATTTTAACAGTTGGTTCATATGCTTTGTATGTCGTTTTTCAATATAATCGTATAGAAGATAATTTACCTTTAGAGATTAAAAATAATCAAGAAAATGAATTAGTTACTACTAATGAAGCATATGATATTTCTACTTATAATATAGGCTTTGGTGCATATTCACCAAGTTTTTCTTTCTTTATGGATAGTGGAACTTATTTAAATGGTGAAGAAGTTAGTGGAATTTATGGTAAGGCTTATAATAAAGATGAGGTTTTAAAAAATACAAATGGAGCAATTGAAACATTATTAGAATTAGATACTGATTTTACTTTAATTCAAGAAATGGATACCGATAGTGATCGCTCTCATCATGTAAATCAATATCAAATGTTTTTAGATAGTTTTACTAATCAATCTTCAACTTTTGCAATAAATTATCATTCTGCTTATTTATTTTATCCATTTAATGACCCTATTGGTAAATCAAACTCTGGTATTGCAACTTTTAGTAAATATACTATAGATGAAAGTGTTCGTAGAGCATATCCTTTATCGACAGGCTTTGATAAATTTTTTGATTTAGATCGTTGCTTTTCAATAAATTACTTTAATGTTACTAATAATAAAAAGCTGGTCATCATTAATTCTCATATGAGCGCCTATGATGAAGGTGGTTATATTCGTGAAGCTCAACTTAAGATGTTAAACGAAGTTATAACTGGTGAATATAATAAAGGAAATTATGTTATCGTTGGTGGTGATTTTAATAATGAACTTGCTAATAGCATTGGTAAATTTCCTAGTGAAGAAAAAACTCCTACTTGGGTTAAAAATTTAACTGAAGATGATTTTCCAGAACATTTTAATATTGTTGCAACTATGTATGATGAAAATGGTGAATTAACTGCAACTTGTCGCGCAGCTGAAATTCCTTATACTAAAGGAGTTAATTATTTAAACGTAATTGATGGATTTATTGTTAGTGATAATATTAAAGTAAATAGTGTTTATAATATTAATAATGAATTTAGTTTCAGCGATCATCAACCAGTTAAGATGGAATTTGAATTGATTTAATAATTATGGTTAAACTTACTATTGATATAAAAAAACAATATGATTATATAACTTATCAGACTTCGTTAACCCATAAAAGGATTAATGGGTTTTTTAAAAATAATTATTTTTCATTAATTAAAGAAATTTTAATTGAAAATGAAAGTGAGACTAATTACGAAGATTTAGTTTTAAATTTCACATTTTCTAATAATATTATAAAAATTAATCCTATTAATATTGATTTTTTAAATTCTAAACAAAAAGTTATTGTTGATACAATTGAGCCAGTTATTAATGTTGAAGATTTATATCGTTTAAGTGAACCTTTTGATATTAGTTTAGAAGTAACTTTAAATGACAAAAATAATGAAATAATTGCAAAAAGTAATTTTGTTATTTCCTTATATCCTTATATTTTATCTGTAACTCCTTATGATAATCCTGGATTATTTGCTAGTTTTGTTACACCTAATGATTATTTAGTTAATAAAATTACCTTAGAGGCAATTAATGAGCTTAGTTTAATTAATAATAATAAAATGTTTTTAGGTTATCAAAATGGCGATATTAATGCTATTAGAGCAGAAATGATGGCAATTTTTAATGCTTTATATAACTATAAAATTGCTTATTCTAATCCTCCTGCAAGTTTTGAGACATTTCAAAAAATTCGTATACCACAAACTGTTTTAGAACTTCATAAAGGAACTTGTATCGATTTAGCTATTTTATATGCTGCTTGCTTAGAAAATATTGGATTACATCCTTTATTAATTATTAAAAATGGGCATGCTTATGCTGGAGCCTTTTTAAATGAAATTGATAAATTTAATGAAATTGTATGTGAATCAAATTCATTAATTTATAATTTAGCTAGCGATGGGATGAATAAAATATGTTTAGTTGAATGTACATATTTTACTATCGATAAATATGCTGATTTTAATAGTGCAATAAAATTTGCAAAAGAAGAAACATTAAAAGATTCTAAATACTTTAAAGCTATTGATATATATAGCGCTCATTCTTCTTATTTTAAACCAATACCTACTTTCAATGAAAAACAAGAATTAGATTTTAAAGTAAAGCTTAATGGTAAAAATGAAGATTTAGAATTAATAGATACCAAAGATAATGGAAAATTAATTACAATTAAAGCAAGTAAGAATGATAAATTTTCTTATTGGGAGAAGAAGTTACTTGATTTAAGTTTAACGAATAAATTAATTAATCTTAAATTTAATAATTCATCATTACAAGTGATGAATTATAGTAGTAATGATTTATTAAAATTTTTAATAAATAATGAAAATATAAAAATCACTTTTAAAGAATATAAGGATAAAGATAAAGCAACTTTATATTATAGTTTTAATAATGAAGACTTTAAAAGAATAATTGATAGTGATTATTTACAAAAAACTATTACTTTAATCGCTAATGAAAAAGATTATAAAAAGATTATAAAAAAAGCTAATGATGCAATTGAAGAAACTGGATCTAATACTTTGTATTTAACTTTGGGACTTATTCGTTTTAATGTTCCTAAATCTAAAAAATATAATTTTGCACCAGTTATATTAATTCCACTTCATGCTAAAAGTAAGAAGATAAATGGTAAATATGATGTCGAAGTTAATATAGATGAAGCAATAATTAATACGACACTACTCGAATATTTTAAAGTTAATTATAAGATAAGTTTTGATGAGATATATGATGTTTGTGATGATATAGAGAAATTAAATTTTGTCACTTTATTTAACACCATAAAATCAAAATCTAATAATGATTTATCAATTGTAATTGATGAAAATGTTTCTTTTATTTCTAATTTTACTTTTAATAATTATATTCTTTGGGACGATATTAAAAATCGTAAAGATGAATTAATGCAAAATAAAATTATTAAAGCATTAGTTGATGGTGTTAATTTTGTAAATAAGAAAGAAGAAGATATTAAATTAGATGAATATTCACCTAGTGAATTAGCAATTCCTTTAAGCGCTGATAGTAGTCAAATAAAAGCGATAATTGATGCAACTAATGGAGAAAGCTTTATTTTAGATGGTCCTCCAGGAACTGGTAAAAGTCAAACGATTGTGAATATGATTGTTAATGCTTTATATCATCATAAAACAGTATTGTTTGTTGCTGAAAAGATGGCTGCTTTAAATGTTGTTTATAAACGTATTAAGGAGATTGGGTTATCGAAATTTACTCTTGAACTTCACTCAAATAAAGCTACTAAGTCGAGTGTTTTAAATCAATTAAATGAAGCATTTGAATTTGAAACTAGCGAATCTCCTAAAGAATTTAAGGAAATAAGTGAAAAATTATTAGAAAAAAGAAAATCTTTGAATAAAATTATTAATAAATTACATGAAAATAAGAATAACTTTTTATCCTTATATGATTCAATTTTACTTTATGAAGATAATAAAGAATTTAGCGATGTAATTGAAATTAATCCAACATTTTTTAATAAAATTAATCATACTTTAGATGAAGAAGTTAAAGAAGAACTAAGAAAGTTAAATTTAATTTATAAAAATAAAGGAAAATTTACTCTTAATCCATTTTATTTATATGACTCAATAGATTTTAATATTACACATAAAAATGAATTAATTGATGATTTAAATAAAATTTTAAATAATTTAATTAAGTTAAATGAAGCATTTAATGATCTTAAAAATTTTTTAAATTTTGATATTTATTATAATCGTGAAAATATTATTTTAATTAAAGATTTATTAACATTAATTTTTGAAAATGATTTAGTATTTAGTTTAGTTTTAAAAGATGAAATGATTAATAAAAATGAAACTAATTTAGAAATTTTTAAATGTGTTAATGATGTCAATAATATTAAAAATAAATATCTAAAATATTTTATTAATGAAGCTAGTAATATCAATATTGATGTTAGTAAATTTAATGAATTAAATGAAAAAGAAAAGAAGAAATTTTATAAAAATGCGAAGAAGATTTTAAAGAAAAATTTAGTCAATAGAAAAAGTTTAAAAATTAAAAAAGATAATTATTTTGATATTTTAACTTCAATAAGAGTTTATCGTGAAAAATATAATTTTGTACTTAAAACCTCGCAAAACCTTATTAAATTTTTAAATACTGATAGTAATTTACTATTTAGTGATTATGATAAATACTTTAATTTATATTTAAATTCAATTAAGTTTTCATCGTTATTTAATTTCCTTAATTTGTCAATGAATAAAGGAATTGCAATCTATACAAAGCTTAAAAATATTTACGAAAATAAAGATGAAAAAATTCATTATTTCTTTAATGCATTTAATAATTTATTTAATGAATTACTTGAAAATGAAAATAATTTAAAAATTAAATATGGTTATAATGTCAATTATTTAAATATCCATAGCGCAAGTTTCTTTAGCGATTATATTGAATTAATTAATAAAGAGCTTAATGCTATTAATGACTTTGAAGATGTTGTTTTAATTAACCAAATATTAGAAAAATTAAGAGATTTATCGTTTAGTAATAATTTTATTAAATTATATAAATTAGGAAAATTAGATGAAAATCATTTATTAAATTATTACCAAGCAAGCTTGACTAAAGAATTAATTAAAAACTATTTTGTTGATCAAGATTTTGCTTTATTTAATGGAATTATTTTTAATGATGTAATAGATCAATATCGTTATATTTTAAAAGAATATTCCCATTTAGTAATTGAAGAAACAGCAAGTAGAATAAGTCAAAATTTCCCAAATAATTCAATTGAATATGCTCAATCAACTAAAGTATATCAACTTAAAAAGTTAATTAAAAACGGCGGATATAAAACTTCAATTCGAAAAATGCTCTTAGAGTTAGATGATTTAATTAGAACATTATGTCCATGTTTTTTAATGTCTCCTTTAAGTGCAGCTCAATATTTATCAGTTCATGCTAAAAAGTTTGATATAGTTATTTTTGATGAAGCTAGTCAAATTCCAACTTTTGAAGCTATTGGTGCTATTTCTAGAGGCAATAATTTAGTTGTTGCTGGTGATCCTTTACAATTGCCACCAACTAATTTCTTTGTTGCTAATAATGATAAAAATGATGAAGATGATAATGAAACATCAATAAGTGAAAATTATGAAGATTTAGAAAGCTTACTTGATGACTGTATTGCATTAAATTTAAAACGTAATCGTTTATTATGGCATTATCGAAGCCATCATGAATCTTTAATAACTTTTTCTAATAATCATTATTATAACAATGATTTATATACTTTCCCTAGTCCTGATAATGAAAATAGCAAAGTCCATTTAGAATATTTGCCTTACGGTAAAAATGAACATGGAGTAAATAAAGAAGAAGCTTATGCTATTTTAAAAGAAGTTAAAAGAAGATTTGAGAATCCATCTTTAAATAAAAAATCTATAGGAATTATTACTTCTAATATTAAGCAACAAGAATTTATATTAGATTTAATTAATGATTATCTAGATACACATCCATCGATAAATGCAATAAATGAAACTAACGAAGAAAAGTTATTTGTTAAAAATCTTGAAAATGTTCAAGGTGATGAAAGAGATGTAATTTTATTTTCAGTTGGTTTTAGTAAAAATAAGTATGGAAAACTTAATTTATTCTTTGGCCCATTGAGCTTAGAAAAAGGTGAAAGACGATTGAATGTTGCAATAACTAGAGCTAGAGAAGAAATGATTGTTTTTTCATCAATTAAAGCTAGTGATATCGATTCATATAGAGCAAAAAATAATGGTGCTGATGAATTAAAAGCCTTTTTATCTTTTGCTGAACACGGAAAAGAGACATTAATTCCTAATAATTTAAATCAAATTAAACATCATTTAGGAATAGAAAAAGATATCCAAAATGAATTAAAAAAGCGTGGTATAAGTAGTGATTTAGCTATCGGAGACTCAAAATTTAGAGTTGATTTAGGCATTAAAGATCAACAAAATAATTATATTTTAGGCATTATTTGTGATAGTGAAAGTTATTATGAGGCTCCAACTTGTCGTGATCGTAATGTTATTCAAGTAGCAATGATGAATAATTTAAAATGGAAAATATATCGTGTTTGGACTATTGAATATTATAAGAATCCTAAAAAGATAATTGATGAGATTATTAATGTTTTAAATAACATAAATAATTATAATTTCAAAGATGATTCATTAAATATCGAACAAATTAATGTTAATTTTAAAAAATCTAATAAAAGAATTATCGATAATAGTGAGCCTTATGTGCGAATATTTAAAAATTTATATCATAATTACAATAACTATTATAAGGATAGACTTTATGCTCATAATGAATTAATTGATTATCTTGATGAAGTTATTAGAGTTGAAGGACCTATTTCTTTAGAATTAATTAAAGAACGTTTTAAAGATGCTATTCAAATTAAAAAATGGGGGAATAACGTTGAAAAGTTATTTAATGCTAATTTTAAACAAGCAAAAATGAAACGGACATTTAGTTTAAATAAAGAATTTTATTGGCCAATTGATACAACCGATTTTACACTTAAAAAATATCGTAGATCAAATTATGAAATAAGGTCACTTGATAATATTCCAATTGAAGAATATATCGTCGCAATAAATGATATTTTATATTTGCAAAATGATTTATCATTAAATGATGCAATAAGAATCTTAGCTAATAAATTTGGCTATCAAAAATTAAATGATCAAGTTATACCTCTTTTAAGACAAGTTTATTTAGAAGTTGTAAGACTTAGAGAAAATTTAATTACAATATATATTAATGAAAATGATGGGATAGAACACGTAAAAATAAATTATTAAAAATAATTTTAATTGAGTTTTGCAAGGTTTTTTGAATTTTAATATATTTTTAATTTATTTCACAATTAATTTTTTGTTGTTCTAAATTTAATTTTTTTCTACGATACTCATATAGACTCACTTTCTTTTAAGCACATTAAAATTTTAACGGAATCCTTTTTCACTATTTACCTACAATTTTGAAACGCTATCTATCTAAAGATTAAAATTGATTATTATTTTAAATTAATTTAAAATACTATCGAAGACAAGATTATTTAGATTCTTTACTTTTAGAGAGGTAATAAATGGTGAAAGTTACTAGTGAAGATTAAATAATTATCACTTCAATTTTTACATTTATAAGAGTGATAACTAAATTAGTTATAACTAAGGTGGTACCGCGTTAACTACGTCCTTAGATAATTCTAAGGTTTTTTTATTTAAAGGGGGAAAATATGGATTTTAAAAATAGCCTATTAATGCCAAAAACAAATTTCGAAATGCGAGGAAATTTATCTACTAAAGAACCTAAATTAATTGAAAAATGGCAAAATGATGAATTATATAAAAAGATGAACGAAGGCAAAAATGTCAATGAATTTATACTTCATGATGGTCCTCCATATGCAAATGGAAATATGCATTGTGGACATATGTTAAATCGTATTTTGAAAGATTTTGTTGTTCGTTATAAAAATATGCAAGGATATAAAACCCCATTTATTTTTGGTTGGGATACTCATGGACTTCCAATTGAAAATATGGTCACTAAAAGTGGAGTTAATCGTAAATTAACCCCTATTGCAGAATTTAGAAAAAAATGCGAAGAATATGCTTTAAAACAAGTTAGTAATCAAAAAGAACAAATTAAAAGACTTGGTGTTATTGGCGATTTTGATAATCCTTATTTAACTTTACAAAAAGAATATGAAGCTAGTGAGATTCATTGTTTTAGTGAAATGGCTTTAAAAGGTCTTATTTATAAAGGCTTAAAACCAGTTTATTGGTCACCATCTAGTGAAAGTGCTTTAGCTGAGGCTGAAATTGAATATCACGATATTGAAGCTAAAACAATTTTTGTTAAATTTAAAGTTTCTAAAACTAAAATTGATGAGTTAAATGGTGCTTACTTTATAATTTGGACAACAACCCCTTGGACCTTACCTGCTAATTTAGCTTTATGTGTTAATCCTGCTTTTAAATATGGATTATATCAAACCGAAAAGGGCAATTTTATTTTCTTAACAGATTTAAAAGAAGATTTAGTTAATAAATTAGAATTAAAAGAGTGCAATTTAATTAAAGAATTTAATGGAACTGAACTTGAATTAACTGAATGTGAACATCCTTTTTATAACCGTAATTCAATAGTAATTTTAGGTGATTATGTAACAAAAGATAGTGGAACTGGAATTGTTCATATAGCTCCTGGTCATGGTGAAGACGATTATAATGTATGTGTTAAATATAATATAAAACCTTATTGTCCAGTCGATAGTCATGGTTATATGACTGAAGAAGCTGGACCTCGTTTAGAAGGAAAATTCTACGAAGAGGCAAATCTTGAGGTTATTAAAATTTTAATTGAGAATAACGCTTTATTAAAAGAAGAAGATATTATTCATAGTTATCCTCATGATTGGAGAACACATAAACCAGTTATTTTTAGAGCAACTCCACAATGGTTTTGTTCAATTTCTCCAATTAGAGAACAAATAATTGAAGAAATTCATAAAGTTAAATGGTCACCAAGTTGGGGTGAAACTAGAATGGTCAACATGATTAAAGATCGAAATGACTGGTGTATATCAAGGCAAAGAGCTTGGGGCGTTCCAATTCCTATTATTTATTGTGAAGATGGTACGCCAATTATCGATAAAGAAGTTTTTAATCATATCGAAAAAATTATTAAAGAAAAAGGTAGTAATGCTTGGTATGAATTAACTGAAAAAGAATTATTACCAGATAATTATCATAATGAACATTCACCTAATGGTATATTTAAAAAAGAAAAAGATATTATGGATGTTTGGTTTGATAGTGGTAGTAGCTTTAATGGTGTTTTAAAAGAAAGAAATATTCCATACCCTGCTGATTTATATCTTGAAGGAAGTGATCAATATAGAGGTTGGTTTAATAGTAGCTTAATTATTTCAATTGCTTTAAATGGTGTTGCTCCATATAAAGAAGTTGTAAGTCATGGCTTTGTAATGGATGAGCATTGGGAGAAAATGTCTAAATCTAAAGGTAATGGAATTGATCCATTAAAAATCTCACAAACTTATGGAAGCGATATTTTAAGATTATGGACTAGCTTAATTGATTATCAACAAGATGCTAGAATAAGTGAATCTATCATTAAGCAAATCTCTGAAATTTATCGTAAGATTCGTAATACTTTTAAATTTTTGCTTGGAAATTTATCAAATGGAAGTCTCGAAGATACTTTTAAGAAAGAAGATATTCAAGATAAATTAGAATTTATTGATGAATGCTTATTAGCTAAATTAGAAGATGTTAAAAATAAATTTATTAATTATTTTGATGAATATAATTTCCTTAATGCGATGAGTGAAGTTACAAAATTCATAAGTGATGACCTTAGTAGTTTTTATTTAGATTTTGCCAAAGATATTCTTTATTGTAATAATAAAAATAGTAAAAGAAGACTTCAAATTCAAACTGTATTAAATGAAATAACTTATACATTGATGCTTTTACTTAACCCTGTATTACCATTTACAATGGATGAAGTGAATCAAAATTATCCATTAAAAACAAAAGATAATGTTCAACTATACTCATATCCTGTTAAATCAAATAAATATGGTGAAAATTATTTAAAAAATTATGAATTAATTAAAGAGTTAAGAGATGATGTTTTAAAAGCATTAGAAGAAACTCGTAAACAAAATATCATAGGTTCTAGTCAAGAAGCTAATGTTTTTATCGAAGTTAAAGATCAAGATATTATTGAATTAATCGATGAAATCGGCGAAGAAGAACTAACTAAGATTTTTATTGTTTCTAAAGTTAATATCGTTAATAAAATGGAACAAGGTTTAGACTTAAATGTAAGCCGTGTTCTTGTTAAAAAACATGATGGTATAAGATGTGACCGCTGTTGGAATTATCAAAACAATGATGAAATTGTTGAAATTGAAGGAGCTCATTTATGTCCAAGATGTTTAGCAAACATAGCGAAAAAATAATATTAATTAAAAAAGTTTTAAAAGAGTTCTTTTTTTCTTTTGCGTGGCTTGGAATAATATTGCTAATTGTTGATCAAATCACCAAAGTTTGCGCAGAAGCTTATTTAGTTGAAGGAGAAAGAGTAGTTATTATCCCTAACTTACTTAATTTTACCTTAACATATAATACAGGTGCCGCTTGGGGAATGGGTGGAAATGAAATTTGGAGTCGAATTTTACTTTGCGCTATTTCCTGGATTGTAATGATAATTATTTTTTATATTCTTATAAGATATTATAAGAAACTAAATTTACTTTATCGTGCTATTTTAATGCTAATTTTAGCAGGTGATATTGGTAATTTAATTGATCGAACATTTTTCTTTAATCGAGGTGTTATAGATTTCTTAGACATTACACCATTAATACCTGGATTTGGCATTTTTAATTTCGCTGATTCGTGTTTAGTTGTTGGCATTATTATATTAATAATTTACTTTATAGTTGAATACATTAAAGAATTAGTTAAAGAAGGGAAAGCAAATCGCAAAGCTTTAGAAAATAGTACAAAAAATACCGAAAACCCTGCAAAAAGCGAATTAAAAAATGAAAATACAATTATTAATGATAGTGAAGAACTAATTGATGATAACCACAAAAAAGATGAATAAGTACATTATTAGTAATAATTTAGTTGATTTAAGGCTAGATAAAGCTTTAACTTTAATTGATAAAAATTATAGTAGAGTCTTTTATTCTAATGCTATAAAAAATGGAGAAATTTTAGTTAATAATGAGAAAACACATCCTTCTTATAAAGTTCAATTAAACGATGAAATAACTACTAATTTTATTGCAAAAACAGTTAGTGAGGACTTAACCCCTTATGAGTTACAATTAGACATCCTTTATGAGGATGAAGCAATCATTATTATAAATAAACCTCAAGGCTTAGTTGTTCATCCTGGTGATGGTCATCATGATGACACTTTAGTAAATGCTTTAATATATAATCAAAAGATATTATCTACAATTAATGGCTTAAATAGAGTAGGAATAGTTCATCGAATTGATAAGGATACAAGTGGACTTTTGCTAGTTTGTAAGACTAATTATGCCCATAATTTTATTGCTGAACAATTAAAAGATCATACTATGCACCGTGAATATATTGCTTTAGTTTGTGGCGTTTTAGAACATGATAAAGGTAAAATTATTGCACCATTAGCACGTAGTAAAGACAATCGATTAAAATTCGAAGTTAATACAATAACTGGAAAAGAAGCTGTTACTCACTTTAGTGTTTTAAAAAGATTTCAAAAATACACCTTAATTGAATGTAAATTAGAAACTGGTAGAACCCATCAAATTCGTGTCCATATGGAGTATATAAATCATCCAATTGTTGGCGATCCACTTTATGGAAAAAATAATTGTGCCATATATTCAAAAGGCCAATTATTACATGCTTATAAATTAACGTTTATTCACCCTATTACAAAAAAAGAGATGACTTTTGAGGCACCTCTTCCAGATTATTTTAAAAATATAATAGATAATTTAAAGTAATTAATTTAGATTTTTAAAGTTTGTAAAATTAGTTTTAGCAATTTTTGAAAGCTCCTTTAGACCATATTTTTCAATAAACTTTATAGAAAATTTATCAACTTCTTTACCAGCTCCTAATGGAATTTTTACATTATATTTAGTAGATAATTCTTGCATATAAACTAAGAAATAATAACGTGCAAAACAGCTAGCTAGAGCTACACTAGGAAAATATGTCTCACCTTTTTCTTTAAAAATAATTCCTTCGACAATGTTTTCAGTGCCCTTTAAATATTCATAATAATTTTCACTAGGTGTAAATTGATCCATATAAATATTTTTTACATAAGGGCATTTTTTATAAAGATTACCTAACACAAAATTATGCAAAATACATTTAATTTTATTAATATTAAATCCCTTTTCAATTGCACGATTATATTTTTCATTTGATAATATTTTACACTCGTAATGAACTTTGTTTTTTATTTGAGGTATAATTTCTAAAATTTTACTATCACTAAATTTTTTACTATCTTTAATATTATATTGCTCAATTAATTTCATAGTTTCATGATCACAATAAGCAGCGCAAACGACAATTGGTCCTAAAAAATCCCCAGTTCCAACTTCATCACTTCCGATTTGCGAATCAACATCAATATATATTAAAGATTCTTTATTATTTTTTTCTTTTTTATGTTGAAGAATAACCTCTGAACTATATTTTTTTGCTAATTCCAAATAATTATTTCCTTGAATTGTTACTTTAAATATGTTTCCTTTTTTATTGTCGTAAGCAGTAATTATATTTTCTGGAGTTTTAATTACATATAAAATATAACCTATATCTCTTTGTGTAATATAGTCTTTATATTCTTTTTCAATTTTTTCTAATGTATTTTTCGTTACTTTTATGCTTATCATTTCTAATATTTTAACATAAAATATTTAGTGTTGTAATAAATAATCCTATGAAAAAAGAATTTGAAACATTGGAAATTGAAAAAATATTAAAAGAAATTGAAAAGTATATTAAAACTACTAGCGGATACAATTTAATTAAAAATATCTCGACTTTTTCAAATTTAGAAAAAATACAAAATGAATATAGCAAACTTCACGAAATTATTTATGTTATTGACACTTATAATGACATTCCTTTAAGTAGTGAATTAAATATTTATGAATGTTTAAAAAGCGCAAAAAAGGGTTCATATTTAGATGAATATAGTTTAAATTTAATTAAAAACGAATTAATTTTAGTTAAAGAAATAATTAGCTATTTTAAAGTCGTTACTGAAGAGATTCCTAATATTCGTTATGTTATTTCTAAAATTAAAACTAATGATAACCTTATTGATTTAATTGATTCAAAAATTGATATTGAAAATAATATTAAAGATAATGCTACATCTAAATTAAAAGATATACGAAATAATTTAAAAAGTATTGATAATGAAATTCATAAAGTTATTAATAATTTAGTTAAAAAATATAGTGACATATTAATTGGTGATAATTATGTTTTACGTGAAGGAAAATATGTTTTACCAGTTTCAACTTTTAAAAAAGCGAGTGTTCCCGGATACGTTTTAGATGTTAGTGATAGTGGACAAACAAGTTTTATTGAGCCTACTCCAATTATCGAACTTGAAAATAATCGAAGAATTTATGAATTAAAAGAGAAAGAAGAAATAAATTCTATTTTAAAAGAGTTAACTATTAAAGTTTTAAAAGAAGAAGAACTTTTACTTACTAATAATCGTATAATTGGTCAGTTAGATTTATTAGTAAGTAAAGCAAAATATGCTAAAGAAATAAAAGCTACAATTCCTATTTTATCTAATAAACAGGAAATATGTTTTTATAATGCTCGACATCCACTTTTAGCTTTAGATAAAGTTATAGGTAATAATTTTATATTAAATGAAGAGCATCCATTAATGCTTATAAGTGGTCCAAATGCTGGTGGAAAAACTGTAGCGTTAAAAACAGTTGCGACCTTAACTTATATGGTAAAATTAGGACTTGCAATTCCAGTTGATGAAAATAGTAAAGTAGGATATTTCAATCGTATTTTTATAGATATTGGTGATAATCAGTCAATTGAAAATAATTTATCAACCTTTAGCGCCCAAGTAAATGACTTAGCAGTAATTTTAAAGTTGATTTCAAGTAGAGATTTAGTAGTTTTAGATGAAATTTGTAATGGAACTGACCCTAAAGAAGGAGATTCTTTAGCTATTGCTATTGTTCGATATCTATTATCAAAAAAATGTATCGCTTTAGTTACTTCACATTATCCTTTATTAAAAAAATACGGATTAAGTAATCAAAAAGTTGTTAATGCATCTTTTATTTTTGATCAAGAAAAACTTGAGCCAACATTTAAAATGACTTTTGGAATTAGTGGTAAATCTTTTGGCTTTTTAATCGCAAAAAAATTTGGGTTAAATGGAAATATTGTTAATGATGCAATGAAAATTTATAAAAAAAATTATCGAAGCGAAACTGATTTAAAAATTGAACAACTAGAAAAATTAGAAAGTGAACTTCAATTTAAAGAAGAACAATTAAATAAAAAAGAGAACGAATTAAGTTCCTTAGAAGCTAATTTAACGATTAAAGAAAAAAAGATTTCTGAAAAAGAAGAAAAACTTCGTAATAAAAAAATCGATGAATTGGACTCTTTGATAGAGAATAAAATTGATCAAATGAATGATATCTACGACGATTTTATTCAAAATAAAAAGAATCTAAAAGAAGCTGAAAAAAATATAGAAAATTTAAGTTTAGCAAAAAAAGTTAATCAAGAATTCAAAGTTGGTGACTTTGTTTATAATAAGGAATTAAATATTCAGGGGAAAATTAAAGAAATAAACAAAAATAGAATAATTTTTACAAGCGATGATGGCTTTACACTTTCTTGTTTGAAAGATAAATTAGAAATCATCGATCCACCAAAAAAGCCTTTAAAAGCGATTCATGATGTGGATAAAGAATTTTTAAATCAAACTGTATTATCTAGCTCTTTAAATTTAGTTGGCTATCATATTGATGAAGGACTAAATGCATTGGATGATTATTTAGATAAATGTATATTAAAAAATTTAAAAGAAGTTAGAATTATTCATGGCTATGGAAGTGGACAACTGAAAACCGCTATTCATAATCATTTAAAAAACATAAAATTTGTTAAAAGTTTTCGCCTTTGTAATGAATTAGAAGGCGGAGGTGGAGCAACATTAGTTACTTTAAAATGAACGAGAGAATTAAAGAAGACATAAATTTATTACCCGAGAAACCAGGTTGTTATCAAATGTATGATATAAATGATGAAATTATTTATATCGGTAAGGCAAAAAATCTTAAAAAGAGGGTTTCTCAATATTTTTTAAGAAGTCAAAGTGGCAAAACTTTTGCTATGGTTTCACATGTCGAATATTTCAAAATTATTATAACAAAAACCGAAAAAGAAGCCTTTATTTTAGAAATGAATCTCATTCAAAAACATTTGCCAAGATACAATATTTTATTAAAAGATGATAAACATTATCCTTATATTGCATTGCATAAAACAAGTAATCCGTATATTTCGATAGCAAGAAATCTTAAAGATAAAAAATGTGAATATTTTGGTCCATTCCCATTATCAACAAACGCTTATGAAATGGTTAATTTGTTAAATAAACTTTTTCCATTAAGAAAATGTAATAAAATTCCTTCTTCACCATGCTTATATTATCACTTAAATCAATGCTTAGCGCCTTGTATAAATAAAGTTAGTAAAGAAAGCTATGAAGTTATACTTAATAAAATTGAAAAATTCTTAAAAGGTGACAATAAAGAATTTCTTAAGGAAATCGAAAACAAAATTAAACAATATAGTAATAATCTTGATTATGAAAATGCAAGTTCTTTAAAAAAATCATATGATGCTATTAAGCATATTAATGATAAACAAAATGTAGAGTTATTTGATAATTTAGATCGCGATATATTTGCTTTTAATATCCGTGATAATTATGTTTCATTGTCAGTTTTTATTTATCGTAAAGGAATGCTAATCGCCAAAAGAAACTTTGTTTATGAATTAATTGGTGAAATTAATGAATTTGTAGTTAGTTTAATATATCAATATTATGAATTTAATACCTTGCCAAGTGAAATAGTTATTGGAAATAATGAAATTGCTAATGAACTTACTGATAAATTAGGTATTAAATCAATTTGTCCAACAAAAGGAAAATTATTCGAACTATTAAATTTAGTTTTAAATAATGCTAAAGAAGATTTAGATGAACATTTTGCAAGTGCTAGATTAAGTGATGATAAACTCGAATTATTAGAAGAACTTGGTAAAATACTACATATTAAAACACCATATCGAATTGAACTTTATGATAATTCTCATTTACAAGGAACTAATGCAATTGGTGCGATGGTTTATTTTTATAATGGAGAACCATTAAAGAAGAATTATCGCAAATTTAATATAACTTCAGTTAATAAAAAAGATGATTTAGAAAGCATGAAGGAAGTTTTAACTAGACGTTTTACTCGCTTAAAAGAAGAAAATGGTATTATGCCAGATTTAATTATTTTAGATGGAGGCCAAACGCAATTAGAAGTCGGATATAATGTTTTAAAAGATTTAAATATTAATATTAAAATTGTTGGTTTATTTAAGACAGATAAACATCGAACAAGTGGATTAATAGATATAGATGGTAATACTTACTTTTTTGATGATAACAAGCCTTTATTTTTCATGTTAACTAGGATGCAAGATGAGGTTCATCGCTATGCCATTACAACTCATATAAAGAAAAGAAATAAGAGCATGTTTAATAGTATCTATAGTGGAATTAAAGGACTTGGACCAAAGAAAATTGAGGTACTTAATAAAGCATTTCCCAATATATCTGAATTAAAAAATGCTACAATAGAAGAACTAAATCAAATATTACCTAAAGAAATAGCGATTCAATTATTAGAAAAGATTAAAAAGGAATATAAGTAGATGGATACAAAATTAAAAACTATACTTGATAGTAAACATTATATGCTCTTAGAGGATTATTTAAAAAATAACGAAGTACCAATCAAAGATATTGATACGGTTTTAAGAGTTTTACTAAGTGATTTCGAGGGAGAATTAGCAAAGAAAATATTTTTTAATTATAAAGATAAATTAGAAGAAAGCGATTATTTAAGTTTTTGTGGAATTTATTTAGGCATATTTATTGTTCTTGAAGACGAAGTAGGACTAGCTAATGCAAAAAATGAAATCATTTTTGGACCATATATAAATATTCAAATTGAAGAGTTTCGAAATCATCTTGATGAATATATTTTTTATTTGAGAAATATATATTCTAAAGATAAAGAAGAAGATGAAATTGATGTTAATAAAACCAAAAAATTATTAGCAAGTGATGGCTTCGATGCTGTTTTAACCGGATTAAGTAATGCTGAAATCTTGTTAAAAGAAGGTATTGCTTTAACAAATTATATTGCAGGTATTACTAGAAAATATACTAATTATTCACTAAAATTCTACTATTTAGTTAAATTTTTGATTTTACATGGTAGAAATGATAGTTATACGATTGATAAGTTTGGAATTCCGGTAACTTTTTCTTTAAGCGAGATACGAAAACCATTTTTAGACTTAACAAACGAAATTACTTTAAAATTAACTCGTGCCGAAGCATTAACAAAAGATGTTGGCGTATATCATCTATTTTATCAATTATTTGTTTTAGTAGAGGCTTATTTATTACCTGAAAAAATTGAAAATGTTGATATTAATACTCTTTTTAGAGTAGTTTACGATATAACAACTAAAAATTTAAATATGAGAAGTAATGATCCAATTTTAAATGAATTTCCTTATATTAAAAGTTTATACGATGAATATAAATCATTTGTAAATGAAGCGCTTAATGATGCATTAATTGAAACATTACACGCTGATATCGGTAATAATAATAAAATTTCAGCATAGTCGATAAAAACTTAACATAAATTTAGATAAATTAAACTTATTTGATAATTAGTAAATAAATTGAAAATTTATTACTGGTTTTATATAATTTAACACGTTAACGAAAAAGGAGAAATTAAAATGGAAACTAAAGTTATTAAACACGAAAATTCAATTACAACTGTAACTGTAAAAATTGAGAAAGAAAAATGGAGTGAAAAACAAAAGAAAGCTTTAGAAAGACTTGCTAAAAAAGTTCAAATTAAGGGCTTTAGAAAAGGTGGAGCACCTATTGATTTAGTTAAAAAACATGTTTCACAATACGATATATTAAATGAAGCAGCTCAAATTTCCTTAAATGATGGCTTAAATGAAGCTATTAAGCAAAATAACATTTCTTATTATGATGTTAAAAATGTAAGCATTAGCAAAATCTCTGATGCTGAATTGGAATTAGTTTATAACATAATTACTAATCCTACATGTACCTTAGGACAATATAAAGGCCTTGATGTAGCTTTACCTAAAGTAAGCGTTACTAAAGATGAGATTCAAGAAGAAATTAATAAATTATTAGACAATGAAGCTGAATTAGTTTTAAAAGATGGTGAAGCTGCTAAGGGTGACACTGTTGTATTAGATTTTAAAGGTTATATTGATGGAAAAGAATTTGAAGGTGGAAGTGCTGATAATTACGAATTAGTTTTAGGTTCAGGTCAATTCATTCCTGGATTTGAAGATCAATTAATTGGCCATAAATCCGAAGAAAAAGTTGATGTCGAAGTTACTTTCCCTAAACAATATATCAAAGATTTAGCTGGTAAAAATGCTAAATTTGTATGTAAAATTCATGAAATCAAAGAAAAGAAGAGACCAGAATTAAATGATGAATTTGTAAGTTCATTAGGAATTGAAAACGTTAAGACTCTTGCAGAATTAGAAAAATACGAAGAAGAATATTTAAATAAAGTTAAAACTAATCGTAATAAAGAAACTACTTTTAGAGAAATTCTAAATAAGATAATTGCTAATTCAACTTATGAAATTGCTGATGAATTTGTTAATGAAGATGCTAAAGCTATTAAAAATGATTTACTTAAACAAATTGAAAGTAACGGATTAACATATGAACAATATAAAGAAATGGTTGGCTTAACTGATGATAAACTTGAAGCTAATTATTTTGAAGAAGCTAGAAGAAGAATTGTTGAATACTTAACAATTATTACTATTGGTAGAGAAGAAAAAATTGCTTTAACTGATGAAGATTTAGAGAAATATTATTCACAAATTGCTGAACAATATAAGATGGAAGTTGGAAAAGTTAAAGAAATTTTTGCAAAAAATGAAAATAAAATTAAACAATCGTTAATTCAAAATAAAATTGAACAATTAATTTTAGATAATAATATTAAAACAGTTGCTAAAAAAACAACAAAAAAGACTAAAAAAGAAGAATCAACTGAAAGTGTTGATGAAAAGAAAATAGCTGAGGAAGCAAAAGAAGAAAAAGCCGAATAAGGAGTAAAAAATAATTGAGTAATATGACTTTTAACGCTGGTGAATTAAATAAATTACCAGTATTAGTTTGTAAAAACTTTGTTGCTTATCCAACAATCACAACTATGCTCTATGCTGAAAGAGATTTTTCCAAAAATTCTCTTAAGAATAGTGTCGATAATTTTGAAAGTTATATTGTTGTTTTAACTCAAAATAATGCAGAACAAAATACCAATTTTGTAACCGAAGATGTTAGCAAATTTGGTACTCTCTGTCGTGTAGCAAACTATACTGGTGAAGACACAACAAGAATAAGATTACTTGGTATTGATAGAATTCAATTAATGAATCTTATTTTTGATGACCAAAAAAATGAATATTTTGCAGAATTTGTTACTGTACCTGATATTTTAGGTGAGGAAAAGAAAGAAGTTATTTTAGTTAAAAATTTATTGAGTGAATTAGAAAATTCTAGACTTACAATATTAACAGCTAATCAAAGTGGAGTTATTTCCAAACAACTTTCAAATGGAATGAGCGCATTAAACTTATCATATTATTTATCAAATGTGTTTCCATTTAGCATTGATAAAAAAATCAAATTACTCGAAGCAAAAGATGTTAATGATAGGTTAGAACAACTTTTAATTGATATTGATGCTTTAAAGAAAGATTTTGAAATAGAAGCTGAAATTCAAGATGAGATACGCAAATCCACCGATAAAAATCAAAGAGAATATATTTTAAGAGAAAAACTTAATTATATTCGAAAAGAATTAGGCGATGATCCATCAAGTAGTGATAGCCAAGATGCTATAATGAAAAAACTTGATGAAAATCCTTATCCTGAATATGTAAAAGATAAAATTAAAGATGAAATTAAACGCTTTAATATGATGCCTCAAGCTTCATTAGAAGCTAGTTTAATTAAAAATTATATTGATATCATGATTTCTTTACCTTGGTTTGAAAAAACCGAAGATAATGATGACTTAAGTAAGGTTAGACAAATCTTAGACGAAGATCATTATGGATTAGAAAAAGTTAAAGAAAGAATTTTAGAATATTTAGCAGTTAAAAAGATGACTGGCAATTTAAAAGCTCCTATTTTATGTTTTTATGGTCCTCCTGGAGTCGGTAAAACAAGTTTAGGAAAATCAATTGCGCGTGCTTTAGGACGAAAATTTGTTAAATCAAGTTTAGGCGGATTAAGTGATGAAAGTGAAATAAGAGGCCATAGAAGAACTTATGTTGGTTCAA
Organism: uncultured Bacilli bacterium; assembly: GCA_944368975.1. GTDB lineage: Bacteria > Bacillota_I > Bacilli_A > RFN20 > CAG-826 > Onthovivens. Next base: position 54,186 of record CALVXI010000006.1, on the reverse strand, counting down.
TGCCAGGTAGAATTATTCAAGGTATGAGAAAAGCAAAAACTTCAAATCCTGTATTTCTTCTTGATGAAATCGATAAGATTGGTTCCTCATATAAGGGTGACCCTGCAAGTGCTTTACTTGAAGTATTGGATCCTGAACAAAATTTCGCTTTTAACGATAACTATGTCGAAGAACCATTTGATTTAAGTAATGTCTTATTTATTTGTACTGCTAATTACTTAGGAAATATTCCTGAGCCTCTTCGTGATCGTCTTGAATTAATCGAAGTTAATTCATATACCATTATTGAAAAATTACATATAGCTAAAGAACATTTAATTAAAAAAGAACTAGAAGCAACTGGCTTAACTAGTGAACAAATTAATTTCACTGATGAAGCAATAAATTACATCATTGAAAGATATACAATGGAAGCCGGTGTGCGTGAATTAGAAAGAAAAATTGGGAGCATAATGCGAAAAGTAGCAGTTGAAATTATTGAAAATAAACATCGCAAAACTGTTACTATTGATGAAGCAAAAGTAAAAAAATATTTAGGAATTGAATTATTTGAATCCCCAACTAAAGAAAAAGGTAAACAAGTTGGTGTCGTTACTGGATTAGCTTACACTGAATTTGGTGGTGATATTTTACCTATTGAGGTTAATAATTTCCCAGGTAAAGGCGAATTAATTTTAACAGGTAAATTAGGTGATGTAATGAAAGAAAGTTGTTCAATAGCTTTCGATTACATTAAAGCAAATGCTAAAAAATATGGAATTGACGATAAAGTATTCACTGAAAATTCTTTCCATATTCACTTTCCTGAAGGCGCAGTCCCTAAAGATGGTCCAAGTGCTGGATGTGCTATAACTACTGCAATAGTAAGCTGTTTAACTAATACTCCAGTTAGTGGCGATATTGCAATGACTGGTGAAGTGACTTTAAGAGGCAAAGCAATACCAATTGGTGGATTAAGAGAAAAAACTTTAGCTGCATTAAGAAGTGGCATTAAGACAGTAATTATTCCTAAAGAGAATAAGAAAAATGTCAATGAACTTCCTGAAGAAGTTAAAAATAATCTAGAAATTATTTACATGGATAATGTGAGCGAAGCAATTAAGATTTGTTTAGAGAAATAATATGTATTTTAATCAAGCTGATTTTGTAAAAAGTGTCGATAAAATCGAAAATAAACCAGAAAAGCACCTTAATGAGGTGCTTTTCGTCGGTAAAAGTAATGTAGGTAAATCTAGTTTAATTAACGCTTTAACTAATCATAGTAAACTTGCTTTTACTTCAAGTAAACCTGGACACACCCGTTTATTAAATTATTACATAATTAATAAGAAATTTTATTTTGTTGATTGTCCTGGCTATGGTTTTAGCAGTCAAAAAGATTTAGATTATGAATTTTATGGTGAATTGATTGAAAATTATTTTAAAGATAATAAAGATTTAAAACTTGTTATTTTTTTACTAGATTCTCGCCATGAACCAACTAAAGACGACATTACATTTTTTAACTTTTTAAAAGAAACTAATTATAATTTTGTTCTTGTAATGACAAAATGTGACAAATTAAATCAATCAATGCGTAGCAAAATCGAAAAAAATCTGATAGCAGCATTTGGTGATATTGACGATATAGAAGTGTTACTTACTAGTATCAAAGATAATAGAACACTTATTAATCTTGAATTATTGATTAATAGTTTTATAGGAGGATAGATATGGAACTAGCTAAAAGATATGATCATAAATTAGTTGAAGAAGGGAAATATCAAAATTGGAAAAATAAAGGATATTTTACTGCTGGAGATAAAAGTAAGCAAAAATTTTCTGTTGTTATTCCTCCACCAAACGTAACTGGGAAATTACATATTGGTCATGCTATTGACAATACAATTCAAGATATTACTTGTCGCTATAAGAAAGCAAAAGGCTTTGATGTTTTATATCTTCCTGGCGTAGATCATGCTGGAATTGCTACACAAGCTAAAGTAGATGAAGAACTTAAACAAAAAGGAATATCACGCTTTGAAATTGGACGTGATGAATATTTAAAAGAAGCTTTTAAATGGAAGGAAAGATATAGTCATATTATTCACGATCAATGGGCTAAAATGGGCTTAATGCTCGATTATACTCGTGAAAGATTTACAATGGATGAAGGTTTTAACAAAGCCGTTTATTATGTTTTTAAAACACTTTATGATGAAGGATTAATATATCAAGGTGAAAGAATTGTAAACTATGATGTTAAAATGAAAACAGCCTTAAGTAATATTGAGGTTATTCATAAAAATATTGATGGTAAATTCTATTACTTTAAATATCGTTTTTTAGATAATAAAGATGAATATTTAACTGTCGCAACAACTAGACCTGAAACAATGTTCGGTGATACTTGTGTTGTAGTTAATCCAAATGATGAAAGATATCAAAAATTTATTGGAAAAAAAGTAATTAATCCTGCAAATGGCGAAGCTATTCCTTTGATTGGCGATGAATATGTCGATATTAATTTTGGAACAGGTGTCATGAAATGTACACCAGCTCATGACCCAAATGATTTTATTATAGGAAAAAAATATGGATTAGATATGCCTATTGTAATTAATACAGATGGAACAATGTCTAAATCCTTAAAAAAGTATGGTGGTTTAGATCGCTTTGAGTGCCGCGAACTTCTTGTTAAAGATATTGAAAAAAATGGCGACTTAATTAAAATAGAAGATTTCAAACATGAAGTTGGACATAGTGAAAGAACTGATACTATAGTAGAACCAATTTTATCAAAACAATGGTTCATTAAAATGAAACCATTAACTGAAAAACTTTTAGAAAATCAAAAATCTAAGTCAAAAGTTAATTTCGTTCCTAAAAGATTTGAAAAGACTTTAATTAGATGGATGGAAAATTGTGAAGATTGGTGTATTTCAAGACAATTATGGTGGGGCCATAGAATTCCTGTATACTACCAAAAATCTACTGGAAAAATACTAGTTTCCGACCATTTACCTGATAATAGTGGTGATTGGTATCAAGATGAAGATGTTTTTGATACATGGTTTTCAAGTGCTTTATGGCCATTTGCAACTTTAGGATGGCCAGAAAATACCGAAGATTTTGAGCGTTACTATCCAATTGACACAATGGTTACAGGCTATGATATTATCTTTTTCTGGGTTTCTAGAATGTATTTTCAAGGCTTAAAATTCACTAATAAAGCCCCATTTAAAGATGTAGTTATTCATGGCTTAGTAAGGGATTCAAAAGGACGTAAAATGTCTAAATCTTCTGGAAATGGAATTGATCCATTAGATGTAATTGAAAAATATGGTATAGATAGTCTTAGATATTTCTTAGCCACAACCGCATCACCAGGTTTTGATTTTAGATATCAAGAAGAAAAAGTAATTGAAGCTAGCAATTATTTAAATAAAATTTGGAATAGTGCAAGATTTATTTTAATGAATATTCCTAGTGATTTTAAAGTTAGTGAAATTAATACAAAGAAAATTAATATCCTTGATAAATATATTCTTACAAAACTTGAAGAAAACATTAAAGTCATTACTAAAGCAATGGACAAATATGATTATGGCCTAGCAAGCTCAACATTGTACAACTTTGTTTATAATGATTTTTGCTCTTTCTATTTAGAGATGTCTAAGGTCTCTTTACAAAACAAAGAAGAAGAAACACTTAACGTATTACTTTATTGTTTAAAGGCAATATTGATGATGATATATCCATTTTCACCATTTATAAGTGAAGAAATTTATCTAAATTTACCAGAACATAAAGAAAGTATAATGCTTGAGTCATATCCTGAATACAACAAAAAATATCGCTTTAATAATTTAGAAGTTGTCACTATGCTTTCACAAATTATTGAAAAAGTACGTAATTACAAGTCAATAAATAAGATTTCGCCTAGTGCAAGTTTAGAATTAGCAATAAAAACAACTTTAGATATCAATTCAATAATGGATTATTTAAAGAGATTTACATTCTCTAATGAAATTAGTCTAATTAGTGAAGATCAAGAAAACTCAACAACATATTCTTTAACTAATGGGACTCTATTTATAAAAGATAACATTAATAAAGATGAATTATTAAAGAGTTTAAATGAACAAAAAGAAAAATTGCTAAACGAAGTAAAAAGAAGTGAAAATTTATTGAACAATAAAAACTTCTTAGAAAAAGCAAAAAAGGAAAAAATTGAACTCGAAAAACAAAAATATATTGATTACAAAAATCAATTAAATGATATTTTAGAAAAAATTTCTAAAATTTAACCCCCCAACAACTCATTATTTTTACTACTTGTATTGTGAGGAGGTAGAATAATGAGAAAAATTGCACTTCAAGAAAATGAATTAGAGAACACTTACGTTGGTGCAGATCCAATTACATTAACAGCAGTATTAACGATTTTAGCTACAGCAATCATTGTTGTTTTAGTCTATAAAATCTTTAAAAGCAATGAAGGCAAAACAACCATTCCAGGTGGATGGAGTTTTCAATGGAAATAATGTAATGAATGCCAAAAATAAAAGAATTGCCGAGTGAAGATTGTCCAAGGGAAAAAGCCCTTTTAAAAGGAATAAATAGTTTAACGTTATCAGAATTATTTGCGGTTATTTTAGGAAGTGGAACTAAAAATAAAAATGTAATCGAGGTGTCACAAGAATTAATAAATTCTTTTAATACTAAGAATGATTTGTTGAATGCTAATTTATATGATTTAACTAAAATTAAAGGGATTGGATCTGTAAATAGTTTAAAAGTTCTTGCTTCGCTTGAAATAGCAAAGAGATTTCAAAAATTATTTAATAAAACATTTAAATTAAAAAATTATGATTCTAAATTAGTTTTTGATACATACTTTTATGATTTTTATAACTTGTTATCAGAACAGCTTCTAATTATATTACTAAATAGAAGTGGCGAAATAATTCATGAACATAATTATATTAGCTTAAATGAAGAAACACTTCTTATTGATTTTAGAATATTACTAAATTTACTTAATAAGAATGTTTCAAAAGTGATATTAATTCACAATCATTTAAATAATGAAATTTATCCTAGTAATGCTGATATTGAATTTACTTATTTATTTGAAAAAGAATTAAACAAGAGACAAATAAAATTATTGGATCACTTGATAATTTCAAAAGAAAAATATTTTAGTTTTTACGACCATAAATGCTTAAATCTTAATTGACAAAATTATTTATTTTGTGTAATATCTTAACGTTGTAACTCTTAGTTTAGCTACAACCGCTTAGAAAAGGTCTTTAAAACAATTAATTGTTACCTTAATAGCGAGTAATTAATTAAATATAGGAGGAAAGATATGTACGCAATTATTTTAAGCGGCGGTAAACAATTAAAAGTAGAAGTTGGCCAAACTATTTTTGTTGAAAAACTTGATGCTACTGTTGGTGAAACCTATACTTTCAATAATGTTTTACTTATTGGTGATAAAGAAACCAAAGTTGGTAATCCATTTATCGAAGGTGCTACTGTTACAGCAAAAGTTGAAAAACAAGGATTAGGCAAAAAGATTACTGTTTTTAAATACAAAGCAAAAACAAATTACCGTAGAAAATATGGTCATAGACAACCATATACACGTCTTGTTATCGAAAGTATTAATGCTTAATGATAACTATAAGATTTGAAAAACAAAAAAATCAAATTCAACTTATTGTTAAAGGTCATGCTGAATTTGATGTCTATGGTAAAGATCTAGTTTGTGGAGCTGTTAGTTCGATTGTAATTGGCGGACTTAATAATTTACAAGAAGTATCTGATAATTATGATATAAAAATAGAAAAAGGATACGTTGAAGTAAATAGTAAAAAAAATACAATAGTCTCAGAACACGATAGTATTGTATTTGAAACAATATTAGTCCAATTAAAAACAATTGAAGCTAAATTTCCTAAAAATGTAAAGATTGAAATAAAGGAGTATTTATGAAATTAAGATTTGAACTTGATATACAACTCTTTGCTTCCCACAAGGGTGTCGGTAGTACAAAAAATGGTCGTGATAGCGCTGGTAGAAGACTAGGTGCTAAAAGAAGCGACGGACAATTCTGCAAAGCAGGTGCTATAATTTATCGTCAAAGAGGAACTAAAGTCTATCCTGGTATCAATACAATGAAGGGTGGAGATGATACTATCTTTGCTACAAAAGAAGGTATTGTGAAATACGAAAGAGTTGGCAAAAATAGAAAAAGAGTTTCTGTTTACGAATTAGCTAAGTAATTATAACCACCTGTTTAGAGGTGGTTTTCTTTTAAAGAAATATGTTTATTGATCGTGCAATTATTGAAGTAAGAAGTGGAAAAGGTGGAGACGGCCGCATAGCTTTTAGACGCGAAAAATCTCGTCCTAAAGGTGGCCCAAGCGGTGGTAATGGAGGACGCGGCGGCTCTATTTATTTAAGATGCTCTAACGAAGTAAATACACTTGTAAAATTTCGTCATAGTAAAGTGTTCATTGCAAATGACGGCGAAAATGGCGATATTAAAGATATGTATGGTAGAGGAGCAGACGATGTTTATATCGATTTACCAATTGGTACAGTCGTTTTTTTAGAAGAAAACCATCAATTTGTATGTGATTTAGATGTTCCAGGTAAAACTTTTTTAATAGCAAAAGGTGGAAGAGGTGGAAGAGGCAATGCAGCCTTTAAATCTAATATTAATAAAACACCTAAAATTGCAGAGAATGGTCTACCTGGTGAAAGAAAAAGATTAATTCTTGAACTTAAATTATTAGCTGATGTTGGTATAATTGGTTTTCCTAGCGTTGGAAAATCTACATTTATTAGTTTAGTAAGTAATGTAAAACCAGAAATAGCTGATTATGATTTTACTACAATTGTTCCTAATTTAGGCGTTACTTATCTTAAAGATGGTTCAAGCTTTGTTTTAGCTGATATGCCTGGATTAATTAAAGGCGCTCATTTAGGAAAAGGACTTGGGTTATTATTTTTAAGACATATAGAAAGGACAAAAGTATTAATTCATATGGTTGATATGAGTGGTATTCGCGACCCTTACGAAGACTATTTAGCAATTAGAGAAGAATTAAAATCTTATGGGATGCATTTAATCGATCGACCTGAAGTTATCGTTGCTAGTAAAATGGATGAAGAAGGTGCAAACGAACGTTACATTGAATTTAAAAACAAAGTACAAAAAGATGTAATTCCAATTTCAGCTTTATCACAAGAAAATATCGATTTAGTTTTATATAAATGTAAAGATTTATTAAAAACTGCAATTAGTTACCCAGTTTATGAAGAAAAAGAAGATGAGGTAATTATTGACGCCACTAAAAAAGATGATCGTATTTTCTATATTCAAAAAATTAATGAACATACATTTGAAATCAAAGGTGAACGTGTTTTAAGAACATATTCATTAATAAATATTTCAACTGATGAAGGTATGATGAAATTAATTACTTATCTTAATAAAATAGGTGTTGATGAAGAACTAAAACGACTTGGAGCAAAAGACGAAGACATCGTTAAAATTTCTGATTTTGAATTTGAATACTTCGAATAATTCTCAAAAGTATTAAATGTTAGAATCTATTTATGGACAAGTTATTAAAATTAACAAAAATTTAATTAGTCTTAAACTTGAAAGTTTTGTTTTTGAAATAAATATTCTAAAAAGAGATAATTATATAATTGATAATTATTATAACATTTTTACTTTTTTATCATTCTCAGCTGAAAATGAGTTTAATTTATATGGTTTTTTAAATTATAACGATTTAATTCTTTTTAAAAAGCTAATTAAATTAAACGGAATCGGTACTAAAACTGCTCTAAGTATTTTACAAAGTACAAAAAGTGAAGAATTAGTGTCTTTAATAATGGACAATAAATATGAAGAGATTAGTAAATTACCTTCAATAGGTAATAAAGCTAATACAATTTATTTTGGTTTAAAAGATAAGCTAAAAGAGTTTAACTATAAATCTGATGGTTTTGTTGATTTATATAATATTCTTGTTAATTTAGGATATAACAAAATCGAGGTAGCAAAAGTATTAAATAAACTAGATCTAAGCAAAAGCAAGAATGATATTATTCTTCAAGCGATAAAGGAACTTAGTAATGGCTAATAACATTTTTACTCCTAATAATTTTGATGAATTTATTGGTAATAAAGAAATCAAAGAACAACTTAAGATTTATATTTATAGTGCAAAAAAGAGAAATTGTACTTTAGATCATCTTTTACTTTATGGTAATAGTGGCTGTGGTAAAACAACTCTTGCAAATATTATTGCTAAAGAATTAAATCAAAATATAATCTCGATAAATGCTCCAATAATTGAAAAACCTAGTGATCTCATTAATTCATTAGTGTCTATTAATCCAGGTGATTTCTTTTTTATTGATGAGATTCACCGATTAAGTAAAGAGGTAGAAGAGGTACTTTATAGTGCTTTGGATAATTTTGTAATTACTTTAAATTCGAAAAGTAGTGATAGTAATAAGTTAATTACATTAAATATTCCACCATTTACTCTTATTGGCGCTACTACAATGCCAGGAAAAATTTCATTCCCATTAAGAAATCGTTTTCCAATTTATTTTAAACTTGAAAATTATAGTGATGAAGAAATCTCTGAGATTATTAGTAAAAATGTTTCTAAACTTCAATTAAATATTGAAAAAGAGGGAATTATGGAAATAACAAAAAGAAGTAGAAACACCCCTCGAGTTGCTAATAATTTCTTAAAAAGATTTTTTGATTATTCTATTTATTATAATAAAAAAAGTTTAAATAAAAGTTTTATACTCGAAATTTTTAAAAAAATGAAGATTGATGAATATGGTTTAAACCATGAAGATTATCAAATTTTAAAAATTGTATATGAAAATTTTAATAATAGGCCAGTTTCAATTGAATCTATTGCTACATTATTAAGCGAAAATGAAACTAATATTATTGAATTAAACGAACCTTATTTATTAAAATTAGGCTTAATAGAAAGAACTAAGCAAGGAAGACGCTTAACTGCAAAAGGAATAAAATATTATGAGGAAAAAGTTCGCTTCAGCCTTCTTTAAATCACTAATTAATTATTGATAGATTCTATTTCGTGTTGTAATATATTGAAGATTGTTTTTTTAAACAATTTATTTAAAATTATATACATAACTCATTACATAGTAATGAGGGTTATCTAAATTAGTTTAATTTAAAAAGCCTTAAATAAAGCTAAAATACGACAAATTTGGATAAATATTGGGGGTTTATATGAAGAGGTTTATCGGGTATTTAATTCTATGCGTTTCTATATTGGTCGCTGTATTTGTTGGATTTGTACCAACTTTCTATGGCGTTAATGCAAGTGCTGATTATGATAATGGCCGTGAATATATTTATCAAGTTACTTTAAAACAAGATCAAACAAGTACTGATAATTATATAAATTACACTAATTATACAAAGGATGAACAAACTTTAAGCGAAGACATAGATGATATCGTAGATGAATTTAAAAATCGACTTGAAACAGCTAATATTTCAAATGCTGTTGTTGAAAAAGTTGATGGTGTTGGTGGCCAAAATAATGGCGAAAACGAACAAATCTATACAATTAGAGTTGCATATAAAGCTCAATATGAACAATTATATAGTGCAGTAAATGAATTATTAACCTTCGATAGAAATTTAAGCATTGCTACCATTCAAGATAGTGAAACCAGCGATGGAAATTTCCCACAAAATGATAGTAGTGGAAATGCTCAATTATTTAATTTTAGTGAAATAACTGCTGATTTTTCAACTGGTAGTCCTCGAATTAGAATTCCTTTAGCTAACCCACAATATTTTTACGATACTATTTATACACCAATTCATGATGCTAATTCTTCTAGCAGTGATAGTAGTGATACATCAGATGATACAACTGAAGAAACTACACCTGATAGTGCATATATTTATATAGTTAATGATTGGAAAACATCATATTCAATTGAAAGCGCTGTTAGTAGTGATACAAGTGGATCTTATGCCACTGATGCAGTTAACAATGTTTTATATCGCTTAGATACAACAAACCCTGCTGGTTTCTTTGATGGCTATCAAGAAGGCAGTGAAAGTGAAGAAGGATACAGTGCTATTTTTATTGATAATACTCAATTTTTACAAGATTTAAACAATGTTAATGATACTGCTGTTCAACAACGTTTAATGACAACGATAACAAATTTAGAAGTTGCAAAGTTAACTTCAACACCTTACGAATATAACATAACATTACTTAATGTTAATTTTCCAAGTGGCAGTGGAACTACTAATATAGTTCCTGCCTTCATTGAACAACTTAAACAATATGGGACTTTAACATTCTCAAGTTTAATTATTGCAACATTAATTGCTTTTTTCTTAATTAGCGCATTTATGGCATTAAATTACGGAATTAGTGCTTTATCTGGAATAAGTCTAACTTCTGGTGTTTTACTTTTAAGTGCTTTCTGTATGTCATTCTTTGGTGTTGAATTTAATATTGGTACAATTTTAGCTCTAATTTGTGTTGCAGTTGTCTCTATATTTACAACAATTGTTTATTATAGAAAAGTTCGTGAAACTTGTTATAGCGGTAAAAATCTCAAAAAAGCTAATCAAGAAGCAAGTAAAAGAACTATTATGTATCAATTAGATATTTCTGTAATATTAATTATCATTGGCGTTGTCGGATACTTATTTAGTAACACCGTTATCATGTCAATGGGTGCTGTATTTATTTTAGGTGGTATCTTTAACTTTATATTAAATGCAGTATGTTTGCGTGGTATTTATTGGCTATTAGCTAATTCATCATTTATAAATTCACATTTAGGCTTATTAAGAATTAAAAAAGAATTAATACCTGATTTATCTAAAGATGAAAAAGCAACTTATTTTGACTCTTACAAAGAACAAAAGGTTAATAAAAAACAAAGATTAATTCCTTTAATTGTAAGCAGTATATTATTAGTTGGTAGTATAATTGCTATTCCAACTGTTAATGCAGTTAAGGGAAATGTTTATGGCCAATCTACCTCTAATGAATTAAATACACAAATTGTTATTTCATATGAAACACAAAGCAGAAATGCAGAAAATGGTTTTGCAACTGCAAGTGAAATTGAAAATGAAGTATTAAATAATATTTATGTTTATAATAATGGAACTGAAGAAACCCCTGAATTAATTTCATACACAAGTGGCAATATTGATATAATGTATTATTCAAAAATTGCTAAACCAAATGATTCATATAAAACTTATTATTTCACATATATTATTAATTTAGACGAAATTTATTCTAATGACCAAAGTTTTATAATTAATAACGATTTATCAACTTCTTATAGTTTACAAGAAGCAGTTAATCAAGCTATTAATAATTCATCATTTAGTCAAAATATCAGTGATTCTTTAGGAATCTATTCTGGTGTTGTAACAAATTATACTGATGATACTTTAACTAGTGAAACATTCATCTTTGGTTTAATTTCTTTTGGAATTATTACAATTTACGTTCTAATTAGATATGGATTAGGTAAGGCTATAATTTCCTTTATCTATGCTACTGGAATTGGCGTTATTTCAATTGGAATTTGTTCAATGCTACAAGTTGGCTTAGCAAGTACAAATACATTAGCTATCATCTTAATTGCAATAATTGGATATTCAATATTACTTTATTATTATTATAAAGAAAGAGAAGTTCTTAAAGATAATGCACAATATATTAAAACTTCTGATGATAGAAAAGATTTTATAAAATTATCTCATTTCTTATCATTAGATCATGTTTTATATGTATCTGGTTTAGCTTTAATTCTTTTAATCAGTTTCTTATTTGCAACGACATTTACTAACGTAATTATAATTAGTGGTATTGTTGGATTATTCTTCGCGTTCTGGCTAATGAGTTTACTTGAACCAAGTGAAAGAATTTGTCAATTAACCTGGTCAAAAACAAAAGCTTTAATTCATTTTGAAAGAAAGAATAAGAAGAAAAAGACTATCAAAAAAGAATCAGATGGACCACAAGAAGCTATCTTTATTGGTATTAACGATTAAAAAGGCGTGAGCCTTTTTTACTATTTTATGAAAGATTTTCTTACAAGATTATTGGATTATTATTCAATTAGTAATAATGATTATATTAAATTAACTAAAGAATTATCTTACAATGATTTTGAAATTGCTAAAAAATTTAAAGACATTGAAGAATGCGCAATCTTTTTAAAGCAAAAAATTCAGAACAATACAAAAATTTTAATATACGGCGATTACGATTGTGATGGCTTCATGGCTACATCAATAATGTATTTAACATTAGAATCTTATGGTTATAAGTCTGGTTATTATATTCCTTTTAGAGAAAAAGACGGCTATGGAATTACTAAAGAAAGAATCGATTTCTTCCATAATTTAGGTTATAAACTTATTATATTAGTTGATAATGGAATAAGTAAAATTGAAGAAATTGATTATTTAAATTCTTTAGGTATGGAATGTATTATATTCGATCACCATGAGCAATTAGACATATTACCTAAAGCTAAATTTATTATTCATCCTTTAGTCAGCAATTTCTCAAATATTAATACAAGTGCTGGCGCTGTATGTTTTTATTTTAGCACAGTATTTTTAAACGCGATTGATCCTTATTTACTAGCACTAGGATCCATTAGTGTTATTAGTGATATGATGCCACTTCTTGATCATAATAGAACACTAGTTAAACATGGATTAAAAGCTATTAATGAAAATCATTATAAACAAATATTTATGTTAATTAATAATAAAACTCAAATTGATGAATCTGATATCGGGTTTAGTATTGCTCCAAAAATAAATGCTATTGGGAGAATTGTTACTGATAATTCTTTATTTAATGGTGTCAAGTTCTTTATTTCTCATAATGATAACGAAATAACTAAACTAGGAAATTTTATTAATAACGTAAATATTTTAAAAAGAGAACTTGTTTCTGAAACATTTGAGAAATTAAGTCCTGTAATAGAAAATAATTGTTTAATTGAAATTATAGATGCGAAAGAAGGATTAACAAGTTTGATAGCCAATAAATATCTTCAATTATATAATGTTCCAACAATTGTTCTAGTTAAAAATGGTGATATTTTAAAAGGAAGTATAAGATCAAAAAAAGGATTTAATGTCTTTGATTTTTTAACTAAAAATAAAGAATTATTTATAAATCAAGGTGGTCATGAACTAGCTGGTGGGTTAACTTTATTAGAATCTAATTTTGAAAAATTAAAATCCGCTTTTAGTGAATATTCATTATGTCACCCTTTAATAAATGAAGAAATTAAAGCAATTAAAATTAATTTATCGGAAATTAATTTTGAAAACTATCAATTAATAAAATCATTATCTCCTTTTGGAGAAAATTTCAAAGCACCTATATTTGAAATTGATAATTACAACACTAAAACATTTAAATTTTCAAAAAATGGTGAACATATAATTACACCATTAAATTTTAATTCCTCATTAGTATATTTTTCATTTGATAAAGAGATTTTAACTAATAATTATGTTAGCTTATATGGAAAAATGAACGATAATTTATTTAATAACCGTCACATGACACAATTTGAAGTTATTTCATTCAAAAAAAATTAACTATGCTATAATTTTATCTATGGAAGGAAATGATCAAAAACTAATACTACCTAATGGTGGGTACAAAATGCACACTTTTGAAGAAGTTGAAGCTTCTTTTTTTACTTACATACATGATGCTAATAGTATTAAATTAATAGAAGATGCTTATCACTTTGTTGAAAAAAAACATGCTGGGATTTATCGTAAATCCGGTGAACCCTACATTCATCATTTAATTGAAGTAGCTTATATTTTAACAACATTACAATGTGGCCCAGTAACAATTGCTAGCGGTTTATTGCATGATGTTGTAGAAGATACAGAAGTAACTGTTGAAGATATTAAAAAAAGATTTGGCTCTGAATGTGCAAAAATTGTAGATGCTTTAACTAAAATTCAAAGACTTAAACTTTCTCATCGTACACAAGAAGAATTTGAAGCTGAAGATAGACGTAAAATATTTTTGGGAATGGCTAAAGACTTACGAGTCATTATTATCAAATTAGCTGATAGATTACATAATATGCGCACTGTAGATGCGTTAAAAGAAGAAAGACAAAAAGCATTAGCTAAAGAAACTTTAGATGTTTTTGCACCTATAGCTCATCGTTTAGGTATTTATCGCATTGAAAGCGAATTAGAAGATTTATCACTTAGAATATTAGAGCCTGATAAATACTATGAAATTCAAACATTATTAAATAATAAAATCAAAAATAGAGGAAAGGCACTTGATAATTTAAAGAAAAAAATTGCTGATATTGTTTTAAAAACTCAAATTCCTTTTGAAATTGAAAGTCGAGTTAAATCTATTTATTCAATATATAAGAAAATGTTTCTTAAGGGTTATAACTTTGATGAAATTTATGATGTTTTAGCTTTAAGAATAATTACCGAAACTGAGATAAATTGTTATGAAATTTTAGGTGTTATTCACGCTCAATTTAAACCAATACCTGGAAGATTTAAGGATTATATTGCGGTTCCTAAACCTAATATGTATCAATCGTTACATACCTCAATTATTGCAGGTGATGGTAATATTTTCGAAGTTCAAATCAGAACAAAACAAATGGATGAAGTTGCAGAAACAGGTATTGCTGCTCATTGGCGTTATAAAGAAGGTGAAAAATATAATCCAAGAAAGGAACAACAAGAAATTGAAGAAAAACTTCATTGGTTTAGAGATTTTGTATCAATGACGACTGAAACAAAAGATGAAAATGCTCAAGAATTCATGGAGCATTTATCAAAAGATATTTTTGATGCTAACGTTTATGTTTTTACACCAAAAGGACGTGTAATCGACTTACCTGCTGGATCCACGCCTCTTGATTTTGCTTATAAAATACATACGAAGGTTGGAGATCAGGCTGTGGGGGCTATTGTTAATAACATGCTTGTTCCTTTAAATACAATATTAAATACTGGAGATTTAGTTGATATAAAAACTTCAAAAACATCACCAGGACCTAATGAAGGGTGGCTAAATATTGTTAAAACAAATACAGCAAAAAGTCATATTAGAAAATTTCTTCAAAAGAAAAATAATGAACTTCTAAGAGATGATAAAATTAAGCAAGGAAAACAATCATGTTTGGATTTTTTCAGAGAAAGAGGCATTGATGAAAAAGAAATGGAAAACTTATTATCTACTGAAAAAGTACTAAATAACTACCATTTTAGCAATTTAGACGATTTATATGTAGGTGTAAGTAATCATAATCCTAATCCTGCTTTAATATGTGATTTTTTAGGTATTAAACGTAAAGAAACTTCAACTTTAAATCTTTCAAAAAAATCTGATACTGACAATGATAATTGCCCAGTATATGTAAAAGGAGCTTCTAAAGGACTAAAAATTACTCTTGGAAATTGCTGTACACCAATTCCAGGTGATACTATTGTTGGATATGTAACTAAGGGAAAAGGAATTACTGTTCATAGAGCAAACTGTCCAAATATTCGAAATGCCGAAAGCAGGATAATTGATGTTTATTGGAAGGGAAATTTAGGCATTGCTGATTATCCTGTTGATATAATTCTTGAATGCAATGATCGAAATGATTTACTAGCTGATATTCTCTCTACATTGAATGCAAATAAAGTAAAAGTTACTGAATTAAATGCAAAATTGCATCCAGAAAATCTAACAACGACAGTTTATTGTCAAATATACGTTTCAGACTTAATAACACTTAATCATACATTTCAAATACTTAAAAACATTAAAGACGTTTACGAAGTAAAAAGACAAATACATTAGTTGCTAAAAAGTGGTTTATTGCTTTATTTTATTATAATTTTTAATTATAATTAAATCGTTTTAAGAGGTTTTTTATGATAAGTGTTTTAAAAGGAACTCACGATGTTATACTTGATGAAGCTCGCAAGTATAGTTATATAGAAGAGCTTCTTGTAAAAGTAGCTGAATTATATAACTATAAAGAATTTCGCACACCAATAATTGAAAGCAATGAATTATTTGTTCGTGGAGTTGGAGAAGGAGCGGATATTGTTAGAAAAGAAATGTATACATTCTTAGATAAAGGTAATCGTTTAATTTCTTTAAGACCAGAATTTACTGCTGGTATTATTCGTAGCATTGTGAACAATAAATTATATGCAATTAATGATTTTCCTATTAAGGCATTTTATGTTGGACCAAATTTTCGCTACGAAAGACCTCAACAAGGTAGATATCGCCAATTTAATCAATTTGGTATTGAATGCGTAGGTGTTGATAACTTTTATCGTGATGTCGAAGTTATTTCATTAGGGTATAATGCCCTAAAATTATTAGGTTTTAATAATATAAAACTTAAAATTAATTCTTTAGGTGATGCTGAATCAACCAAAAACTATCGCATTGCTTTAAATGAGTTTTTTAAAGATAAAATTGATTCGATGTGCGACGATTGTAAAGATCGATTTAATAAAAACATTCTAAGAATTTTAGATTGTAAAGTTCCTTCTGACATTGAAATTATTAAAAACGCTCCAAAAATCAGTGATTATTTAAGCGAAAATGCAAAAAAAGAGTTTGAAGATGTCTTAAAATCTCTAAGTGATTTAAATATTGATTATGAAATTGATAATAATTTAGTAAGAGGACTTGATTACTATACTGGCGTTGTCTTTGAATATCAATATACTTCAAGTTTAAACAAAAATTATGGAGCTTTAGGTGGCGGAGGACATTATTCGAACCTCGTAAAAGAAATTGGTGGACCTGATTTAGAAGGAGTTGGTTTAGCTTTTGGAATTGAGCGTCTTGCTTCAGTTATGAATGACGACAATTTATTTGATGATTTAAACCAAAAACTTGATATATATATAATGCCTTTTGAACAAAAATATTATGAAAAAGCTTTAAAAATTAGTAACTATTTAAGACTAAATGGCTATAGCGTGGATGTATGTTATGAAAATAAAGGCTTCAGTCAAATGTTTAAAAAGGCCGAAAGAAGAAATGCTTTATTTGCATTAATATTTGGTGAAAATGAGATAGAAAATAAAACATTTGTCTTGAAAAATTTAAAAACAACAGAACAAATAGTTATTAAGGATAATGAATTACTTGAAAAACTTGATGAATTATTTGAATTAAATGAAGATGAACATGAACATAATAATTAAATTGTATTGAGGGAGTTATGATGGAAGAATTAAAAAGAAGTCATCATTGTGGTGAGTTAAGAATAAGCGATGTAAATAAAGAAGTTTCAGTTGTAGGCTGGGTTTCTAAAAAAAGAAATTTAGGTAGTCTTTTATTTATTGATTTAAGAGACCGATATGGAATTATTCAAATTTTAGTTAAAACTGACGAAATAAATGTTCCTGAAATACGAAATGAATATTTATTGAATGTTACTGGTATCGTTTCAAAAAAAGATGTGCCAAATAAAAACATTCCAACTGGTGAAGTTGAAATTATAGCTTCAGAAATTAAATTAATTAATAAAAGCGAACAAACACCATTAATTATTGCCGATGAAACTGATGCTTTAGAAGATGTTAGATTGAAATATCGTTATTTAGATTTACGTCGACCAATAATGCAAAAAAGATTTATTACAAGAGCTAAAATTGTTAAAGCAGTTCATGAATATTTAGATGCTCATGATTTTATTGAAGTCGAAACACCAATTCTTACTTTATCTACACCAGAAGGTGCAAGAGATTACTTAGTTCCAAGTAGAGTTCATCATGGATCATTTTATGCTTTACCTCAATCACCTCAATTATTTAAACAATTATTAATGGTTGCTGGTTTTGAAAGATATTATCAAATTGCAAAATGTTTTAGAGATGAAGACTTAAGAAGTGATCGCCAGCCTGATTTTACACAAATTGATATTGAAACAAGTTTTTTAAATCAAGATCAAATCTTAACCTTAACTGAAGGTTTAATTCAAAAAATTTATAAAGACGTTATTAATTATGACGTTAAACTCCCATTAAGAAGAATTTCTTATAATGATGCAGTTAACACTTATGGTAGTGATAAACCTGACACTCGTTTTCCTTTAATTTTAAAAGATATTAAACCTATCTTGATAAATAATGAAGAAAAACTATTTAAAGAAAATAAATATATAAAATGTTTCAAAATTGAAAATGTCGCCAATGAAACATCTAGAAAAATACAAAATGAATATAATTTAACAGCTCATAAATTCAACTTAAAATCTTATATTTATTTAAAATATTTAAATAATGAACTTGAAGGTTCTATAGTTAAATTTTTATCAGATGACGAAAAAGAACAACTAATTAAATATTTAGAATTAAAAGAAAACGATTTAGTAGTTATCGCACTTAACAATATTTTAAGAAATGTTAATTTTGGATTAGGTGCATTAAGAAGTGAATTAGCTAAAAAATATCATTTAATAAAAGAAAATACTTATGATATTTTATGGGTTGTTGATTTCCCATTATTTGAAAAAAGTGAAGAGACAGGAGAAATTACACCATGTCACCATCCATTTACAAGACCAGTAGATGAAGATTTAGACAAATTGGAAACAGAGCCTTATAATGTATATAGTTACACATATGATATTGTAATGAACGGCTTTGAAGCCGGTGGAGGTGGATTAAGAATTTACGACCAAGAAGTACAAAAACGTATTTTCAAAGTTTTAGGTTTTACTGATGAAGATATAAAACGTAAATTTGGTTTCTTCGTCGATGCCTTAAAATATGGTACGCCACCGCATGGAGGACTTGCATTTGGATTAGATCGATTAACAATGATTCTTAGCGGTACTGATAATATTCGAGACGTTATTGCATTCCCTAAGAATTTAAGTGCTGTTTGTCCAATGACCAATGCCCCTCGACCAGTAGATGATGATCAATTAAAAGAATTAGGAATAAAATTAATCGATAAGGAGTAATTTATGAGCAATAATAAGATTAAGAAAATTAAAAAAATTGATGATTTAGCTGTTGCTAGTATACGTGCAACATGTATTGATGGAATCAATAAGGCTAAAAGCGGCCATCCTGGTGCTGCCTTAGATTTAGCACCTATTTTATATGTTTTGTATAAAGATTTCTTTGTTGCTAATCCTTTCCAACCTAATTGGATTAATCGTGACCGTCTTGTTTTAAGTTGTGGACACGCTTCAATGCTTTTATATACGATTTTACACTTATGTAGCTATGATATTTCAATCGATGATCTTCAAGAATTTAGACAACTCGGAAGTAAGACTCCAGGACATCCTGAAGTCCATATGACTCCTGGAATCGATGCTGGAAGCGGACCTTTAGGACAAGGAATTGCTGAAGCAGTTGGTTTAGCAATGGCTGAAACAATGTTAAGTGCTCAATATGGTTCAAAGCTTTATAATCACTATACATATTGTGTCTGTGGTGATGGATGTTTAGAGGAAGGTATTTCTCAAGAGGCAATTACTTTTGCAGGGTTACAAAAATTAAATAAATTAATCTTATTATATGATAGTAATGATGTCACTTTAGATGGTAGTTTATCATTATCTAGTGATGAAAATGTTATTGGACGTTTCCATGCTGCTAACTGGAATGTTATTTATGTTAAAGATGGAAATAACCTCAAAAAAATTAAAAAAGCTCTTAAAGAAGCTCAAACTTCAACCGATAAACCAACTTTAATTATTTTTAAAACAATTATTGGCTATGGAAGTAAAAATCAAGGTACTAACAAAGTACATGGCTCTCCTTTAGGTGAAGAAGATGGAAATTATGCAAAATTAAGCTATGGCTATACAAAGCCACCATTTGAAATACCTCAAGAAGTTTATGATCGCTTAAAAGATTCTTTCTTAAAAAGAGGAGAAGAGGCATATCATAAATATCAAGTTACTATATCTAAAATTCAAGAAGACGATCCATTCCTTTATACAAAAATTATGGATTTATCAACAAACAATATAAAAGAATATTTAGATAAGAAGTACATGAAGATGGATGATTTAACAAGTGAATCAACTAGAAATTCATCATTACGTATTTTAAATTATTATCATGAATTATTACCAAACTTTGTAGGTGGAAGTGCCGATGTTGCAAGTAGTGTTATGACTAAACTTGCTAATGGAAGTAATTTTGGCCCAAAAAATAGAGCTGGGACTAATATAAATTTTGGAATTAGAGAATTTTTCATGTGTGCAGCTACAAATGGTATTTTACTCCATGGTGGTTTAAGAACATATAATGGTGCCTTCTTAGTTTTCAGTGATTATGCTAAAAGTGCTATAAGAATGGCTGCTTTGCAACATTTACCAAATATTTATTTATTCTCACATGATTCATTAGCTGTAGGAGAAGATGGACCAACTCATCAACCTATCGAACAACTTGCTGCTTTAAGGTCAATGCCTAATCTAAATGTATTTAGACCATGTGATGCTAAAGAAACTTATGCAAGTTATCGTTTAGCTTTAGAAGAAGATAAAACACCAAGTGCAATTATCTTATCTAGACAAAATTTACCTTTATTAAAAAATAGTTCTATTTATGAAGAAGTTAAAAAAGGTGCTTATATTATATCTAGAGAACGTGGAAATCGTCCAGATTTTACACTTATTGCTACAGGTAGTGAAGTTAGTTTAGCACTTGAAGTTAAAGCTTATTTATATTCATTAGGTGTTGATATAAGAGTTGTTTCAATGCCTTGTATGGAATATTTTGATAAACAATCTAAAGAATATCAAATTAGTGTGTTAGGAAACGATTATGCACATCGTATGACAATTGAAATGTCTTCAACATTTGGATGGCATAAATATGCTAAATATTCCTTCGGAATTGATACTTTTGGAGCAAGTGGTAAAGCAAATGATGTTATTAAAAAATTTGGATTTACAAAAGAAAATATTGCTAAAGTAATCTTAAATTATATTAGGTAATTTATATGGAAAATTATGTTTATTTAAATCGTTTTAATAATTCTGGAACTCTTGCTTTAAGTAAAAAAGTTTTTGTCTCACTAGGTGAGCACGCATTAAATAGCGTTAAGGAAGTTATTAAAAGAACTAATAAAAAAGGTATTAATCTTAATGATGATGTTATAGTTAATATTAAGGATAATAAAGTATTTTATCGTTTTAATGTTTTAGTTGAAAAAGATGTTGATGTTGATCAAGTTAAAAGTAACATCAGCGATATTATTACAACAAACTTATTAATGATTTGTGATGTTGCTCCTTTTGATATCGAAATAAAGGTTAAGCAAAATAAATAAATTATGGAAATATCACGTAATCACGCACATGATTTAGTCTTTCAAACTATTTATTCTTTTCTTATCCTTGAAACATGTGATGTACCAATCAATGTTCAAGGCCTTGTCGAGTTAATTTTTGATGAACCTTATAATGAAGTTGACACATATAGTAAAGAAACTTTAATTAAAGCCTTAAAAAATCAAAACGAGATTATCGAGTACGCATCAAAATTTTTGAATAAATGGAAATTCAAACGCTTGAATTACTGTATGCAAGCAATTTTAATAATGGCCATTACAGAATTTATGTATATTAAAGAAATTGAAAAACCTATAATCATAAATATATCTGTAAAATTAGCTAAAAAATATGGCGATGATAAAGATTATCGCTTTATAAATGGTGTTCTTGATAACTGTTTAAAATAAATGGAAGAAATTAATAATCAAATTTATTTATCAATTAGTGAAATTAATGATATTATTCATGATTTGTTCGCTAATATTCCTCAATTCCATAAGATATATTTAAAAGGAGAAATAACTAATTACCGAGGGCCAAATAGAAGCGGTCATCATTATTTTGCGCTTAAAGATGAAAATTCATTAATTAACGCTGTAATTTTTAAATACGACTATTATTCAATTAAAGAAGAATTTAAAAACGGTGATGAAGTATTAATTTGTGGAGAAATATCAAGTTATAAAGTTAATGGAACTTATCAAGTGATAATTCATTCATTAACTCAATATGGAAAGGGAATTAATTTATTAAAAAGAGAGCAATTAAAAAATAAACTTCTTAAAGAAGGACTATTTAACGAAGAACATAAACTTCCTATTCCTTTATATCCAATTAAAATTGCTATCGTTACTGGAAAAAATAGCGCCGCTATTGAAGATTTTAGATTTAACTTAATTAGAAGATGGCCTATTGGTCAATATAAATTTTATACTTGTTTAGTTCAAGGAGAAAAAGCACCTGAAGATATTATTCGTACCTTAAAAGAAGTAATTCTTGATAAACCTGAACTAATAATTTTAGGTAGAGGTGGTGGTGCTAGTGATGATTTAACACCTTTTGATAATGAGGATTTAGTTAGATTTATTTATAATTTAAATATTCCATTAATATCAGCGATTGGGCATGAAATTAATTCAACATTTGTTGATTATGTGAGTGATAAGCATGCCTCTACTCCAACAGGTGCTTGTGAGATTGCTGTTCCTAATTATCTTGATGTTATTAATGATCTACACCAAATTGAAAATAATTTACATGATAAAATAGTAAGAATTATTCAAAATAAACAAATTAAATTAAATTCTTTGAAAGATTTAAAAGTTTTTCAAGATATTTCTAATATATTTTTAGAAAGACAAATATTATTAAATAATTATAGAATTGAAATGGAACAAAAAATTTCACACTTAATAAACTTAAAACAAACAAATTTAGAGAATATTAATAAGAATATAAAAGAGAAGCTTTTGAATCTTATTAATCATAATCACCTTAAGTTATTAAATTATGATAAAATTATTGAGACATTAAATCCAAATGAGATTTTTAAAAAAGGTTATAGCGTATTAAAAGATTTAAATAATAATACTATTAAATCAATTAATGACTTAACAATAAATCAAGAAATAAATATTTACTTAAAGGAAGGCAAGGCAAAAGCTGTTGTTAAGGAGGTATCACCTTATGCCAAATGAGAATAAGAAAAATATCGATGCTCAAATAAAAAGAGTAGAAGAAATTGCAAAACAATTATCTGATTCCGAAATACCTTTGGAAGATGCAATAAAACTTTACGATGAAGCTAAAAAAATTATAGGTGAAGTTGATAAGAAGCTAGAAAATATAAAAAAGGATATTGAAAGTAAGTAAAACAACTCATTTCAGTATTTTTTTAGTATATTTTTAGTTAATTAATGGTATGTCTAAAATAATTTTGCATATTGATCTTGATGCCTTTTTCTGTAGAGCTGAAGAAATAAAAAATCCTAATTTAGAAAATAAACCATTTTTGGTTGGCCAAGATGGTAGAGGAGGGATTGTTTCAACTTGTTCTTATAAAGCAAGAGAATATGGGGTTCATAGTGGAATGCCAACTTTTCAAGCAAAGATGTTATGTAAAGATATTTTGATAATACCTGGTGATTACCAATTTTATAATTTACTTTCGCGAGAATTTATATCTTTTTTAAAACAATTTTCTAGAATTATTGAACAAGTTTCAATCGATGAATGTTTTTTAGATTTAACTGAATACTATAGAAACTCTAAAGAAGATATATTAAAGATTTTAAGAAAAATTCAAAATGGACTTTATTCAAAAACAAAATTGAAATGTTCGATAGGTGTTGGAACTACAAAATTTATTGCAAAAATGGCAAGCGATTATCATAAGCCATTAGGTTTAACCATTATACGTAATAAAGATATTAAAAAAATGTTATTTCCCTTACCAGTTAAAGATTTCTTTGGCATTGGCAAAAAAACTTTTCCAAAATTAAATGCTATTGGTATTAACACAATAGGAGATTTATATGACTCTATCAAAAATAATGACCAAAAAGTTATGGAATTGCTTGGAAAATTTGCTGACGAGATCCCTAATTTACTAGAAGGAAAATCATCAGATATAGTAGAAACACAATTCGATGACCCTAAATCAATAGGGATGTCTAGAACGTTTGATTACGACACTAATGACGAAAATGTAATTAAAACATATTTAGATAAAGAAATAAAAAGCGTTGTAAATTCATTAATAAGTGAAGGAAAAGTATGTAAAACAATAACAATTTCCTATAAAAACGCTGCGTGTGAAACAAATTTTAAAACAACATCTTTTTCGAAGTCATTTAACGAATACTCTGATAATTACGATTTTATATATAAAGAAGCTATAAAGCTATTCAAACAATCATTTAATCATGAGGTTATAAGATTAGTTGGTTTTACTGTTAAAAATTTCAAAGATAAGCATGATATTGTGACTCAAATGACATTTGACAATTACGAAGAACATGAAAAAGAAAATAAATCATTTCTTTTAATAAACGAATTAAACCGTCAATTAAATAAAGATGTATTTATGCGCTTAAGTGATAAATTAGGTAACAAAAATGGAAATAAATGATGCTATTGAATTATTTATTCAATTTAAGTTAGTTGAAGAAGGACTAAATCAAAATTCAACGATTCCTTCATATAAAGAAGATTTAAAAGTTTTCTTAAAGTATTTTCCTGAGATTAAAAATGTAGAAGATCTTAATAAAGATCTAGTAAAAGAATTTATTTATAATCTTTCATTAGATGAATTATCACCTCAAACGATTGCTAGAAGAGTATCAACAATAAATAATTTTTATAAATTTTTAGAAGACGAAAATTGCGCAAAAGATATTTATAGTAGCGTAATTCTTCCTAAAAGAGAAAAGCATATTCCTTCTTTTTTAACTTTTAATGAAATTAAAGCATTGTTAAACGCAATTGACGAAAACGATTTTGATTCATATCGCGATAAAGTAATGATTTTAACGATGTATAGTGCTGGATTAAGAGTTAGTGAATTATTAAATTTAAAAAAGAGTGAAATTAATTTTGAAGAAAAAATAATAACAATAAAAGGTAAAGGAAATAAAGAAAGAAGTATCCCATTAAACAATATATGTGTTGAGTATTTAAATAAATACATTCAAATAGTTAATAATTCCTATCAGTTAAGAAAACAAAAATTCTTATTTTATAATTTTAAAACGAAGAAGCCATTTACTAGACAATATTTTTTTAAAACAATAAAAAAATATGCAAAATTAGCTGGAATAACTAAAGAAATCTCGCCACACACCCTTCGTCATAGTTTTGCAACACATCTATTAGAAAATGGAGCTGATTTACGAGTTGTACAGGAACTATTAGGACATTCAAATATTGAAACTACTCAAATTTATACTCATATTTCCACTAAAAAAATTCTAAAGTCAATTGATTTGTATTCTCAAAATAAGTAATTTATAATTTTAACGTAATAAGGAGAAATTTTATGCAATATAAACGTATATTTCTTATCGTAATGGATAGTTTAGGAATCGGGGATGCTCTTGATGCAAAAAAGTTTAATGATGAAGGCACCAATACTTTTAAACATATTAGTGAAAAATTTGAAAATGGTTTAAATATTCCTAATCTTAATGCTTTAGGAATTGGTGATTTAGATGAAATTAAAGGTTCAACAATTATCGAACATCCAAATTCATTTTCTGTTAGATTAAATGAGAAAAGCAATGGAAAAGATACGATGACTGGACATTGGGAAATGATGGGAATATACACAACTAAGCCATTTCAAACTTTTACTGATACTGGATTTCCTCAAGAACTAATTGATGAATTGGAAAAAGAAACTGGTCATAAATTAATTGGTAATAAAGCTGCTAGTGGAACTGAAATATTAAAAGAGCTAGGTGAAGAATCAATTAAAACGAATTCTTTAATTATTTATACAAGTAGTGATAGTGTTTTACAACTTTGTGGCCATGAAGAATACATGGGGCTTAACGAATTATATAGATGTTGTGAAATTGCCAGAAAACTTACTATGAAACCTGAATGGTTCGTTGGAAGAGTTATTGCAAGGCCATTTATCGGTACAAATAAAGACAATTTTAAAAGAACAAGCAATCGCCATGATTATACAATTTCTCCTAGTGGAATTACTGCAATGGATATCTTAAAAAATAATGGCTATGATGTTTCATGCGTTGGAAAAATTAATGATATCTTTAATGGCGCTGGTGTTACGAAAACTGTTCATACAATAAGTAATGAAGATGGAATGAATAAAACAATAGAAATAGCAAAAGGAAATGAATTCACCAAAGGACTATGCTTTGTTAATTTGGTTGAATTTGATAGTGAATATGGACATCGTCGTAATCCAATAGGTTATGGGAAGGCAATTGAAGAATTTGATGTTCAACTAAAAGATTTATTAAATGTATTAAAAGAAGACGATTTATTAATGATCACTGCTGATCATGGAAATGATCCAACTTATATTGGCACAGATCACACAAGAGAAAAAGTTTTCTTATTAATTTATTCAAAATCAATCACAAACGGCAAAAAATTAAATGATAGATATTCATTTAGTGATATTGGTGCTACAATTTTAAAGAATTTCAATCTTAGAAAAGAAAATTCAATGATCGGGGAGGCAATCACAGAAGTGATAGATTAAAACATGAAAAGAAGTACAAAATTTTTATTGCCATTATTATTAATATCATCTTTAACGAGTTGTTCTAGTAATTCATATCATTTTTTTAGAGGTGATGGCTATATAATTATGCCTAGTGGGGCACCAACATTAGCTATTTTTAATGAAGTAAGTACTAATGAAGAAGTAATTATTGAAACAACTACAAGCAATGTTCTTGCTCAATTTGCATCTAATGAATATAAATATATTATTTTTGATGCCAATCAAGGTTTAAATCAAATCGAAACAAACAATGCAAATTATACTTTTATAAAATTATTAACTGGTGGTAATTTCCATTTAGTTAAATTAAATCCAGAAGCAGGAACTTATCCTACTAATAATGATTATGTTTTAGGTTTTGGAACAGACCAACAAATTCCAAATAAAGTTTATAATAAATTATTTCCAAACGCTCCATTTGATTATGCATTTAATAATGGTGTAAGTGATTTACAAGGAGCCTTAAAAGGAATCGATGAAAATGGAAATTTAGGTATAGGAAATGCCAAAAATCAAATTGATTGGGTTTTTATAGCTCAACCTGCATTATTCGGATTAATTAATTCAACACCTAATTTCAAAGCTTTATACGAAGCTAGTGCTTGCGATTATTTAGTTACTAATTTAGTTCAAGAACAATTTAATTATGATTATATTCCTCAAGCTGGTTTATTTGTAAATACTTCTTATTACAATAACAATCGTGAAGAAGTGGTAAACTTCTTAAATTATGTTGAATTTCAATTAAACTTAGCATTAAATCATCCCGAAGTAGTTCGTGATGTTATGAATGAATATAGTGAAAATTTAGAGGCTCAACAAAGTCGATTTGGCTTTAATGCAAATATTGCTTATGCATTACAATCAAATTCAAATCAATTTGGCATAGTTGATCCAAATTATGAATTTAACTATAATGATTTAAAAGATTTTAATGAATTTTTAAATCCAGCTAGTGAAGAAACAAATGAAAGTAGCGCTAACGATTAAATAAATGGGTAACAAAATACAAAAATTTAAAAATTTGTTTTTATTAAAATTCCTATTAGTAATTTTAGGAATTTTTTTAATATTATCAATTTATGAAATAATTCGAATTTCCTTTAATAATTCAATCATTTTTCCAAATTTAACGAAAATTTTTTCAACTTTATTTGATTTATTAAAAGATTCTAATACATATTTACAAATTGGTATAACTTTAGGCAGAACGCTTTTAGCTTTACTAATTTCATTCTTTTTTGCTTACATTTTAGGTGCAATTTCAGGATTATTTAATAATGTTAGTTATATATTGAAACCATTTATATCCCTATTAAAATGTATACCAGTTCCTTGTTTTATTTTTATATTATTGGTTATTTTCTTTGATCGAAGTTTATTACCGATATTAATAGTTGTTTTTATGGTAGGTTTTCCAATAATTTACGAATCTACAAAAGGTGGTATTGAAAATATTGATGATAACATTATGCTTAGTCTAAAGTTAGAAGGGCGTTATAAGCCTAATTCTATATTTAAAGTAATTTTACCATTAGGGCTACCTTACGTATTTATTTCTTTTTTATCATCCTTTGGACTATCAATAAAAGTAGAAATTACTGCTGAGATTTTATTTAACCCACAATACACTAGAGGAATCGGCGAAATTGTTTATAGCGCTTACTATAATGCAAATTATCAAAAATTGTATGCCAGTATCATTCTGATAGCTTTTATTTTCCTAATTATTGATGGATTAATTTACTTTTTAAAACAAATTTTAAAAAAATTCGAATTTTAACCCCCCAATATTTTAATTTTGACACGACTTGTATTATAAGAAGGCAAAAAGCTTTCTACATATATAGGTCTAAGAGATGCGATTTGATTTTCGCATACAACAAAACTCCTTAAAATAAAGTAATTAAAATAAGCCTCTCTTAGACCTAATCGAGAGGGTATATATGGATAGAAAGAGAAAAGAGATTATCTATAAGGTTGATTATGACCTTAATGATCCAATTATTAAGCAAATTGAATGGGCAGAAAATTCAATAAGGATATTTGAACAAGCAAAAAATAAAGGAGAAATAAAGAAAGGACAATTAATACTTTATAAAACCATTATTAATAATAAAGAATGTCATTATTATGGTTTAACTTTAGATAGAAGTACTTCGATTGATAATAGTTTAATAATATGTCCTTTAATTAATGCTTTAGATTGTATTGATAAACGAATTGGCATTAATGTTGGTAAAATATCATATTTAAGCTATAAAGATGAATATATAGCCTTAATAACTAAAATTAGACCTATTAGAAAAACTGATATCGTATCAATTAATGATAATTTTTATAAAACAGATTTTTTATTTGACGAAAGTTTCGTTAATAAATTAATAATTTTATATAAGAAGTTTCTAGAAAAAATTGTTTTAAAAAAATCCGAATTAACCATTGTAAATCAATGTTAAATTTTCTACTAGTAGATAATTAGTAGTTTATTAGTATATTTTTTAGTAATAAAAATTGTGGAAAACTAACTGTTTTTTGAATTTTATAAATTATTAAAAATATGTTTAGTACCAAATAATAATGATTGAATCGTTATATTTTAAATTTTGTTAACATAATAGAGATTATACGAAGTAAATATAAATCAAAAATTAGAATATATCATAATATTGATAACAATTTTTAGATAATCTATCAAAAATAGCATTTTTAGATTTTAAATAAATGAAATTCTCTTTTAAAACCAATTTAAAGCCTTCTTCAATATTATTCAGCATTGCTTTAATCATAAATTCACTATCGTATCCTCTTAATGGATCTATCTTGTCTGACGCATATAAAACTTTATCCATTAAGCTCATATTAGCTTTTCCAGTACAGTGACACATAATAGCTTCATTTAATTCTTTATCAAAAATATTAAACTCGCTTTTTAAAATTAAACTTCCTATAAATTGATGATAAGTATAATCTGGTAAATCTATATATGCTCTAAAAAATGTCTCCATTTGAGTTCTAGCTGCGTTTTTAGCACAATTTTTACCTAAGTCGTGAAATAATCCAGAAAGATAAAATTTCTCTTTAAATAAGCCATTCTTGTCTGCAATTTGATAACATAGATTTGCAACACTTTGAGAATGTAGATAACGATGTTCACTTAAAAAAGGTCTTATTCTTTTTAAATAAGACTCTTTATTAGTGTAGATTTTTAATATTTCTTCTTTTGTCATCTATTTTATAACAATATGTTTTGGTGATTTGATGTTCTCTTTATAAATTAAAATAACATGTCCTATCTTGCTTACCAAATCGCAATGTAAGTTACTGCATAAATCCAAAATCAATTCTTCCATCTCAACTGATTCAATTGCCGTTTTAAGAAAATTTATTTTAACCAACTCATATTTATTTAAAGCATTAGAAATATTAGTTAATGCAGTATCTGTAATTAAATCTTTTCCTATATTAATCTTTAAAATCTGGTTTTTACCAGCATAGGATTTTAGGAAGTTCTTCTCTTTATTATTTAGCATAATTTACCTTTGCTCTTGTTGTATAAACATAAACGCCTTTTGGAACAAATATACGGAAAGTTTGATTATTTCCTTTAAAATTAAACCAACCTAACCCCAAAATACCAATATCTCTTGATCCTTCCTCAGTGATTTGAAAATCATAAGCATCAAATTCATTGAATAATGTATATCTTGAACTACAAGGTTTAATATTCTTTTTCTTTAAAATAGATTGAAGATATTTTTCACCAGTAATTCTCTTCATTTTAACTTCCACACCACTACTTGCATATATTGAAATATCAGTTTTTGTTTTACTTAATAATTCAACAACACATAATCCGCCAATAGCGACTGAATTATTACAATGTAGATTAAATTTACGTGCTTTTACTTCTTTTCGTGGAGCAATTTGATTTTGTACTACTCTTTCGACTTTACTTAATAAACTGTTATGGATATCAGTTCCAGGTAATTCGTAAATCGAAGTTTTATCAGTTAAAGGTATTTTATAACCCCTTAAATCTGTATTTTTAAAATTAGCGACTGTAATTAATTTTCTAGTGTTATTTTGATAACGCTTTAATAATTCAGTAATTAAAGTTGATTTTCCGCTAATACTAGCACCAATAAAATAAACATCTCTATTATTCGATAATTCAACAATTTTTTGATACATTAAATCAATGTTGTAGTTTGTACTTGATGAAGTTAAAACAACATCTCTTACTTCTAATTTAGCTACTCTTAGTCTATGTGCAACATATTCTAGCAAAGCTTCGTCATCAATATCCTTTGGTAATAAATCACGTTTATTGGCAATAACTAAAACATCAAGTCCTTTAATCATTTCATTTAATTTTGTAATAAAGCTTCCTTCAAAGCTAAATAAATCTACAACATAAGCAATTAAAGGTTTAGATTCTTTAATTTGTTCAAGTATTGTTTGATAAGATTCTTCAAAATGTGGTTCTTTTGGTTCCGTATTGAATCTCTCATTTTTAAAACAATCATTGCATAGTAATAAACCTTCAGGATATTTACTGACAATTTCAGGAGAAATATAACCTTCCTTATTTTCGTCATCCGTTTGCAAAATAGCTCCACAACGATAACATCTTGCGACTTTATTTAATTCTGCCATAAATCTCCCTCCAATTTATAAGTAAATTATTACGTCTCAATCGAGATCTTTTTATATAATCAAGCCAGCGAAGCAATTTAGTTATTAATTGTTCATTTGGCCATAATTTTTCAAGTAATATACTTTTTACACCTAATTTAGTAGCACATCGAATATCGGTCATTACTTGATCACCTATCATTATAACATCATTCTTATTAATATTCTCTTTTTCCATAAATTTTTTTATTTTTTTTGCAGAAGGTTTCTTGCAGCGATACAAATATCTAACACCACAAACATCAGCGTATAGTTTTACTCTTTTCTGATTATTATTACTTACAATTATAGGAATTAAGCCTGATTCTTTTAATTTATCTAAATAATCCTTGCTTTTCTTTGAAGGAATCTTTGAATCAAAACAATCTAACGTATTATCCAAATCAATGAATAAATATTTAACCTTTAATTTAACAAAAAAATCAATATCTATATCGAATAAATTGATTGACCAAGCAAAAGGAACTATCTGTTTCATACTAATTTTATACTAAAAATATACTAATTTTATACCAAATGTTATTAATCACCCATTTCATCAAATATTGAAATTTGTTCATATTCTTCTTCAGTATTTTCATCTTTTTTATAGACATTATTAATGCTGTTGTTTGGAATATGTTTATCTTCATTTGATGGTGTTTCGACTATTGTATTATCATCAATAACTTGAACTTCAGAAATAAATATTTGTTTTATAGTTTTGCTTTCATCAATATTCAAATTATTTTTACAATTTTTTTCAGGAGTTATTTTAAAATCATCAATTATTAATTCAGTAATAGAATTATCACTCATTAAAGCATTAAGTTTTAAAGGTTCTTTTGTATTTAAAATCTTAGTTGCAAATACGCAGCTATGCAAATCACTTTTAAAAGATTCAAATACTTTTTGTGTTTTGCCTAGTCTTTGTGTTAATTCTAATTTAGATATATCAAAAATTCTTGCAGCACCTTTATCAGTAATGAATAAAATTTTACCTTTTTCATCATGACGATAAGATAATAAACTACAAATATAAGAATTTTTCAATGTTGAAATAGCTTTTACACCTAAAGTTCTTAATCCGGTAGCTTCTATTTGATTCTCGTTAAAATAGGTTGAATTCCCTAATTTTGTTGTAATTAAGAAATTACTATTACCATTAACTACACTAACATCGACCAGTTCGTCACCATTATTCAATCGCATACAAGTAATTGGCTTAGAAAATCTAGTAGTATAGAATTCTTTTAATTTTGTTTTCTTTATGTAATTATTTTTACTAACAAAAGCAATTGAAACATCTTTATCAAAGTTTTTAACAACAATAGCTTTAATAATGTTTTCATCAATAGGCAAAGTAACGATGCTATTAATGTGTTTTCCTTCATCTTTCCACTTAATTTCATTAATTAAGTGCACAGGAATAAATAAATAGTTACCTTTATTTGTAAAAGCTAAGATATAGTCAATAGTGTTAACTATAGTCTGTAAAACTATCGAGTCGCCTTCTTTAAGTCCTGGTAATGTTCCATTACTAGCCTTAAAAGACTTTAAAGTAGAACGTTTAATATATCCTTCTCTAGTTAAAATGACATAAACGTCTTCTTTTGCGACTAAATCACGCTTATCTATAGTTATTTCTTCAGCTTTTTCTTCTATAATCGTTCTTCTAGGAATATTAAATTTCTCAGAAATCTCTTTTAAATCTTTAATAATTACTTTTTTAAGTAAATTTTCGTTTGTTAAAAGACTCTCATATTCAGCAATTGCTTTCTTTAATGATTCTCTTTCGTTACGATAAATATTAATATCAGTATTTGTTAAACGATATAAATGCATCATAACAATTGCTTCTGATTGATCTTCACTAAAATCGTATTTTTTGATTAAGTTATCTTTAGCATCCCTTTTATCTTTACTATGCCTAATTAAATCAACGACTTCATCAATAATATTAATTGCTTTAATTAAACCATCCACAATTTCAAGACGTGACTTAGCATTTTTTAAATCAAATCTTGTTCTTCTTGTAACAACTTCGATTTGATGTTCAATGTAAATATCAAGATAACTTGTTAAAGTTAAAGTCTTAGGTCTATCGTGACAAATTGCGACGATATTTGCATTATAATTAGTTTTTAATTGTGTTTTATTAAATAAGTATGTTAAAACTATTTTTGGATTAACATCTTTTTTTAAATTAATAACGATTTTAACATCTTCATTAGCACTCTCATCAATAACATCTATTATGCCATCAATTTCCTTGCTCTTTCTAATTTTGTCTATACTATAAACTAATTCTTGTTTATTAACTTTATATGGAATTTCTGTAACTACTAAAGAATTGAAATCCTTTTCTTCAACTATATCTACTTTACTAGCTACTTCGACTTTTCCTCTACCAGTTCGATAGATATCATTTAAGCCTTCACTTTTATAAATTATTCCTCCAGTAGGAAAATCAGGACCTTTAACAATATTAAGTAAGTCGTCACAAGAACAGTGAGGATGATTTATACGATAAATTGTGGCATCTATAAGTTCTTTTAAATTATGAGGTGGAATTTCAGTAGCAATTGCAACAGCAATACCTTCACTTCCATTTAAAAATAAATTAGGAAAACGAGATGGTAAAACAATAGGTTCTTCCAAAGAATCGTCATAGTTTAGCATCATATCAACAGTATCTTTATCTAAATCTTTAACTAAATTTAAAGAAATTTCTGCTAAACGAGCTTCGGTATAACGCATTGCGGCTGGAGGATCGTTATCAATACTACCATTATTTCCTTGTACGTGAATCAAAGGGGTATTCATTACCCAATTTTGGCTCATTCTTATTAAAGCACCATAAATCGAGGAATCACCATGAGGATGTAATTTACCCATAACATCACCAACAATTTTTGCACATTTTTTT
The DNA here is from genome assembly GCA_944368975.1 of uncultured Bacilli bacterium. Classification (GTDB taxonomy): domain Bacteria; phylum Bacillota_I; class Bacilli_A; order RFN20; family CAG-826; genus Onthovivens. The sequence continues at coordinate 19,909 of CALVXI010000006.1, read as the reverse complement.
GTTGGTTTATCATAAGTGTTACCAGTTGAATACATCATATATATAATTCTTCTTTGAACTGGTTTTAATCCATCACGAGCATCTGGTATAGCACGGTCTTGAATAACATACTTAGCGTATGTTCCGTATCTATCACTCATTATATTATCTAAAGATTCATTTTGTATATTTTCAATTATGCTAGGAGTGTTATCAATTTTCTTCTTTGCCATTATTTGATTACCTCCTTCATAAATTCATCATTTTGATTAAAATCTACATTTTCTTCAATCCATTTTTTACGTAAAGAAGAATCTTTACCCATTAAAATTGATACTCTTTGGTCCACAACTAAAGGATCGTCAATATTTACTTGAAGTAATAAGCGATGCTTTGGATCCATTGTAGATTCTTTTAATTGATTAGGATCCATTTCACCTAAACCTTTATATCTTGTAATTGAATAGCCTTTTCCAATTTCCTTTTTTGCTTCATTTAATTCATTATCATCCCAGGCGTATCGATATTTATAATCTTTCCCAGAGCCTTTATAGACACGGTATAAAGGAGGAACAGCAACAAATACCTTTCCAGCATTAATTAATGGCTTCATATAATGATAAAAGAAAGTTAATAATAATGTTTGAATATGAGCACCATCAGTATCAGCATCAGTCATAATAATAATTTTTCCATAATGGATATTGTCTATATCAAAATTAGAACCATAGCCAGCACCAATTGTATTTATAATTGTTGCAATTTCTTCATTTTTTAATAAGCGATCCATTGTAATTGAATCGGTATTTAAAGGCTTACCTCTTAATGGCAAAATTGCTTGAGTTTTAGGATTACGGCCTTTTTTAGCACTTCCTCCAGCACTATCACCTTCAACAATAAATAATTCATTAAGTTCATAATCTTTTCCATGAGCTGGAGTAAGTTTATCGCTTAAAATAACAGTTTCTTTTCTTTTTTTATTTCGAACTTCTTCTTTAGCTTTTCGTGCTTCTAATCTTGCAGTTTGAGAATCAATACATTTACGAATTAAATTACTTGCAAATTCTTTATTTTCATTTAAATAATATGTAAATTTTGTATATATTAAATTACTTACAGCACTTAAAGCTTGTTGTGTTCCTAATTTCCCTTTAGTTTGGCCTTCAAATTCTAGGATACTTTCAGGCATTCTTAAAGATACTATAGCAGTTAATCCTTCACGGATATCACTTCCTTCAAGTTTTTGCTTATTTCTTAATAAATTATTTGCTTCAGCAAAATCATTAACGGCTTTTGTAATACCTGTTTTAAAACCAGATTCATGAGTTCCACCATCACGAGTACGAACATTATTTACATAACTATATATGGTTTCGTTATAATCTTCTAAGCAATATTGAAAAGCTAATTCAATAGAAATATTATTAGTTTCATCACTAAAGTCAATTACAGGGCCTAAAACTTGTTTTGATTGATTTAAGTTCTCAATATATTCCCTTAATCCATTTTCATAATAAAATTCAGCTTCATTCTTAGTTCTTTCATCTTTAAGAATAAAGTGAACTTTTTTTAATAAATAAGCGCTTTCTTGTAAATGATTATAAATTGTATCCCATTTAAATTCGACTGTAGAAAATATTTTTGGGTCAGGTTTAAAAGTAACGAGAGTTCCGTGTTTTAAAGTAGTTCCTAATACTTCCAAAGGTTGCTTTAATTTTCCACCATTTTCAAAACGTATGTGATTAATTTTACCATCTTTATAAACTGTAACATCACAAAATAAACTTAAAGCATTGGTTACTGCACTTCCAACACCATGAAGTCCAGCGCTTGATTTATATGCTTGTTCACTAAATTTTCCACCGCTATGTAATGTCGTAAAAATTAATTGAACAGCAGGCATTTTAGTCTTTTTATGAATATCAACAGGAATACCACGTCCTTCATCAAGAACGCTAAGGCTTCCATCCTTATTAATTGTTACTGTAATTTTATTACCATATCCATTTAAAGCTTCATCAACAGCATTATCAACAATTTCCCATACTAAATGATGAAGACCATAAGTATTGGTACTTCCAATATACATTGCAGGTCTTTTTCGAACACCTTCAAGTCCTTCTAAATACTCAATTGAGGACGAATCATAAGCTTGTTTTTTATTAATTTCCATAACTGTTTCCAATAATTTATTTTAATATTAATAACAATAAATTTCTAGTTTTTTATGCTTTATTGCGTTAATATAAAAACATGCAGTATTTCTACCGTTTTTTAGTAATTATAGCATTTGGTCTAATTGCCTATTTATTCGGAAGTATACCTAATAGTGTTTTAATTGGAAAATTATTTTTTAAAAAAGATCCTCGAGATGAAGGATCTCATAATCCTGGAGGAACAAATGCTGGTAGGGTTTTGGGAAAAAAAGCCGGAGTTGCTGTAATACTTTTAGATGGATTAAAAATAGTATTACCTTTATATACAACATTTTTCTTATTCACCAAATGTGAGCCACTTATGACTTTTATGGGTTATACGACTAATAATGATTTTAATGTTTTCGGAATCGGAAATACTTTATGCGAATTAATAATATATGTTGTTGCTTTAGCAGGCATTATCGGTCATTGTTATTCAGTTTTTTTAAAATTTGGTGGAGGTAAAGCTGTATCAACATATTTAGGAACTGGTTGCTGTTTATCGTATATGACTTTTATTCTTTGTGGTTCAATATTTTTTGGAACACTAAAATTAAAAAAATATGTAAGTTTATCATCACTATTATGTACTGCCGCATTTACATTGTTTTCATGGATTTTATATATAATTTATGCCTGCAATTATTCAAATATTGATGTTATAAATACATTAAATTGTTTAATGTGGTTTGGAAATGGTCCTTCGATATGTATTTATTTCCCTTTAACTATGACAATTGGAAATATAATTTTAGTTATTAAACACATCCCAAATATAAAACGTTTAAAAGAAGGAACTGAATTAAAGATTACTTGGATGAAATAAAAAAAGATTCGACATAAGCGAATCTTTTTTTAATTAATAAATTATTTTTGGTTTTTTATGCTATTCATAACAGCTTTAATTTGTGCTTCGCTTGGTTTTCTACCCATTTGCATGAACATCGCACGAATCATTTTTTCATTAATAGGTGGATTTTCTTTAATTTGCTTTTTAAAGTATGCTCTAGCTAAGAAAAAGCCTGCAACTAAACCAACTACTAAAGCTAATAAACACCAAAGTAATGTTTGCCACCACATAACAATTAAGCTCTTCCGTCGTATTCACCAGTGTCAGTTCTAACTAAAACCAAATCTCCATTATTAATGAATAATGGAACACGAACTTTTAGACCTGTTTCTAAATAAGCATCTTTCATGGCTTTATTTACTGTATCCCCACGAACAGCTGGTTCACATTCTGTTATTTTTAAAGTTACTTTAGCAGGTAAATTAATACCTAAAATTTCATCTTCATATGTAACCATTTCAACTTCTAAGTTTTCAGTTAAAAATTTCTTTTCCCATTCAAGTCTATTTGCTGGTATTTCAACTTGTTCATATGTGGAATTATCCATGAAGCATAAAAAATCTCCACCATCATAAAGATAATTCATCTTTTTCTTTTCAAGTCTAATTTGTTCAACTTGATAACCACTATTTCTACTAATTTCAGTAATAGCACCAGTTCGAACATTTTTAACTTTAACTTTTGCGACCATTTTTCTCATAGCAGTTTTATTTAATAAAATATCATTTACTAAATAAATATTGCCTTCTTCCATAAAATAATTTCCTGGTCTTAATTCTGTAACATTCATGCTTAAGCCTCCTTTATCTTAAATAAATATTATTTTTAAATTCTTCTTTCAGGGTCGTCATTTCTCCGTGTCCTGGATAGATTTTAATATTTGGATCCATAGTTTTAAACTTATTTAAACTGCTTTGGACTAATTGAGGATTTGATGTAACTAAATCATATCTACCAATTGATCTTCTAAATAACGAGTCACCTGTAAATAATAACTTTTCTTCTTTGCAATAGTAACAAACTGAACCCATTGTATGATATGGGGTCTCAATTACTTCAAATTCGAGTTTTTCGCCAAAATTTAATTTATCTTTAGTAAAATTTACATCAAAATTTAAAGAAATATTTTCGTTATTCAACAATGAACAATTTAATTTTGGATCTTTTAATAAATCAAAATCATTAAAATGAATATAAATTGGAGTTTTTGGATAAATCTTTTTGATTTTATCAATTCCACGTATATGGTCAAAATGACCATGAGTTAATAAAATTGCTTTTAAATTTAAATTATTTTCTCTTAAATAATTTAATATTTTTTCACTTGTTGACCCTAAATCAATAATTACGCATTCAAATTGATCATTACTTAAAATATAAGTATTTGAACTAAATTCTAATGAATGATCAAAATTAAATGCTCTTAACATTTTTTATTATTTCTTTTCTTTATGTAAAGTAACCTTACGGCATCTTGGACAATATTTTTTATGTTCAATACGATCTGGGTTATTCTTTTTATTTTTTTCTGATAAATAATTTTCTTCGCCGCATTCTGTGCATTTTAATATAAATGTATCTCTCATATTCTTTGCTCCTTTTGACTAACGCTAAATAATTTACCACATTTTTAATTATTTTTCTATATAATAATTAAGTATATGGAAAGAGTGAATACAAAGAGAATAAATTTAGGTAAAAATACAATAATTGGTGGACAAAATAAAGTTTTGATTCAATCAATGTGTAATATAAAAACTTCTTTTTCTACTAAAATTATTGATCAAATTAATGAATGTGCACATTATGGCGCGGATTTAATGAGGGTCAGCATTTTAGATGATAAAGATTTGGACTCTATAAAAGAAATTATGGACTCTATTGAAATTCCTTTAGTGGCTGATATTCATTATAATTACCATTTTGCAATAGATGCTATTAATAAAGGTGTAAATAAAATAAGAATTAATCCAGGAAATTTAAATAATCTAAACGAATATTTAGAAATTTTAAATGCTGCAAAAAAACATAATACAGCTATAAGAATTGGTGTTAATGCTGGTTCTTTAAAAAACGATAATAAATTAAAAGTAAGTGATTTATTAGTTAACAAAGCATTAGAATATTTACATTTTGCAGAGGAACATGATTTTTATAATTTAGTTTTAAGTTTAAAAACAAGTAATCCATTAGAGACAATTGAAGCTTATACAAAAATTTCAAATTTAGTTAATTATCCTTTACATATTGGGCTTACTGAATCAGGGTTTGATGAAATAGGAATTATTCGTAGTATAGCAACTTTATCGCCACTCCTATTAAAAGGAATTGGAGATACTATTAGAATTTCTTTAACAAGTGATCCAATAAAAGAAATTATGACATGCAAAAGACTTCTACATGATATCGGCCTATACAAGAATTATCCAACATTAATTTCTTGTCCAACTTGTGGTAGAACTGAAGTAAATATTAAGCCGCTTGCAAAAAAGGTCTTAAATTATTTAGAAGATAATTCAATTAATTTAAAGGTTGCAGTAATGGGTTGCCCAGTTAATGGTATAGGCGAAGGTAAAGATGCCGATATAGGCTTAGCTGGAGGAAAAGAAAAATACTTATTATTTAAAAAGGGTCAATTAATTAAAACAGTTGATGAAGAAAATGCCTTTAATGCTTTAGTTAGCGAAATTAATTCAATGATTAAAAATTAATTGGATTATTTTTAATAAATTCAATCTCTTCTTTATATGGAGGCTTACCATCTATGTATGGAGTTTCTAAAATTTTAGGAATATTTACTAAAAGAGGATGATATACAAATCTTAGTAAATTATCTACCCCAATATTTCCTTTTCCAATATTAGCATGACGATCTTTATGAGATCCATTTTCATTTTTACTATCGTTTAAATGAATTACCCTTAATCTAGAAAGTCCAATGATTTCATCAAAATCTTTTAACAATTGGTCGATATTTTCTAAATTATATCCTGCATCAAAAATATGGCATGTATCTAAACAAACCCCTAGACGATTATTATTCTTAACATGATTTATGATAAAAGCAATTTCTTCAAAAGTTTTTCCTAATTCAGTTCCCTTTCCAGCCATTGTTTCTAAGCAAATAATCACATCGCTACTATCGCTATTTAAAATATCGTTTAATCCTTCAACAATTTTATTTAAGCCTATAAGAGCGCCTGCTTTAACATGCAATCCAGGATGTAAAACGAGATTTTTTACTTTAAAAGCAGATGTTCTATTAATTTCGTTTTGCAAAATTTCTTTTGAAAATTTAAATATATTTTCGTTCAAGGAGTTTCCTAAATTAATAATATATGGAGCATGAACTACTAATGAATTTGGATTTATATTATGTTTTTTTAATAATTCTAGTCCTTCATCGATTTTACATTTCTCTAATGGAACTCTGATATTATTTTGTGGAGCCCCTGTATAAAACATAAACGTATTTTCACCATAATTTAAAGCTTCATTAATTGAACCAACAAAATAGTTAGGTGATCCAAATGAAACATGACTGCCTAATAAAATTTCATTTTGCATTATTACGATACCTTTCAGTCATTTGACGTCTTATATCTTTTTTAATTATTTGTCTTCGATGAGACTTTTTGACTTTTTCGACTGCCATTTTAACTTTTTTCTTATAACCAGGTTTAATTTTATCACTTTTATTTTTTGATATAGCTTTTTTTATTTCTTTATTTAATTCATCGTTAGTATTCTTTTTCTTTTTAAATTGACGATTGAGTATAACATTATGATCGATAATTAATTCGCCACTTTCAAACTTTAAAAATTTAGCATTTAATCCATTATCAATCAATTTTTTAACTTTAGTAACAGTTTCATTATCATAAAATACATAGCTTGAGCCAAAATTTTGATTACGACCAGTTCTTCCAGCCCTATGGTAATAATACTCAATATTATTAGGTAAATTAATACTTAAAACATCAGAAACGTCGAGTATATCTAAACCTCTACTAGCTATATCTGAACATACAATAATTGAAAATTCGTTATTGTTTATTCGCCTAAGCATTGAATTTCTTTCCCTTTTTGTTAGAGACCCACTTAAAATTCCGCATTTATAATTATTGCTCGATAAGAACTCATAAATTTCTTGAACTTCTTCTTTTGTATTAGCAAAAATCATTAACAAGTAAGGATTTTTAATTTTTATAAAATCTAAAATTAAATTTTTAGTATCGCGATGTTTTGTATTTATAAAGTAATGAGATACATTTGATGAAGTTGATGATTTTTCATTTAGTGTAAGAACATAGTCTGGAGAAATATATTTTCTTAAGAAAGCTTCAACTTTTTTTGAAATTGTCGCGCTAAAAACTTCAATTTGTGGGTTTTTTAATTTTGAAATTATTTCATCAATCAATTCATTAAAACCTGCATCAAAAAGCATATCAGCTTCATCTAAAACAATTGTTTTAAGTGAACTTAAGTTAATTTCCACATTATCTAATAAATAATTCAATCGTCCTGGTGTTGCTATTATTATTTCACAACCATTTTTAAAAGACTTTTCACTTTTTTTGGTTTCTATTCCACTAACAAATAGTTTAACGTTTAACGTATTAAAGAATTTTTTAAATTCGACGATAAAATTATAAGTTTGTCGAGCTAATTCACGAGTTGGACAGATAATTAAAGCTTGAGGAATAGAATTAAACTCAAGATTATTTAAAATTGGTATTAAAAAGGAATGAGTTTTACCAGTTCCTGTTTCGCTTTGAACTATGATGTTTTCATTTTTCAAAGCTTTTGGAATAACAACATCTTGTACTTTTGTTGCATCAATGTATCCAAGCCCATTTAAAGCATTAATTAATTCTTTTTTTAAAGCAAATGATGTAAATTTCATATGGTTATTTTATACTATTTAAGAACAAAAATTCTATAATTATTGTAAAATTTTTAAGAGGTTTAATTAAAAACAATGAATATAAAGTTATTAAAGCCATATGGTTATTGCCCAGGCGTCATTAATGCTATAAAAGAAGTAAAAAAACTTCGTAAAGATAATCCCACAGAAAATATCTATATGTTTGGTAGATTAATTCATAATGAATTAATAGATTCGCTTATGAATGAATTAAACATTAAGGTAATTGATTGCGAATACGACAAATATTTTGAATATATTAATAAATTAAACATTGGTGATATCGTCATATTAAGTGCACATGGCCATGAAAAAAGTTTAGAAAAAGCTTTATTCGAAAAAGGTATTTTGTTTATTGATACTACATGTTCTTGGATAAAAACGATTCATAATAAAATTTTAAAGCATAAAGACCATGAAATAATATACATTGGCAAGAGTAATCATATAGAAGCAGTTACTACATCTTTATTAACTGAACATACTTATTTTTATGATATTCAAAAAGGGTTTATAAATGGAAGACCTATTACTAATAACCCATACGTTTTTTATCAATCCACTATTACAAATGATACTTTAAATAAAGCATTGGACGACCTAAAAAACAATTATGAAAAAATTAAGGCATATAAATGTTCTTGTCCTCAATGTAAATTACGACAAAATATTCTAAGTGCTGAAATAAATGAAAAAACTTTTTTAATATTAGTAGGAAGTAAAACATCAAGTAATACTAATTCATTACTAGAAATATACCAAAAAATTACTAAATCAAATAATTTTATTATTGTGAATTCTTTTGATGAAATAACAAAATTAGAAATAAATCCTGAGTTTGATTATTTAATTACATCAGGTACTAGTACACCTAATAAAACTGTATTAGACATATTTAAATATCTTAGATCACTTTAGGTAATACTTCATGATCTAAGCTAATAATCTCTAAGCTAGGATTAATTTCAAGTAAAATCATTTTCATTTGTTCCATAAAAATTTTTTCTATTTCGTGAGGTAAATCTAAATAATTAAATTTATATGAGATAACTTCTCTTCTAGCGTGATGAGGCATATCACCACTAATAAAAATATCATAATCTTCTTTTTGAGCGATTCTAAAACTATGCCAACCTCCTCCACCAACTATTGCAACTTTTTTAATTTTAGGTTTTCCATAATCTAGCAATAATCCATAGTCGACTTTCAATTTATTTTTTGCATATTTTGCAAATTCAACAACTGGCATTTCAAATTCTAAGTCCCCGCCTCTAGCCATTGGATCACCAAATAATGGTTTAACATTACTAAGATTTAATTTATTTGCAAGAGCATCGTTCATCCCATCTATTCCTTCATCAAAGTTAGTATGAAATGAATAAATAGGAATGTTATGGGCGTCGATTTTCTCACATAGTATTCTCTTGTTCTCATCATATTCAAAAACTTTTTTCTTTTTTCCAAAAATGAATGGATGATGAGTAATTATTAAATCGATTTTATTTAACAAATTATTATCTTCAAGAAATTTAAAAGCAATTTCATCAAAATCTAAGGCTAAAAATATGCAAGATACATCTTCTTTCAATTTTCCAGTTTGTAAACCTACTGGATCATGATACTTTTTTGCAATTTTTTTTGGAAATTTCTTTCCTAATTTCTTTAATAATTCGTAAGTTTTCATATTTTTTACCAACAATTATGCAAGAGAATCTTCTAATTTCTTTCTACGAGTAGGATGCTTTAATTTTTTTATAGCTTTAACTTCAATCTGTCTAATTCTTTCGCGTGTTACTCCAAACTCTTTGCCAACTTCTTCAAGTGTACGAGGATGATTATCATCTAAACCATAACGTAAACGAAGGACTCTTTCCTCTCTATCAGTAAGTTCACCAAGAACTTCATTAAGCTTTTCATTAACCATATTTTTATTAGTGTATTCAATTGGAGAAATACTTTCTTTATCCTCAACAAAATCTCCTAAAGTGGAATCATCTTCTTCACCAATAGGAGTTTCTAAAGAGACTGGTTCGACAGACATTGATTGTATTTTTCTAATTCTTTCAGGTGAAAAATCTCCAGGAATATCTTTCATTTCAGCACTAATTTCTTCAGCAGTTGGTTCTCTACCAAGTTTTTGAACTAATTGTCTACTAACTTTTGAAATTTTATTAATTGTCTCCACCATATGTACTGGAATTCGAATTAATCTTGCTTGATCAGCAATAGCACGATTTATAGCTTGTTTTATCCACCATGTTGCATAGGTTGAAAATTTAAAATTTTTAGTATAATCAAATTTTTCAACAGCTTTAATTAGTCCTAAATTGCCTTCTCCGATTAAATCTTCAAATGGTAATCCTCTTCCAGTACGATGCTTAGCAATTGATACAACTAAACGATAATTCGAATTAATTAATTTTTCTCGAGCGACTTTATCGCCTTTTAAAATTCTTTTAGCTAATTCCTTTTCTTCTTCTCCACTTAATAATGGGTATTGGCCAATATCTCTTAAATAGGCTTTGTTGCTATCATAAATTTTAACATCATTTGTATTTATAGTTGAGGAACTAGGATAGTTTAATTCAGCAGTATCAATATCATTATCATCGCTTATTTCGTCTGAATCATCATAGTCATCTTCAGCATCTAAACTATTTTCATTAAATTCAATATTGTCTAAATTCTCGTTTGAATCATCATCAGAAAAAGTATTAATAACCTTGTAACCAATATTTTTAAAATGCTCAATTATTCTTTCCATTTCATCTTCAGTTATGTCAAGTCTAGAAATAAAGTCTAAAAAGGCATCTTGGTCAAAAGTTTTATCTTTCTTTCCTTTTGCTTCAAATTTCTTAATTATTTTATCAATAGCAGCTTCACGTTCTTTTTCAACATCTTCATCATCCAATATTTCAATATCATTTTCTAAATCAGCAACTTTTTTATTACCCATACAACAAAACCTCCCCTAACTTAATACATTTATAGAACTTCTATAAAATTACCTTTAATTCATTAATCTCAATAATTAATTCATTTATTCTTTGCTTATTTATAAACTTATTAGTAATAATTTCTTCTTTCTTGTTTAATACTTTACTATAGTAATTTATAAAATCTTCATTCTTTTCTTTTAAAAGAAATGGACCATATTTTAATTCTAATTCGCTATATTTTCTAGTTCCTTTTTTAAAATGAATTAATTCATAAAAAATTTCATTTTCAATTAAGCATTTTTCCTCAAAAATATAAAAACCTAGATTAGATAAATATTTTCTTAATTCATACGTATTATTGTGAGAATCAATTATAAAATCTTCAATAAAAGATATTTTTTCAATATTGTCATTTATAATTTGACATATATTTTGAAAACCCATTCCAGCAATAACAATCGTTTTAAAATTTTCATTAACATCCGTTAAGCCACTACTTAAGCTTGTTTCAATGTTAGTAAAATTTTCTTTTTTTATATTTTCAACTAGATGCTTATAAGGACCTATCTTATTTTCAACACCCAAACATTGTTTATTAAATCCCTTTTGACATAGTCCGATTAATAAATATCCATGATCGCTACCAATATCAGCAACAGGTTTATCATATGGAACCATTTCAATTAAGGCTTTTATTCTCTTACTTAAATTCATTATGCTCGATAATCTTCAAGTTTTTTTAAACGATTTGGATGTTTCAATTTACGTATTGCCTTAGCTTCAATTTGACGAATTCTTTCACGCGTAACGCCAAACTCTTTGCCGACCTCTTCAAGTGTTCGAGGACGATTATCATCTAAGCCATAGCGTAAACGGAGTACTCTTTCTTCCCTATCGGTTAATTCACTTAGAACCTCATTCAATTTTGCTCTAAGCATTGATTTAGTTGTGTAATCGGTTGGTGATATACTTTCTTTATCTTCAACGAAATCACCAAGCTTTGAATCATCTTCTTCACCAATAGGAGTTTCTAAGGATACAGGATCAGATGATATACGCTGGATTTCTCTAATCTTTTCTGGGCTAAAATCTCCAGGAATATCTTTCATTTCATTGCTTATTTCTTCAGCAGTAGGCTCTCTACCAAGTTTTTGAACTAATTGTCTACTTACTTTTGAAATTTTATTAATCGTTTCGACCATATGTACTGGAATACGAATAGTACGCGCTTGATCTGCTATAGCACGATTTATAGCTTGTTTAATCCACCAAGTAGCATATGTAGAAAATTTAAAATTTTTAGTGTAATCAAATTTTTTGACAGCTTTCATTAATCCTAAATTGCCTTCTGAAATTAAATCTAAGAATGGCATACCTCTTCCAATACGATGTTTAGCAATCGACACAACTAAACGATAATTAGAATTAATTAACTTATCACGCGCCTCTTTATCTCCTTGTAAAATCCTTTTTGCTAATTCTTTTTCTTCTTCAGCACTTAATAATGGGTATTGGCCTATTTCTTTAAGATAAGATTTAACACTATCATTAATTTTCACATCGTTAGTGTTAATATTATCTAAATTTGAAACATCAAGATTTGCAACCGATTCCTTTTCATCGTCTGAGATAGAATCTTCATCAATATCGTTTTCAAAATCGTCTTCTTCACTTTCAAAATTAGCTTCATTAAATTCAATATCGTCTAAATCTTGGCTTAAATCTTCATCAGGATAATCTGTAATAATTTTATAGCCTATATCTTTGAAGTGCTCTGCTATGTGCTCAATTTCATCTTCTGTAATATCAAGCTTTGAAACGAAATCAAGAAATTCATCTTGATTGAAGACTTTATCTTTTTTCCCTTTCTTTTCAAAATCTTTAATTATTTTGTCTATCGCCTGTGCTCTAGCTCTTTCTTCATCGTCTTCATCATAAACTTCGATATCTGAATTTTCATTTTCAATTTTTTTATTAGCCATACAACAAACCTCCTTTGAATTTATTTTAAGCTTCCTTTTGTTTTATTAATAAAATCTTTAGCAATGATAGCTTTATCTTTATCACTTAAAGATTTACTAATTTCATCAAATTCCTGTTTTTGCCTTAATTTTGCACTTTCTAGAGCTAATGAATCACATGTTATTAAAAATTCTTCTTTTGTATATGGAGCCATTAACATTTTTTTATTAAAGACAATATCTGAAATAATCGATTTTTTTTCTTTTTTGTCTTCTATTGAATCATTTAAATCAATGTAATTTAAAAATAAATTAACATCGATTTTCTTTAAATCTAAATTACTATCAAAAAAATTACATAATTCTTTAGCAATTTGTCTTAAATCCGTATTTTTTAAAAAAACATTTTTTTCTTTAAACAAACGAATTGCATCGGTATTTTCAAGCATATAATAAATAATTTTACGCTGCAGTAATAAATATTTATTATCATGTTCTTTAACATTTACATATGGAATTTCTGTTTTTATTTTATTAGCACTTTGATTTTTATTTTTTGCATTAACTAACTGACTATAATGAGAATAAAAAACAGACTTATCAAAACCAGTAAGTTTAGATAATTTCGTAAAATAAAAGTCAACATCGTATAAATTAGAATTTTTAATCGCTTCGTTAATAATTATATTGATTAATTTCTTTTTATCATTTAACTTAGTCAAATCTAATTTTTTTGAATAATAATTAATAAGCCAAGTGCCTTTATCTATTGTATCTTTTAAATAGTTATTTAAAAAATCAGAACCATGTTTTTTTAATATCTCATCACAATCTTTTTCGCTAAAAGTTACATCATTATTAACTAATGAATAATCGATTTGATTTTCATCTAAAATTTTAAGGCAACGTAAAGTATTATTTTGTCCAGGATCGTCTAAATCAAGACAAAGAATGACTTTTACATTTAACTTTTTAAATTCAAGTGCATGATCCTTAGTAAGTGCGGTTCCCATTAAAGCAACAGCATTGTTAATTTTAACTCTTGCAAGAGCAATAACATCCATGAAACCTTCAAGTAAATATAAACATTGATTTCTTTTAGCATCAATTTTAGCCTTATCAAAGTTATATAAAATTTTGCCTTTATCAAAAATATCTGTTGTCGGTGTATTTACATATTTAGGCAAGTTATCATCTGCAACTATTTTACGAGCACTAAATCCTACAACTTGACCAGAATAATCTTTTAAAGGAAAAATAACTCTAGAAGCATTATTATCTTTAATTGTCATAGTCTTAGAATTTATTGTACCAATACCAGTTCTTTCGATTGTTTTAATAGAATAACCTTTAGCTTTAAGAAAATTAATTGTGTTTTGAGAATTTTCTTGAGAATATCCAATATCAAATTGACGTATAATATCGTCATTTAGTCCTCTATTATAAAGGTATTCTAAAGCCTTTTTTCCAGACTCGCTTGAGTATAAACTTGTTTTATAAAAGGCTGTAATATCATTAAGACAATTATATAAAGTTTCAATATAAGGATCTAACTTCTTTTTAATTTCTTTCTTTTCTAATCTTTCATCTTTAAATCCACAAATTTCGGCGCATCGCTTCATTGCTTCAAAAAAAGAGACTTTATCAAATTTTTGTATAAAAGTAATTGCATTTCCACTTTCATTGCAAGAAAAGCATTTAAAAATTTGCTTTTCTTTAGAAATTGATAGTGAAGGGTTTGAATCATCATGGAATGGGCATATTGCTTTATAGCTCCTTCCATGCTTTTCGACTTTTATTCTTGAGGAAATAACTTCAACAATATCACAGTTTTTTAAAACATCTTCAATTAATTGCGAGTTTCTTTCAATCATCTATAAAAAGTATTCTCCATTAAAATATTTTTAACTTCTTCGATTTTGACACGAGTTTGCTTCATTGTATCTCTTTCTCTAATAGTAACACATTCATCATTCAAAGTATCAAAATCAATAGTTATACAATAAGGCGTTCCAATTTCATCATTACGACGATATCTTTTACCGATTGAACCTGTCTCATCATAAGAAACATTTATATATGGTATTAAATCATCAAATACTTTTTTTGCTTTCTCATTTAATTGTTTGGATAAAGGTAAAATAGCAGCTTTATAAGGAGCTAAGAAACCAGGTAAATGCATTACTTTTCTAACGCTTCCATCTTCAAGAGTTTCTTCGTCATAACTATCACAAACAATCATTAAAAACATTCTTTCAAGCCCAAGAGATGGTTCAATGCAGTATGGAACATATTTTTCGTGAGTATCAGGATCTAAATATTCAAGACTTTCGCCACTATAATCCATGTGTCGTTTTAAATCATAATCAGTTCGATCTGCAATACCCCAAACTTCGCCCCAACCAAATGGGAATTTATACTCTATATCAGTTGTAGCTTTACTATAAAATGCTAATTCTTCTTTTTCATGATCTCTAAAACGTAAATTTTCTTCTTTAATTCCTAGTGATTTAACAAAATCAATACAAAATTTACGCCAAAAATCAAAATATTCCAAATCTGTTCCAGGTTTACAAAAAAATTCAAGTTCCATTTGCTCAAATTCTCTAACTCTAAAAATAAAGTTGCCAGGAGTAATTTCGTTTCTAAAAGATTTACCCATATTAGCAATACCAAAAGGTAATTTTTTTCTTGTAGCTCTTTGAACATTTTTGAAATTAACAAAAACACCTTGTGCGGTTTCAGGACGCAAATAAACTACACTTTTACTTTCTTCTGTAACACCAATATGTGTTTTAAACATCATATTAAATTGACGAATGTCAGTGAATTCTTCCTTTCCACAATATGGACATTTAATTTTATTTTTCTTAAGAAACTCATTCATATCGTCAATAGTCATTGCATTTGTATCAACTTCAGGATATTGGCTAGAAATTAGATCATCAGCTCTGTATCTATTTCGACAATTTTTACAATCTATTAATGGGTCATTAAAGGTTGAAACATGTCCTGTCGCTTCCCAAACTTTTGGATTCATTAAAATTGCTGAATCAATTCCAACATTTAATGGTGACTCATGAACGAACTTCTTCCACCACAAATTTTTAATATTTTGTTTTAATTCACTACCTAATGGTCCATAATCCCATGAATTTGATAATCCACCATATATTTGTGAACCTTGAAAAACATAACCAGTTGTTTGTAGATGTGTAATAATTTTATCAAATGTAATTTCGCTCATAAAAAGCCTCCAAAAACGTGCATAGAATAATTCATTCAAGATGCTTTGTCAACCTACTATGAGTGTATTTTAAAATAAATTTAAACAATTTAATCGAATAGACATTTTGTCCTCGATAAATACTAATAACAAACGTGTTATTTTCTTCTTATCTATTTCTTTTTTATTTAAATCATAATCATTTTTGTAATATAAACTTTTTAAATATTCAGTTTCGTCGCCGTTTAAAAGTATAGAGTAATCATTAGGAGGTTTAAGAAATCTACCATCTTTTATAGAAAAATAATTAATATCAGAATTAGTATTTTCAAATAGTGGATTAATTCCTAATAAGCATGTAATTTTAGATAAAAATTCATTAATAGTTTGAAATTCGTTATTATTTTCTAGCTTGGACAATGTTTCTTTAAATTTATTAAATAAAATTTCAAAATCATCAATACCATCGCAAACTTTTAGAATTACTTCACTTATAATATTAAGTGATAAAACTTTTTTAAATGAAGCACTGATTTTATCATGATAATCAATAACTTCACATGATTTAAACTTATAACCTCCAACCTTTCCTTTATAAAGCTCATAATTGCCTTCAATAAATGGTTTAGTAAAAATTAAATTTTTATTTTTAATATTAAATCCACCTCTTAATAAAACTTTATACAAGGAAGTTTTAGTTAAAATATTAAGAATAGCATCATTATCTTTATAATGGCTTATTAATACAGAAATGCCATAAATTTCTTCCATTATCTATATCCAATCTTTACTAAAAAACTACTAGAATTACGCCAATTTTCTACTACTTGCACGTTTAACTCTAAATTGATATGCCTTTTAATTAAATTTTCAATTTCTTTCCTTGAAGCGGTGCCAAGCCACTTTATCATCTTTCCACCTTTGCCAATGACAATGCCTTTTTGTGATTCTCGTTCAACAATTATTTTCGCATATATATTTAAATTTTTATCATTTAAATTAATATCATCACACAATACTGCAACTCCATGAGGTACTTCATCTTTTAGTTTTAATAAAGCTTTTTCACGAATTATTTCTTGCACTTGAAATCTAAGGTCTTTATCAGTAATTTGATTCAATTCATAATATTGAGGACCTTCTGGCAACATAGTTTTAATAAGGCTTATAAGGGAATCTATATTAAATTTTTCTAAAGCACTTATTTCGATAAATTTAGGATTATTAAATTTGTGCAAGTATTTATCTTTCAATGAATTAATTAAGGTAATATTTGTTTCATCAATCTTATTAAAAACTATTATTAATTCGCAATCAAACTTGAGATGATCAAATATAAAACTATCAGATTCATTAAAATTTTTTGAACTATCAATCACCAATAAAGCAATATCACAATCACGTATTGTACGATAAGCCTTTTTATCAAGAATTTCCCCTAACTCATTGTGAGGTTTATGAATCCCAGGTGTATCTATGAAAATTATTTGAGATTCATCATCGTTATAAATACCTGTGATCTCATTTCGAGTAGTTTGACTTTTAGGTGTTACAATAGAAATTTTCTTACCTATTATTGCATTAAGTAAGGTCGATTTACCAACATTTGGTTTTCCAACAATACTTACAAAACCACTTTTCATTTTAAATCATCCTTTGTAAAAGAATATGGAAGTAAATCGTCAATTGAAGTGATTTTATGATTTCCTTTTAAATTAGCTAAAACAATAATTGTATCTTTAGGGAGTAATTCGCTTAAAACCTGTCGACACGCACCACATGGAGATATAGGTTTTTCAGTATCCCCAATTATACATAAAGCCTTAATGTCATTTTTCTTGACTCCATGGCAATAAGCATTAAAAGTAGCATTTCTTTCAGCACACATTGATAATCCATATGAACTATTTTCGATATTAGCTCCTAAATAAATGTCGCCATCCTTTGTCAATAAAGCAGCACCAACTCTAAACTTAGAATAAGGCGAATAACTATAATTTAAAGCTTCTTTTGCTTTAGAAATTAAATAATTAATATCCATAAATTAATTCTCCAAAATTAAATCTTGTAAATTAAACATAACTTTTTCTTCTTCCTCATTCATGTGATCATAACCAAATAAATGAAGTAAACCATGTACAAAAAGAAAGCTTAATTCTCTTTCTATTGAATTTCCATATTTTTTTGCATTTTCCAAAGCAACATCATAGCAAATATAAATCTCACCAAGATCAATTGGCATATCTCCGCAAATTTTCTCATTTTTGTCATCTAAAAAGGCAAAAGAAATAACATCAGTTGGTCGATCAACATTTCGATAATCACGATTAATTTCATGTATTTTGTCTTTTGAAACAAAGGTAACACTTAATAAATAATTTGATTCTTTTTTCAAGACTTTTAAAGTAGTCAATAATAAATCATTATAAATTTTTTCAAACTTTGATAAATCAATATTTAGTTCGTTAGATAAATAAAATTCCATACGAATATTATATATAATTTTTACAACTATTTAAAATAATATAGATATAAACATTTATAAGTTTTTATTTTCTCGAACCCTTTTTGTAAATCTAAAATTTTATCGAATTGATCTTGAAGAAAAATATAAGTAAAGAAATGAAATAACAAGAAATTCAAACTAACAAAACCAGTAATTCCTAAATATATCAAACATAAAGCAATTGTTATAAAAATTAAAAAATATTTCTTAAAATTGACATATGTTACAAAATTATATGTTCCATCGTTTAAATTACTTATATTTTCCTTAAATTCTTGCTCTGTTAATTGCTTATTATTAAATAAATTTTTCTCAATATTTTTTAAATTACTTCTTTTTCTATTTAGATATTTTTTATCAAATAGCCTAAATCCTATTTGAATAGCAAATACAATAATCAAAATAATAACGTTTAAGTAATTATTCATACCAAGAATTATTAATCCAAATATTATAAGCATTAAAGATGCAATAAAATTAATTGGAGTACTTATAATTAATGTTTTATAATCGTTCATTTCAAGGTAATATTCCTTAAAATTATTTCGATTATCAAGATAATTACGATACAAAATTGTATTATCGAAATATTTTAAAGCTAATACAATTATTTTTTGATAAATAAATTCAAAAATGATATAAACAGCAAATAAAATTAAAGGTATTAAAAAACTAAAATCTTTGTCTACAAAAAACATTGCCATAAATAAAGCTAGAAAACTTAACATTTCAAAAATCATAGTTAAGAACATAAATGATTTAGGATAAACATTAATTTTATTTGCTTTAAAAGTACTTCCTCTAATTTCATTTGCTTCAATTATGTCACCATTCCAAATATTTATTAATTCTTCTTTTTTTAACCAATAAATTCCGTTTTTTGGATCATAAATTAGTAATTTATTTCTTTTAATCTTTTTGACTAATACTAAATGTAAAGAATTTTCCACTTTAATGGAAATTAGAAATGGATTTTTTGCTTTATAAGTAAAAATATCATTTTTATCAACAACTTTACTCACTCCAAGATTAACACCTTCTTTAGATGCTATTTGCATTAATTCTTTATAATTATAAGAAATGTTTCTTTCTTTTTGCGGATAATAAAGAAAGTCTTTATTCTTATATAATATTGCCAATAGCATTTTTAAAGATGCAATGCCACAATCATTCTCACCAATTTGTTCGATATAGTAACTCATTTTAACCCCCTTTATATACAAGTAGTGTTAAAAGCAAGTTTATGAACAAAATTAGATAACAAAAATCAAGCAAAAAATTAAAAAAGTTAATTTATTTTTAAATCAATATTTCTATAACGTC
>CALVXI010000005.1 GCA_944368975.1 uncultured Bacilli bacterium | reverse complement strand
GTATGTTATAAAAAACTACAGAGGTAATCCTACATTTTCAATTGGCGAAAACCAACATTTTCATTATGGCGTTTACAACATTTATTTTTATTTATATGTATATAATCTAAAATTTTAGTTAATGAAAAAATTTAGTAAATAAAATATAAATTAAATTTAAAACTTGTTTTAAATACAAAGTAAGATTCCAACAAGTGTAAATCCTAAAATAATATATATAAAAGAATAACGATCTTTATATTCCAAAAAAGTTTGAGGTAATAACTCAATAAATAATACATAAAGTAAACTACCACAACTTATACTCATTAAAATAGCAATAAATAAATCATTGATTGAAATTGTTGAGATAAAATAACCAACAATAGCTAATATAAAAGCAGGTAAACTACTTGTTAAAGTCATTAATAAACTATATTTCTTTGACTTATTAGCATGAAGAAAACTTGAGCACATCGAAAAGCCAATTATTAAGTTATGAATAAATAAAACTAAAGAAACAATAACTCCTTCGATAGGAAAACTATTATCTAAATTTATAAAACTAAATCCAAGAGATAAACCTTCAGGGATATTATGAACAAATACCGCACCTAAATATATAAAACAAGTAATTAATAAGGATTTATTTTCATTTACCAGTTCTAAACTATGTGCATGATCATGACATG
The DNA here is from genome assembly GCA_944368975.1 of uncultured Bacilli bacterium. Classification (GTDB taxonomy): domain Bacteria; phylum Bacillota_I; class Bacilli_A; order RFN20; family CAG-826; genus Onthovivens. The sequence continues at coordinate 121,518 of CALVXI010000005.1, read as the reverse complement.
GTTTATCATCATCTTTATCATCATGATGATGATGTGAAAATAAATGAACTAATTCATGTAAAATAAAAAATAAAACACCACTAATAAGAATAATTAATAAGCTTATACTTATTCCTAGTAAGCTATTATTATCAAAATAATTTATCGAATGTTCAAAGGCATGATTAAATAATTCTAAAAAGATAAAACTTATTATGGCACCTAAAGAAAAGTTTTGTAAAAAGCTTAATAATTTCTTTGGTAATTTTTGTGAGTATAATCCTAATAACCCACCTATTAGTGTTCCTAAAATTGTTCCTATAAAGGTAAATATAAACATATAAATCATAACTATATTATTTTAAATTAAATGAACCTAATAAATAAAGAAATATGATTTATTATTTAATTACTAGATAGTCCAATCATTATGATTTATGTAAAAAAGCCTGCAAATCTTATATTAAATTAATGAATTAAATAATATTTATAATTTTATAAAAAATAAATGTTTTATTAACAAAATAAATTTAGATGTATTTTTTTATTCTTAAAATTTTATTTTAAATTCTTTAATAATCCTAAACTCAAGCCATGAGTAAATACTTTTTTTATTATTGAAAATAATAAAGTAAACTATTAGAATAAATACCCATGGGGAGTAGCGAAGTATAAAGTCCGTCAACCCGGAGTATCCCGGACTTATACGAGTTTATTAGCAAGACCATTATTCTTAACTAAGGAGGTAAAATAATGGCAAAAAAAGAAACAGTTAATAATGTAACTGAAGAAAAGAAAGAAAGTGTCCCTTTTGAAACTTTACCTTTAGATGAGGTTAAAAAGGGGTTAAGTACTGATTTTGAAAAGGGATTAACTAGCGAAGAAGCTAAAGCTCGCTTAGAGAAATATGGTCCTAACAAATTAGAAGAAAAGAAAAAGAAAAGTTGGTTTAGAATTTTCCTTGAACAAATGAATAATCCTATGATATTCGTTTTGTTTGCTGCAATTCTTGTTACTTTAGGTATTTCTATTTTTGAAACTATTAATGCAGTAAATTCTGGTGAAGCAATTAATAATTGGTTCTTAGATGTAGGAGACTGGCCTGATGTTGTAATTATTTTGGCTGTCATTATATTAAATGCCGTAATTGGTACAGTTCAAGAAATTAAAGCTCAAAATTCTCTTGAAGCCTTAAAGAAATTATCTTCGCCTGAATCAACAGTAATTCGTGATGGTAAAAGAATTAAAATTAAATCAAGCGAACTTGTTATTGGTGATGTCGTAATTTTAGAAGAAGGCGACACTATTGGTGCTGACTTAAGATTAATCGAAGCAATTAATATGAAGGCTAATGAATCAAGTTTAACTGGAGAAAGTGTACCAGTTGAAAAAGATTCAAAAATTGTTTTCTCTAAGAAAGTAGCAATTGGCGATCGTATTAATATGGCTTATATGTCTACTCCTGTAACTTATGGTAGAGGAAAAGGTGTTGTTACTTCTACTGGTATGAATACTGAAATTGGTAAAATTGCTCATGCTTTAGATAGTGAAGAAGATACAGAAACTCCACTTCAAAAGTCATTAGCTAAATTATCTAAATTCCTTGGATTATTAACGCTCATTGTTGTTGTTTTAGTTTTAATCGCTGACATTATATGGATTATCGTTGATGGTAATGTTGATAGTGTTAATGCTTGGTTAGATGCGATTATTAGTTCTATTGCTTTAGCTGTTGCTGCTATCCCAGAAGGTTTACCTGCTGTTGTAACTATTGTTTTAGCAATTGGTGTTCAAAGAATGGTTAAAGCAAATACCGTTGTTAGAAAACTTCCAAGTGTTGAAACATTAGGTGCTGTTAAAGTTGTTTGTAGTGATAAAACAGGAACATTAACTCAAAATAAAATGACTGTTTTAGAAGCTTATGCTAATAATTCATATTTTGTTAAAGAAGATTTTAAAGAAGATTCAACTATTGATGAACTTAAAAAATTAGCTACTGGAATGAGTTTATGCTCTAATGCTACAGTTGATGAAGGATTATATGGTGATCCAACTGAAATCGCTTTAGTCGCCTTTGCTAATGAATTTAATTTACATAAAAAATATCTTGAAGGATTAACTCCTCGTGTTGATGAACTTCCTTTTGATAGCGTTCGTAAAATGATGTCTACAAAGCATCAATTAGAAAATGGAAAATCTATAGTTTATACAAAAGGTGCTTTAGATAGTATTTTAAAAACTACTACTCACATTTTAATTAATGGTGAAGTTAGAAAAATCACTGATAAAGATATTGAAGATATTTATAAGGCTAATAAATATTTTAGTGATAAAGCTTTACGTGTTTTAGCTTTAGCTTATACAAATAAAGAAGAAATTAAAGAATCAGATTTAATTTTTGTTGGTTTAGTTGCAATGATTGACCCAGCTAGACCTGAAGCTAAACCTGCTGTTAGTAAATTTAAAGAAGCTGGTATTACAACAGTTATGATTACTGGTGACCATAAAGATACTGCTTTTGCTATTGCTAAAGATTTAGGAATTGCAACAAGTATTGATCAATGTATGATGGGCGAAGATATCGATAATCTTTCTGCTTCTGAACTTCAAGAAGTCTGTAAAACTGTAAGAGTTTTTGCTCGTGTTTCACCAGAAAATAAGGTTGCCATTGTTAAAGCCTTTGAAGCTAATGGTAATATCTGTGCTATGACTGGAGATGGTGTTAACGATGCCCCAAGTTTAAAAGCTGCTGATATTGGTATTGCTATGGGTATTACTGGAACCGATGTTGCTAAAGGTGCAGCTGATATGGTCTTAACCGATGATAACTTTGCTTCAATTGAAAAAGCTGTTGAAGAAGGTAGAGGAATTTATGCAAATATTAAAAAGACAGTTGTCTTCTTATTAAGTAGTAATATTGCTGAAGTTCTTGCAATGTTCTTCATCATCTGTATTGGATTCCCAACTCCATTTATTGCAATTCATTTATTATGGGTTAATTTAATAACTGACTCCCTTCCAGCTATTGCTTTAGGTATGGACCCTAAAGATCCTGCTATTATGAAGGATGAACCTCGTGATCCAAATGAACATATTTTAGCAAAAGGTGGATTATCAACTACAATTGCTTTTGGTGCTATTATTACAATCGGTGTTTTAATTAGTTACTTTGTTGCTGCTTTAGTTAGTCCAGAATTCTATAGTGGAGGTTTCGCAAATCAAGGATTTATGGGTGTCAAGAACTTCTATGAAACTCACTCTCTTGAATTACATCAAGCTCAAACTATGGCCTTTACAACTCTTGCTTTAAGTGAATTATTCCATATGATTGGTATGTCTAATATGAATAGATCATTTGTTCATGTATTTAAAAATAAAAACTGGATGATGTTATTAGCCTTTATTATCGGTCTAGTCTTACAATTATTCGTTATTATGACTCCTGGAGTTCAAGATGTATTTAGTACAACTGATTTAACTTGGGAAGAATGGCTAATCACTGGAGCAATTGCTATACTTCCACTTATTGCTCATGAAATTCTTGTTTTAAGTAAATTTATTATTAAAAAAGTTAAGGCAAGAAAAAATTAATTCATTAATTAAATAAAAAATTAAAAAAATCCCCCAACAAGTAAGATTTCTCACTACTTGTATATAAGGGGGATTTTTTATTGAAATATATTTTATTACCAATAGCGTTTTTACTATTAACATCATGTAATAACAAAGTATGTATAGATTGTAAGGATTATTTAAATCGACAATTTTTAAATTATTATGAAAAATATGGTATTAATGATATTACTAATTTTTTTAATTTAGATAGTCATTACTATATTTATTTATATAGCATTACTTGTCCACATTGTGAAAATATTAAAGGTTGTATCTTAGACTATATTGATTTAAATAAATCTCCTCCGATGTATCTTTTACAAAAAGATAAAATTAAGAATATTAAAAGTTATTTTAAAGAATTACCTCCAATAGAAATCAAGGATAAAGAGCCATATATTAAAGAATCATTAAATAAATGTGAACTAAAAGATGTATATTATTTTGGTACACCTTCCTTATTTGAAATTAAAAATAATACTTTAATTAATTATTATGTTGGAGAAGCATCTTTAATTACTTTATTCAATTCATTAAATTAATACTATACATATTTTTTTAACTAAATTATAATTTTTATATGAGATTTGCAAGGTTATTGATGATTTTTTCAGTATTTATGTTGGTAGGTTGTAATGGACCTAAACCTTCTTTTATTGATACTAAAAATCGTAATTATGATGATTATTATGAACGATTTGGAATAAATAATTTAGAAGAAGAATTTTTCTATAAAGATTCCAATCATTATTTAATCTATATCTATAGTGATACATGTTCTCATTGCCATAATATAAAAGGTGTTATTTTAGATTATTTAGATTCTATAATTGATGAAACATGTAATGGGATTACTGATATTTATATTTTTAACGGATCTAAAGATCCTAACTTCCGTGCTTACTTTAAAGAAAAACCAAAAAATTGGCAAAGTGATGGTCTTCAAAATACATTGATAACACAAATGATAGGTGCAAGTTCTCTTACTGAAACTTATTTTTTTGGAACACCATCTTTATATACTATTAAAGACCATGTTTTATCTACCTTTTATTTAGGTGAAGATACAGTTGGTGATTATTTTTATAGGAACATGTGATGAAAAAAGTATTTATTCTTTCTTTAAGTTTATTGAGTATTATTCCAATTAGTTTATCTAGTACTAATGAATATAATACCTTACAAAAAGCTATCAAAAAAGCTTCTAATCAAGTTGATTCAATTGATGATTTAAAAGAAAGTGATGAAGAAATTCGAGCATATTATCAAGACCTTGAAGGAAAAGATCTTAAAGGCGATGAGTTTTTATCAGCTTTACAAGATATATTAGAAAAGAATCATACAAAATGTGACTATAGCGGCACTACTGGTAGAAAGTCTTCTCCAAGTTGGGATAGTTATTTACTAGCAGATCGTAATTTTACTTTATCACCAATAACCGATGAAGAACTTGATTTAATTAATAGCGGTGAAACCTATTGGTGGTCAACTGATCAAGTTTATTGCAATGTTTTATATGAACCAGAACCATATTTATTTGATAGAGACTATGTAAATAAGAATGTAGATGGTCATAAAGATATGGTCGATAGAGAACATATTTATCCAAAATCATATGGATTTAATGGTGCTAATGGAAATAATGATGCTTATAAAGACATGATTGCTGGATGTGATATGCATAATTTACACATGGGTGAAGGTGAAACTAATCAACACATTCATTCGAACCTTCCTTATGGCAATGTTAAAAATAAAGAAAGCTTAGGTGAAGATAATATTGGTTATTCTACTCTTAGTGGTGAAATTGGTAGTTATCGAGGTGAAGCTTTATCAAACGAATACACTGCAAGCGAAGTTATTGAGCCAATCGATAAAGACAAAGGAGATATCGCTAGAAGCATATTTTATATGGCAGCTAGATATCATGATTATGATAATAATTTTAATAATGAAGAATATCCTACTCCAAGATTACTTTTAAGTGATAATCCTACTGCTCCAGAAGGTACTCATGAACCACAAGAAACAGAAAATACTGACATATCATATGGTATTTTAAGTGATTTACTCGAATGGAATGAATTAGATAGTGTAACTAATGATGAAGAAATTCGTAATGACCTTGTTTATAAATACATCCAAGGTAATCGTAATCCATTTATTGATTACCCACTTTGGGCTGATTTAGCTTTTAATCCAGAGACTGATTATCATTTAGATCTATCTAGCCCAAATGGTGTTAGTAAAGATTCATTAACAGTTATATATGATAATCAAAAAGAAAATTATGAATCTGATGAAGAAATTACATTTAATAATATAAGTTTTACATATAAATCTAATGGAGAAACAATTACTATTCCAAATAATGAGATTACATTAAATGTTACTAACTCATTTACTGAAAGTATAGTTAAAGAAAATTATGATTTTACAAACTCATTAAGCTTAGATGATGGATATTATACATTAACATTTACTTATACAGTTGATGCTTCAGTTAATTTTTCTTACGACATTAAAGTCGGAAACCCTAATAAAATTGTTACATTTAACACTTCTAATATTAAAGATAAATATAATTTTCTTTTACCTATAGATTTATCTTCAATTACTGGAACTATCACAGTAGGAAGGGATTCAAAGCCAATCACAAATGAGGAAATATCGATAAATTTAATTAATGATGGAACTACTTCAGAGTTTGAAAATAATCAAGCTCTTCCAATAGGTGAATATGAACTTCAATTATCTTATACAGATTTTACTAATGAAATTCATACTCAAATAATTACAATAAATTCGGGCATTGTCTTTGATACAATTACCATTGCAATAATAGTTATAGCTGTAGTTATTTTGCTACTTATAATCTTTATTCCAGTAATTAGAAAGAAAATAAAGAAGAAAAAGAAAAAATCAAAGTCTAAAAAGAATCGTTAATTTCTTTATTAATTTTTATAATAGTTTCTTTATCAATTTTTAGTTTACGGTCGTATGTAAATAGACCATTTACTTCATCTTCGTTATCATTAAGTTCGGTATATATTGTTCCTGCTAAGCCTTTCTTTATTAATGACTTAATAGTTTTTAAATATAATTTCGAATAAGCTTTTGTAAAATTATCAAGCTTATTATAACGACGATAACCAAATTTCTTTTTGCCAAAGAAGTGACCATTTAATGTATAACTATAACCACCAAATTCGGTAAAAATATAAGGTTTTTGAAGTTTTTTTGGAACATTTAATGGATAATAATAAGAATGAATACTTGTAATTTCATTATATCCATTATCATACCACCCACTAGTTACATCATAAATTCTTGAATTATCATAATTTAAAGCTGATTCATAAATTTCTTTTGAATCAAATTGTCCCCATCCTTCATTAAATAAGGTATACATAATAACGGATGGATGATTATAAAGATTATTTAAAATTGATTTTAAAATTTCCTTATATTCATTTCTTCCTTCAACATCTTCTCTAGAAAATAGCTTATAATTATGATCGTTACGTTTTTTATAAAAAGGAAGTAATCCACCTCTAATCATTGTGCTCAATGAATAATTAGTTCCTCCATTAGGAATATCTTGAATTACCAGTATACCATTAACATCGCAATAATAATAAAACACATCAATTTCTTCCTTAATATGCATTCTCAATGTGTTAAATCCAAGTTCTTTAACTTCTGTTATGTCAAATAAATAATCTTCATAGCTATAAGGAGTTAAATTACCTAAATAATAATAGCCTTGGTCCAATAAACCATTTATATAAATTTTCTTATTATTCAAATAGATGTATTTACCTTCTATTTTAATATCACGGTACCCAAAATATGAAGAAACAATATCATTTTTAAAGATTATTTCAGTATCTATAATAATTGGATTCTCAATAGACCATAAAGGTAAATCTAAATCTTTTAAAATAACTTCTTTATTAGTTTCAACAGTAAATTCATATTTATCAAATTTCAATTTTGCTTCGCCTTGAATATTAGTCTTAATATAGACGCTTAAAGCTTTATCATTAACTAATGGTTTAAAGTGGGCACTAATAATAAATTCTTTTGGTGTCGATTCAATCCAAACAGGTTTATAAATTCCACTACTAGAGCTATACCAAATGCCACCACGATTAAGTTTTTGTTTACCTTTAGTCAAATACGAATCACTAGTTTTATCGCTTACTACTAAATCGATATCAAATTTATTTTCTTTTACAAAAGGTGTAATATCTAAAACAATTGGTAAATATCCGCTTTGGGAAGTAAAAATAAGCTGTCCATTAATAAAAATATCACTAACTTGATCAACACCTTCAAAATGAAGAACAAGTCTATCTTTTTTAAAATTAGTAGGTAATACAACTTCTTTATGATAATGAATGTATTCATCAACTTCTAATAAATGATTAACACCACTAAGTGGGCTTTCTATTGCATAAGGAACAATACATTTATTATGAAATTCATAAAGTAATTCCTTAGATTTATTTATCTCAATATCCCATTCTCCATTTAAAGATAAATAACTGCTTCTATTAAAATTAGGATGAGGATGCTCACTTAAAGGAACTTCTTCTTTATGTTTTTCTCCGTTTATTAAAATTCCTTTATTTGTTTTATCTTTGCTTTCTTTAATAATTAAATAAATGATAGGGATTAAAATTAAAGCCATTACAGCCATAGCACAAAGCCACACATAAGCACTAGGTAATGGTTTACTTTGTCCTAAATCTACATATTCTCCAGTTGAAAAATTATTACTCAACGCTTCCCCAATAAATGGACCAGTCACCATAGGTAACATAACAACAAAAATCATTCGAATTCCCATAAATGAGCCTTCTTGATTTTCTGGAATATTATCTCTAACTAAGGAATTTAATACACTACTTACACTAATATAACCAAACATCATTATTGTTCCAGCAATTAAAGCAAAAGCCATATTTCCTGGATTAACAAAATAAACTAATAATAGTCCAAGCATATATATTAAACTAATAGGAATTAATGATTTAGTTTTATCTAATTTATCGCTTAAAAAGCCAAATAAGACACTAAGTAAAGAACCAACTATTAAAACAACACCTAATACAATTGAAAAATCAAATCCTTCAAATTGTAAATTGTATTGGAAATAAATCATTAAATAAGGGAAGAAAATTTGTGTTGCAATTCCATATATTAAATAAGCAATTAAAAGTATATAAAGTTTCTTATTATTTTTAACCGTTTTTGGTTTAAAACCCTCTAAAACTAACTTTAAATATCCATTTTTGCTTTCTGTTTTGGTTTCTTTTGGTAATAAGAAAATAGATATAATTCCAACAACAAATACTATACCACCAATAATATAAAAGAATAAATCCCATCTAGGATTTTCACCAGTTGTAAGACCATTTAATCCAACAAATATGATAAGCATTGCAAATAAAGGTAAAATCGATAAAACGCCTTCTACTTTCCCACGGTCACGATCATTTACTTCTCTAGTTACATAACTATTAAAGCAAGCATCATTAGCAGTACTTCCAAAGAAAGTCATTATACAATCAAGAACAATAACAAAAACACCACTAACAAACCCAGCATTAGCAAGTGGAAATAAAGTGTGAATATTATTAACATCAATTAGCCCAAATAAAGCAGTTGAAATACCCCATAAAAGATATCCACCAACTATGAACACTTTTCTTTTACCTAATTTATCACTTAAAGCACCCATTAAAATAGTTGTTAAGCATGCCATTATTGCACTACAAGCAACAGTAATAGAAATTAAACTTAAATATGAGTCACCTTCTTGATCTAAATAAAAAATAAATTGATTTAGATACATGTTTTCAACAGCCCAAGCAAGTTGTCCTGCTAAACCAATAATTATGAAACTTAACCAGCTTCTTATAGAAATTTTATTCTTCATAAGCGTCCCCTTAATAAAATAATTATATTACTAAAAAGTGAACATTAAAATTAGTAGATTGAATCTAAAATTTATATATTTATTAAAATTTTATTTATTTTCTTTTTTAGGTCTTTTTACAAAGAAATAAATTGTCATAGAAACAGTAACAACTATTGTAATAACTACAAAAGCTACAAGACCGATTGGAATTAAATATAAAGGCCAATAATTAACAAAATCTGGATTATTATAATAATCGTTGGCATATCCAAAATATACATCTAACTCAATATTCTCAATAGGTTCATCAATTATTGTGTCAAAGTACACTGTTGTATATAAACTTTTTGTGGAATTTTTATTAATTATCCGTCCAGAATCCCCAGAATAATAGGTATTATTTACACTATCATAGTAAACACATACTGGTCCATATAATGCAACATTTTCATTATTTACTATATCCATCGACGTAATTAAAGAAGTTTCTTCACGATATTCATCATAAGTTAAATCACTAATATTAAAATTAGAGTATTCACAGGTTGTGCATAATTTATATCCTGTAACATAAACATTTAAATCCCCTACTATCTTAATCGCTTCGTTATACTGAATAATTTCAATATTTCCATAACTATTAGGTGGTAAAACTATATTATCAGCACTATATCCTATATCATAGCCATCATGTTCGATTATAAAATCATCTAAAAAATATTCTGTCTCATTATAAAAATTAAATGAGAATATACCTTCATCATTAATTTCATAATCTTCCTTATCGATTGAAAAATATTCACTATAAGTATACTCTGGACTAGGTGCAGGAGAATTTGCTAAAAGAAATGGTCCAAATAAGATTAATAACGACAGTAACTTCTTTCTTTTCATAAAAATATTATATCATTTTTAATTCTTTTACATATAAAATAATATTAGATGCTAAGTTATTTATATCCTCTATTTTTAACTTTATTAATTGAGACTCCAATTTATTTTTATTTTCTATTTAAAAATAACAGTTTTAAAAATTTTATTTTAATAACTTTAATAAACATTTTTTCAAACATTTTATTTAATTACGGTTATATTAACTCTAATTATAACCAAGGCTATTTAATAGGTTTTGAAATTATTGTTTATATTTTTGAATCGTTAATAATCTATCGAATATATAAAATGAAAAAGAGTTTTATTATTAGCTTTTTTGCTAATTTAATTTCATTAGTTATCGGTTTAATTTTAAATTTAATTCTTGATACTTTTTCTTTAGATTTACTTCTAATAACTTTAATAATTGAAATACTTTATTTAATTTATTTAGGTTATTTTCTTGTTTATATGCTTATAAAATATATAAAAATTAAATTAAAAATTAATAATTAGAATAAATAATTTAATATTTTTTATAAAAGAATAACTATTTATAAGCTAATACTGAGCTCATTTAAAACATCATTTAATTTATTAATAATATCTGATCCAATAACAAAATTTTCATTTAACTTTCTAACGCATAATTCACTTGCTCTTCCTAAAATATAACTTCCTAAGGCAACATTTTTTAATAAATCATTAGTTTTATTACTAACACCAGTTATAATTCCACTTAGAATATCGCCACTTCCACCTTTAGCTAAGCAAGGATTTCCATTTGTATTAAAAATAATTTCCTCACCATTACTAATTAAACTTACATTACTTTTAACGTTACAAATTAAATTATTATCCTTTGAAAATTTAATTAAAATATCAATTAAATTTTCTTTTAATTCATCCATATCGGTATTAATTAATCTTGAAAATTCTTTTAAATGTGGAGTTAATACTACTTTAGAAAGATGATTTTTTAAAATATCTACACCAAACTTAGATAAAGAGTTTAACCCATCAGCATCAATAATTAGAATATTTTTAAAATTCTTAAGTAAGTAATTAATTATTTTATATACTTCAAAACTTGTTCCAATACCCATACCAATCGTTATAACATCATAATTGAGTAATGATTTAAGATCATCTTCATTAAAAACAATATGTCCATCGTTATCATCTTTCATCCTTTTATACATAATTTCAGGATATCTTAATCCATATAATGAGATTAAAGAATCTGGAATAGCTAAGTTTACATACCCCACTCCTAATCTTAAACTTGCTAAACTAGAATAACTTAAAATAGGAGCTCCTAAATATTCTTTTGATCCACCTATTAAAGCAACCCTTCCATAGCTCCCTTTATTAGATACTTTCTCTCTTTTAGGTATATAATTTATATAATCATTTATATCAAAAACCTTGCAAATCTCTGATATTTTATTAAATTTAAGTCCAATTTTGATTATTTTAACATTGTTAAAATAATTCATACCTTCATTTAAAAATAATCCTCTTTTATAAAATTCAATTGTAAATAAATAATCAGCTTTAAAAGCAATTCCTAATACTTTACCATTTGTTCCATCTAATCCACTAGGTATATCAACACTTATTTTAAGTCCTTTAAAACCATTTACTTTTTCAATAACCTCAAAATACTTTCCATCAACGTTTTTATTTAAACCACTTCCAAAAATTGCATCGATATAAACATCATAATCATTAGTTAAATTATCTATATATTCACCATTATAGCGATTTTTATTAATTAATGTTTCATTACTGAAGTGACTTCCTAAACTTAAAACTCTAATATTATAATCAGCATTTAATAAATATCTAGCGATAACATATCCGTCACCACCATTACCACCACTTCCACAAATAATTAGTATCTTCTTACTTTTATCAATTAACTTAATTAATTCATTAAAAATTCCTCTACCAGCTCTTTCCATTAATTCTAAGGAAGGAATTTTTAATTCATTAATAGTATAATTATCAGCTTCTTTAGCTTCTAAACTTGTTAAAACATATTCCATATAATTATTATAAATTAAATTTAAATTAAAAAACTATAAAGATAAATATTTGAAGTAATCTTTTACTCCAAAATAAAAAGCACCTAACTAAGATGTAGTTAAGTGCTTATATATTTAAATATAAATTATTTAGAACTTATATATTCATCAATTGCCTTAGCAGCATGTTTACCAGCACCCATAGCTAAAATAACAGTAGCAGCACCAGTAACAGCATCACCACCAGCATAAACTCCTTCACGAGAAGTTTTACCTGTAGTTTCTTCAGCAATAATACAACCATGAGAATTGGTATCTAATCCTTTAGTTGTGGATTTAATTAATGGGTTTGGAGAAGTTCCGATTGATATAATAACGCAATCGACATCTAAAACGAATTCACTACCTTCAACTGGAATAGGTCTACGTCTACCACTAGCATCTGGTTCCCCAAGTTCCATTCTAATACATTTCATACCCTTAACTAAATGTGTTTCAGGATCTTCAATAATTTCGATTGGATTATTTAATAATTTAAAAATAATGCCTTCTTCTTTAGCGTGTTCAACTTCTTCTTTTCTAGCAGGAAGCTCTTCTTCACTTCTTCTATAAACAATGTAAACTTCTTCAGCACCTAAACGCTTTGCACATCTAGCAGCATCCATAGCAACGTTTCCACCGCCAACAACAGCAACTCTTTTAGCGTGTTCAATTGGAGTATCGCTTCCTTCTTTATAAGCTTTCATTAAATTAGTTCTTGTTAAGAATTCATTAGCACTATAAACACCTTTAAGGTTTTCACCAGGAATTCCCATAAATCTTGGAAGTCCAGCACCACTTCCTATAAATATAGCTTCAAAGCCATATTCTTGTTGAAGCTCATCAATAGAAATGACTTTACCAATAACCATGTTAGTTTCAACTTTAACACCTAAAGCTTTGAGTCCATCAACTTCTTTTTGAACAATAGCTTTTGGTAATCTGAATTCAGGAATTCCATAAACAAGAACGCCACCAGCTAAATGTAATGCCTCAAAAATAGTAACATCATATCCTTTTTTAGCTAAATCACCAGCACAGGTTAATCCACTTGGACCGCTACCAATGACAGCAACTTTATGTCCATTTGAAGGAACTTTTTTAACTTCACCTTTAAAGTTTGCATTATGATAATCAGCAACAAATCTTTCAAGTCTACCAATAGCAACTGGTTCACTTCCAGGTCTAAGACCTCTTGTACATTTCATTTCGCATTGTGTTTCTTGAGGACAGACTCTACCACAAACTGCAGGTAAGGAACTAGATTCACTTATAATTTCATAAGCTTCCTCAAATTTTCCTTCAGCAACTTTTGCGATAAATCCAGGAATATCGATATTAACTGGACAATGAGCAACACAAGGTTTATTTTTACAATTTAAACATCTTTTAGCTTCATCAATTGCCATTTCTTCAGTATAACCTAAAGCAACTTCTTTAAAGTTTTTATTACGAACATTAGGTTCTTGAGATGGCATTGGATTTTTTGTAGGTCTCATATTAAAAGGCATAATTACTTAACCTCCTTTTTGAATAAATTACATGCATCGTCATAAGCTTTTCTTTCAAATTCACGATACATTGTATTTCTAGACATAGCTTCATCAAAATCAACTTCATAACCATTAAAATCAGGTCCATCAACACAGGCAAATTTTGTTTTTCCACCGACTGTTAAACGGCAGCATCCACACATACCAGTACCATCAATCATTAATGGGTTCATACTTACTGTACAAGGGACGTTATATTTTTTACATGTTAAGACAACGAATTTCATCATAATTAATGGTCCTACAGCAAAAACTTCATCATAAACATTGCCTTCATTAATTAATTTTTCTAAAGCATTAGTAACTAAACCTTTAGTTCCATAAGTTCCATCATCACTCATAGGAACATATTCATCACTAACTTCTTTAAATTCTTTTTCTAAGATAACTAAATCTTTATTTCTAAATCCAACAACTGATGTGACGTGAGCACCGGCTTTTTTAAATCCTCTACTCATTGGTAAAGCAATAGCACATCCAGCTCCACCACCGATAACAACTACATTCTTTTTTCCTTCAACTTTACTTGGTTCACCTAAAGGACCAACAAAAGCATAAAGTTCATCGCCAACTTCCTTTTGATTTAATTTAAGAGTTGTAGCTCCAACAACTTGGAAGATAATTTCAACTGTTCCTTTTTCTTCATCAGTTCCAGCAACTGTTAAAGGTATTCTTTCTCCACCCTCGTCAACGATTAAAATAATGAATTGACCAGCCTTAGCTTTTTTAGCAACAAAAGGTGCTTCAATTTGCATTAAGGTTACAGTAGGATTAAGAATTTCTTTCTTTACAATTTTATACATACATTCCTCCTGTATTTACGTGTTAATTATAGACTTTTACATAGTATATGTAAAAGAAAACTTAATTTAAACTATCACAAAAACATATATACGATAAGAAGAAATATTTGAAAAATATTTGAGTTTTAAAGGCCTTTTAAAACATTAGACTTATTTTTTGCCTTATCTTCTATATCACTTAATATATTTTAACCATTTAATAAATACCTTTATAACTTATTCTGGTTTTGGTACTTGAATCCATTCTTTCGCTAAATCATCAAATTTATAATAGCCTCTATATTCTCCGGCATTAGGTCCTTGATATATCCCATCCCCATCACTATCTTTACTAACTTTAAGATGTTGACCTTTATAATAAATCGTTAAGTATGATGTATTTGGTTTATTAGAGCTATAATCAAAAGAATATAAATCAATTACGCCATTATAATTAATTGTAATTTCTTCTAATACGTTAAAATAACCTCCATCGTAATTTCCATATTCATCATTATAAAAACACTATCATTTACTAAAACTTAATTTATATAAATCAATAATATAAATATTAATTATTAAAAAGATAATAATAACTAAAAAGTAATTAATAAACTTTATATCGATATAAATAAATAATAAATAAAATATAGCTATACCAAATATAAAAGTTAAAATAACTAATAAAGAAGACATTGAAATATATAAATCATCTTTATTTTTGTTCATAATTCCATTAAATAACTTAGAAAATGTTTGTTTTATCATCATTGTCATCATCGTTGTTGATAAATTATGATTATTTAAATTAGTAAATACATGAGCTTGAAAAGCACCAAATAAAGTTAAAGCAATAATACTTAAAATATTTAATGGATCAAATATATCTAAATTAGTAGGTATAAATATACTAGGTATTATAAATATGACCATTAAAGGATAAATAAGATGTTTGTCACTAAATTTAAATTTCTTACTTAATCTATAAATTACCTCTACACTAATAATTCCAATAATAAAAGTTAATATAATTATTAAGTGATACGCCATTAACTTATAGTCACCATCAATTAAATTTAAAATAGAATAAATTAAGTTTCCTGTTTGCATTCCACAAAAAGCATCTCGAATTAATAATGAATATAATTCAATAAATCCACCAATAAATCCAAGAATTAATCCTTTTAATAAATTTAAATTAATGTAATTCTTCTTCATATATAACCTCATTAATTATGAAACTATCATTTTTTATTTACAATCTTTATAAATCAATTAAAAATAATATTTAAGGTGATAATTATGAAAAAGAAAGAAAGAATTATATTAATTACAGGTGATTCAAGTGGATTTGGCTTTGAAATGGTTAAATTATTTATTCATAATGGCGATAAAGTAATTGGAGTGTCTAGAAAAGAATTTAAATATGAAGGATTAGATCACTATCAATGTGATATCACTAATGAAAATGAACTTAATAATTTAATTAATTATATTAAGGATAAATATAACTCTATCGATATATTAATAAATAATGCAGGTCTAGGAATATTTGGTCCAATTGAAGAAACTAGTTTAGAGAGTGCTTACAAAATTTTTAATTTAAATTTCTTTGCTCCTTTTAATTTAACTAAAAAAGTACTTCCATTAATGTATTTAAATAATAATGGATTAATTATTAATATTTCTTCTATTGCTAGTATTGTTCCTTTACCTTATCAAGCTTTTTATAGTGCCACTAAAGCATCATTAGATAGTTTATTTTCTAGCTTAAGATGTGAGGTGAAAGATTTTAACATTAAGATAATTTCCGTTAAACCAGGAGATGCAAAAACTAATTTTACAAAAAATAGATCATTAGAAAATTTAGATAAAGACTCTAAATATTATAAAACATTTACTAAAGTACTTAAGCAAATTGAAAAAGATGAAACTAATGGGATATCTTCAAATGTTACTGCTAAAAAAGTTTATAAATTAACATTTAAAAAGCATCCACCATTAAATAAATCTATAGGTGCAAAAGATACATTTTTATGCGGAATATATAAAATTTTACCAAAGAAAATTGCTACATATTTACTTTATAAAATATATGCTTCTTAGTTAAAAAGCCTCTAAAACTCAATTTATTTTATATTTTTTATTAAGAAACACCATTAGTAACATTTTCTTCACCGCTAATAAGTTCCCAACTTAAAGCAAAGAAATGTTTTCCATTACATTTAAAATGAACGCCATATTTAGTAAGTTCATCTAAGATTTTTTCATAATCTACTTCTTTATTTTTAAATACACCAAAATGAGCACAATTTCTTAATCTTTTATCCTTATTTTTTCCTTTAAAGAAATTAATAAGTTTTTGTTTACTAACTAAAATATTTCCTTCTGTTTCTAAATATTCAATCGTTCCTTGAATAAAAGTTTTAGAATTTTTATCTAAACAAAATGCTGGATTATATAAATCTTTATATTTAGAACATTCTTCCATAATCTCTTCAAAATCATCATCGAAAACCCTATATAAGGAATGTGCCATTAAAAATTGAATTCTACTACTTTTTGATCTATTTTCCTTTTTTTCTATGTCTAATAAACCAAGGAAATATGTCGAAAAACTAGGTTTTAAAAATAGATAATAATTTGATAAATAGAAAGTAAAGGCTGGATAAATTTTAAAAACACTTTTGAAAAATTTCCCTAAATCTCTATCTTCAATTAATTCAGAAAAAGCAATTACAAAATGAACTATCGATGGTCGAGCTACTAAATGGTTTTTAAGATCATTAATAATAATATTATCATCAAATTTCGCCGCTAAATATAATAAAGGAATAATGTTTTCTTCAGTTTCAGACATTGTATTATAAAATACTTCTTTAAAATATTTATAAGCTTCTTCATGATCTTCTTCCTGTAAATAATAAAAACCTAATTCTCCTAATACACTTAAGTAAATCTTTCCTTCTTCAAGATTATTTAAAGGATAACAATCATCAGGTAAACTTAAACCATATTGTTTATTAATAAAAGTTTCAATTTCACCTTTAAGCTTTATTAGTTCATCTACATATAAGTCATCAGATGATAAAGTATCATTAATAATTTTTAATTTTAATTCAAAATCATCTTTAACTAAATCTGAAAGTTCTTCACAAAGTTCACTTTCTAAATCATCATCACTACAAGTATCAATTTCTTTTAATATATCATCGATTTTATCGTATCTTTTATTAATAATTGCGTCTTCATAAGCTTTCTTTATGATTTCATCTAATTCTTTCACATCATTAATTTCATAAATCTTATTAATTATTTCTTTTTCGATAATTTTAAATAAATATTCTTTCATATGTGTATTTAATTATACATAATTAAATATCTGATTAAAATTAAAAAGGAGAGATACGTTAAATAAAGATTTGATTTATCCAAACGAATTTAAAACTTCGTTTTACCTAAAAAATATAATAAAAGCAAAAATATAATTATTGGCGATTATACTTATTGTGATTATCACAATGGTAATCCACTAGATTTTGAAAAAGATAATATTTTATTTAACTATGAAATATTTGGTGATAAGTTAATAATTGGTAACTTTGTTAGTATATCATTAAGATATTTATCTTCATAATTAATAATTTTAATATCAGAGTTACTCATAAAATATATTAATAAATAAAGATAATATTTAGATTAAAAACAAATTATTTAATAAGTTTCTTTCCTTCTTGAAAAGCTTTACCAACCTCACCTTTAACAAGTAAATAAGTATGATTAAATCCATCATAACTTATTGCTTCAAGCTTATCTGGAACTATTTTATTATTAGTTAAAATTGATTCATCAGCTAAGCAATTAATAATTTCAGCTTTCAATAATTCACTTTCTTTATCATAACTTATTAATCGACATTCAAAAGTTAAAGGTAATTCATTAATAATAGGGGGTTTTAGCTGATATATATTTATTATAAAAAATTACAAAATTTTATGTAATTTTTATATTAATTGTGTTATAATAATAATATGGGAAAGTTAGTTAATATTAGTGAAGCAGCAAGAATTTTAGGTGTTACAACAACAACACTTCGTAACTGGGATAAGAAAGGACTTTTAAAGCCTGATGAGCTTACAAAGGGGAAAGCAAGGCGATATAGAATTGAATCATTACGAAATATAAACAGAAATATTATTTTTACTAAAGATGATTTAAAAACAATTGCTTATGCTCGAGTTTCTTCTCATGATCAAAAAGAAGATTTAAATCGACAAGTCCAATTATTGGAACTCTATTGTGCAAAACATGGCTATAAGTATGAAGTAATTCAAGATATTGGTTCTGGAATGAATTACTATAAAAAGGGATTAACAAAACTTATTGATTTAATTTTAGATAATCAGGTTCAAAGATTAATTTTAACTCATAAGGATAGGCTTTTACGTTTCGGTGCAGAATTAGTTTTCTCAATATGCGAAGCAAAAAATGTTGAAATCATTATTATAAATCAAGGTGATGAAACTCCTTCTTTTGAAGAAGAACTTGCTAAGGATGTTTTAGAAATCATTACAGTTTTTTCTGCTCGATTATATGGAAGTCGCAGTGAGAAGAATAAAAAACTTATTAGTGATTTGGAGAAAGTAGTTGAAACAAATCTCACAGAAAATAAAAATTGAACCAAATAATATACAAAAAACATATCTTAATAAATGTTTTGGTTGTAAACGCTTTGCATATAATTGGGGTGTAGAGCAATATAACGAAAACATTAAGAAAGGTATGTTTAAAAATGGTTATGATTTAAAAAAGCAATTTAATTCTTTAAAAAGAGAGAAATTTCCTTTTGTTTACGACGTTACAAAATATGCTACCCAACAACCTTTTATTCATCTAAATAAAGCTATTAAGGATACTTTAAAAAAAGGAGGTAAACCAATTGAGCTTGCTTTTAAAAAGAAGTCAAATAATGAAAGTTTTTATATTGGCGGAGATCAAATTAAAATCGTTACAAAACCTCATTCAAATAAGCAGTATATAAAAATTCCTTTACTTGATAAACCTATAAAATTAACTGAAAAAATTAAATATGATGGAAAAATTTTATCTTGTACAATTTCTCATATATATTCAATATATTTTGTTTCTTTTACTTTTGCAATTTCTGAAGAAGAGTTACTAAATAAGAAAGCTAAACTTGCTATTTTTAAAGAAAAAGCTCTTGGAATTGATTTAGGAGTTAAGTCAGCTTTAACTCTTTCAGTTCCATTTAGTATTCATTTGCCTGAAGGCATAAAAAGAGAAAGCAAAAAGCTTATTAAATTATCTCGACAACTTGATAGAAAGATTCACCCAAGAACCAAGGGGGATCAAACTAAAAAGTCTAAAAATTATTTAAAAGCTTCCTTTCGCCTAGCGAAAAAACATTTACGTATTTTAAATATGAAAACCGATTTTATTGAAAAGGTTTCATCCGTAATTGTTAAAAACTTTGATTTTATTTGCATGGAAGATTTAAATGTTAAAGGAATGCTTAAAAATCATCATTTAGCAAGAGCTATTAGTGAGGTATCTTTTTATAAACTTAAAGAAAAGATACATTCAAAATGTGATATGGTTGGAAAATATTTTCTTTCCGCGGATAGATTTTTTGCTAGTACTAAAATTTGTTCAAATTGCGGTAATTATAATTCTCAAATAAAATTAAGTGATAGAAAATTTATTTGTGATAACTGCAACATTACAATTGATCGTGATTTTAATGCTGCAATAAATTTATATAATTATTTAATTAAAAAAGTAGGTAGAGTTACTGCCGAATTTACGCTTGCGGACTTAACGGCTCTGATAAAAGATTTCGATGTAAATCGTTTATCAACCAGTAAGGTAGAAACAAGAAACCAACATAATTTTTATATTAATTTATAATTATTTATAAGTTTGGTATAACGGCATGAATATTTTTACTTTCAGAATATGTTAGATTAGCTTCTTTTAGTTTATTTTTAACTTTATGACCACTCACAATTCCTGAATAATCGCATTCAACTACTTTAGATTTAACACCTACACTTACTGTAAATTCTTTATTTTCTAAGATATTACCAACAGTTTTATGTGTATGGCTTAAACACATAATAAGTTGACTATAATCGCTTACTCCTCCCCAAGCAGCATTCATTGCATCAGGATTATTATCTTTATCAAATGTTGCAATAATTAATACTGGTTGAGGATATAAATATGCTTTATTCCCTAAATTAATTCTCATAAATTTCTCCTTTTAATTTAATTGTATCACTCTTGTCAATAGTGAAATAAAAAATAAAAAATAGTTAAGATTTAGAAGGTTTTTAAATTATTCAATAGCTTTAAGTGCATCAATAGGTTTCTTTTTACTTGCTTTAATTGCTGGTATTAAACTAGCAATAATAACTAAAAATAAGCTTATTCCTAATATTAATAGAATATTTAAAATATCAACCCTTACAACATTATAAAGTAATAAATTTCCAAAGACTCCATTTAAAATATTGTTCAAAGGATAAGTCATAATGTAACTTATTAATAAACCTATTAAACTAGATAATATACTTATAAATATTGATTCAATGATAACTAAATTTCCGATATCTATTTTTCTTGCTCCTAAACTTCTTAATACACCAAATTCATAAGTTCTTTCATTTATAGAATTAAAAGTTATTACAATAATCATAATAATAGATATAAGTAAACTTATTGAACTTAAACTTATTAAAATTATCGATAAAAAGTTAATTATTTGATGAACACTATCCATAATGTCACCACTTAAATCAATATATGTAATCATGTCTTTAGAATCTAGATTTGTATTATATTCATCCAAATAATTTAATATCTCTATCTTACTATCATAGTCTTTCGGATATATCAAAATATTACTAATATAATTATCAAGTCCATATACCTTACGATTATTTAAATAAGTTAAATAATCGTTATTTAAATCATTATTATCAATTATATTTAAAAAATTATAATTAAGTCTTCCATCATAATTTAAATAAAATGCTTTTTCATATTCTTTCGTTACTTTATTTCGTGTATCATCTAATTCATTAATAATTCCATCATTATTAATATCATTAACCCCTAAATTATTAAAATTAATAACATAATCTTTTAATTCTTCTAAATAATATAAACCTGGAGAATAACTAGATATATAGCTATTTTCATTAGGCCTAATAATACCAACAATTTCTAATTCTTCACCGATAAATTTATCATTATAAATTTCTTTTAATCTATTAGTATCTGGATTATTAAAATAAGTTATCGTTTTTCTTTGATGCAAACTAGAAATAAAATCAAGCATTTCATCCTCATTTGAAAAATCAATACTATCAATATCGATATCTATACCATTAGGAATATCTATATATTTAATAATTTCTTTTAAGTTTTCTTTAACTTTATCATACATCTCATTTTGATAATTATTATTAAGATCAATAATTAAATCATAAAGAGTATAAATACTTAAATCATTCTCTTTGAATAAATAACTTTCTTTAAGAAATATACCATTTGCTTCTGTATAAACATTTGAATCACTATAAAAATCATTATTATTAACTAATTTATATTTTTTACCGATGATATCGGTAAAATTTAATTTTTCATTTGATGTAGTTATACCAATATTAGTTAATAAATTACTTGGAATATTATTATATTTATCAGTCACTAAAACTAACTCATTTCTATTTTGTGGTAATCTACCACTTATTACATCGAATTCATTAATAGTCTTTTCATAATTAGTTAAAGAATTAAAATAATTTGTATTAGAAATTACATCACTAGTAAAATTAGTTGGACTATTTATAAAACCTTTATAAATTCCATTATCATTTGTTATTAGATTCATATTTACTTTATAACGATAGCTTATTGAATCATATAAATTAGTAGATAAATTATTTAAATAATTAAGATAACAATCATTAATTAAATTAATATGCGTAACATAATTATTATTACTAACATTTAAATATTGATAATCAGGATATATTCCTTCTTCATCGTCTTTAAAATAATCGCTAATATCTAAACCATTAAATGATATATCTTCGATGCTAATAGGATAACGAATTAAAGTAGTTGTTTCTAAATTATTAATATAACTATTCGCTCCATTATTAAGTGCTAAACATAAACTTAAGCCACCTAAACCTATTGCAAAACTTAAAGAAGTTAAGATTATTTTAAGTTTATGTTTAAAACTTCTAAAAAATTGTAAACTAAAAAGATTTCTAATTTTGATATGCTTACATTTCTTATTAGATTTTTCAAAAACCATGCAATTCTTAGATATTTTTTCATTTAAAATGGAATCTTTTATAATTTTTCCATCTTCAAGAATAATTATTCTATCACTAAAGGTTTTAGCAAATTCTTCATTATGAGTCACCATAATTACTAGATAACTACTAGAAATCGACTTTAACAATTTTAAAATTTCCAAAGAGTTAGTTTTATCAAGTTGTCCTGTAGGTTCATCAGCTAAAATTATCGATGGTGAATTTATTAAAGCTCTAGCAATAGCAACACGTTGTTTTTCTCCACCACTAAGTTCTTTTGGATATTTTTTTGCTTTATCTAATAGACCAACTTTATTTAAAATATTATTAATTTTCTCATTACAATTATTGTCTTCATTTAATAAATCACAGCTAACTTTAATATTTTGATAAACATTTAAGTATGGGATTAACCCAAAGTTTTGAAAGATAAAACCAATATGTTTCTTTCGATATTCTGTTAACTTTAAATCATCATAAAGTGTAATATTTTCGTTATTAAAATAAATATCGCCACTACTAACTTTATCAAGACCACCTATTAAATTTAATAATGTGGTTTTACCACTTCCACTATCTCCTAAAACAGAAATAAAACCAACATCTGGTAATGCTAAAGAGGCGCCACTTAAGGCGCCTATACTAAAATCTTTTGTTTTATAAATTTTTGTTACGTTATTTAACTTCAGCATCAGTATAATACTTTACTTCTATAGAAAATTCTTTATCAAAAACATTAAAATAAACGATAGCCCAAGTATCATCAATAAATTCAACATTTGTAATGGTGATTTTATAATTGTTTAACTGTAAATTTGATTGAATTGGCCTTTCTATTCCATCTTCATTAAAAGTAATGAATTCATATTCCATACCTAAGAAGTCAAGTGTAATTGTTCCGCCAATTACAAGTTCATCTTTACTAACTGCATCATTTTTAAAACATTCTAACATAAATATTTCTTGCACAGTTACAAATTTAAATGGAATAATTATATTTTTTATTTCTCCAGTTTCTATATCTTTAGCTTCAAAAATAACATTTTGCTCTTCATTACTAAATTGATCAATTTCATCAATGTTTACAATATCAGTAATAGTGTATTCTTTGTAGTTGCCAGTGTATCTATGATATGGTTCACCATTATTATTAAGAATTAAAACTTCTTCTTCGCTTATATTTTGTCCTATTAAAGAATTTAAGTCTATACTATTAGGTAAAAAGTTATCACCACTATTAAAAAATTGTGAACGGTACTCATTTTTATTATCAATTACTTCATAAATTTCAATATTTATAGTGATAGTTGAAGTTTCTTGAGTCTTCATATCTCTAATTTCTAACTCAAATTCATATGTTCCAGGAGTTTTAACAAGATTATTAAATTCCGATTCTGTATAATTTAAGACATTAAGAATTTCATATTCATTACTAACAACGGGACTAGACATTCCAGTATATAAACCACGATAATCAGTATATCCATATTCTTGATATTTGTAATAGCTTATATTAGTGTTTTTAAGTTCTTCTAATGTCATTCCTTCATATGCGTAGTTATATAAATAATATTCTTCTACAGGTTCGCCTATTTTTTCACAAACGATATATTTAAAGGCATAATATACATCATTATTTTTATAAAAGGCAATGTGTTCACCTGGTTCACTTGTTGAGAAACCAATTAAATCACTTGTTTTAGCAGTGTTTTTGAAATCTCCTATATAAACTGTGTCGTATAGATCATCTTTAATAAACCAATAATCAAGTTGATAATCATCTTCAATTGGTCTTAAGGTTTGCATGTTTGAATAACCACTACTATCACCAACAATATATGCGAAGGTAAAATCAAAATTATCATAAGTGAAATTTAAGATTTTAAATCCGTATGTTGATGTATCAAAACCAGTAACATTTAATTCATTAATATTTATTAAAGTTGGCTCTTGTGATTCTCCATAATATTCAAATTTTTGTAAACCTTCAAAACAATCTTCTAAAGTAGAATTTAAAGTAACAGGATTTCTACTAACAAGATTATAAGCTACCATTTCTTCATTACTTGTAGGAGCAATCTTTTGAATAAATAAAGTAATTCTCTCAGAGTCTTCATCACTTATATTAGTAACATCAAGTCCACTTGCATATTCAATTTCAGCAATTAACTCACTAGAAGTTACATTGAATTTAGGTAACATATGTGAAGTTTGATTTGTATAAGGCATAAAGATGATGTATGTCATAACATGAGGATTTGCAGTAGCAAAACTAATTATTTTACTAATATCATTTTTAACATCACTAGCATGTTCTCCAAATAAAGTAAAAGTTGATACAAATTTCTTTGAGAATAAAATAAATGCTTCAACATTAACTTCTTGACTACTTTGGTTAGAGAATAAATTAACATAACTTGTTAATTCTTCTAAAGTCATTGTTCTTAAAATTTCACCAGCATAACGAATTAAACTATAAAGTTCTTTATAATAAGTTTTGACTTCATCAATTTTACTCTCGATATTAGTAGGAACAAAAATTAAAGAATATCCAATTCCATTTAAAGCACTTGAATTAATGATTAATTCATAATTGTCTTTAACAAAATCTAAATATTTTTCTAAAACATTTTTAAATGATTCATAATCAACAAAGTTATTAACTAAGAAATCACCAATTGTGTTACCTAAAACTAATAATAATGAATAATCAACTTCACTTTGTTCAATTACCATTACAATAGCATTAACTATTTGGTTAATCTTTGTATCATCACAATTTTTAAAAATATAATTGAAAAATTCATAGCCAATTTGCGATAAATATGGCATAAAATCAGCTATTTTATCGTAAATTTCATTAAAATTGTAAGTGACACTATTATTCTTAATATTAGTATAAAATTCTTTAACATCATTATTAGAAGCTATTTCAATTATTCGATCAAGTGAATTAAAATTACCTTCTCCTAAAGTAGCTCCAAATAAACTAAAACTATTATAATTTGCTGATGTTGTGCCAATTTTCATTAATCTTGTAATTAATGGCGTTGTAACTCTAACAAATTCCTCTTTAGTTAAATTTGTAACTAAACTTTCAAATAACTCTTTTAAAGCATTAACAATATCAAGATTTGATGGTGGAAGTTGATTAGGTCCATTTCCAATCATTAAATTAATAAGAAGTGTTCCATTTTCTAAATTAATAAAAATATCTTTTAATTTATTAAAATCTGTTTCCTGAACACCAAAATTAGAATATTCATTAAAATAATCAATGAATTGTTCATTACTAGTAATAGATGGTAATAAATTATTATTTTCATCTAATAAATATTTAATATTTTCATTATCACTATAAAGAGCAACTAAGACTTCTTCTATTGCATTTATAAAATCTTCAATAGTAAAGTTTTCATCCTTAGTAAAACTATAATCATTTAATTTAAATCCACCTTGAAGATATTCAGGAGTATCGTTAATTATAGTCCCTTCTTTTACAGTGATTGTAATTGTATTACTTTTTACATTACCTAAAGTAGCACTAATATCGGTTGTACCTGCTTTTAAACCAGTTATAACACCACTAGTAGAAATAGAAGCTACTGAAGTATTACTACTTGAATAAATAATTTTAGAAGCATCACCATTAGTTGTACTTACAACTTCTAAAGTTTCATTAACATTAATTTCAGTTTTAGTAGTTGAAATCGATAAAGTAATAACATCTGGATCTTCATTATCCTTAGTAACCTTAATATTAATAATATTACTTGTAACATTATCAAGTGTTGCACTAATTTGAGCAGTTCCTTCTTTTAATCCAGTAATTACACCATCAGTTACACTACATACTGATGTGTCGCTACTATTAAAAACAACTTTAGTTTTATCTCCATTAGTTTCAATACTAATCTCTAAAGTTTCACCAACCTTAATTTCATTTTTAGTTGTTGAAATCGATAAAGTAATATTATTTACCACGTCATTATTTTGTTCTGTACAAGCAGTTAATCCACCAAAAGTAATAACTCCAGCAAGAACAAAAGCGCATAATTTTGCTGCTTTTTTCATTGTCTTTCCTCCAAAAAACAAGATAATGCAAAAGATTTATCTAGTTAAGTTTATAATATTTTATCTAGACTAAATTGTCAATTTATAAGTCTATTATATGGAGATTAAAATCTTCTAAATATAATTATTACTATAATTTAAATGTTAAAAAATATCGAAATTATGCTTTTAAATTGTTTAAATCTCTTATATAAGATGTAAGTTATTTAATTTATGAAAATTAGGATAATAATAAATAGTAGTTTGTTATAAAACTTTTAAAAATATTGGATTTTTAAAGGCTTTTAAAGTATTTCATCATCATTTTTACTTTCTTCATTAAAATATTTTTGTTCGACTAATTGATAATAATTTGTTTTAGTTATTCGAGAAAATAAACCTTTTTTCTTCTTTGTACATAAACAAATTAAAGAAATAATATTAATGATAATCGAAAGTAAAATAACATGGAGAATATTGAAAGTAAAAATACCTATCTCAAGAAAATGAATATTCAATAAATTTGTTCCACCAAATAAAAATAAAGAAATTAATAGTGTAATCGAATTATGCAAAAAAGAATTTAATCCATTCATAAAATAAACTAAAAATGTACTCTTATGTTCATCATTTAACCTTGCAACTTTAAATATCTTCATAGATAAAGATTCTTTATATCTTGAAAATAATGGAAAAATAAAACTTAAAATAATAATAGCAAAAGAATAAGATAAAAAGCTCGTTAATAATAAATCTAACTCTGTTTTATTATATAAATTATTATAAGTTTCTAAAGCAATGGAATATTCACTATATTCCATTAAGTAATTTCCAGCTTCAATATATCTATCAAGAAAATAATTATAAAAAGCATTATCTACTTCTCTTAAAGTTGAATAATTCACTCCCATTAAATGATATTGAAATAAATATCGACATGTGTCTTTTTTTAATCGAGGATAACTAGAAATATTGTTACTATCAAATTCAAAAAATTCACTTCCTTCTTCATCAACATCTAAAATTTCATAATTAAAAAAATTAATAGAATTATCTTTATTTATATCAATTATAAGGTCACCATTTTCATTAGTTTTATTAACTATAAAGGAAGTATAAAAATAACCTAAATAATCATTATCGTAAGTTAATAGATCAACATCCTCAAAAAATTCCTTCTTAGTTTCATAACCATATTCATCTAAATCATCTTTATAAATCTCTGGATAAGTTTCATAACAATATTTTATATTTCTATATACATAAACATTGTATAAACTTTCTACATCACTAATGACATTTGTTTCTTCATTATAAATTGCTAAATTTGACTCAGTTAAAATTGATGTTAATTTCTTAGCACTTTCCTCTTTTAAACTTATATTATTTAAATAATTAGTTGTATATAAAATCGGTCTAGCAATTCCATAAAATGAAACGATAGTCAAGATTAAAATAAATAATGCCTCAAGGGCATTTATATAGAAAATAATTGAGGTTTTGCAGGATAAAAAGGAAAATTCCTTATTTTTATTTTTCATCATCTACCTGAGTTAACTTAATTATTAATGGTGTAAATGATTGCATGCCCATTGATAAATTTAATCCTACATTCATATAAAAATCACCATAAAAAATATTATTATCATAATCATTTTTATATAGTTTATTTTTATCTAATCCTTTTAATTTAATAAACCTACTTTCCCAATTAACTTGTCGATAATTCATAAAGAAGAAAATAAGTTCTTTTTTATCTTTACTTACAACTTCAAAACTAACAAAGTTATTATTATATGGACTTATTAATGGATAATAATCACCTTCGTCGATTAATTTTTTATTATCCAAAAATCTTTTATTAGAAAGTTTTACTTCTATTAAATCTTCATCAGTTAATTTTGTTGGATCGAGCTCATAACCAAAAGTTCCAAACATTGCAATACTTGCTTTTTCTTTAATAGATAAAAATTTTCTTGCACTAACATGAGCTCCAATTACTTTTAAAGGATAAAATAAATTTGTAGCATATTGAATTAATGTGCGACTTACACCATCAGTTTCATCACTTCCCCAAATTTGACTTGAATAGTATAACATTCCTAAGTCAAACCTTCCTCCACCGCCTGCACAAGTTTCTAATAAAATTTTTGGATATCGACTAATGAAGCGATTTAATAAATCGTAAGTGCCAAGAATAAAATTATGATAAAGAGATTTATTAATTTTAAAATTTGAATTATCAATTGCTTCCGTTAAAATACGGTTAAAATCCCATTTACAATAATCTATATCATATGTATCAAATATCTTACATATTTTACTAAAAATAGAGTCTCTAACTTCTTTTTTAGTTAAATTTAAAACTAATTGATGTCTTAATGTTGTAGGATTTACATCTTTATCCATTAAGGCGTAGTCTGGATGCTCTTTAAATAAATCGCTATTAAAGCTTATCATTTCAGGCTCTATCCAAATGCCAAACTTAATTTTTAAAGAGTGAGCGTAATCAATCACTTTTTTTAAATCAATTTTATCAGTGTTAACTTCCCAATCGCCTAGACTAGAAAAATCATCATTTCGTTTTGAAAACCACCCATCATCTAAGACAAATAAATTTACATCCATCTTTTTTGCTTTACTAATAAAATTCATAATTTTATTAGTGTCAAAATCAAACATACATCCTTCCCATGAGTTTAAAAGAATAGTATTTTCAAATCCTTCTACTTTTCTTAGAATATGCTCTCTAATTAAATCATGGAATTGATGAGTTACTTTATTAATGCCTTCATCTGAATAAATAATAATTGCTTCAGGAGAAATAAAACTATTATTACTATCTAAAATATATTCAAAATTTTCATCATTAATGCCAATTAACACTCTTAATTTATTTAATGGATTACCAATAAAATCAAATTTAAAATTACTTGAGTAAACTAAACCTAATCCAATAACTTCACCATAGTTATCGTTAGCCTCTTTATTAATTAGCATACACATTGGATTATGATAAAAACCTTTACCGCCACTATTTTCAGTAATACTAATTATATTATGTGTTAATTTTTGTCTTTCTAATATACGGTCTGTTGCATAAGTTCCATAAACTGAAAGTAAGTCATACTCTAAAGAAGGTAAATCTAAACATAAAGAATTAATTCTATTAATTCTAATTTCCTTTTTAGTTTTATTAATAATTTCATTATGACGAATGATTCCATCAATTCCATCATAAATTGAATAATACATAATTAAATAAATATTATCTTTAAGATCTTTTAATGTTATCTCGAGTGTCTCAACATCTTTATTATCAAAATGAGGTAAACCTTCTAATGATTTTTTATCTTTATAAATTTTATGGCTAACATATCGAAAATCAGTTAAAGAAGAATTATCTTGATGGTTTATTATAACTAATGGTCCTCTTTTATCGTAAGTTAAAAAACTTGGAGCTTCGATATCGCTAGTTAAACCTGAAAAATAATTATCTTTATCATTTATAACTTCCTTATTAGTTTTTAAATCAAGAAAATTATAACTATCAGCATTTAAATTATTAATATAACTAAATGAATTTAGATCAAGGTCGTTAATTTTCTTACCTAAATAAAGTTTAACGAGGATTCCTAATTGATTTATATAAAAAATGTATGAAAAATTATTATTCTCTATTTTGAATATTTTTTTCTCTTTATTAAATATAATACTCATAAATTAATTATATAAGGATTTTTTTATCGATTGAATCAAATAAATGAATCTTATTTAAATCAATAATTACTTTAATTTTGGTATTTTCTTTTATATCGTTATTAGCTGATGTTTTAATTACAAAATCTTTAGAACCTAATTCGCTATGTAAGAAATATTCATTACCTAAAAGTTCAGGAATTGTAATTAATAATTCTATTTCATTACTTGGTTTTACAAAATTATTATTTATATTTCCACTTACATAAACATCTTCAGGTCTAATACCAAATATTACTTTGTAAACTTTATCTTTTAGCATAGATTCGTATTCTTTCTTAGCTTTATTAAGGTCTTTTAATTTAGTTTCATAAATATTTTTACAAATTCGAAGTTCTTCACTATCAAGCTTCACATCTTCAATTTGATCAATTAAATCACCATTATCATTATGTGTAAAACGTTTACCAGTATTTTCTAATTTAATACGAAGCATTTCTTTTTTAACATTTATTTCTTTTTGATATTCTTCCTCTAAACCATTTACAATAAATTTATTAATGATATCTAATTTTTCCTCGATTTTTGATTTTAATTTACTAATACTTTCTTCATCCAATCTCAATGTATTCTTATCATCAAAATGAATTAAATTATCCTTAATTTCGATTTTTGAAATATTCATAGATGGACTTCCTATAAATGTAGCTACAAAAACATTACTTGGATAATTATAAATTTCTTTAGGTGTTCCAATTTGTTGAATTACACCTTTTTCCATAATAACAATACGATCAGCCATAGTCATAGCTTCAGTTTGATCGTGAGTTACATAAATTGATGTTGAACCGATAGCTTTATGTAATTTTATAATTTCACTACGCATACTAACACGAAGCTTTGCATCCAAATTACTTAATGGTTCATCCATTAAAAATAATTTTGCACTTTTACAAATTGCTCTTCCTAAAGCAACTCTTTGTCTTTGACCACCACTAAGTGCTTTTGGCTTTCTTTCAAGATACTCTTCAATTTGTAAAATCTGAGCAGCTTTATGAACTCTTTCATCAATTTCTTCTTTAGTTAATTTTCTAATCTCGGTAAGAATAACTTTTGTATTTTTAACTTTTTCTAAATTAGTATTAAGTTCGTCTTTTTGATTTAAAAGATATTTTAGTTCATGATTATACGAATGAATTTCGTCTCTTATACACCAATACTTTTCTTGACTTTTATTTATTTTAGTTGGGTTTTGCAAGGTTTTTGAGTTTTCTAATTCTTTTTTTGCATCATTAAACTTGTTATTTAAATTATCTATTTTTAAAGTAATTGCATTTATTTTTTTATTTAAATTTTCGATATTTTTAGTAATTTCTTTAACTTTACTTTCGTCTATACCTTCTTTTGGCTTACCGTTTTCATCATAAATAATGCATTCTGTAGGTCTAATCTTCATACTGAAAGCCATATTATCATAAACACTCATATGAGGATAAAGTGCATAGCTTTGGAAGACCATTGCAATATTTCGATCTTTAGGTGCTAGACCATTAGCATATTCACCATCGATATATAAATTACCAGCAGTTATTTCTTCAAGACCAGCAATCATTCTTAAAGTTGTAGATTTACCACATCCTGATGGACCAACAAAAACAATAAATTCATTCTTTTTAATATCTAAATTAAAATCATAAACTGCTTGAACTAGGTTATCATATATTTTGTTGATATTTTGAAGAGAAATATAAGCATCACTTGGTGCTTTTTTTGGTTTTCTTCTATTTGCTAATTCTATTGCAACGACACGATTATAATTAACAACATTATTTTCGTATTCAATTTGCTCTTTAATCTTTTTTTCTTTTTTTATTTTTCTTCTTTCAATATACTTATCTACAAAATTAGCCATATATAATTACCTCTAATATATTCTATTTTAGATATATAAATATTTCCTAATATTTATATATAATTCATTAAATTATTAATAAAAAATATTAATATTTGTTAATTTTCAAATTCCTTTAAATATCTCTTAGTAATTTGTAAAGGACGAGTTATAGCTCCACCTATTACTACTCTTTTAATTCCAGTATTTAAAACTTCTTTAAGAGTCTGAGGCGAATCAATTCCTCCTTCAAAGATTGCAATATCAACTCCTACTTCATTAATAAGTTCTTTTGTAAAAGCTATATCAGGTATTTTAATATCTTTTGTTTCTTTTGTATAACTTCTTAAAGTTGAAGAAATATAATTAAAACCTAATTTTTTAGCATTCCTAGCTTCCTCAATGGTTGCACAATCAGCCATAATTAATTTATTTGAATTTTGTTTAATATAAGAAATAAGATCTTCAATTTTTTCGTTATTAGGTCTATTTCTTAACGTTGCATCAAGTGCGATAATATCACATTTTGATTTAATAAGTTTTTTAACTTCTTTAATAGTAGGAGTAATATAAACACCGCTATCCTTATACTCTTTTTTAATTATTCCAATAATTGGTAATTTACCTTTTATTTTTTTACTTATTTTATTGATATCTCTAACTGAGTTAGCTCTAATTCCTTTTGCTCCAGCTAAATAAGCTGCATAAGCAAATTTAATTGTACTGTCCCCACCATACATTGGCTCACCTTTTAAAGCTTGGCAAGAAACAATTAATCCTTCTTTTAGTTCCATTATCTTTCCTCTAAATGTCGATCATCGCTTAAATAAACAGTTTTTCTATCTTTATCACTTAAATCAGCTGCCATACCAACTAAATGACCATCAATTGAAGTATCGATATTAGTTTGTGAAATGGACATTTTGCCCGTTCTTAAATAATCGATGAAGTCTTCGATTAAACGCATATCTCCACCACCATGACCAATACCAACATTTCCTAAATAAATATTTTTAGTTTCTCTAGAAAAATGTTCTTTATCATATTTTCTTATTGTTAATTTATTTTCTTCAAAAACACCAAAAATTTCACCACTTGTTAAAGTAATATGAATTGTTCTACAAGGATAACTAGTTCCACCAATCATATTTAAAGAAGCTGTTACTCCATTTTTAAAGGTAACAATTGTTGCTTGATGGTCAACTAAATCTTGAGGGCCGTCAAATGCACATTTTCCTAAACTATCACTTTCTAAAAATACTTTTTTCTTATCTTCGACTGTTACTTCATCATATCTTTTGCCTTCAACAGCGTTATTAAAAACTATTGGATCTTGAGCAGTATTTAATAAATACCAATAGCATGAATATTGGCAATCTTTCATATGAGGACAAGTTAAGCATTTATCTGCTGCATCAGAAGGTTTATTTTTAGGAACAAAAACACTTCTTTCTCCAAAGCTACTTATATATTCTGGCTTTTCACCATTATTTAGCCAGCACATTAGATCAGTATCATGACAACATTTTGCCATAATCATTGGAGAACCACATTCATTTTCACTTCTCCATTTTCCTCTTATATAACTACTCATCATATGAGGAATATAAACGTGTTCTGCCATTTCTAGACTCACTAATTCACCTAATTCTTTTGAATCAATAATTTTTTTAATTTTTGAATAAAAAGGAGTGTATCTTAAAACATGACACACCATTAATGTTTTATTATATTTTTTTGATTCATTCATTAATTCAACAAGTTCTTTTGGATTATTACAAATAGGTTTTTCAAGTAAAACATCATAACCCATTTTAAATAAAGGCATTGTTGTTTCAATGTGATATTGATCCATAAAACAATTTATTACTGCATCTGCTTTTTTAGGAGCCTTTAACCAATCAGAAAATGAATTAAAGCAATCTTCGCTTGATAATCCGTAATAATTTTTTGCATATTCAAGTGCTGTTTTGTTAGAATCAACAACTTGAACAACTTTCATTTTATGTGGCTTTTCTTTAGAAAATTCTCCATACATATTTCCTCTATTACCACAGCCAAATATTACAACTTTAATACATTTCATACTTAATTCCTCTTTTATTTACATTTATAAAGTAAAATCTTTATATTCATTAAATGGCAATTTATATTCTTTTCCTAAATAGATAACCTTAAGGAATTTAAATGGTGTATTATATCCTTTTTTCTTATAAGTAAATGTTAATTGTCCATTTTTGATAGAAGCTTTATAAATATTAAATTCACCTTTTTCATAATTTAAAGTTTTGCCATCATCTTCATAAATAAATGTTTCACCATGATCGCCATAAACATTTAAAACTAAAGTATCGATTTCTTCTTTTTCAATATATTTTAGATTCTCAAATTCTGGAATAATTGTATTATTTCTTATAAAATATCCAGTTTCTGCAAGGTTTTCATTTAAAATTATAAACTTATTACCTTTTATTTTATCTTTAGTAAAATAATTTATCCATTCTCCTTTAGGTAAATAAATAATTCTATTTCTTTCATCTTTATTTAAAATTGGAGCAACTAATAAATCATCACCTACCATATATTCATCATTTATTGTAAAGCAAGTTTTATCGTTCTCATAATTATAGAATAATGGTTTAATGATTGGGCTTCCTTCTTTATTCATTAAATAAACAAGATTATATAAATAAGGAATAAATTTATAACGAATATCTAAATATTTTTTATAAATTGCGATTGTCTCATCATCAAAAGCATAAGGTTCTTGATTCTTTGTATTTAAACTTGAATGGTTTCTAATAAATGGCATAAATGCATTAGCTTCAATCCATCTAATTAAAAGTTCTTTACTTCCATCTCCTCCAAATCCACCAATATCAACACCATTAAACATAAAATTAGATAAGCTAAGTGATAAATTTTGTGTTAAGGAATATCTTAAATGATGCCACAAAGAAAAATTATCGCCATTCCAGCAAAAAGCATATTTACTGGTAGTAGCCATACCTGCTCTAGTAAATATATATGGTCTAAGATTTAATTCTTTAAAAGTATTAACAAATGATTTAACCATATGTTCACCATAAACGTTATGTTCTTCTTCATGTAATAATTTTCTATTTTTACATGTATGATCAACATTTAAAGGTAATGGTCCATTAAAACTAGCTGGCTCATTCATGTCACACCATAAACCACTTATACCAGTATCTATTAAAAAGTCTTTAGCTATATTTTTAAAGTATTCCTGGCATTTTGGATCATTATAATTTGGAAAAGCACTATCGCCAGGCCAAACAGCATTTATATAAGTTTTTTTATCAAGTCTAGCAAATAATTTATGTTCTTCTAAATAATTATATATTTCAAAGTTAGTATCTTTTTTAATTGCTGCATCATTTATTGCAACTATTTCTACTTTTCCTTCTTTTAATTTACTAGTTAATTCTTTCATATTAGGAAATCTTGATTCATCAATCGTAAAATCACGATATCCATCCATATAATGAATATCTAAATGAATGTAATCTAATGGTAAATCATATTTTTTATAATTATCATAAACATCCATGACCATTTTTTCATTTTCATAGGACCAACGGGATTGGGAATTACCAAGCATTTTCATTCGGACCATATAAGGATGTCCAACTAAAAAACTATAATGCTTAGTAATATCTTTTATAGATTTACCTAAAAATAAGAAGAAATCTTGATGTGCATTGAAATTATTAATTTTAACTTCATCTAAGTTAGTTTTACCTAAATCATATGTATAACGATAAGTTGATGGAAAATATAGTCCCAAAAAATTATCGCTTATATTAAGTAAAAGATAATTTAAACTTTTATATAAACTAGGAAATAATTCATCTTGGTGAGATGGATCATCGGTATTATAACTAGCATAAAAATATCCTTTTTTATCAAGATAAGACATCTTATCTCCAAGTCCAAAAATATAGTCAGTTTTATTATTAATATTTAAAGTTGTATTAAAATAGTTTTTCTTTTCATAATCATCAAAATATATATTAAATGAATATGTTGTAATAAACTTATTATTAATATATAAATTAAAACCTAATTTATCATTAATTTTAAAAGTATAATTTAAGTAGTTTATAACAATATTTCCATTGTCTTCTTTGATTTCGAATTTCTTTCTAGTTTTAAAAAGATTTAATTCAATTAAATCAGTCTTATTTTTCTTAGTATAAATACGAATAGTATCATTTAATAAAAATTCAAAGTTTAAAAACTTTTCTTCACTATTTTTAATTGTAACAATATTTTTCTTAACTAAATATTCCATAATCTCTCCTAATCATTTACATTTACTGTCGACATTTTTGAATAATACGGATCAACAATATCGTTTGGTTTATAGAAATCCTTATTATTCCCATAAAAATCTAAATTATCTTCGCTTAATTCATCAATAATATTATTTTTGTCTAATAAATATTTATTTAACTTATTAATTGCAACTTCAACTCTTTTTTCAACTCCTCCAATTCTAAGATCACAAACATCAAATCCAAAATCTTTGCTCTCATAATGCCACATTTTATAAAAACTTTTATAAAATGTTGATAAATATCTTTTTAATCTTTTTAAGTCATTAACTAGTTTTTTTAATTCGGTTAAATCATTTTCCTTATAGGCTCTTCTTATTCTTTTAGCAATATTAGTTTTTAAACTTAATACTCTACTTAATTTACTTAAAGAATCAAATAAATAACCAAATTTTGAATTATCGGAATATTTCTTTAATTTTTTATATACATCAAGATAAACTTTATCTTGGATATCATTAATTAAGCTATCATAAGTTCCTAATAAAATATCATTATATAAATAGATTCTATTTAAAGAATTTAACGTATAATCAGAATAATCAAAAGAGACCTTATTTAGATAATCAACACTTAAAAATTCATCGATAGAAATATTGTCAGTTAATTTATTAAATAATAAATCATCATTTACTTCAAAATTATAATTACTAACTTTAAATAAAGTTGGTAAAACCATAAAAATAGAAGTTTCACCCCCATTATCACCCCAACAAGTAAGAATATAACTACTAATATTTTCTTTTATGCTTGCTTCCATAAGTTTTTTGTTATGATTTATCGCATACATATTATTAGGAGAAAATCCAAGCCATTTCCAACTTCCTCCTGCAACTAAAATATTCTTACTAACAGTTTTATGCATCGAAATAATTTTTTGATATTCTTCGATTGGTTTATCATTATAATCCCAATAAATTAAACTTAAATTTTTATCGATATTTTGAATAGTATTAACATTTGAAGTATCTTCATAAGCATATTCTTTATTATTAAAGAACATATCTCCCCAAATTTCAGCTTTTAAATTATATTTATTAATTATATCTAAAACCTTATTTAAATGATTTTTAAATATCTCGAAACGATTAGTATAAGGATGATTATCAAGATATCTCCCTCTTCCTAAATTAATAGCTTCATCCATTCCAATATTAATTACATCAGTATTAAAATATTCTTTCGCTGTTTTAATCATCTTTTCAATTAAATTATATGTCTTAGGGTTATCAGTAAGTAAAATATCATCTATATCAAATAAATCGCGATACATTATCCATCTTTTTAATCTTTTTAAGTGCGCTAAAGTTTGAATACAAGGGATAACTTTAATTCCAAATGAATTAGCATAGGCTACAATTTCATTTATTTCTTCTTTATTATATCGACCTCGAAAATAACCAAAATAAGGTTCAGAAGGAATTTCATAAAGATCTTCTAAATATAACCTAATAGAGCTATACCCAAGTAAAGCTAAATATAAGATTAATTTTTTAAAAGTTTTAACTCTTAAAACATTATTTCTTGCAACATCAATTAATACACTTAAATCCTTAAATTTATTTATTAGTTTTAATTCATAATCTCTATCAAAATTAAAATTACTTAAACTAAAAATGAGTCTAAAAATATTCACTTCATTAGTGTAATAAATAATAATTTTATTCTCATTTAGATTAAAATTAATACTATTTTCTTCACTTAAAAAAGCCTCGAATTTAATATTTAATTTATTAAAAACCCTGCAAAACTCAAATTCTTTTTCTAATTCTTTTAAACACCAATTAATATTGACCATAAAACTCTATTAATTTTTTTGCTCCATAAATTCCTAAAAATTCATTTTCATTAATATATTTAACTTTATCAAGTTTTATATAATCCATAAATACATCTTTACTACTAGCAATACCACCTGAGATATAAATTAAATCTACCCCTAATGATTCAATAAATTTTAAATATTTATTTAATTTAGCAAAATAAATATTTAAAATTTCTATCGCTCTTTTATCGTTTTCTTTATATAAACTAAATAAATTTTTAACACTCATTTCATAATGATATTTTTCAAAAATTGCTTTATCTAAATAAGATATTGATAATTCTTTTTCAGCGCACCCTTTTTTACCACAATCACATCTTAATCCATTTTTTACTAATTCATAATGAGCGAATCTTCCTAAATCAAAATTATTACCATAATATATTTCATGATCTTTATATAAAACCGCTCCAACTCCCGTCCCTAAAGTTATCATAAAAATATTTTTATTAATATTTTCTTCATTTAAAATTCCTAAAAGATGGCATACTGCATCATTATTAACTAAACATTTAGTAAGATATTTTTCTTCAATATATTTCTTAATATTAAAACCAGTAAAACCTTTTAAATTATCACTAGCATATACGCATTTTCCATTTTTGTAATCGATATCGCCAGCAGTTGATATAGTAATTATCTCAATTTTATAATCATTTTTAAAATATTTATAAACTTCATCTATTCCATCTTTAATAAAATCTAATCCTAATTTTCCATTGGTTTTAGTTTTAAAAGTTTTTGTTAATTCATTATTAACAAAAACACCACTTTTAATATTAGTACCACCTATATCAATAGATAATATAGTCATAATTAAAAATTATCCTTTAATTTAAGTTCAATTTCAAAAGTTCTATTC
The DNA here is from genome assembly GCA_944368975.1 of uncultured Bacilli bacterium. GTDB lineage: Bacteria > Bacillota_I > Bacilli_A > RFN20 > CAG-826 > Onthovivens. The sequence continues at coordinate 81,676 of CALVXI010000005.1, read as the reverse complement.
CAAATAAAATTTACATCAATATCTTTTATATAAGAAAATAAATCACTAGAAAAATTTTTAGTTTCTTCTAAGATCAATTTTTTAGCTATGCCTTCATATTCTTCTTTTTTATTTCCTAAATTAAATTTAGTTACATTTGGATCGCATTTTTCATTAATGATATTGATTATCTTTTGCCTAACAATACCCATATAAATGTAATCTTCGATATAACGATTTAATATAGATTTATTTTTCTTTAACTCGTTTTTAGAGTAATAATAACTAATTAAATTTGCTAAAGTTGTACCTAAAGTATTACTTGATGTATTCCATCCAGCATAAGCATCTATTTTAAATAATAATTTCTTTTTCTTTAAATAATTTATTAATTCTTTATCCGCTTCATTACAATAAGCAACATCAGCTATACCACTAATTTTATTTAAACTTAATGAATAATTTAAAGTATCAATAAATGAGTGAATATTACGATTTTTACCATAAACTATCGATACTCTTTTATTTCCTTTATCTAAAAACTCACTTCCATTATTAACACCTAAACAAATATCTGCTTCAATAATGCTACTAACTTTAATACCTTTAACCGCATAAATATGATATTTAATAGTTTCATTTATAGGACGATCTTCAAACATTGGAATAGCATTACGCCCAGTAGTTGAACTATAAAATACATAAATTTTAGGTTCATATTTATAGTAATCATTTAAACATCTACTAATTAAAGTTAGTCCAATTTCATCTGCCCCAGGATACATAACGACATTTTCCTCTAAATCATTATCGTTAACATATTTTTTAACCTTACGAATATCAATTGAAGTAAAACCATATTCACTACAATCATCTTGTGGAATAACAAAAAAATCAATTACATTATCTTTTACAAGCTCTAAATTATGAAGTAAACCATCTAAATTTATTTTTCTTCTATTCAAAAAGTCTTCTAAATCGGCCTCTTTTATATTATTTTTACGTTTTTCTAACTCTATTTTTTCTTCATCGGTTAATTGTCTTTGACTTCTAATATCAATTAATTCACCATATCTAAAAATATCATAACCACAATAATCAAAATATTCAGGTTCCTCATCAGCACAATTATAAGCAGGGCATCTCATTATTAATTCATTAGCAAAAATTTTAATATTTGGATTTTTATTTTTTATATCTTTAAGAATTTCACTACGTCTAATAATCTCATCAATATTTTTATGATGAATTCTACTAGGAATAATTCCTCCATATAAAAGCGTATCAAAAGATAATACTAAGTAATCTGCATCAATTGATTCATTTACTAACCATTCACTTATTTTATCTAAATCTTTAACAGTTTTCTTGTTGCTTAAAATTTCTTTTGGAGGTAAAACAAGTGTAACTTCACTTGGTAAAGGTAATTCAAGTAAATAATTATAATTACATGGTCTTTCATCTAAAGGAATTACTACTATTTTCATATTCTCACCCTTCCTTTTTTAAATTTAAAATTTTAACCTTTTTAATTGCTTTAATATAATTTTTCGAGATTTCTAACATTCCTAAATCATTTGGGTGAACACCATCGACTGTAAATTCACTAGCATCAAGAAATTGATTATCAAATAAAACATAATTATTAGCAAAATAAATTTCTTTATTTAATTTACGATATTTCCTTACTCTAGACTTCAAAAATCTATCATTAAACTCTTTCATAAATTTATTTCTAGGGATATAACTATCAATTGCCATTTTAGTTTTATTCATTAAAATAACAGGTAAATCAGGATATTTTTTATAAAATTCATTAATAAAGTTATCAAAATTATCAACCATCCATCGATCACAACCTGCATTTGCTTCTGCATCAATAATTAATAAACGGATATCATCTCGACTTGCAATAATTTCTCCAACTTCCTTTTCAAGTAAACCAGCTCCACTAAAAGCATAATTTAAGACATCAATATCAAAATATCTTGATATTAAATTTGTCACACATAATCCTGGTCTACTTGCTCCACATCCTTGTAAAATGGAAGTTCCATAACATATTATTTTCCCATTATTTTGAAAATAATTTGGTTTAACGTACTTCCCTTTTTCAATTCCAATTTCTAAATTAACTACTCCAATATATAAAGGTAAATTAATAATTATCTCACGCTCTTTTTCTTCTCTAAATAAACCAATATTGGATATAAATTTCTTACTATCTATATAATTAGGAAAACTACTATTATGATATTTATAAATACCATCTTCTTTATAATATAAGTCAAAACCACATTGAGCCATAAAATTAAGATTTTTCATATCGAAAATTCCGTTTTCTAAAACTCGAATGGTAATAAATCTTGAATTAGTTTTAAAATGAATTTGGATTCCACTACTATGCGTAGCTAGCCATGGGACATCTTTTGAAACACCAGTTACTTTATTAATCTCTTCTTGAGTAAATCGATAAAATGTATGTTTATCACTAACACCACTTCCATAAATTTTAAATTCTTCTTCATTAAATGGATCATGATATTCAACGATAACATCATTAAACATATTATCGTCATCTAATTTTGTATAAGCATAAGCTTTTTTAATAATCTCTTCTTTAAACATACTATTTCTCACTTCCTAAAGTAATACCTGATTTAATATAACGAATAACAAAAGGATAAATAACTAAAATAGGAATAACTGAAATAACAATTGAAGCTGATTGAACATTTGTTAAATTCATATTTAAAAAACTTGTAGGATCACTACTAGGATCAACTTGAAGTAAATTATATATATAAAGAGCAAGTGGCCAATAAGCTTCTTTATCACTTGTTGTACCAATAAACATTAAAGCACCACTATATGAATTCCACGTTCCGACAATCGAAAAGAATGCACAACTAGCAAAAACAGGTAAAGACATTGGTAAGACAATTCTTAAAAACATTTGTAAATTACTTACACCATCTACTTCAGCTGCTTCTAATGTTTCTTTTGGTAAACCTTCAAAGAAAGATTTATATAAAAGCATATTATAAACATTGTTAATCGATAATAGCATTACTGACCAGATAGTCCCATAAATTCCTAAAGCTCTAAGTAATAAAACAGTAGGAACAATACCAGCACTAAATAACATAGTAATGATAAAGAAAACCATAATAGTTCTTTTGAATGGGAAATCAGGTTTACTTAATGGATAAGCAGCCATAGCCATAAATAAATTACTAAAAATAGTAACAAAGACAGTGATAATAACACTATTTCCTAAGCTTCTCCAAAAAGCACTATCATGTATAACATAGTTAAACATATCAAAAGTAAAACCTTTTGGTAAAAATGTAACTTCACTATTTCTACTACCAGTAGAGAAAGCAAAAGATAATAAATTAAGCAAAGGAATAATTACTAATAAACAAAAAAGAGCAAGTAATATTAAATTAATACCATTTAATACACGGTCACTTGTAGGTTTCTTTATTAATTTTCTTAAATGTCTTTTTTTAACTGTTATAAAGGGATTATTCATACTACCAAAGACCTCTATGTAATAATTTTTTACTTATAGCATTACCGCCAATCATAAATATTAAGCTAACTGTAGAATTAAATATACCTAAAGCGGTCGCAAATGACATATCAGCACCCGCTCCTAAAGCAACTTCATATAAATAAACATCTAATGTTTTCATTCTTTCTTTTAAGTTTGGATCACTAATATTTGCTAATAAATTAATTTCTTCAAAACCGCTACTTAAAATATAAGTAATATTCATAATAAACATCAGAGCTATAATTGGTAAAATTGATGGTAAAGTCAAATACCATATTTGTTTAACTTTATTACAACCATCAATTTCACTTGCTTCGTAATATGATTTATCAATACTCATAATAGCAGTGTAAAACATAATTGAATTCCAACCGCTACCTTTCCAAGCATTCATAACAATTGCAAAAAATTTAAATAAATTAAATCCACCAATTCCACCAATATTATCACCAAACCAGTAAATAGGTTCTTTAATTAAACCAATATTCATTAATAAGTTATTTATAACACCATTTTGATCTCTAAATAAGTTATTCCATATACCTATAACTGTAGGCCAACTTAAAAAGTTTGGTAAACATAAAATAATTAAAATAAGTTTAGAAGTAAATGTAGATTTAACTTCACTAAGCATGATTGCTAAAAGAATTGAGAAAGGGAAAACCAAAACTAAATTAATAGCATTAATAATTAATGTATTACTAATTGCTAGTAAAAACATTTCACTATCTTCACCAAAGATTCTGGTAAATTGAATAAAACTCCAATTATTTCTAAACAATTCTTGTAAAGGTGAATTAATTGCTAAAACAAAGTCAGATTTAAAAGCTGCTAAAATAAATATTAATGGTAAATAACCAAATAATATAGCTAAAAATGCCCCCGGTATAATAAACCAAAATATCGAAGCGTATTTTTTTATTTTTACTCCAACACGATGAAAATAATTCATCGATTTTGGGTTTAATTTTCTAGTTTTATTTCCAATTCTTAAAGCTTCCATAAACTAAAATTTATTTATTTTTATACCAATTATTAACTTCATCTTTAACTTTTGAAGTCCAAAATCTTGATGTATATGATTTTCTAGCATTAGCTAAGGTTTCTCCACCATTATTAATAACATTTTGTAATTGAGTAATAACATAATTTTGAGCTGTTAAATCAACTTTTGCAAAATTAGGTAAGATTGGATGAACAGCAAAAGGATCTAATATTAATTGCTCATCATTAGTTACTAATACTTCCCATGCATCAAAACCTTTTTCGCTTGCAGGCCACCATTTTCTAGCAACACTAGGATTAACACCGGTTTGATATTGGCTCATACCACGAATGTCATTATCATAAGCTGGTTGAATTAATTTAATATATTCTTTTGGCTCATTTTCTTCTGTTAAAAGTTCAATAGCATCAGGATCATCACTTGTTGTTACTTGATAATGTACATTTTCATCACCAGCACATACTAAACGAGTAATTTCTTCAGTATTTTTCTCATTTATAAAATCTAAAGAATAAGCTGCTCTTTTGGCACTTGCTACAGGAACAACAATATAATAAGAAATACCATGTGAATCTCTAGCTTTTCCAATTTCTTGAACATTCGTACCATGAGTCCCATCACCTTTAAGATAAACTTCCCATTGAACTAAAGCATCAGGACTAGCGACACCATATTCACTATCTTCGACACCATAAACATAATCTTCACGGTCACTTTGACTTACAACATCACTAGGAAATCCTTTATATGAACTAATCATTTGTGTTCTTAAATTAGTAACATTCCAATAAGATAAATTAGCAACACTACAATTTCCTAAAACAAAATTGCCCATAATATTTGATTCAACTTGTTGAGCCCATCCATCAGCTAAAATTCCTAAGTTAGCAATTTCATGCATATAATTTAAATAAGCTTCAGTTCTATCACTAAATAAAGCATTTTCAAGCTCACCGTTTTCATTTTCAAACCAATTTTTAGGCATATCAAATGCTGCTGTAATAGGATTTGCTTCAGCATTAGTTCCAGCTAAACCAAAAGCATGGTAATTTGCAGCATTTTCATTAATTGCGCTATTTCCATAATGGGCTTGTAAGGCTCTAATTGCCGTATCAAACTCACTAATTGTTTCAGGAATTTTACTAATCCCTACTTCTTCTAAATGATCCATGTTCCAAACTAAACCAACATTAACCATTGAAGTATGTCCAACTTCTGGAATAGCATATATTCTTCCATTATAAGTACAAGCTTCCCATTGTTCTTCTGTGATATCACATAAATTTAAAACATTTGGAGCATATTTTTCAAAACCATCAGTTAAATCAGTGAAATAACCATCAGTAACATAATTATTAAATAATGTTGGAGTTAACTTTAAAACATCAACTGCTTCTTTACCAGTTAACATAGCTTGAACTTGAGTATCAGCACTACCTTCACTTAATTGATTAAAATTAACTTCATAACCAGTTTTTTCTTTAATTTGAGTGGCAATATATCCACTTTGAACTTTGCTATTACTTTGTCCAAAGGCAGGAAAATATGTATTTAAAGTTATACCATCTTTAGTGTTACTAACATCAATTCCCCAATCAGGATTAGGATCTAAAGCTGGACCACAACTAAATAAAAGCCCGCTTAATGATAAAAACACTGCAAAACTTAAGAATAATTTCTTTTTTTTCATTTTTTATTCCTCCCATGGATTAGTATAACTTACTGTTTGTGATAAATAATGATCTCCTTTTTGATAGGTTGCGCCACTAGCATAAGTGCCATCTTCTTCATAAGTTCCAAATTCAAAAGATGCAGCAAAAGCACCTTGAGAATAACCATCTCTTAAATATTCACTATCAGGTGTAAATAATACTTTTTTGTCTTCAGTTGCATTACGATAAGTTTCAATATTGTCATCAACATATCTTTGCATAGTTATATTTTCCCATAAAACATTTGTTGTACTAGCTCCACAATCCCAGTTCCATACAGTTCCAACAACAGGACAATAACTTGAAGCAACTAAAACAGTAAAATAACATTGTTCACTATTTTCAACTAAAGGAGTCGTTCCATCTTGTTCATAATGTAAATCATTTAAAGTAAATACTTGGCCAGTTCTTAAATTAGTAATATTTAATATCCAACCATAACTTAATCCAACTACTTCAAAGTGTAAATCATCAAAGCCTGAATATTCACCAGTTGTTGGATCATAATGTGTAGATTCAGTAACAGTTCCTAAATCTGGGAAAGTTAAAAAGCCTTGGCTTCCATGAGCTTGTGATTGACAGTTTCTAAATAATCTCCATTGAACTGTGTCACCCATTAAATTACCGATTAAACCTAAGTCTGCACTAATTCCAGCACCTAAATTAATAAATATATAAGCATTCCAGCCATCACCATCAGTTGATGGACGATATTTCATTTCACTTAATCTAACTGTAGCATCAACATAAGAAAAACCATTAATATTTGTTTGATTTTCCCCTTGACCGACACCATTTTTTGAAAACATATAATTATATGCACCGGCATTAAGTTCTAATTTATTTTCTTGAAGAGACATTTCACTAACATAATCTTCTCTTCCTAAATAAGCATATTGACTTCCACTTCCAGTAATCGCATAAGCATCACTATTTGCATCTATATACTCTTTTGCACCTTTAGAAGCATCAGTTCCAACATAATCATGCCCATCAAAAACAAACCAACTACTTGCTCTTTGTCTTATGAAAACTTGTGTAAAGTTTGCATCTTGAACTTGTAATTTATTTGAATTAGTAGCATTTTGCCCAGCTATTCTTATTGCTTCATATAAATTTTCAAATTCATTTGTGTTTAAAGTAGCATTTTCATATTTCAATTCTTCTGGAATTTCACCTTCTTCAGTCAAAATCGTAAATGGTTTTTTTAACTTAACTGGTTCACTTTCTAAACTAATTTCATCAATTATACGAGGATTAGTTCTACTAAACTCAGTTGGTATATCTTCTTTAGGTCCACAGCCAGATACAAGTCCTAAAGCTAATATTCCAAGAATTGATAATGTAACAAATTTAAATTTACTCATAAAATTATCTTTCTAAAGCTTCTTCAAGTTGAGTATAACCATCAATATATCTAACAAGTTTTTGACTAACAGCATCAAGAGCATTATAGGCTTGACTTGCTAAAATAACGCTAGCAGATTCTGCTGTATCGGTGTCTTTAATTTGACCGATTAATTCTTCAGCTTCTAAAACTTCAGCTGTTCTAGTTGCTTCAGAAATTACTGGTGTATAATCAATATCAAAAACATCACCATTAGTTGCGTCTTCATGGAATGTAATAGCATCGTAATGATCTAAAATAATTTCCATATCAATATCACTACCTAAATCATTTGTAGTTAAGTCATATGTTGTACCTGGTACACCTTGCATATCGGTATCACCTTGATATTCATCATCAGTTAAACCTTCAGGTACAGTTCCTTTTGCTTCAGTGATAACGATATTTTTAAAATATGAACCACACATAAAATCAGGAGAAAAAGATGTTTCATCATAATCTTCATCACTTGAAATTAAATCTAAAGCGATATTTGCTCTAGGGGTACCTCTACCATTCATTGCTGAGTATTCATAATTTTTATTAAATGTTTTAACATCACCATTATTATAAGTTACTTCGATAATTAAATCATTTGACCAAGTTTCACTTTCTTCACTAAATACATAATTTAATGTCATCCTAACATCACCATTAGGAGTATATTCTTGAGTTTCAGCATTCCAAGTACTTCCTAAAATTACTTCTTCAGTATCATATTCTAAAAATTTACTATCGGCTTGAGTTTCACCATATAAGTAATACCAATCACCTGTATCAGTATCCATATAAATACCTTGATTTGACCAGTTATAGGAGTCTGTACTTGATAAAGTAATCATTGGAACAGCTTTTTGTGTTTCATTATAAGAAGGTCTAATTTTTGCTTCTGATAAATCAAAATTATAAGTAATACTTCTCATACCACTAAAAGCAATAGGATTATATCTAATAGCTGTATCAAGTAATGGTGTATGGTTCCAACTAGCTGTAGTCTCTGAATGACCTTCACCAGCAATTAATCCATAAGGTTGGTAATATTGCTTTAAATTGTCTGTTGAAGCCATAATAACAGAAACATTTTCAGAATTAAATAATTCATAGTTATTAGCAAAATAAGCTGAATAACCATTTACAGTTGTTCCGTTAGCATAATACCAAAATTGATCAGTAGTAGCTCCACTAATTGAAGATTCACTACCTCTTTTTTGAAATAAAATAGTATTTGTGGTATCTCCAAGTTTCTTTACATAAGAACCATTATCACAATTATCAAATAAATAATTAGCTGCTTCATAAAGAGACTTAAAATTAACTTCATCTCCATCTGGAACAAAACCTTCCATAGTCATTTCACCACTTACAACAGTAAAAGCATCAGTTCTACTATCAACAAAGGTAGAAGTATTATCAGTTCCACCACCAATTGTTGATTCTGGACCACAACTAGCAAGAATGAATGTACTACATACTAATAAACTATAAATAATTAATTTCTTTTTCATAAACTTTTCCTCTTTGCAATATAATAAACTTTTAAAAGATAAATCTTAATAATTAACAATAAATATAAGAAAAATTAAAAACTAAATCTTAATTTTTGTGTATTTTCTTCTTTCTATAAATAAGAAGAAAAATAATCGACCCAATACATATAACACCTAATGGAATTAATGTCGATAAAAGTATCAAATTTAAGTCAGTTGATTTAGTTAAAGATGTTAATTCTTCTATATAATTATCTAAATTAAAACTAGGAGTTAATTCTCCATTTCGATATGAATATGGATTAATGTTTTCTCCACCTTTTTCTAAATTACTAACTAAAATTGCATCACTATAAACTCCATAATTATTAATTTCATCAAAATAATAGCCACTTACTATTAAATAAGGACTAATCATATCTCCATCAAGAATTATAGTTTGATAACTAAAATTTTCATTAATAACTTCTTCATTAAACTTAACTAATTTAAAGTCAATTTTACTATCTAATTCATTATATGAATTAATAGTATAAAACTTTGATTCAGAACTAATTTCTTTAATTAATTCAATATTTTGATCACTAGCATCACTAGTAGCAAAATTTAAAGGTTCACTAATAAAACTATTATCAGTAAATGTATAAGAGTTTAATAAAAATCCTCGACTTACATAATTAAAATATTGATTCTTTAATCCACTATCAAATCCTAAATCTAAACAAGTATTATACTTATTAAAGAAGTTAATGGCTTTAGTAAAATCATTATAGCTACCAAATTCACTTTCACCATTTGGAGCTCCTAAATACATTGTAGGCATATAACTCATGTGAGTATTAATTGATTCATAATAAACTTTAAAGAAAGTTATACCTAGTACTCGACTTTCCATATTGTAATCTTTAACAATCTCATCTACATATTTAGCAACATCAAGATTAAAAGTAGAAAAGCCACCATCAAATTTAAATTCTAAAATAAATCTTAGATTAGTATCTTTACTAAGCTCAAATACTTCTTTCAATGTAGGTATTTTTTCATTATTTAAACCATTATTATCAATTAAATTATATTCTTTAATTTGTTTTAATGTTTTTTGACTGATTTTTGAATTATCATTACAATCAGTTGTAACCTTTAACTCATCATTATGACAAATAACAATCTCATTATCTTTTGTTATTTGTAAATCAATCTCAACAAAAGGAATATTTAATTCAATTGCTTTATTAATTGATGTTAAAGAATTTTCATTTATTCCATCTAAAACTACACCTCTATGAGCAACAATTTGCTTCATAGTAGTTGTTCCATCATTACTAAATTTATTTAATGATTCATTTAATTTATCTAAATTTGAAGTGATTATTCCATTACTTCCACTAGTTATTGAATTAAAAAATTCGATATTTTCAGTATTATTTTTTGTAAAAACTACTTTATTAAAAGAATGAAAATAATTAGTAATCTCTTTTAAATTTTCATTCATCGAATCAATAGCAAATATATTAACTCCATATATATTCGATACATTAATTAATGTATCGATATTATTAAAATCATTTAAGTTATAATTTGATATATCATAAACAAAATAATTTTTATTTAGGCTATTATTTTCACTAAAAGCTTTAAATATTCTTAAGTCACTAGAATAAATTGCAGCATCTTTAATATAAAAATTATTAATATACTCAATATAATTTAAAGCAATATCATCATTATTAATTTCAATAAACGGAATATATTTTCCTTCTAAATAAGTATTATAAAACTCACTTAAATCACCTAAATTATTATTAAAAGTGTCTAAAACTTCAATATTTTCATTAATTTTAAATTTAATATATACAGGCTTATAACTAAAAAAGCCATTTAAATCATTGGCATCTTTAAGTTCATAAATTGGAATTATTTGATTAGTCAAATGGGAGGTGTCATTTGATTTTATATCAATTAGATCTTCCTTTTCTATTTGAATACTAGCCCTCTTAGGGCTAGTATTCAAACTTATTAAACTTAAACTTATAGAGAGAATTATAAATGGCTTAAGCATAAGTTATAAATTGTTTTTATATTTGATTAATATTCAAAATTATAAACTGAGTTTCTATTAGCATCAAGATAGCCAGTTAAACAATCTGAACCTAATAATGCTGTCTGACAACCACTATTAACAGTTCTTCCTTCAAAGAATTGTAAATTAACAATTTCTTTATCTTCTAAATCATATGCTGCAGATTTTGTTTGAACTAAATTTGTCCATTTAGCGCCACAATTTAAGTCCGCAATACTATCTCCATATTCTGGAGTTAAGGAAGCACCATAATCTGTTCTTTCTTGTTGAGACTCGCCAGCTTCATTTCTAATTCTAGGTAGTGATTGACCATAATCAAAATCATATTCAACACTATTTACTTTTTCGCCATCAGAGTAACCAGTTATAGTATTAACTCTATGATAATTTGCTGTAGGATTTTCAGTATCCTCACCAGTGAAATAGATATCTGTTCTTAAATTAATTGTAACATCTGGGAATGTCCAAACCTTATTAAATGAATCCCAAACAGCCTTACCAATCGACACTTCCTCATTAATAGTTCTATCTGCACCAAACTTAGCTGTAATAAGAGCGTCGCTTCCTTTTCCAAGCGTTTCAGTAAAAGTATAAATATCTCTTGTTGTTCCATCTTCTAAATTCTTATTTTCTTCCATTGTACCTGCATAAAAATACATTCCGGAGAACTTACTAATTAAGAATGAAGAGCCAACATAAAGTTGAGCAAAAGCACCTTGTTCCTCATTGTATGATGGAGTAATTGTTGAGTTAGACAAATCCCAAGTTATATCAATAGCGCTCCATTTAGCTGCATCAGCCCAAGAAACATATTGAGCTGTTGTGACGGAAGCTATATAATAACTTCCTCTCCATCCACTATAAACATCGTTTCCTGGATACTTACCATCTTGTGATGTGTAATATCCTTTTCCTTTATCAGCAAATAAACTTCCATCCCAATTTGTTGCTCTACCATTAAATGTTTTATATGATCCGCTTGCCTTTTGTCCTACAATAATATTAGCTTCCTGCAAATCATCAGCCTGAGCAGTTGGATATCCTGAAAACCATCCAGGAACATCACCATTTTCAAACCCTGGTAATCCATCAACTTCAGTTGTCTTACCGTTTTTACCCATAGATTTGAGCCAATGGTCGTCGCATGTATAGATAACATCTTCAGACCCTTTTTCTGTAATATAACCATTTAATCTAGATGTGTTTGCTTCAAGTTTTCCGATTGCATTCCACAATCCTTTTACATCATCTAATATTACATCACCATTTGCATTATAAATTGTATACGATTTTCTTGTATCACCATATGTTGATCCAGTAACTGCGACGTTAGCTTTAGCTGTTCCAGCAGTTGCTGTAACTACAGCTGATCCACCACCAACATTAGTTACTGTACAAGTCTTTCCATCAGCACTTGGTGTAATTGAAATCTTTGTTGCATCAGTAGTAGTCCATTCAATTGTTCCGGTGAAATTAGTTACTGTTGCAGTAATAGTTTCAGTTTTTCCAAGTTCATCAATTCTAATTGCTTCTTTATCTAAAGTAATAGTGGCATCAGTAGGAATATCTTCAACGGTAACAGTGATTGTGACATCACTTGTTCCCATTGTGAAGGAATATTCGCCACTTGCGTTTGCTGTTAAAGTTTCACTTCCAGCTTTTACTTCAGTAACACGTTTACCGCTATCAGGTTCAACTTTAAAAGTAACAGTTTCACCTTCAGCGTAACCTTCAGTTTTTAAACCAGTTAAATTATAACCCCCCCCCGTGGAATATGTGACTTTATATTTTGTCGTTTCAACAGGAGTTTCTGGTTGACATGATGTAACTGCAAAAGTACCTAAAGCAACTAGTGCACTAATAGTTACAACTGATAGAAATCTTTTTTTCATTATTATTCTCCTTTTTAAATTTCTATTTGCTTACCAAATGTAAGCGCTTACATAATTATTATAATTAAATTATGTTAAAAGTTAATATTTATTGATAATTAATTAAATATTTAACAAAAAATCTTAATATTTGTTAATTTACTTTGTGGAAATAATAACAGTATTGTAAACTCTACGTGAATCATTTAATTCATAAGTGCCATAGTCACTACTTCTAACTTTAACTTTGGCTTCCCCTTCACCATTATTATTTTTGGTAATAAGTTGTGTTGAACCGCCTCCATCAAAATTCATAGCGTCATAGCATCCTATATATCGCATAAACTCCGCTAATTCAGGTAAATCAACACCATATGGATCAGAATCACTCGTAGCTTTACTTCCATATCTTAAGCTCTCTATAGAACAAAGTAAAACAGTATGTTCATCTTTTACTCCAACTGCTGTTCGAGGAATATTACTAGTTTGAGCTCCATTAGTATTTTCTTCATATACAGTTTTAGCTATCTCACCATTTTCAACTAAAGATTGACGCCCACCTATAATATCTTTATAAAATTTAAAGGTTCCATCGTCACTATTTAATGTATAACCTACTCTATCATTAACTTTAAAAGTTAATTCTTCATTACTAAGTAAATAAAAATATTCATTTGTATCACTAATTTGATAACTTAAATCTATACCATAATTAATAATTTCTTCAATATAACCTTCAGTAATAACATTTTGAGTATCAGAATACTTAATTTTATATAAATATTGATTCCCTTCTAAATTAATACTCATATCAGATGTTATTAATAAATAATCATTATTACTTGATAAATTATTACCAGTATTAAGGACATGATCTAAAGTTTTAACTTCACCATTATCTTCATAAACTATGGAATAACTTAACTGTGATTTAATACATTCTTCTTTAGAATCAGTATCAAGTATACTTGAAATTAAGGCTGTTTCTCCACTTATTCCTATTAACATTGGATTCGAAGCAGGAATATCACTTTGAGGATTTTTATAATCATATATCCCATTATCATTATGACCGGCTTTAATAATCTTATTATTAAGAGCATAAGCATTAACGCTTGTTCCAACTCCAGTAGCAAAGAAATCTCCATTTGTTATTGCCATTACTTTTTTATTAGTTTTAGCTTCATAGTCTAATAATTGACTATATGGGGTAGCAATACCATTAGTAGCATAATTAGTTGTTAATGTTGCTTTAGTTAAATCTACTTCAATTATATTAGCATGAACTTCATGATTATTATTTAAATTAAATGTATAGACAATATGATTTACTCCATCACCTAAAGCTTCCTTACTTGCTTCTTTAAAAGTATCCTCTTCAAATTCAGTAGGAGTAAAATCTTCTAGTTTATCAGGGTAATTCTTATTATTACCTGGACTAGCTAAATCAAATATTGATTTATTTTTTAAAGAGACAGTAATTGTTACATCTTTATTTGGCATCGTAAAACTATATTTATTAGTTTCACTATTTAAAATAGAATCATCAGTTTTAACTTCGTTTATCATTAAATTTTCATTTAACACATTAATTTCAAAATTAACTATTTCATTTTCTAAATAACCTTCAGTGTTAATTCCATAAATTTCATAATCATTTGTATTTGTAAAATTAACTTTATATTTTGTTTCTTCAACTTCATTTATTTCAGGGTCGCATGAAACTAAACTCACACCACCAATAGATAAAAATGTAATTAAACTAAATGCATAAATAATCTTTCTTTTCATAAAAACCCCTCAAAACTTAATTATTTTTCTCTTTTTTCTTTTTAAGTATTAATGGAATTGCTATTCCAGAACCAATCAAAATTACACCAACAGGAATACTAATACCTAATATAAGACCTAAATTATTATCACCATTAGTATCATCGCTACTACTAGAATTTATTTTGAATATAATTTCATCTGTAAAATAAGTTCCACGATATCTTGGTGAACCATTTGGCCCAAGGAAATAACCAGAAAGTATCGCACTTACTGTACCATCATTATTATTTCTTGTGATAAAAGCTTTTGACTCAATAGTTTTTTCACTTACTTCTCCATTATATTGAAGATAATTTAATTCAAAGGTTTTTTCATCAAGTTCATCAATTGAAGATAAAACTAAATCCTCAGGAGATAATAATTTTGTAGGGAAAGTCTCAAAAGTTGTACAATAATCATTAGTTATTCCAAGTACTCCATTATTTATTCCTGTATATATTTCAGCAATATTTGAATAAGTCCAATAAAAACCTAAAAATCCTCTTTCAGCAAGATTAAAATCAAAGTTCTCATTAAAAACACCTTTATTAAAGTCATTTGAATAATTATTTCTATTTAAACTTATTACACCTAATCCAGATGGATCGTTAAACATACTTTCACTCATATTATTTAATGTCGCACAAGGAACTTCTGGAATAATTTCTTTGCATCTAACAAGTTGCGCATTATCAAAAGCAATACAAACAACCTGATCATACATATCATATTCATCTAAATATGTTTTTAAATTATTGACAGTATTAACATTGCTATCTTTAATTTCAACAACAATTATTTTTCCATTACCTTTAAATTCTTTAAAAACATCATCTAAAAATGGAATTTCAACTCCGTCTCCAATAACCATTTGATTGGCGTTTTTTGTAATTTTGTATTGCTTTATTTCTTCACTAGTTAAATCTGCAACATTCCCTTTTCCATTAGTTGATATTGATAATTCACTATCATGCATTATAACTAACTTATTATCTTTAGTGGTCATAATATCTAATTCGATATGAGTTGCACCTTTCTCATAAGATTCAATAAAGCCTTCTAAAGAATTTGTATAATTAGTAATTGGATTACCTCTATGAGCTATATTAAAAGCAGGTCTATTCACATTATAAAGTTTATTCTCGGTGTCATTAAAATATTCAAATACATTTATTGCTTCACTTACATTAGAAGTAACAATTCCATAAACTCCATCTGTTATTAATCTAGCTATTTCTAAATCACTATATTCACTATTAATTACCCAAACTGATTTAAATCTACTTTCTAAGTAACGTATAGTTTCTTCACTAGCTTGGGAATCATTTAAAATAATGGTATTAGCATAGGAAGTATTAGCGATTTTAACCATTTCTTCTTTTGTAATTTGATTATTATTACTTACATCATATATTCCTCGAATTGCTTCGCCATTATCTTTACTTCTTACTTCTTTTAATAGCTCAGCATTACTTGAACAAACTGCCATATCAATAGGGCACATTGTATTATTAAGAAAATTAATAAGTGCATCTTTTGTATTAGCATCATTAAAATAAATTACAGGTAACATTTTAGTTTTAATAAAAATGTCATAAGCATCTTTAAATGATAACCCATTACTATAAGTACTATTAATAAGTAATTTACCATTTTCATCTACTAGCATTAAATCACTATTTACTCTTAAAATAACATTACTTGGTCTAATACTTTCATCATTACTATAATTAATTAAGCTATCTAATGAATCAATGAAAGTATTAATAAATACAGGACTTAAAACATTAGTATCATGTTTAGTTGTTTCATTAAAAGATGTTTCTAACACATTAGTGTTAATGGCTCTTTTTTGAACAACTTGATTATTAACTAAAGTATTATCATTATTAACTTTTGTTAATAAACCACTACTTAAAAAGGTAGTCATTAAAACTAGAAAAAATGGCAATTTTTTCATATAAATCTCCTAAATATATAACCAAATTTATTATATTTAAATTAAATTTAAATATATATTAAATTAGTATAATTTCTTAATTTTTGACAATTCAATATAAATTAATTTTTATTTATTTAAATTATTATCGACTATAAATTTATAAAGTCTATCAGCTGACATTTGATGACCCATTAAATTTGGATGACCATTTGCTCCACTTTGATTGCCTTGGAATTTTAAAGTAAAAGCAGTATTTTCACCATATTTTTTATTTAAATTATCTGTTGCTTCTTCAATAGCATCTACTAACGCATTTCGAATATTAAAGCACATATTATAACAAGAAATAAATACACAATTTGGATTAGCATTTTTTATTTCTGTGGTGATAATTTCATAGTTATGTATAAATTCTTGGATTCCTAATTCTCTTTGTTCACTAGTTAAATTTTCATAACCACCATCATCATTACTACCTAAATTAAATACTACAATATCAGGCGTTGATTTACTCATATCAAATGGGATTGTGCCTTCAACAGTATTATAATGGTCCATCATATCTACACCATATGGAGCTAAAATTTCACTTAAAGCAATTCCACTCCAAGCAACTAAACTTGATTCATAACCTAAGCGATCAGCAACAAGTTGAGCATAAGTTAAGCTACCATCTTCGTCTTGAGTTCTAAAAGTTTTAATGTCTGGAGTTCCAATATTACCATAGCCACAAGTTAAACTATCGCCATAAAATTCGATTAATTTAGGTTCCTCTTTATAGGTTCTACTATAAAATTCAATTTCCCCTTCATAAGAAAATTCATAAACTCCTAATTTAGAAACACTTGCTTCATTTAGTTTTAAAACTTTTAGTGTATGTTTTCCTGCTGGTAAATTTTTATAAAGTTCAATTTCTTGCTCACCAGCAACTAATTCAATCTTTTTATCTTCTTTACCATCGATATAAGTTTTTAAATATTGAGTTTCGGCTCCACCTAATAATTCACTATATAAACTCATTGATAAGGAATTGGTTTCACTTTTAACATCAACGAATAATTCAAAACCAGTATTGGTAAATCCAAAATATACTGCATTTTTTCCATTCACTTCAGTTTTAGTATATCTTCCTAAATATTTTATTTCTTGGGTATTTAATGCATCTAAACTTTCAATTAAATTATCTTCATATAAAGGCATATTATTCTCCTTATCACATCCACTTCCAATTAAAGAAAAACTAGCAGCTAGTACTAAGAATAAACTTTTTAAACTTTTTTTCATAATTATCTTTCCTTTATTTAATAATAGATTTATTTATTTAATAAATAAAATAAACTATCTTAAATTATTAATATATGAATATTATTTCTTAAAATAATTTATAAACTAATTTTTAAAATAATCAAAAATTAAGAAAGTTTAGTTAAACTATATTGATAAATAGTTTAAATATTTCTTAAATTATTTAGATATATAAACAATATTTCAGACATTTTTCTTAATTTTTGACTATTTTTAAACAGATGTTATAATATTCAATATGAAAGAAAATGTAACTAATTATTTAAGTAATGAATATCTTCATGGAAATAATATTTTCTTTGTCCTAAGTTCAATTGAGAAAGAGTATCCTTTACATTTTCATGAATTCTATGAAATCGAATTATGCTATGAAGGAGAAGGATATGAAGTAATTAATGGCAATAAATATCCAATTTCGCCAAATAAAATATTTTTACTTCATCCAACTGATTACCATCAAATAGTTGCAACTAAACCTTTAAAAATGTTTAATGTTGCCTTTACTAATTCTTTAATTGATGAAGAAAATATAACTTATTTTCTCGACTATCAAAATGAAATTGTTTTAAATTTATCATCTCATCGTTTGAAACAAGTTCGTTCAATTATGGAAATGATTCAAGATATTTTCTTAGGAAGTCGTACTAACAAAGAACTTATATTAACTCATTTATTAAATGCTTTACTTTTAATTATTATTGGTTCAAATGAATTAAAGGGAAATATCGAACCTTCTAGTAATAATGATGTTTTAAAATATATTCATAAAAACTTTGCAAGAAATCCAACCTTAAAAGAATTAAGTGAATTTTGCGGTTATCAAAAAAATTATTTTTGTGAATTCTTTAAAAAGAAAACTGGAGTTACTTATAAAGAGTATTTGTCTAATTTAAAAGTAAATTATTCTAAGAAATTATTAAAGTTATCTTCAAAATCAATCAAAGAAATTGCTCTTGAGTGTGGGTTTAATAGTGCAAATAATTATATTAGAAAATTTAAAGCTCATACCAATTTAACTCCAAAGCAATTTAGGCAACTTTATATAAAATCTAAAAATTAATATTATCTAGTTACTGTAACTTTTTTTAGATTACGAGGATGATCAACATCTATTCCTCTTAATTTTGATAAGTTACAAGCTAATAATTGAATTGAAATAATTATTAAAAATGGTGAAATAACTTCTTCACAGTTAGGAATTTTAATTATATTTTTTTCATTATCAAAATAAGAGTCGTTACTAATAATGATTATATTTGCTCCTAACTCTTTAATTTTATTATATATTGCATGATTATCATCATTAACTTTTCCTAAAGCACTTAATAAAAATATATTTTGTTTATCGTCGACAATTGCCATTGGTCCATGATAAAAATCACTACTAGCATAGGCTTTAGCTTTAATATAGGTAGTTTCTTGAATTTTTAAGGCGCCTTCTAAGCTTGAAACATAATTTATTCCTCTACTAAGTAAATAACAATCATTAAAATTAATACATTGTTTTGCTATCTCAATAATATTTTTTTCATTATCAATAACTTCTTTAATAAGTTCATCAAGCTTTTCATATTCTCGTAATAGAGAATTATTTTCACCTAAATATGCAGTTAATAATAAAGCTAATTCAAGCTGAGAGATAAAAGTTTTGGTCGCTGCTAAGCCTTCTTCTTTAGTTAAATTAAGTTGGAAATCAAAATCACTTGCTAAACTTACTATTGATGTAGGATTATTTGTAATGCTTAAAGTTAAAGCTCCATGTTTTTTACTCATTTTAATAAATTCACAAATATCTTCGCCGCTTCCACTTTGACTAATTCCAATTACTAAAGTTTTATCAAAATTTAAGTAAGAATCATATTTAGTTACAACACTGCTACTAGCAAAACTAACAGGAATATGAAGATATATTTCAAATAAATATTTTAAATATACACCGACATTATCACTACTTCCTCTAGCAACAACCATTACATTTTTAATATTTTTTTCTTTAAAAACCTTGCAAAAATCAATTATTTTTTCTTTATTAAAAGAATATGTAAGTTTTAAAGATTCTCTTATCATTAATATTTCTTTATGCATTATTGATTCGCTCATAATTATACCTCATGATTATTATATCAATTTTTAAATCTTTAAGAGTTTCTCTAATTAAGAGATTATAGTAATAATTTAAGATATTACTTAGAATCAACTTTTAGAAACTCTTTTAACCTCTCAGTTTTTGGATTATTAAATATCTCACATGGTTTACCGCTTTCAATAATTTCTCCTTTATCCATAAAAATAACTTTATTAGAAACATTTCTAGCAAAATTCATCTCATGAGTTACTACAATCATAGTTTTTTCTTCTTTTGCTAACTTTTTCATAACATCAAGAACTTCAATAGTCATTTCAGGATCAAGAGCACTTGTAGGTTCATCAAATAAAATAATCTCAGGATTCATTGCTAAAGCTCTAGCGATTGCAACACGCTGCTTTTGTCCACCGCTAATTTCACTTATTTTATAATTAACTCTTTCACTTAATCCAACTTCTTCTAAGCATCTTAAAGCAATCTTTTTTGCCTCTAAATAGTTTCGATGAAGAACTTTCTTTTGAGCAAAGATAACATTATCTAAAACGTTCATATTATTAAATAGATTAAAATTTTGAAAAACCATGATTAAATTTTTTCTAATCTTATTTAAATTAGTTTTTTTAATTACTTTAAGCTTTGTTTTTAACTCTTTAATTAATTCATTATTCCCTTTATTATCTTTAATCTTTCTTTTTAGTTCTTTTATTTGCTTGTCTCTAGTTATTTTATTTACTCCAATTCCTTTAAAATAAATATCGCCACCATTAGGTGTTTCAAGTAAATTTAAACATCTAAGAAAAGTCGATTTACCACTACCGCTAGGTCCAATTAAAGAAATAATATCACCTTTATATACATCGAGTGATATATCTTTTAAAACACTAGTTGTATCAAAATCCTTTTTTAAATGATTTATATGAAGTAATAATTCATTTTCCATTTTAAGCACCTACCTTATTGATTTTAAAATGTCTAAAGTAATTTAAATGAAAAATTACCTCACCATTAAGTTTCTTCTCAATTAATTTAAGAATTAATGAGAAAAGTAAAGTTAAAATTAAATAAATTATCGCAACAATAAAATATACTCCTATTGCATTATATGTATTATTAATCACAATTCTCCCCCAACCATAAAGTTCTGTTAAACCAATAACATTTAAAACACTACTATCTTTAATATTAACAATAAATTCATTTCCAATACTTGGAATTGAATTTTTTAAAGCTTGTGGAAGAATAATTTTAAACATTGTCGTAAAATAACCTAATCCTAAACTTCTAGCTCCTTCATATTGACCGATATCAACTGAATTAATTCCTCCTCTAATAATTTCTCCAATATAAGCTGCAGTATTTAAAACTATTACTATACATCCACAATAAAAATATCCATTAAAAATTACATTACTCCCCATATTTACCCAATCAATTGGAATAATTAAAGGTAAACCTAAAAAGAAAATCATTCCTTGAATCATCATTGGTGTTCCTCTAAATATAAGAATATAAATATAGCAAATAAAATTAATTACTTTCTTTATAGCTTTAATAAATACATTATCATTTGGTGACATTTTTAAGGTTCTTCCTAATCCTAAAAATAAGCCAATAATAAGTCCGCCTAAAGTTCCAATAACTGCTAAAAATAAAGTTGTTGCAATACCATATCCAAATTGTCTAAAGTAATTTGAAATAATATAACTGACACTATTATCACTTCCTTCACCTACTAAAGTAGCCCAAGGAAGTAACGAATCCCAATCCATCTTTTGAACTTCAAGAGTCATATTTAATTCTCTAGCTAATATTTTAGCTATTTCAATATCATATCCTTCAGCATATTGATTAGTTAATCCACTTATAGGATATGTATAATTATTAGGACTAGTTTCAGTCCAATTAAATGAAGGATAATTACATTCTAAACCTATAATAATTGTTCCGTTTTCTCCTTCAATTCTATTAGTGATATTATCAGTTTTTTCAGTATTATTACTATTAAATTGAACCATATTTGTCATTATGGAATTACGTTCTTCTTGTGAAATACCTTCTAAAACTCGATTTATTTTTGAAATAAAGTCTTCATTTCCTTTAGCTATACCAATAGAAACTCTTAAATCATTTAGTGAATCACCAAGGATTGTTGGATCAATATGAATAAGCATTAAGTTATCATTACCATTAACATAAGATTGAGCAACTGGAAGCTCAGCAGTAAAAGCAAAAGCTGCTCCATTAATTACATTAAGTGAAGCGGTAGTAAAAGAATCAACCGGATTAGCTTTAATGGCTCCAAATTCATTTTCAAAAACATCAATCATTTTATAAGTTATTGTGCCAGTTTGACTTACTAAGGTTTGTCCCTCAAGAATTGTTGATAAATCTTCATAAGTATAAACTGTCTCACTATTTAATCCACTATCAGTTTTAGTAACAAGAACTAATTCACTTTCATAATAGTAATCAGTAAAATCAACAGATCTTCTTCTTTCTTCGGTGTCAGTCATACCCGCAATAACTAGTCGATAAGTATTATCGTTATTATTAACGCCACAACTTGTTAATGCTCCAAAAGAAAGAAATAAAAAAGCGATAAAAGCAAAAAGCTTAGTTAACTTCTTTTCCATAGTAACCTCCCTTTAAAATAAAGATTGCATCGCTCGATGCAATCTTTTTAAAGACAAGTTACACCGATAGCGCCTCTAGAAAACTTTCTAGGAGTCTATAAGATATTCTCTTATAGCCCAACTAACATTTATGCCTAAATGTCGTTTCGGCAATCTTACCTTTCACTAGCTTCAATGAATGCCTTCTAGACTAGTTACTATTTAAGATTGCGCCTCTATCAATCTTCGAACAATAATATTAAACTAGATTAAAAGTATGTCAATAATTAAGTTAATTAAGTTTTTAAAATTACCAAACTTTCATTAGTTCAAATAAATAATTATTTTTGTAAAGTTTTTCTACACCAATATTTTCTACACTTAAAATTCCTATATCTACTAATTCATTTAAATATTTAGTAGCTGTATTTCTTGATATTGAAAGTTTTTCTCTAAAATATTCGTTTTTTGTATAAAAATCAAAAAAGAGGTATTCCACTAAATCTTTTGAATATAATTTTGGAGCTTTTTGTTGAATTAAAGTACCACATTCTTCCATTACCTTATTAAACTTTCTAATAAAATCAATTGTAAAAATACATGTCTCATAGACGCCGTTTACAACATAAATAATATAATCAACAATATTTTTTAAATCTTTTTGAGTTTTATTTAAACAGTCATAATAAAGACTCTTATTAGAATTTATGTATTTAGATAAATATAAAACTGGTAAAGATAACTTTTTCTTTAATATTAAATAAAGTACATTTAAGATTCTTCCTGTTCTACCATTTCCATCATAAAAAGGACGAATTGATTCAAATTGAAAATGTATTAAAGCCATTTTAACTAAATCATCAATATCATCTAAATCATCATAATTAATATATTTTTCTAAATTAGTTAAATAATCTCTTATTTCGACTTCATTTTGAGGAGGTTCATGTAAAATTTCTTTAGTTTTAGTGTTAATAATTACTGTACCTGGAATTTTTCTAATTCCACCTACATTTGGTTCAATTATATGATGTATTTCTTCTAAAAGTTTTGTGTTAATAAAACCATTTTTAATAACTTTATTATATCCATACAAAATAGCTTCTTTATAATGAACTACTTCTTTTGAAGATGCACTTTGATTTTTTAAAGTAAGTTCTTTAAAAATTTCATCAAAAGTTGTCACAATATTTTCAATATCACTTGATTCTTTGGCTTCACCTAAAATCACTGCATTTAAAATTACATTTGGATTAGGTAATGTATTTAAAATTCCATTCAGTTCGCCTAACTTTGAATTCGCCTTAATTAACGCTTTGAAAATTTCGATATTATTAATGATTAAATTATATGGTAATTTGTGCATATGCTTCCTCCTTTGCACAAATTTTATATTTTTTTGTGCAAATAATCAATTATTAGATAATTTTAGATGTTTTCTTAAAGTATGGTTAAAGTCTTATTATTTAAATATGAGCTATACAATTAGTGAAATTTCTAAATTAATAAATATTAATCCTTAAACCATTAGGTATTATGATAAGAAAGAATTATTACCTAATATTAAAAGAATTAATGGAATTAGAGTCTTTGAAGATAACGGCTTTGAATGGTTAAGAGTTTTAAACTACCTAAAGAAAACTAATATGTATTTAAAGAAAATTAAAGAATATGTAGATCTAACTTTAAAAGGAGATGAATCTTTAGTTAAACGGTATGAGTTAATTAAATAACAAAAAAATAACATTCTTAAAGAAACTAATAATCTTAAATATTATTTAATTCAAAATTAATTTCAATAAAATGATTTTTATCAAAATGTTTAGAAGCAAATTCTCTAACTAAATAAGTTTTACCGACTGCCTAACACCTAAAATAAATAAACCATTCTTGTTAGGCTTATTTAGCCACTCTTCAAGTTTAATAAGTAAGTTTCTTTTCGTATTCTAATTTTTCTATTTGTGCCACTTATTTCAACTTTTACCTAAAAAATGCCACTTTTCATTTTTAGAATTTACTTTAAATTACATAAGAAAATGATAAACTACTTACTCGTGAGGTAAGCTTATGGAAATAGTAATTGCAACAAGTAATGATCATAAAGTAAAAGAATATCAAGAGATGGTGAAAGGTCTTAATATTAAATTTTTAAGTTTAAATGATATTAATTTTCATAATGAAATAATTGAAAATGGCCAAACTTTTGAAGAAAATTCATTAATTAAAGCTTTAGCTATTAAAGATTATACAACTTTACCTATTATTGCTGATGATTCAGGAATAGAAATTGAAGCTCTTGGTGAACATTTTCCAGGAATTTATACACACCGCTATGCTATAAATAATGGTGGACAAGAAAAAACAAATGAAATGTTAGTTAAAACTTGTCCTAATAGTAAAGCAATGTTTACCTGTGTTATTACTTTAGTTAATTTAATAGATATACCATTAGTTTTTAAAGGTGAATTTAAAGGAAGAATCTCTGATAAAATAGTTACAGGTAATGGGTTTGGTTATGATCCTATTTTTATTCCAGATGGACTTAATGAACCAGTAAGCACATTGAAAGATGAAGAAAAAAACGCTATTTCTCATCGAGGAATAGCGTTTAATAAGTTAATTAATTATTTAAAAAGTAGTAATTTAATCTAAAAAGCCTCTAAATCTCAACTATTTTAATGTTTTCTTTGCTAATAAATAAAAAGCTAAGTAACTTCCTCCACCAATAACTAAAGAAATACAAGCTGAAATTAATAAAGCAATTTCGCCCATAGCAGCATAGCAAATAAATAAAATAATACCTATTAATAAAAAGATTAAAGTTAAAGGAATAAATATTTTTTGATATAACTTTCCTTCTTTATTTTCTTTAATCATATTTTCATCATTAATATAATCAACATCAAGTGTTACAACATTTTTATTTAATAAAGTTACTTCTCCGTCTTTAACTTCAATATCACCTACTTTATTAACATTATAAATTTTATTTAATCTATCATTTACTTCTTTTTCTTGCTCATCAAATCTTTCTATAAATGAAGGATGATCAACTTTAAAAGCCTTAAGTTCTTCTTGATCCATAATATCAAAAGATTCTTTAAAGTAATTAAGAATTTCTTTAATATCTTTTAATGTTTTAAGATAAACATCAAAATAATCTCTATTTATATATGTGTTATCTTTAATAAGTCGTGTATCACTTTCTTTATAATAAAAATCAAATTGATTAAACATATCCATCATAAAATGAAGGAAGATAACTGTATTTTCAACATTTAAATAAACTTCATATTTTTCAATCGTTGGTATAACTTCATCAAAACGAGTTTTACTAAATGTTGATAAAGAAGTAATCGCTAAACATATTCCAATAATTGAACTTAAATCATTTGGTTTAATTAATAAAGCTTCTTCATAACATTTAATTGCCATATCAAAATTTTGGGTTCGATATAAACAATTATATGCACCAGTTTGAAGTTCCTTAAGTTTAGCTAAAGTTTTCTTTTTACCTTCAGTTATATCAAATGTCGTATTACATGCACTACAAGTACAACTTAATGCACCTTTACTTACATCATTTACTTTTTCACAATATGGACAAACAATCTTCATTTTTTTACCTCATTAATTACTGCTACATAATTATATATTAAAGTTAATCATTGTAATAACAATTTTAATTAGTTCCATTTATATAAAGATGAATTCCAGTGTTTATTAAATGGTTTATCATTAAATAAACACTCTAGTGGTTCATGTAAAAAGTTATAAATATAAAATAATACTTCTTTAAAACTAATATTGGTTATATTAACTTTATTAATAAAAGCTTGCCATAATTTGCATAAATCATTGTTCTTATATAAATTTAATACACAATTAAAGTCACTAATATTGAATTTCCTGTTTCTATTTATAAAAGTTGTTTTGAAAGCACCAATTAAATTACTGCCTTCAAAATCGAAGTGAAAACTTAAATAATAAATGTCAAAAAAATCTTTCATTCTACTAGTCGAATCTTTTAAATGTAATATCGAATCTATCTTTTCTGCAATTGTTGATTCAATTGAATAAGTATTAACAATTGGTCTATCAAAATTTTTTAATTGAGTTGGTAATTTTCTTTTTTCTATACTTGGAAAAATGATATCACCAACACCAAAATCAATATTAAAAGGTGTTTTAGTATTTTTAATCTTTCCTACAAGTGAAACACTTAAACCGTGATATTTCATCTGAAGATTAATTTTACTAATCTTACGTATTTCAAAACTAATAAAGTCATTACCACTTTGTGTTGAAATAATTTCTATTAAAAATTTCTTTCAATTTTTCTTCATCATTAGGGATTTTACTCAAAAGGAAATCTATATCGTAAGTAACTCGACTATCAAAATTCGTCAAACAATATAAGAAAAATCCACCTTTTAATATAAAGTTATCTGCATATTTAGATTTAGATAACCTTCTAATAAACTCCTCCTCACAGAAAAGTTGTAAATAATTTTGAGTATTAACAATTTTATCTGCTATTTTGTTTAAGTAAAGCAAGAACAGAGGCGCCTTTATCAGTCATTTAATAAAATCCTCATAGTTTCAATTACTTGATTATATACACCAAGTTGTTTTGAATAAGAAATTAATCGTGTTATATTATTATTTTCATCATAAGCATAAGCTTTTATTGCTTTAATAAAAGTTTCAATATCAATTTTATTTTTATATTTAAAACAGTCACATATTGTTCTTTCTCGATCATAAATTCTTAGTTCTCTTCCATCAATTTCCATAGTTGTTAAACCTAGTTCAAAAATATTTTCACTAATATAAAAATATTTCGCAGGCATAGGAATTTTCTTTAAACGATTCTTTGAAATATTTCTAGGGACAGCAATCGAAAATTTACGTGGAGTATAATCTGAATAAAAATAATAATATAGGGCAGTTTCAAGAAAAAGTATTCCTTCTGGTAAATAAGCCTTTAAAACTTGACCAAAATCTAAAAATTCATTCCCTAATTTATAATAACCATTAGTAATTCTTTCAATTTTATTATTGGAAAGTAATTTTGAAATTTCGTATTTATTAATACCAGCAGCAATAAAATCTGATGTTTTAGCAACACCATCATTTTTATTAATAATAGATTCAATAAGTAGAAAATTCGTCATATTTGCCTCAATAAAATTATATAAAAAGCAACATTAAAAATCAAACTTATGATACTCATTAATAAGGTATTTGTGTATCAAAAAGGAAAAACTTAATCTTCTAACTTTTGATACACACTCATCTAGTCATTGTGTATTAAAAGTTAGATTTAACTAAAAAGAAAAGAGCTAACTTGGTTAGTTACCTTATTAGCTCTTAGTTATTATCTAATAATTAATAGGTTAGAAATTATTAATACATTCCACCCATATCTTCATTAGCAGAATCTTCTTTTTCGTCTTTCTTTATTTCACTTACACCAGCTTCAGTTGTAATAAATAAAGCACTAATGCTACTAGCATTTAAGACTGCGCTTCTACTAACCTTAGTTGGATCAACGATACCACTTTCAAGTAAGTTACACCATTTACCTTCTTTAGCATCAAAGCCAACGTTCTCTTTTTGATGAGTTTGTTTTAAAACAATTGCATCACCATTAAATCCAGCATTTTCAGCAATTTGATAAAGTGGAGCACTTAAAGAATCTAAAACAACACTAATACCTCTTTGAATATCTTGATTACGATCTTTAAGTTTATCTTTTAAAGCTTTTTGAGCATTCATTAAAGCAGCACCGCCACCGATAACAATACCTTCACTAACAGCAGCTTTTGTAGCATTTAAAGCATCTTCAATTCTAAGTTTCTTTTCTTTTAATTCACTTTCAGTTGTTGCGCCAACTTTAATCACAGCAACTCCACCACTAAGTTTAGCGGCTCTTTCTTGATATTTCTTTTTATCAAAGTCGCTCTTTGAATTACTAGCTTGGGCATTAAGCTCATTAATACGAGCTTCAATTTGCTCTTTTTCACCACAACCATCAATAATTGTTGTGTTATCTTTAGTAATTGTAATCTTTTTAGCTTTACCTAAATCTTCAATGGTGCAGTTTTTAAGTTCCATATTTAAATCTTTAGAATAGAATTTAGCACCAGTTAAAATAGCAATATCTTCTAAGATGTTCTTTTGATTATCACCAAATTCAGGAGCTTTAGTTGCAACAACATTAAATGTTCCTCTTAATTTATTTACAATTAAGGTTGATGTAACATCATTATCAACATCATCAGCGATGATTAATAAAGGTTTATGTTCTTCGACAACACTTTGAAGGACTGGTAATACATCTTGAATATTATTTAATTTTTGATCAGTTACTAAGATATAAGCATCTTCAAGTTCAGCGACCATCTTATCTCTATCAGTAACCATATATGGTGAAATATAACCTTTATCGTATTGTAAACCTTTAACGACTTCAAGTTCGGTATCAAATCCTTTAGATTCATCTACTGTAATAACACCATTTTTACCAACAAGTTCCATTGCTTTAGCAATTTCTTCACCAATTTCAGTGTTTCCACTAGAAATTGTTGCAACACTAGCAATGTCTTTACTTGTTTCAATTAATTTAGTGTGAGCTAATAAATAATCAGCAACTTCTTTACCAGCTCTTTCAATACCTTCTCTAAGAAATACTGGGTTACTACCTTTATTAACATAATCAATTCCTTTATGAATCATTGATTGAGCTAAAACTGTAGCGGTTGTTGTTCCATCGCCTGCAATATCATTAGTTTTATTAGCAACTTCATAAACAAGTTTAGCACCCATATTCATGAAGTTATCTTCAAGTTCAATTTCTTTAGCAATAGTAACACCATCATTAGTAATAAGTGGTGAACCATATCCTTTATCTAAAACAACATTTCTTCCTTTTGGTCCTAATGTGATTTTAACGGTATCAGCTAAAACATCGACTCCTTTTACCATTCTAGTTCTAGCTTCTTTTCCATATCTAACAATTTTTGCCATAAATTATTTATCTCCTTATTCAATAACTGCAAGAATATCTTCATCTTTAATTAATAAATATTCTTCATCATTTTCTTTATATGAAGTTGTTGAATATTCTTTATATATAACTCTTGCGCCTTCTTTTAATAATGGATTTTTAACATCTTCTCCAACACTAATTATTTTTGAAACAGTGCCATTATCTTTTTTAGTAGAGATTATAATATCTCCAAATTTAGTTTCTTTTTCGATTTTTTCTTTCTTTAATAAACAATAATTTCTTAATGGTTTAATCATTTTGATTACCTCCAACTGAATAATATTGTAATACTATTTTTAGCAATTGCAATAGTAGAGTGCTAAAAAAATAAATTAACTTTTTTAGATATTTTAAAGTTAAATTTTAATTAAAAAATGCTCTAATTAGTTATCTTATTAATATTTTTTACTTTTAAATCCAAAATAATGATTAATAAAAAAGAAAACCCAGATTACTACTTTTAAAGCTCCTATCAAATATATTAAATTAGAATAAGCGTAACTATCGTAAATTAAACCAGTAGAATCAGTTTTAATTAATAAGGTTATTAATCCACTTACACCCATAGTTTGAAAATAGGCAATAAGTAATTTATATACTTCTTTCTTCTTAAAAAATATTAAACACAAATATATAGTTCCTAAAATTAGGGAGATAAAAGTAAAAATCAAATTGAGGATAGAAAATATATTAATATAATTTCCATTAAACGAATTATTTACTTTATTATAACCAATTGCTAAATCAAACATTGAAAAATAAAAAGTATTATCGGCTTTTATTAAGGGTAAAAACATATAGCCTAAGTAAATTAGATTTATTAAAAAACTCAATAAAATAATTAACATTTTAAAATCTAATTTAGATAAAAATTTTTTCATGTATTTATATTATATTAAAATAAAGAATATAAAAAGTTATTTAAAAATTATAGTAAATGTGGTTCCTAAACCAAATTTAGAATCAACTTTAATTTTATAATGATAATTAAGACAAATATGTTTTACAATTGCTAAACCTAAACCAGTGCCACTATTTTCCTTACTTCTAGATTTATCAACTCGATAAAATCTTTCAAAAATTCGTGGTAAATCTTCTTTTTTAATTCCTATTCCATTATCTTTACATATAAATGAATTATCTTTTAAAATTAACTCTATTTCACCATTAATATTATTATAATTTATCGCATTAGAGATAATATTAGATAATAACTTTTGAATATCCTCAAAAGATGAATTTATATAAAAATCCTTGAGATTTGCAGTGATTTTGATATTTTTTTGCTTAATTAAGACTTCATTTGAACTAATTATATCTTCAATAATTTCTTTTAAATTTAGTCTTTCAATTTCTTTAACTTCTTTACTTTCAAGTTTCGATAATTCAAGCATATCTAAAACAATATTTTTCATTCTTATAGATTCTTTAAGAGTTTTTTCACTTATATTTTTAATCTCGTTATTATCTTTAATTATTCCTTCTTTAATTAATTCTTGATATCCGATAATTGAAGTTAAAGGTGATTTTAATTCATGTGAAGCATTAGCAAAAAACTCTTTTTTCATTATCTCTGTATTTTCTTCATTTGTTATATCAATAAATAAGATTGCAATTAGATTAATATTATTAAATGTAATTTTATTAATTTCAAATTCATAAATTCTTTCATCTATTTTCTCTTTAAATGATTTAAATGTTTTATCCATTTTCTCAATATTATTTAATAAATTTGAAGCATTATATAAATAAACAATATTATGACCATATACTTCATTAAAATTCTTATTGAATATATTTAAGGCATATTTATTAATCTGAATAATATTGTAATTAAGATCTAAAACAATGAAACCTTCAGAAATATTATTTAATATAAATTCATATTTTTCTTTTTCACTTTTAACTTCATTAATTTGTTCATTAATTAAGGTATAAGATTTTGACATAGTATTTTTAAGATCTTGAATATCAAAATCTTTAATAAAACTTTGTGGATTAACTAAACTATCAAGCTTAATTACTTCTTCTTTTAACGTATCAATATTCTTTTTAAAGTATAAATAAGAAAGAATAAAATAAATAACATTTAATAAAATTAAACTAATAGATCCATATAAAGCTATATTATTTGTAACTTCCATTACCTCAGATT
Source organism: uncultured Bacilli bacterium (assembly GCA_944368975.1). Classification (GTDB taxonomy): domain Bacteria; phylum Bacillota_I; class Bacilli_A; order RFN20; family CAG-826; genus Onthovivens. Next base: position 49,626 of record CALVXI010000005.1, on the reverse strand, counting down.
TTAAAATACCAACACGAATATAGTTAGAATCATCACTTCTAACTAAATAAAACATTTTTTCATTTAAAGTTAAAGAGTATTTTTCATAAATTCCTTTATCAGCATAATTAAGAAATTCATTTAAACGATTTTCTTCTTGATTATAGTTAGGATTATTATCATAGATAACATCTCCATTACTTCCGTTTAAAATAGTTACTCTTATATCTATTGATTCATTAAAAGTTTTATCAACTTCACTATAGTCATTATTTTCTTCATCATACAAAGCTAAAACAATCTCAGAATAGTGAACTAAATTATCATCACTTTCTTTTCTTGAATAAGTTAAAACTAAACTTATCGAGATAATAAAAATTAAAAAAGTAGTTATAAAAAATAAAAAATCCTGCAAAACTAAACTTTTTTTATTCATTTAGTCGATACCCATGTCCATGTATTGTTAAAATTATATCTTTATCTTTAAGTTTTTTTCTTATAGCACCGATATGCATATCGATGGTTCTTGATTCATAAGCTTCACTTTCACCCCATAAAGTATTCATTAAAGATTCTCTACTAACAATATCACCATTAGCTTTTGCTAAAGTTAATAAAATATCAAATTCACTATTTGTTAATCTTATTACTTCATCTTGCTTAGTCACTAATCTTTTTTCTTCATTTATTAAAATATCTTTAATTTTATATATTTTAGATTTATTTTTTCTAAATCTAGCATTAACTCGACTAACAAGTTCAAGTAAATCAAATGGCTTAGCAATATAATCATCAGCTCCTAAATTTAATCCATTAACTTTATCACTAACTAATTTATTAGCACTTATGATAATAATATCGATATCATTATTAGCTTCATCTTTACGAATTATTTTAAGCAAATCTGCACCTTGAATTTTAGGTAACATCATATCTAAAAGAATTAAGTTAGGTTTAACTTTATTAAATTCTTTTAAGAAATCTTCGCCATTATCAAAACTTTTAACTTCATAGTTAGCATTTTCAAGAGCTATTTTGATAATATAGGCTATATCTTTATCGTCTTCTACTGAATAAATTAATTTTTTCATAATCTTATAATATCACTTTCGATTTATAATAACCATTTTTGATATACACAATCCATTCATTAATATTAACTAAATGATCAGCAATTCTTTCTAAATATTTACTTATTAATGTATCATAAATAATTAAATTTTGATCTTTTGCTAATGTTTTCTTTTCTTCTAATTCATCTAAAACTTTTAAATATAATTTATCAATATTATCATCGCTTTGAATTAATTTATTTGCTAACTCAATATCTTCAGTAAGATAACTTTTTAAAGTTAATGTCACCATTTCACTAATTTCACTAAGTAAAATATCTAAATTTTTAATTTCGATAAACTTTTCTTCAGTAGATAATTTTGAATTACACCATAATAAATCTTCAGCATGATCACCAATTCTTTCAATATCATCTACTAATTTTAAAATACCTGTAACAATTCTTAGATCTTTAGAATAAACTTGTTCTTTTAGAAGAATTTTTAAGCATTCACTTTCAATTTCCATATGATAATTATCAATTGTATCATCATTAACTTTATTAGTTGTATGATTTTTAATTGCTTCTAAAGCAATATTAACATCATTAAATGTTAATTCCATCATCTTAATACATTTAATTTTTAGTTCATTAATTAATTCATCTTTAAGCATAAACTTTCTCCTTATTAACTAAATTTACCACTAATATAATCATCACTTCTTTTATCTTGAGGATGAGCAAAAAATTCTTCTGTTTTATTATATTCAACTAAGTCACCAAGCATAAAGAAAGCAGTATAATCACTAATTCTAGTTGCTTGTTGCATATTATGAGTAACAATTATTATTGTATAATCTTTTTTAAGTTCTCTAATTAATTCTTCAATTTTACTTGTAGCGATAGGATCAAGAGCGCTTGTAGGCTCATCCATTAATATAACTTCTGGAGATAAAGCGATGCATCTAGCTATACATAAACGTTGTTGTTGACCACCACTAAGAGCTAAAGCATTATCTTTTAATCTTTCTTTAACTTCATTAATTAAGGCGCTTTTTTCTAAAGAATCTATGCAAATCTCCATTAATTCTTTTTTATTTTTAATTCCTTGGCATTTTAACCCATAGATAACATTGTTATAGATTGACATTGGAAAAGGATTTGGCTGCTGAAAAACCATTCCTACTTTTGTTCTTAAATATATTGGATTTACTTCTAAAATATTTTTTCCATTAAGTAGAATTTCTCCTTCAACTTTACAGTTTTCAATTAAATCATTCATACGATTAAAACATCTTAAAAATGTTGATTTACCACATCCAGAAGGACCAATAAAAGCAGTAACTTTATTTTTATAAATATCTAAAGAAATATTATTTAAAGCTTTTTTATCTCCATAATATAAATTTAAATTTTTAACACTAAATACGACTTGATTTTCTTCCATTTTTATTAGCTCCTTTTAAATTTCTTATTAAATCTATAAGAAATAATCTTTGTTAATAAGCATAAAACTAAGACTATACATAGAATAATTATTGAGATTGCACATGCTGCATCATAATTAGGATTTTCTAATTTAAGTAAACTCCAAATATGTACTGCAAGTGACGTTGATGATCCAGTTAAACTAATATTATCTTGAATTGAAACACCAATAGCAAATACTAATGCTGCACTTTCTCCAATAATTCTACCAATTGATAAAATAATTGATGTAATAATACCAGGTAAAGCATTAGGTAAAATTATTTTAAATACTGTTTCAGTTCTACTTGCTCCTAACGCTAATGAACTATCCATATAACCTTTAGGTAAAGCAATAATACTTTCTTCAGTCGTTTTAACGATTGTTGAAATTAACATAATGGTTAAAGTTAAAGCACCACTAAGAATACTTCCTCCATTACTTCCACTCACAGCATTCATAAATGGTATAAAGACAAGAGCGCCAATAAAACCAAAAATAATTGAAGGTATTGCACTTGTCATATCTATTAAACTTCTTAAAATCATTGTAAATTTATTTTTCTTAGCATATAACGCTAGATATATTGCTGCACAAACTCCTAAAGGTATAGCGATTATTAATGTAATTAAAATTAAGTAAATTGTTGTTAATAAACTCCCTCTAATGCCACCACCAACAGTGCATATTTCCATAAACATTATTTCATTCGATTGATCTAGATAATTTACAATATCACTAGCACTATCTCTTGAACTTAATGTAATAATTTGTTCATCAACTCTTAAAGAAAGATTACTAATATATTGTCCGTCATAGTTATTATATGTTTCCGTAGCAGTATTAGAACCGATAACTAATTCATTAAAGTAAGAATTATCAGCTACTTCTAAAAAATAAACGACGTGTTCGCCTAAATTATTTTCACCATCAACTAATTGAACACCCCATTTTTCACTGATTTCACCACCATCTTCATTAAAATCAAATGTTCGATCATCAAAATTTAAATCGCTACGTGAATATAATGATGTACTTACTTCTTGATAATCACTTGTAATAAATTGCCAACTTAAAGTAGAGCTTCCATTTGCAAAAATGTAAACAATAATATAAATAAGTGTAACTAAAGTTAATAAAGAGAAAATTAAAGTTGAAGCATTACGAAAAATATCTTTAAATCTTCTTTTTCTACTCATTCCATCGTCAAATTTAAAAGGATTACTTATTTTCATCTTTAGTTTCATTTTTATTTTCCTCATTATCGTTATTTTTATTTTTATTAAAGTAAGCTTTTAAATAAATTACGCCATCTTTAACATAAGCTAATACTTTATTTTCTTTCTTAAATGGATTAGTAATTTTATTCTTAACATAATTTAATATTAAGTTAATAATGACAATAATAAGCATTAACATAATACCTAGACTAAATCTAATGTCATAACTTAATCCAGTAGCTTCTCCTATACCTAACATCATAATTGAAGTTAAAGTGCTTGATATACCAAAAATATTAAATGTAGGTCCACTAAAGGCATTACCTATAACTAAACTTACGGCGGTAGCTTCACCTAAGGCTCTCCCTATACCTAAAATAATTCCAGAAATAATTCCGCTTGTTGCTCCTTTAAGAACAACTTTAAAGTTTGTTTCACTATTTGTAGCACCTAAAGCTAAACTTCCTTCGATAAAACTTTTACTAACACTTTGAATAGAGGTGATACTAACTAAAGTAATAGTTGGAATCGACATCATTGCTAAAACTATCGCTCCACTAATAACACTTAATCCGCCAGAAGTTTGAATTCCAATACCATAAGCTAAATCTCTTATAAGAGGACAAATAACGCCCATTCCAAATAAACCATAAATTACACTAGGAACACTCGCTAATATTTCAATTCCAGTTTTAAATACTTCACCAATTATTTTTGGAGCAATTCTTGTTATAAAAATACTTGTTAAAATTGATACTGGAATAGAAATTATTGCTGATAATAAAGTTACATAAAGCGTGTTAATTACTAAAAATAAACTACCATAATTACTTTCGCCATAACTTAAACCAGTTAAAAATCCCCAAAAATTTTGATTTCCAATCGTCCCATCATCTAGTGTGTATTGATTTACAAATGGATTAATTCCTTCATAAATTATAAAAAAGATTGTAAAAATGATAATACTAGCGCTTATAATACACACAAACAAAAAAAGAAAGCCTACAATTTTATCAATCATAGCCTTTCTATTTGAGTTTTTGATTACTTTTTCTTCGTTTAACGTTTTCATGACATTACTTTACAATTTAATGTAATATGTAAAAATCAGTGAAAAGTAAATATATGTAAAGAAATTGTAAATTATTCAGTAATTAATTGTGACCAAGTAACTGTTTCACCATTAAGACCATACATATCAACTAATTGAGTATTTGTAATGTTATCTAATGGATTTTCGCTATTTACAATTGTAACAATAGCATCAGTACACATATAACCGCTTGTACCTTCCACAGCTTGTTCACTACTTTCTAATTCTCTACTTAAATAACCAATATCTAAGCCTTTTCCACCTTGAGTATTTTTATAAGCATCACCACTTCCAGTATGATTATGATTAAATTTAACTGTTGATCCTGATGGGAATAAACTACTAAAAGCAGTAGTTAATGCTTGAGCCATACCACTAACGCTAGTTGAACCACCAACATTAATTGTTAAATTTAAATCAGTTCTTTGCATAATAGCATGTTGACTAGCAATTTCAGACCAATGTTTTACATCTGATGGGATTTCAACAATACCGTGTTCTCCTTTCATGATTGTATAACCTTCAAAAGAGAATGTATAATCGATGAATGCATTAACAACAGCTTCAACATCAGTACTAGAATAATCTCCAGGTTTACGAGTAATATAATTAAAGTTTCTTGTTAAGCCATAAGTTTCATTTAAAACATTTGCTTCGGTTGGTTCAACTCCGTTATAGCTTAATCCTTTAATAGCATCGCTTTCAGATAATGTTGATAAAGAAATATAACCAATTCCATACATATCGTTTCCAACTGAATTCATCATACTTCCATTACTATCAACTGTAACAATTCCAGTTTTAAGTGGAGCGTTATCTGCTTTAGCTTTTTCTAATCCAATTTTTGTAAAAAATCCATCTCTTGTACCACTATCGGTGTCTCTTGTGTAAAGTTTAATATCACTTGAAGTATCAAATCCTTGTGGACCACAGCTAAGTAAAGTCATTGCTGCAAGTCCTAATACGAATACACCACTAATTTTTTTCATTTTTCGTTTCTCCTTTTAAACACATAAATTATGATTAAAAGAAGGATACTTAAAAAATCAAAGATAAGTAAATTTTAGTAAAGAAATTGTAAATAAATATTACTTTTCCATTAAAGATTCAATAATTTTACCGATATTTGAAGTTACTTTACTACCACTATAAGAAAATTTTTCATTTATTTTTTTCTCTTCTTTAATCGCATTTTTAAAATTTAAAGCAAATAGACCAACCTTTTCACTTTTTTTAGTGTTTACACCGGTTATTTCATAAACTAAATTATTAACAAATCTTTTACCGTTAACATAATTATTTAATAAAATATTTTTCTTATTCTTCTTTATATATTTATTATATGCATCATCTAAATGGAGTAATAAGAATAATTCAAAAGCTGGATTTGAAAAACCTAACCTTATATATTTTTTCTTATATTTAAGTAATTTATTTATTTCACTTTGATCATTATTAAAGACATCTAAATCAAAAATAACATAGATTACATCGATATTTTTATTAAATTTATTTTTCTTATCGTTTGCATATTCATTAGCTTTTTCAAGCATTTTTCGAGGTTGAGTTAATCCTTCATCATTACCTAATTTTGTAAATGAAAAGAAATTAATATTGTCATAAGGATCAAAACTAGACTCATTAATTAAACTATCAAAATAATATTGTTCGGTATTTTTTCCTTCGACTAAAAAATAAATATTTCTTTTTATTTTCATAGTTGAATCACTTCTATTAAGTAAAAATGGATAAATCATATTTATTTAGGAATTGCTCCATATCGTCCTTCTTGATAATTTTTTAAATATTCATTGTTATCTAATTCAAAATCAATTAATGAATATAATTTAGAATTTTCTAATTTTGATTTTTCTAAGAAATAAATTTCATCTTCTTTAAAATATTCTTTATCAAGTAAAAGCGTATTATGAGAAGAAAATATAAGTTGTGAATTAAGTTTACTGACTTCATTAATAAAGTATTTAGTTACTAATATTGATAATTTTTGATGTAAAGATTTATCTATTTCATCTATTAAAATTACATTATCTTTCTTAATATTAAATAGCATTAAACATAATGAAAATAATCTACTAATACCATCACTTTCTTCTTGATATTCAATAAAATAATCGAGTTTTGCATGTTTATTGGTTATTTTTTTAACTTTTTTATTATGAATTAAAAAGAAATTAAACCCAATATTAATAGATAAAGTTTCATCTTTATTTAAGCTATTAATCATCTTATCAAGTGTTTTATAAAAATAAGGTGGTAAATAATTTTTAACCTCTTTCTTAGAGGAATTAACTAGATTAATATCAATTATTTTAGTTTGAAATAAATTTAAATATGTTAATAATTTATTAATTTCTCTTTTATTAAATAAATTAGTTTTAATTACATTATATCGAGCGCTATAAATAATTAAGTGTTCTTTAAAGAATTTATATGCTTCATAATTATCTAGTTTTATTTCATTATTTACTGAATAGATATTATAAATATCATCTTTAATTTCATTCAGTTCTTCTTTAATTAACTTTAAATTAAAGAAATTTAAAGTTAATTTATATTCATATATTTTATCTTCTAATGAAAAAATAATATTAAATATGGAATCTAAATCTTTATTATTTAAATCATTCTTATTAAAACTATATTTATATTTTTCATCTATATTTTTATGAAGTACTATATCTTTTAAAGTTGATAAAGCTTTAATTAAGTTTGATTTACCACTTCCATTGGGTCCAAAAAGGACTCCAAATTTATTAATATTAAATTTGTTTAAATGATAAATATGATCTAAGTGAGTATTTAAAGAATTACTACTAATAAAAGAAATTTCAGTTTCTTTTATTGATTTAAAATTAGTAACTTTAAAATATAAGATCATATTTAACGATTAAATCTTTTAATATAAACAAATTCTTTTCTTTTATTTTTTAATAAAGAATAATTTGAATCACAATTTTCACAAGTATAATCGCCATCTACTTCATTAATTAAATCACTTCCACAAATAGGACATTTCTTTGAATATATTTCATTCGATCCTTCAATCATAAAAGCTAATGTATTAACAAAATTATTTAAAGTAATGTCGAGATCTTTTTTATCATTAACTAAAACTATGTTTTTATTAAATAGTCCATCTGTATTAAATAAAATGTAGTAAGTATTTAAATTATTTAATTCTTCATAATCAAAAATATTTGATAAACTTGGTCTAAATATTAAATGAAGTTTATTAGCTCTTTTATTTTTAAGATTTTTATTTTTAATAAAACTATAATAACTAAAATCAAGATTAGTCTCAAATTCGATATCTAATTCATTTAATGATCTAATAGTTAAATTAACACCATTCTTAATAAGTTTAATATTATCAAATCTTAAAATATTATCGTTGTCTGAATATAATGTTAAAACACTATTAGGTTCTTTAAATGAAAAACCATTATCGAATAAAGAGATTAGTAATCTAATTAAGGCATAATTATAATAATTTATTTCTGTAGTTTTTTCATAATTACGAAGTATCTTATTAATATAAAATTTAAAGCAATAATTATAAGAATAATTTTTTGATAAGATATTAGTTAAATGAATATTTGGATCTATATCTTTAACTCTTGAGCATTCTTTATAAAGTAAAGAACTTTTAAAAATCTTAATTTTATTAAGGATTTGCAGGGTTTTCTTATAATATTCAAAATATTTTGAGTTTCCTTTATCTAAAATTGCTTTCTTTGTTAAATCTTTAATTGAATAATTATTAAAGACTGAAAATTTAGAAAACCCTAATTCAAGAGAATTAAAATAGCTTCCAATAGTTTTTATTTTAGAAAAAATACTTCCTTCATAATAACGTAAAATTCCTTCAATTTTATCTATTAATAATTTAATAAAACAATTTTCATAAGTAGCATAATTTTCTTCAATTAAATTATTATGAGACTTTTCAGGTTCAGGTTTTTGATTTCGAATTTTCCATAAACTAGAATCATTAATTGTTTCTTTTATTGATTCTTCATTTATATTCGTCGCACTTTCAATTTTAACAATCTCATCAAGATATTTAACACTAATTAAAGGAGCACTACATATTCTAGAAATTTCTTTAATAACATTATTAATTTCATCAATTAATCCAAAATTAATACGATTAATTGTTTTACCATAAGCTTTAATCTCTTCTTTTTTTATCTTTTCATTAAGATTATAAAAGCTGATTTTTCCATTTGGATAAAATTTCTTAAGCGAAAGATTAAAATTCTCTAAAAATTTAATGTTACTATTAGAAATCATATTATTTAACTTTCTTTAATAAGTTAGTAATTGCTCTTTCTGTTAAAGTAAATACACCTTTACCATATGTTTTATTAATTAAATTAAGAAGTTTAGATAATCCATTATAAATATAATCTTCATAACGACCTTCAACTTTACGAAGAATCTTCTTACTAAACATTATATCAAGAGCTTCTTCTTTTGTTCCTCCTAAGCTAACAAATGTTGGAACAAAATCTTTAATTTGATTCATGATACGATTACCAAAAGTGATATCAAATGTTTCATAAGTAAAATCACATATTTTACGGAATTTTTCATAATCTTCTTTATTAAATTGATATTCCTTATTCTCTTGAGCTTCTTTAAATAATTCCATCAATCTCGTATAAGATAAGGAGATTGAATCACTTCCTCCAATAACTTCAAATGGTTCATTACGATCTTCAAAATCAAGAACCATTGCTCTATCATAAACTTTATCAGTGATTAAATAAGTTGAATCATCTTTATTGGCTGTTCCAACAAAGAATGTATTTTCGTTAATTTTTAAAACACCATTAGTTAAATGTTCAGGTTCAACATAATTTTGTGGTAAATGCATTAAAGTAATTTTCCATTCTTCGCTAGGATATTCAAGAATCGATATAAAATCAGCAAAATAGTACTCAATTCTACTTAGATTAAGTTCATCTAAAACCATTATATTTAAATGATTTGGACTATATGTTGCATTATATAATCGACAAAGGAAATCAGTTTCCTTAAATGTTTTACTAAAATCATTATAATAACCAAGTAAATTGGTACGATCTCTCCAAGTTGCTTGAACAGGAGCAAAGAAAGCTTCCTCATTAATAAATTCACTAAAATAACGAGGTAAACTTGATTTACCTGTGCCACTTAAACCTTCTAAAATGATAAGTCTACTAGCACTAAAAGCACCAATAAAAGCTCTAATTATTTTAATATCAAAATATAATTCGTGTTTAACTGCTAAATAATTTCTAAATCTATCAGCTATTTCTTTTAAAGTTAATTCGTTATCTTGAATAAATAATTCACTAGTAAAGTTATTATCAATATTTTTAAGTCCAACAAATATTTCTTCATTAGCATCAATAATATCACCATTATCTAAAGTAATTTTATTAGATTCTAATGATGTATCTCCAAATACTTTCTTTGTAAAAACATATTTCTTTAAAACATAAATGATAAAGTAAATAAATAAAAGGACTGGTACTAAGAAAACTAAAGTAATTAATGTCATTAAAAAGGTTGTTCCAGTAAATGTTACATATTGAATAGATGCTTCACTAAAAGTAAATGATCTAGCAAAACTTAATAAAATTGGAACAAAACAGCTAATTAAGAAACTTCCTCCTAAACTAACATAGTATTTCCAAGTAATTTTTTGATGATTTTTTAATAAATAAATCAAAACAATTCCAAATACAAGTGTTGTAACAAATATCAAAAACATGAATACTAAAAATTGAACCCAAGTAGCAGCATAAGCATTAGTAAATGGAATATGAAATAAATTCATTATTACTGCATAAATTGGATGTCCACTATTAGTTAAACTATTATTTTTATCACAAAATAAGCTTACAGTTCCCCATAAAATGTAGAAAAGTAATATAATAGCAACAAAAATAACTGTTTCTTTTGAAAAATATTTCTTTAACTTCTTAACCATAAAAAAGTTAGCCTCCGTATACTTAAAATTATAATTAATAAAATTTATAAAGCAATCTTAAATAAATATTAATCGAATATTAAATCATTAATTGAAAAGGGAATTTTTATATCATATTCTCTATTATTTATATAAATTTTTATAATATAATTAGGAATTAAATTTCCATCATAATTTCCATATTCCATGTATTTTTTAGATTCGTAAATATTATTTCTAATAATCGTATCTGTAATCCAAGAATGTTCGTTTTGAAAATATTTAATTGGGAGCAAAGAATATTTTTTAAAATAATCTTTTCTTGAAATCCTAAACTCATTATTTACACAGTTTTCACTAAAATTATCCACACTATAAATTTGAGAATTAGCAAAATAACAAAAATCTATTGGTTTATTATGATCATCTAATAAATACTCTTTAGGTACATGGAACTCATTATTTACACTATAAATTTCTTTTGCACTTCCATTATCGTTATAAAACACTCTATATTTTTTAGTATCGTAATTTTCTATATAATATAAATCCTTTTTCTTTGCTACTAAATATATTTCATTTTTAATTGGTCCACCATAATAATCAGTAGTTTTTTTAATAACATATTCTTGCTCATCTTTAGTAAATTCTTCTAGATATTCATAATAATCAATATTTACATTAAAATTATCTTCAATTTCATCTTTAGACATATCTTTTAAACTATTACCGTATTCTAATACGAATTCACCTTTTCCTTCTAAAACATTTTTGAATGAAAAAGTAAATTTGCTTAAATTATAAATCCAATCTGCTTTTTCATAATATACAGTAAAGTTAGTATATAAATTATAATTTTTAATATTTTTGAAATTAAAGTAATGAGAAAAAATATTCCATTTCATTAATAAAGCAATATTATATTCTGAACTATACATTTCATTATAATCATTTATAGATAAATATTTCGTATTCACACTATGAGATAAAGAGCCTTTTCCATAATCAACGACTTCATTATTTTCTTTAATTGCTAATTTAAAAGGATTTATAAATCGACGATAATCGTCTTCAATTTTTTGAAATTTAAAATTAAAACCAACACTAGGAGCTAATTTATAAACTTCATTATTTTCAACATAATATGGCCATCCATTAATCGTACATACACCGCTTTGATAATAAACTGCTTCAATATCATAAAGATCATAAGGATAGCCATTATTCCTATATAATTTCATCGTCCCTTTTATTTTTAAATTATTAGAAGCTGCTTCAATAATTGCCTCATCTAAAGTTTTTGCTTGATACTCTTTAGGTTCTTCATTAACTGGTTTTAAAACAATATCTCCGCATGATGATAATAAGAATAATGGCAAAATAGATAATAATAACTTCTTTTTCATAAAAACCCCATTAAATTAGAATTAAATCATCAATATTCATAGTAGGAACATAATTTAAATTATTAATTATAGTATCTATAGATATTTCAATCGAAACCTCGGTTGTAAGTCTTGAGACATTAAACCTTAATCCTAATGGCATTCTAATTCTATTATTTGAATAATCTTTTAAGTCGAAAGTATATTTTTCATTATATATGATACTATCATAATAACCATTATCACTTCCTTCATTTTCAAGTTTTACATTATTATCATAAATTTTAAAATCAACTCTTTTATCAGGTGTAATATTTATGTTACTTTTTTGAATATCATTAAATTCATAAGAATTTAAATCTAATAAATTAATTAAAATACCAAACGAAAGGATACTTAAGTTATCAGACTCAACTTTATGATTTAAAGTTATGCTTGAAAGATTTACCTGGTCAGTTCTCGTTATTTCCTCTCCAGGATATCTAATTTCTAAGTCGATAAAGTCAGATTCATTAGCTAAATTTGTAATTTCTAATCCATAAGTCAGTTCATTTGGAATATTAAATGTGAAGCTTGCACCACAGGTTAATTCTTCTTCAACTATATAATCAAAAACAGTTTTTTTAGGTTGAGAAGAAAAATCAGACGTCTCATACCCCAATACTTTTGCTCTAAATTTAGAACCTCTCAAGTTAAAATTAAAATAATTTAATTTATTATTTAAACCTACTAGTGCAAAACGTCTTGTTTCATTAGGTTTAAGCTGTATTGAATCAGCTATTTTAAAATTTCGATCTAAATCATACATTTTCTTATTTGACTGATATGTATCAAAATCAGTTATAGTAGATAAAGTATCGATTTTTCTCAACTCATATTTATTTTTAGTGGAAATATCCTCAACTAAATCGCAAGAAAAGCCAAAGTATAAATGCATTTCTGAACTTCCATTTAGATTATAAGCATCAGACATAACTGTTGGCTTAAATTCCACCCAATTTTCTTCTCCGTATAAAGCGGGCATAGAATTATCGTCATAAGTTGGCTGACCGGCGATTGTCCTTAACATACAACCATATAAATATAGTTGTTCGTTTTTTGCAGCTAAAGTTTTGTGACAATTATTGTTTACAAATGAAATTTTTTCACGATATGGTTCGTTACTTTTTGATACCTCAATGCTCTCTTCAGCTATTTTATAAATATCTAAACCTAATAAAATAAGGTCAATAGCATCACAAAAGAGTTCTAAAGGTGGAAAAACTGCTCCAGCAATAAATGTCACCGCACTTATAGCGGTTGTGGCTATATCATAAATAGGATATTCATTCTCATCCCATCTTAAAGGTGAACAAGCATTGTACTCATAACTAACTCCGGTTAAATAATCACCATAATCTTCGTCCACATTATAATTAGTATCACCAAAATTTAATTCATTTTCATTCTCAATTTGACAAACGAATTTAAAATTAGTTAAAAAATATTTTTCAAGTTTTTCATTAAATAAAATATTTGCGCTATTTGTATTAAAATCATAAGTATAAGTAAATTTATAAATAAGAGGATTTTCAATACGGTATAAAAGTTCACCATTATTACCTATTCCGGCATTAGGAATCCTTGTTTCAATATTTACTAAAGCAAAAATACCCTTGTTTGTAAATATATTATTTGATGTGCTGCTTTCCAAAGATTTAATATAAAAACCAAATTCCTTGCCAAAATATGATATTTTATCCGTAACCATAAAAACATTCTTTGGAAGAAGCCTAAAAACATCATTACCATTTTCTGGATCAAAAGCATCAAGAAATATATCAGTTGATGTTTTTTGCTTAATTCTAGTAGCATTTTCTTCTAATACATTTTTACCATTTAAGCCTTTTTTAAATAAGTAAAAATCATTTTGCAATTGAAATAAATAAGAACGCTGTCTAGCTATAATATCTTCATTAATTTCATTAAGAATTACAGCGTCTTCTATTATTTTATTTGTTATATCTTGACTTAAAATCTCATATCTATCATTAACTATTTTATCTTGATTTTTTTCACAATAAGTAATCTCCAAAAAATCTTTTTCGTTATCGAACAATAAGCATTCTAAGACGTTAACTTTATTTGAATAAATATTTGATAAATTGGCTTCGTACCAATTTGTTTCGTTATTTTTCATCGAAATAAATTCGACATCGGTCAGCTCTAAAAGCAATTCTTCCTTATTATCAAGTTTTAATTTTACACTTGTTTCCTCTAAAAGTTTAGGTTTCTCATCAATTAATACAGTTTTGGATTGATTTGAACATAAAGATAAGGATAATAATAATCCCAAAGAACAAAGCATAAACCTTTTTAACATATATATTGCTCCTTATGTTTATATCTTACATTTTTAAAACTTACTATTACATTGATAAATATTTAATCTTAATTTTATCTCATAAAATATTAATATTTGATTATTATTGCTATTCGTTAAAATAAAAAAGCACCTATTAATCTCTTAATAAGTGCCTTTATTTTAGATTTTATGTAAATTAATTAGTCTGCTAAAACTAATAATCTCATTGGAGCGTTATCACCTTTTCTATTTTCAAGTTTTAAGATACGGAGATAACCACCATTACGATCTTCAAATCTCTTAGCTAAATCACTAAATAATTTTGTTAAAGCATCAGTTTGATTATCTAAATCGTATTTACGTAAAATACTTGCAGCAAGTCTTCTACTATGTAAATCACCTTTTTTAGCATATGTTACTAAACGATCGAATTGTTTAATAACGTCTTTTGCCATTCCTCTAGTAACAGTTACTTTTTCAAAAATGACAAGTTCAGTACATAAATTTCTAATTTGTGCTTTATGTTTACTACTAGTATAAGGGGTCTTAAATCTTACACCACCCTTACCATGAACATTCTTTCTACCAATTTGCATAATTATAGTCTCCTAAATTATTCAGGTTTTCCATCTTTGAAGCTTAAACCTTTTTCTTCAAGTTTATCTTTAACTTCTTTAAGTGATTTTCTACCTAAATTTCTAACTTTCATCATTTCAGCTTCTGTTTTTTGAGTTAACTCAGCAACAGTTGCGATACCTGCACGTTTTAAGCAGTTATAACTTCTAACACTTAAATCGAGATCTTCAACAGTTAAATCTTCAAATTTATCTTCTGATGGGGTTTCCTTATCTTTGACTAAGTTAATCGAATCTAAATCTTTTTGACCAATTGTTAAGAATTTTTCAAAGTGAGCGATTAAGATTTTACTTGCTAAACTAATTGCATCAACTGGGCTAATAGCACCATTTGTCCAAACTTGTAATGTAAGTTTATCATATTGACTATCATGACCAACACGGGTTGGATCGACATCATATTGGACTCTAGTAACACTTGAATAGTTACTATCAGTAGCAATAGCATGAAGTGGTAATCTATTTAAGATTTTATTTTGTTCACTAGTAACATAGCCTCTTCCATTTTTAATATGAAGAGTCATTCTTAAACGGCCACCTTCAGCAATATGAGCAATTTCTAAATCGCCATTAACGATTTCAAGACCTGTAGGAAGTTCAATATCACTAGCCTTTAAAGTAGCTGGACCAGTAATATCAACATCAGCAGAATATTCTTCATCGCTAATTGTATCTGATTTTAAAATTAAATCTTTTAAATTTAAGATAATTTGTGTTAAGTCTTCTTCAACACCTTCTAAAGCTGTAAATTCGTGAACAGCTCCTTCAACTTCAACACAATAAACACTAGTTCCAGGTAAACTAGAGAGTAATACACGTCTAAGTGCATTTCCTAAAGTTGTTCCAAATCCTCTTTCAAGTGGGGTGCAAACAACACGTGCGTAATTTTCACTTGGATCGTGAATTTCTAATTCAAAATTAGTTCTTTCGAATGGACGTGCAATTTTTAATTCAGTATTTTCCATCTTCTAGCCTCCTTTAACTAAAATCAACCATGTGGATGTTTTGGTGGTCTACAACCATTATGTGGAATTGGTGTAGTATCAACAATTGAAGTAATTGTTAATCCTGCTTGGGAAAGAGCTCTAATTGCACTTTCTCTACCAGCTCCTGGTCCTTTAACATCAACATCAACAGTTTTAATACCTTGTTCAACTGCAGCTCTACCAGCAGCTTCAGCAGCGCTTTGAGCAGCAAATGGGGTTGATTTTTTGGCTCCTTTGAAGCCTAAGACACCACTACTTGACCAAGCAATTGCATTTCCTTGTTCATCGGTAATAGTGACAATAGTGTTATTAAAGGTGGCGTGAATATGTGCAACACCTTTCGTATAAGCTCTTTTAATTTTCTTTTTACGAGTAGTTTGTTTCTTAGCCATATCCTAACCTCCTTATTTAACTGCTTCCTTCTTATTAGCAATGGTCTTACGTGGACCTTTACGAGTACGAGCGTTAGTTTTAGTTCTTTGACCTCTTACTGGAAGTCCTCTTCTATGACGAATACCACGGTAACAACCAATTTCTTGTAAACGTTTAATATTCATCATTACTTCACGTCTAAGATCACCTTCGACCTTGTAGTGAGCGACTTCATTTCTAACTCTAGTTAATTCATCTTCAGTTAAATCTTTAACTCTTTTACTTTCATCTACATTTGCAGCTTTGACAATTTTTTTAGCAGTAGATAAACCAATTCCATAGATATATGTTAATGAATAAGTAACAACTTTATCATTTGGAATATCAACACCAACAATACGTGCCATACAATTTTTCCTCCTAAATTAACCTTGTCTTTGCTTATGTTTTGGATTAGAACAAATGACCATTAATTTGCCATGTCTTCTAATAACTTTACATTTGTCGCAAATAGGTTTTACTGAAGGTCTTACTTTCATAATAATTTCCTCCTTATTTGTGCCTAAACACAATTCTGCCATTGTTTAAGTCATAAGGCGAAAGTTCGATGGTAACTTTATCACCAGGTAAAATGCGAATGTAATGCATACGGATTTTACCTGAAACAGTGGCATGAATTACCATATCATTTTCTAGTTTTACCTTAAAGTTACAATTTGGTAAAGCTTCTGTGACTGTCGCCTCAACGGTTATTACATCCTGTTTTGCCATTAATGTCTACTATCTCCTTCTTTTAAAGTAATGATTTCGTAGCCATCAGAGGTTACTACGACCGTATTTTCGTAGTGGCTACATAATTTCCCATCAACTGTCTTGCAAGTCCAACCGTCATCAAGGATCTTAACATCTTTTTTACCCATATTAACCATAGGTTCAATAGCTAAGGTCATTCCCTTTTTAATTAATGGTCCAGTGTGAGCATGTCCAGTATTTTCGACATAAGGATCTTCATGAACTTCGCGGCCAACCCCATGACCAGCAAACATTTCATTAATTGAATATCCATGCGACTTGACATACGTTTCGATAGCATTAGAGATATCTCCAATGTGAGCTCCAGGACGAACCTCTTTTACTCCCATAAAGAAGCTTTCTTCCGTAACTTCAATTAATTTTTGAGCTTCTTCACTTATATTGCCGACAGGAAATGTACGAGCAGCATCTGCAGTATAACCATTTTTAGTTACTAATACATCATAACTAACAATATCACCTTCTTTTAAAATAATCTTTTTAGAAGGGATACCATGAATTAAGGTATCGTTAACTGAGATGCAAATATGACCAGGGAACCCTTCATAGTTATAACATGAAGCTATCGCACCCTTGCTTTTAATAAAATTATTAGCAAGGATGTCTAGTTCGTAGGTCGATTTGCCAGGAAGAGTATTATCCTTCAAGATGTCAAATAGTTCAATAATAATCTTTCCAGCTTCTTTTATTAAAGCAATTTCTCTATCAGATTTAATAATAATAGCCATTATTTATCTAAAATTGCATTAATATCATTCATTAATTCATCTAAAGGTTTAGTTCCATCAACTTCATGGAGTTTATTAACTTTAGAATAGAATTTAACAAGTGGCATTGTATTTTGATGATATTCACTTAAACGATTTTTTAAAGTTTCTTCATTATCATCTTTTCTTTGAATTAATTCTCCACCACATAAATCACAAACACCTTCGACTTTTGGTGGCATATTTTTTATATGATATGGAGCGCCACATTTTGTACAAACTCTTCTTCCAGTAATACGTTCAACAAGAACGCTTTCAGGAACAACGAAGTTTATAACATAATTTACTTCTTTACCTAATTCTTTTCCAATTTCTTCAAGAGCTTCAGCTTGAACAATAGTTCTTGGAAAACCATCAAGTAAATATCCATCATTACAATCTTCTTTAGCTAATCTTTCTTTAACAAGTCCGATAGTAACTTCATCAGGAACAAGTGCTCCTTTTGAAATATAACTATTAGCAAGTTCTCCTAATGGAGTTTTATTTTTGATAGCTTCTCTAAACATATCTCCTGTAGAAATATGTGGTATATTGTAAGCTTGACAGATTCTTTTCGCATTAGTACCTTTACCAGCACCAGGAGCGCCAAGTAATATAATTGATTTCACTATTACATTCCTCCGATAACTTCATCGTAACTTTTTCCAGCAATTAAACCATTAATTTGGTTATTAATTTCAAGAGCAACACCAACAACGATAATAAGTCCAGTTCCACCAATTGCTAAGGTAGGATCTTCATTAAAGACTGTGAGTGTTAAGACAACTGGAAGAGCAGCAATAAACATTAAACTCATTGCTCCAATAAAAGTTACTCTATTTAAAACTTTTTTCACATAGTTTGCAGTTTCTACACCAGGTCTAATTCCAGGAATATAACTTCCGTTCTTTTGGAAATTTTCAGCTAATCTATCAGGATTAATTTGTAAATTAGCATAGAAATATGTAAATAATAGGATGAGAATTAAATAAATTATTAATCCCCAAGGGATCATTACACCGCCAGTATTAACGAGTTGATTATATTGGAAAACTTGTAACCAACTAGCATTCATTGCATCTTGACTAATAAAACTAGCAATAACACTAGGTGCCATCATAATTGAACTAGCGAAGATAACAGGAATAACACCAGCACTATTAATCTTTATAGGTAAGAAACTAGCTTTTGATAATTTTTCACTTCCACCGCTACGAGTTGCGTGTTGAACAGGAATTTTACGTCTAGCAAGTTCAATGTAAACGACAAATGCAACAATAGCAACTAAACAAGCAACATAGAGGATAAATTGGAAGACACCTCGCATAGCTTCAGAACTTCCTAAGTTCCAATTTGTTAAGACCCATTCAGTGAAAGCTGTATAAATTTGATTTGGTAAACTAGCAACGATACCAGCAAAAATTATAACAGAAATACCATTACCTATACCTTTTGATGTAATTTGGTCACCAAGCCACATAACAAGCATTGCACCAGCAACCATAATCGTAACAACATAAGCATAGTTAAGGAAATTTTGTTCAAAGTTGAAGGTTATCCAACTGGTATTTTGTGCAGTTTGGATAATACCATAAGCTTGAACAGCAGCAAGCATTAAAGTTAAATATCTTGTTGCCATCTCAATCTTTTTTCGCCCATATTGCCCTTGTTTATTTAATTCACTTAAAGCAGGAAGTACATCCATACTTAATAATTGAATAATAATTTGAGCTGTAATATAAGGTGAAACACCTAAAGCAAAAATTGAGAAATTTTGCAAAGCACCACCGCCAAGAAGATTCATAAGAGCAAACATATTATTGCTTTGATCTAATACATCACTATTAACGGTGATTCCAGGAGCAGTAATTGCTGCTCCGATTCTAAAGACAAATAAAATCATTATCGTAAAGAATATACGATTAACGACTTCTTTGTTTTTGAAAATTTGGATAAGTTTTTTCATAAATTACTACAATAGAGTATTTTATTCTAAAACGATTGCTTTTGCACCTGCTTTTTCAATTTTTTCTAAGGCACTTGCACTAAATTTACTAGCTTTAATAGTAACTTTCTTAGTTAATTCACCATTTCCTAAGACTTTAAGACCATTAAATTCTTTTCTAATTACACGATCGCTAATAAGTCTAGTGACATCAATTTCTTCTCCATCGTTATAACGATTTAAATCAGAAATATTGATTGTAGCATATTCGACACGTCCAAAGTTCTTGAATCCTCTTTTTGGAAGTCTTCTGAATAAAGGAAGTTGACCACCTTCAAATCCAAGTCTAACTCCACCACCTGTACGGGAGTTTTGTCCTTTTGAACCTGATCCACCATTTTTACCTAAGCCACTTCCAAGACCTCTACAACGTCTTGTTTTAGCTTTTCTACTTCCTTCGGTTGGTTTAAGATTATTTAACATCTTTAACTTCCTCCTTACTTCTTAAAGCTTTAACGTTATTGTAATTTTTTAAGCTCTTTAATGCATTATTAGTTGCTCTAATAACATTAATTGGAGTTCTGCTACCATAAACTTTACTATAAACATTTTGAATTCCAGTGAGTTCAAGAATAGCTCTAACAGCACCACCAGCGATAATTCCAGTACCTTCTGGAGCTGGTTTTAAGAAGACTCTTGTTGCACCAAATTTTCCAATAATTTCGTGAGAAATAGAATTAGCATTTACAAGTCTAACGGTGCTTGTGTTTCTTTTAGCTTTTTCGACTGCCTTTTTAATTGCATCTGGGACTTCGCCTGATTTTCCACTTGCAAAGCCATATTTTCCTTTGCCATTACCAATAACGACTAAGGCACTAAATTTCATTCTTTTACCACCACTAACAACTTTGGTAACACGGTTAATTGCAACGACTCTTTCGTCGTATTCTTTAACTTCTGGTTTTTTATCTTTTCTAGCAAAGCTCTTTTTATTACGTGGTGGAAATTTCTTTCCACCTTTTTCTTTTTGTTCAGTAGTAGTTTCTTGTTGAGTAGTTTCTTCAGTTGTTTCAATTACTTTATTTTCATTTTCAGCCATATTTTATCTCCTTAGAATTTAAGTCCACCTTCTCTAGCAGCTTCTGCTACAGCTTTGACTCTACCATGATATAAATATCCAGCTCTATCAAAGACAACTGAATCAATATTCTTTTCTAAACATTTTTTAGCAATATCTAAGCCAACTTGTCTAGCAGCTTCACAGTTATTGCCATGTTCTAAATGAAGTTGTTCACTACTACTTGAGCAAAGGGTAATTCCTTTTGTATCATCAATAACTTGAACTTCAATATTCTTATTACTACGATAAACGCAAAGTCTTGGAGTAAGGCTTGTTCCGCTAATTTTAGCACGAACTCTTAAGTGTTTTCTTCTTCTAATAGTATTTTTATCTGCTTTATTAATCATAGACAATCTCCTTACTTCTTACCAGCTCTCTTACCTTCTTTACGTAAGATGTGTTCACCTTTATACTTAATACCTTTTCCACCATATGGTTCTGGTTTACGGGTATTACGAATTAAAGCAGCAGTTTGACCAACTTTGAATTTATCACTACCTGTAACACTTACATGGTTTGCATCAGCACATTTAATTGTTACGCCTTCAAGAGGAGTAATGACATTTTCGTGAGAATAACCAACATGTAATACTAAGTTAGTTCCTCTCATTTCAGCACGATAACCAATACCAACGATTTCTAGTTCTTTAGTAAATCCATCGTGGCAACCAATAATTGCATTATTGATTAAGGCTCTTGTTGTACCATGAAGTTGTTTTGTATGTTTTTCTTCATTAAGTCTTGAAACTTTAATAACTTTGTCTTCAATTTCAACTGTAATGAGTGAAGGATCGAAATAGATTTTGTCTTCTCCATTTTTACCTTTAACATCAACATAGTTTTCTTTAATTTCGACAGTTACACCATCGATAATAGGAATAAGTTTTTTACCAATACGTGACATACATTAACCTCCTATTACCAAATGTAGCAAATAACTTCACCACCGACATTTTGTTTTCTACAACCTTTATCGGTAAGTAAGCCTTTACTTGTTGAGATAATTGCAATTCCTAGTCCTCTAAGAACACTAGGAATATGTTTTGAATCACAGTTAACTCTAAGTCCTGGTTTTGAAATTCTTCTTAAGCCAGTAATAACTCTTTCTTTATTTTCACCATATTTTAAGGTGATAGTTAATGTTTTCTTGTGTTCATCAACTTTTTCGACTTTATAATCGCTTATAAATCCTTCTTCAAGAAGAATTTTACAAATAGCTACCTTCAAATTACTAGAAGGCATTGAAACGCTTTCGTGATATAAAGCATTAGCGTTTCTAATTCTTGTTAACATATCTGCAATTGGATCTTGATGCATCGTTATTACCTCCTAATTACCATGAAGATTTCTTAAGTCCTGGAATCTCGCCTTTATAAGCAAGTTCACGAAGACAAATTCTACAAAGTCCAAATTTTGAATAAACAGCATGAGGACGTCCACATCTTTTACAACGGGTATATTCTCTAACCTTGAATTTTTGAGGTCTTGCTTGCTTGACTTTTAAACTTGTTCTAGCCATTCTTTCGTCCTCCCTTATTTACTAAAAGGCATTCCAAGCTCTTTTAATAGAGCATAGGATTCTTCGTCTGTGTTAGCGGTTGTAACAATTACAACATCAAGTCCTCTAACACGACCAACCTTATCATAATCGATTTCTGGGAAAATTAATTGTTCTTTGACACCAAGAGTATAATTACCTCTTCCATCAAAACTATTTTTACTTACACCACGGAAATCTCTAACTCTAGGTAAAGCAATTGAAACTAATTTATCGAAGAATTCGTACATTCTAATTCCTCTAAGTGTAACTTTACAACCAATTGATTGACCTTCTCTTAATTTGAAGGTAGCAATTGATTTTTTAGCTTTTGTAATAACAGGTTTTTGACCAGTAATAAGAGCTAATTCACTAACTGCTTCATCGAGTCTTTTACTATCACTTGTTGCATCACCAACACCAATATTAAGAACAATCTTTTCAAGGTGTGGTACTTGCATAATTGATTTATATTCGAATTTCTTCATTAATTCAGGAACAATTTCCTTATGATATTTATCTAATAATCTTGTTGAGCGAGCTCTTACTTTATGTCCAGATTCAGCAACTTTTTTAGTTGTTTCTTTCTTTGCTTTAGGAGCTTTTGTGCTAACTTTCTTTTCTTCTGCCATAAGGTTCTCCTTTATTTAATGATGGTATCGTTAGCTTTCATATAACGTACCTTGTTTCCATTTTCATCAATTTTATATCCAATTCTTGTTGCTTTTTTACTTTTTGAATCGTAATACATAACATTACTAGCATCAATAGGACTATACATTTCAAGAATTGAACCATTTGGATTTTGTTGTGTTGGTTTTTGATGTTTCTTGTGAACATTAACGCCTTCAACAACAACTTTATTTAATTTTGGGTAGGCTCTTTGGATGACACCAACTTTACCTTTGTCTTTGCCAGCGATGACAATGACTTTATCACCTTTTTTAAGTTTCATATCCGTCTATCCTCCCTATTATAAGACTTCAGTAGCAAGGGATACAATTTTCATAAATGTATCACCTTTTTCTCTAAGTTCACGAGCAACTGGTCCAAAGACACGAGTTCCAACTGGTGATTTATCTTCGTTAATAATGACACAAGCATTATCATCGAATCTAATTGTTGAACCATCTTTTCTTTGGATTGGATAGCTAGTTCTTACGATAACTGCTTTAACGACATCACTCTTTTTAACTTTACCATTTGGAGTAGCATCTTTAACGGCACAAAGAACGATATCTCCGACAGAACAACTTTTTCTATGGCTACCACCATAAATTCTGAATACTCTTACGCTACGAGCACCAGAGTTGTCGGCTACTTTTAAATTTGTTTCTGTTTGTATCATAATTATTTAGCCTCCTCTTCTTTATCTTCATGGAGAACTTCTTCAAGAGCTTTTTCTTCCATGAGTTTAATTGATTCGAGAGCTTTTTGATCAACACTTATAAGTCTAAATCTCTTTGTTTTGCTCATTGGACGGCATTCTTCGATTGTAACGATATCACCGACTTTGGCAATTTCGTTTTCATCATGAGCATAATATTTACTTCTAAATTGAACTCTCTTTTTATATTTTGGATGTTTTCTATAAGATTCAACTTGGACAATAATGGTTTTAGCTGTGTTACTAGCAATAACTGTTCCTTGAATTTGTCTTCTACCTTCCATAACTTTTCTCCTTATTTAATTCCAAGTTCTCTTTCTTTTAGAACTGTATAAACACGAGCAATGTCTTTACGGACATTTTTGATTTCACTTGTATTTTCAAGTTGTCCGGTTGCTTTCATTCTTCTTAAATTGAATAATTGTTCTTTTAAGGAGTAAATTTTTGAATTTAATTCTTCAGTTGAAAGTTCTCTAACTTCAGTAATTTTCATAGTTATTTTTCCTCCTTCTTAACAATTCTAGTTTTAATTGGAAGCTTGTAAGCTGCCATTCTAAGAGCTTCATAAGCCATTTCATCAGGAACCCCACCGATTTCGAATAAGATTCTATTTTTCTTAACAACTGCGACCCAATATTCTGGATTACCTTTACCACTACCCATACGGACTTCAGCAGGTTTTTTAGTTTTTGCTAAGTGTGGGAAGATTCTAATCCAAATTTGGCCTTGTCTTTTGGTGTATCTGCTAAGAACGATACGGCAAGCTTCAATTTGTCTATCGGTAATATAATTACCTGTGACGGCTTGGAGTCCATATGTACCAAAATCTACAGTGTTACCAGCTTTTGATAAGCCTTCATATTTAATAATATGTGGTCTTCTGTACTTAACTCTTTTAGGTTGTAACATATTTATTCTCCTTTCTTTTCAACTTTAGGATCGATCTCAGCTTCACCTCTACAAATCCAAACTTTAACACCGAGTTTACCATAAGTTGTCATAGCTTCACTAATTGCGAAGTCAATATCACTCTTAAGAGTATTGATTGCCATAGTTCCATCTTTGTATCCTTCAGTTCTAGCGATATCAGCACCAGCTAAACGTCCACTAACGGCAGTTTTGCATCCTTTAGCACCAGCTTTTCTAACTTGAGCTAAAGCTTTCTTTTGAACGATACGGAAACTTGCTCTTTCTTCGAGTTGTTTACAAATTTGTAAGGAAACAATCTTTGCATCTAATGATGGTTGTTTTACTTCAACAACATCAATTCTAACATTTTCATTTTTGATTAATTTGCTAATTTCAGTTCTAAGAGCTTTAACATTAGCACCTTTATCACCTAAGACAACGCCAGGTCTAGCAACGAAGATCATGATTCTTACGAGTTGACCTTTTTCAATCTTCTTTCTTTCGATTTCAATATGTGATAAGAAAGCATTTTTATCGAGGTGTTTTTCAATGTAATTTCTAATTTTGTTATCTTCAATTAAGTAAGTTGAATAGTCTTTATCACTAGCAAACCATCTGCTATTCCAATTTTTATTAAGACCAATTCTCATTCCTACTGGATTAACTTTTTGTCCCATGTTCTCACCTCTTAATCTCTTTCTTTTAATGTAACATAGATGTTACTAAATCTTTTAACTAAGCCACTAGCACTTCCTTTAGCTCTTGGTAAGTAACGTTTCATTTTAATTGAGTCACTTGCCATAATTGATGCAACATATAATTTTTCGCCATTCATATTGAAGTTATTTGTTGCATTTGCATAAGCACTAGCGATGACCTTACTAACCATAGTGGCAGCTCTTTTATGAACTGTTGATAAGATTTGAAGGGCTTCGTCAACATCTTTATTTCTAACTAAGTCGATAACTAAGCGAGCTTTACGTGGGGTAACCTTAACATTTAAGGCACTTGCTTTAGCTTCAGTACGAAGTGGTTTTTGAACTTCGACTTTCTTTTTAGCTTTAGCTTCTTTTTTAGCTGGTTTTTCTTCGACTACTTTTTCTTCTTTAGCTTTAGAAGTTTTCTTTTTTGTTGCTTTTACTTCTTTAACTTCAGTTTTTTCAGTAGTTTCTTTAGCTTCAGCTTTCTTAGTAGTTCTTTTACGAGTTACTTTCTTTGTTTCTTCAGTTACTTCAGTTTCTGGTGTAGCTTTTTTAGTAGCTCTTTTTGTTACTTTCTTTTCTTCTGCCATAAACTAACCTCCGTGACTATTTCTTAATACCGGCTGCGGCTTTAGCAGCGGCTTTATCTTCAGCATTATTACCGAAGTGACCTTTATATGTTCTAGTTGGAGCAAATTCACCAAGCTTATGACCAACCATATCTTCTGTAACATAGACTGTAATAAAGGCGTGACCATTATAAACAGCGAAAGTATGTTCGACAAATTGTGGGAATATTGTACTTCTTCTAGACCATGTTTTGATGACTTCTTTTTTGTTAGCAGCATTTAAAGTTTCAACTTTTTTCATTAAATGTTCATCAACGAATGGTCCCTTTTTTAAACTTCTTGCCATAATTAACTCCTTTATTACTTACCGTTTCTTCTTCTAATAATTAATTTAGTAGAAGCTTTCTTATTTTTACGAGTCTTAACACCGAGAGCTCTTTTACCCCATGGGGTTCTTGGTGCATCACGACCGACAGGACATTTACCTTCACCACCACCGTGAGGGTGATCGGTTGGGTTCATTGCGCTACCTCTAACAGTTGGTCTAGTTCCTAACCATCTTGTTTTACCAGCTTTACCTAAGTTAACTAAGCTATAATCTTCATTTCCTACGACACCGATTGTAGCTTTACAAGTTCCAAGGATCTTTCTCATTTCTCCGGATTGAAGTCTAACAATAACATATTTTCCTTCTTTACCTAAGATTTGAGCGCTACATCCAGCACTTCTACAAAGTTGACCACCTTTTTTAGGAGTAAGTTCAACATTATGAACGAAAGTACCTTCTGGAATGTTGTTAAGTAACATTGCGTTACCTGTAACGATATCGCAAGCATCTCCACTTACGATTTTATCACCTACTTTTAATCCTTTTGGATGGATAATATAGCGTTTTTCTCCATCAACATAATGGATTAAGGCAATATTTGCATTTCTATTTGGATCGTATTCGATAGCGAATACTTTACCAACTACTCCGTCCTTATCTCTTTTAAAATCGATAAGACGATATTTTCTTTTGTTTCCTCCGCCGATATGACGAGTGGTAATAACGCCTTGATTGTTTCTTCCACCACTTTTCTTTAGGGTAACAAGTAAACTTTTTTCAGGAGCAGATTTTGTGATTTCCTCCATTGAGATCGTAGTCATTGCTCTACGTGAAGGAGTGTATGGTTTATAAGTTTTAATTGGCATATTTTTTCTCCTATATCTAAGTTTTAACTATTCGTTGAATAATGTAATGGCTTCGCCATCTTTAAGCGTAATAATAGCTTTTTTAAATCCACCAATAGTTCCTTTATATCTACTTCCACGAGTAACCGCTTTAGTAGGGGTATTTACTGTTTGAACACCAATAACATGAACGTTATAAATGTGTTCGATTGCTTTTTTAATAGCAATTTTATTGGCACATTTTTTAACAATGAATGTAGCTTTATTTTTTTCTTGGCTTTGATTCATTGTTTTTTCAGTTATAAGAGGTTCGATAATAATGTCAAAGTCATTAGCAGTTCCTCTTTTTGTAACATTTACGACTTCTTCTTGTTTTTTACTTGTTCTAGCCATTATTATTTTTCCTCCTTAGTATCTTTTAATACAGAGGCTTCAATCTTTGTGACTTCTTCTTTAGAAGTTAAGATTAAGGCATTTGTATTTAATAAGTCATAGACACTAATATTTCCAATAGCTCTATTTGTAACATTAGAGATATTAGCACTAGCTCTTAAGATTAAGCTGTCATCGCTGACAAGAATAACTTTTTTATTTTCTAATTTAAGAGCTTTTAATAAACTTGAAATTTCTTTTGTTTGTCCCTTAACTTCTAAGCTTTCTAAGACATAAATGTTTTCCTTTCCTAAGCTTGAGTAAGCACTCTTAAGGGCTAAACTATGTTGCTTTTTGTTTTGACTAAGTTTGAAGTTTTGGTTACCTTTAGGTCCAAAGACATTTCCACCGCCAACCCAGATAGGGGAACGTGTGCTTCCTGCTCTAGCTCTTCCGGTTCCTTTTTGTCTCCATGGTTTCTTACCACCGCCAGAAACTTCACTTCTTTTCTTTGTTTTAGCTGTTGCTTGTCTTCTATTTGCTAAGTAGACATTAACTGCATCAAACATTGCTTGATTATGAATTTCGTGTCCAAATACTTCTTTATTAGCGCTGACTGTAGAAACTTTTTCTCCAGCAAGGTTATAGACATTTAATTTAATAGTTTTCTTTTCCATGTTGTCTTCTCCTTAATTATTCAGCAGCAGCTTCTTGTTTTGGAGTTCTATCAATTAATGGCTTAATAGCTTCAGCATTTCCTTTTTGAGCTTTAACTGCGCTTCTAATCATTACGATTCCTTTTTTAGGTCCTGGAACTCCACCACTTACTAAGATGTAATTCTTTTCTGCATCAACTTTAACAATTCTTTGATTTAAGACAGTTGCACTTTGATTTCCCATATGTCCAGCCATCTTTTTACCAGGAATTACACGGTTATTGCAACGTCCGTTGTTAGCGAATGAACCTTGTCCTCTATGGTAACCAGATCCATGTCCTTTAGGTCCAATTGCATGTCCCCATCTTTTAACGACACCAGCATAACCTCTACCTTTTGAAGTTCCGATAACATCGATAACTTCACCTTGTTGGAATAAGTCAGCTTTAATTTCACTACCGACTTCAAATCCTAGCATTTCATTTCCTTTTAATTCATAGAGGTGTTCTTTTGTGCTAACACCAGCTTTCTTATAAATTCCTTTTAATGGATTTGTAACTCTACTTTCTTTCTTATCTTCGTAACCGACTTGAATTGCTTCATATCCATCACGTTCAAGAGTTTTCTTTAAAGTTACTACGTTAGGTAAGACTTCGATAACAGTTACAGCATACATTGTTCCATCTTCAGCGTATACTTGTGTCATCCCCATTTTACGTCCGATGATACTTTTCATCCTTCTTACCTCCTTATAACTTGATTTCGATATCAACACCGCTTGGAAGATCAAGTTTTCTTAATGCTTCGGTTGTATCACTATTTGGGTTTGTGATATCGATAATTCTTTTGTGTGTTCTAATTTCAAATTGTTCACGAGAATCTTTGTTTATATGAACAGCTCTTAATATTGTGTAGACTTGTTTTTCCGTTGGAAGTGGAATTGGTCCGACTACACCTGCACCAGTTTTTTGAATTGCGCTAACAATCTTTTCAACAGCGAAGTCTAATACTCTGTGATCATAGGCTTGTAAGCGAACTCTAATCTTCTTTGTCTTTGCCATGAATTTTCTCCTTTCTTAACAGGCTTTATTCGACTCTACATGTAAGTTCCCTGATACCCTTTCATGACAACGCCTGTGGGTGTATCAGCAATCTTTCATATCAACGAAGTCGTCAGCGCATAAATAATACTAAAAAACTACTAATTATGTCAATACAATATTTTAATAATCTCGCTAGAAAATTAAGATTTTTATCAATTCTTAAAGAATGTCCCTCTATATAATAATATAGATAAGGGATTTTTAGTAATTTTCGCGTTATTAATTGCCTTTCTCTATCGCTTTAATAGAGTGAGCTTTAAATGAATTAAAAATTCAATAAGCAGACTTTTAATTTAATCTACATAGCGTAAATATTTATAAATTAAGATATTTTGTTAATAAAATTCTATTATTTTTTTAAGTTTGAATTATAAAATACAAGTTACTGTTACCACCAAATTATCTTCATTTTTATCTTCACTAAAGCCATTAGTAGTTAAAATAAATCTTTTACTAAATTTAGCATCCACCCCTTTAGGCCCAGTAACTAAAATAGATGCATACTCTTTTGCTACATCTAAAATAAATTTTTCTATATCTCATTTAATATAAATGATACTTTTTGACCAAAATACGATACTATCTTATTTTAGTCAAATATATGTAAAGCTTCACTGATTGCTTAATGTAATTTCTCTTAAAAGTTCATGAAAAATCTTCCAATCTTCACTATTTTCTTTAAAATCGTGATATTCAAGCTTATCGTAATAATAGAAAACACTATTATATTTAACTACAATTTTGCCAACAACTTTTAGATTGTGGCCTCTATTAAAGTTAGTGTCACTTATATATTTAATTAATGCTTCTAACTTAATTTTAGTATCATCAACTCTATAATCAATAGGTTTAATATCAAATATTCCAGCAGTTCCTTTTTGAATTTAGCTATAAAGTCAGGACGAAATGTATCAACTCCATTATTTAAAGCGATGCCAAAATTAATTCTCATATGTTCAGGTCCATTTTCAAAATACCATTAAACTCTTCTTTTAAGCCTAAATAATTAAGTAATTCTTTTTCTAACTCATTTATTTTAGAATTCTCTTTTTGCTACAAGAGGTAAAATTATGATCTATTCTAAAGAATTACCAGGTTGCTCTATTGAAACAACTTCATTAATTACTGGAAAATAAATTGAAAGTATTAATTTTAAGAGATTTTTTACTGGCACTAAGCGCTTTAATGAGCTTAAAAAGTTATTAACTGGTATAACTCAAAAATTGCTTACTCAACAACTTCGGTAACTTGAATGTGATAGAATTATTAATCGAAAAGTTTATCCTTTTGTTTCACTAAAAGTAGAATATTCTTTAACTAAATTAGGATTAACTTTAAAACCTATTTTAGATTTAATGTATAGTTGGAAGCTTTTATAAAATCAAATTCGAAAGATTAAAGCTAAAAATATAAATTTAAATATATCTTAATAGTAAAAAGTTTGATTATAACTAAAAACCTTGCAAAACTAAATTATTTTCTAGTTTTTAAATACTAAGAATTCATTTTTAATGAATTATGTAATTTATTTTCTTCATCTTCATTACTATCTTTAAATTGGAGATTATAAAGTAATTTATAAGCACCATTTTGAGAAATTAATTCTTCATGAGTTCCTTCTTCTTTAATTTTACCTTCAGATATAACAATTATCTTATCAGCATTTCTTATAGTTGATAATCGATGAGCAACTACAATTGATGTTCTATTTTTACAAAGTTCATCAAGAGCTTTTTGAATTAATAATTCGGTTGTATTATCTAAGGCACTAGTAGCTTCATCTAAAATTAAAATTGATGGATTTTTTAAAAATATTCTAGCAATTGAAAGTCTTTGTTTTTGTCCACCAGAAAGTTTAACCCCTCTTTCACCAATATCAGTGTCAAAACCATTTGGTAAAGACATAATATATTCATAAATATTTGCTTTTTTAGCGGCATCAATTAATTCTTCTTCACTAGCATCTAAATTTCCATAAAGAATATTATCTTTAATGGTACCGCCAAAAAGAAAAACATCTTGTTGAACTATCCCAATTTGTTTTCTAAGAGACTCTAAAGTAAAATTTCTAATATCTTTATTATCTAATTTAATTGTTCCTTCATTAATATCATAAAATCGAGGTATTAAATGACAAATTGTAGTTTTACCCCCACCACTAGGACCAACTAATGCTACTTTTTTACCATGAGGGATATTAAATGAAATGTCATTTAAAATTCCTTTCTTTGAAGATTTATATTGGAAACTAACATGTTCAAAACTAATATCGCCTTCTAACTTAGGACAAATTTCATTACCTTCAATAACATTTTCTTCTTCTTCATCCATAATTTCCAAAAATCTTTTAAATCCTGTTGTTCCGTTTTGAAATTGCTCAACAAAATTAATTAATTGATTGATTGGAGTAATAAACATATTTACTGAGATGATAAATGAAGAATAATCGGCAATATCAATAAAATCATTATATAAAAATATACCACCTACTAATAAAACAATAATATTAAATACATCAGTTATAAATTGTGAGCTTGCAAAAAATTTACCCATAGCATTAAAAGCACTACTTCTAGCCTTTACAAAACTTTCATTAGAGACTTCAAATTTTTCTTCCTCTTTTTGAGTGTTAGTAAAAGCTTTAGTAACTCTAATTCCACTTATTGAAGACTCTAACGAAGCATTAATTTTAGCCATTGCAACTTTAGATTCTCGCATTGCTTTACGCATTTGCTTACGAAAATGAGAAGTTACAATAATAAGTAAAGGAACACAAGCAAAAATAATTAAAGCTAAAATGTAATTTATAATAGCTAAATAAATAAAACTACCAATTAAAGTAAACCCAGCGATAAATATATTTTCAGGACCATGATGAGCAATTTCACTAATATCAAATAAATCATTAGTCATTCTAGACATTAATGATCCAGTTTCATGTTCATCGTAATATGTATATGGTAATCTTTCCAATTTTCTAAACATATCACGGCGCATTTCGGCTTGCATTCTCACACCCATAATATGCCCATAATATTGAATGAAATATCTTAAAAACATTCTAATAAGATAAATTAAAAATAAGCTTATACCACAAATAATTACTAAATTTAATTTTTTATTAGGAATGAAGTCATTAAGCATATAACGAGTTATTATCGGATAACCCATTCCAATAACCGCAACAAAAAATGCAGCAATCATGTCTAAAATAAATATTTTCTTATGTGGTTTGTAATATTTTATAAATCTTTTAAGTAAATCCATAGCTTTATTATTTTATAATATGATTAATAGTTATTAAATAACTTAATAAATAATTTTTTCACCTTCTAATAACTCTTTTTTATAACTCTTAGAATCGTTCTTATCAAGTATGACTTTTCATCTTTTTTATTTTTAACTCTTTATCACTTGTTAAAAATAACTTTCATTTTAAAACTCTATCTTCTTCCATAAGACACTTTATAAATCATATTAAGTAAATTGTAGAATATATTTTGTCTTATAAAAACAATATTTTAGTTGAGATTTGCAGTGTTTTTAATTGTTAAGAGTTTTAATTCACTCAGAATTCTTTTAAAGCACAAATTCATATATTTAATCTCTAAATAAAACAAAAAGGTTTGAACAGTAACGAGTTCAAACCTCCACTTAATAATTCTGGTGATCCTCCGGAGATTCGAACTCCGGACCCACTGATTAAGAGTCAGTTGCTCTGCCAGCTGAGCTAGAGGACCATAGCCCAATAATATTAACACAAGTTAATATTTTTTTAAATAATTAATTATAGAAAAGGAGCCATAAGGCTCCGTTTCTATAATATAGAGAATTCGAATTATTATTTAATAGTAATTTTCTTAACTTCTTTTTTAGGTTCTTCTTCTTTTGGAACAAGAATAGTTAAGACACCATTATCATAACTTGCTTCGATATTTTCTTTATTAACATCTCCAACATAATAACTACGAGACATTGAACCATAATATCTTTCTTTTCTAATGTATTTTCCATGTTCATCATCTTTTTTGTTTTCAACACGATATGAAACATTTAAATAACCATCTTCAAGATTAATATCGATGTTATCCTTATTTACACCAGGTAATTCGATATCAAGTTCATAATTTTTCTCGTTTTCCTTAACATCAGTCTTCATAGTTAATTCATTTTTTCTATATGTTGGGAAAAAGTCATCAAAGAAAGTATCTCCCCAAAATCCTAATTCATTTTTTCTACTCATAAATTTTACCTCCTAAGTAATTTACTTTAGCACTCGTTATTCCCGATTGCTAATTATATTCTAGTCTCTTTTTTAGCACTGTCAATAGGAAAGTGCTAATTTTTCTAAAAATTTTTTTAAATTATTTTTTATTATGTCAAAATAAAAATTATTAGTTTTCAAAAACTACTATTATCTTATTAATAGTTTTACTATAAATCTAAATTACTAAAAATTTTTAAGTAACTCTAACCGCTTATTAACAATAGTTTCTTTAGAATATTTTAAAGAATTAAGATAAGAGTTTTTACGATATTCCATTAATTTATCTTTATTAAGTAGTAATTCTTTAAGTTTCAAAGCATATTCTTTTGGATCTTTATTATAAATAATTACTCCGGTGTTATCTAAGATTGCATCAATTGTGGAATCACCAAAATAAGTGGAAAATACAGGAACGCTTTGTGAATTAGCTTCATTAATAACAAGTGGCATACCTTCATAATCGCTAGTAAGTAATAATAAATCTTTATCACTTAAAATAGATTTAATGTCATTAGATTCTCCATTTATAGCTATTTCCTCATTTAAATTTAATTCATTAATTAATTCCATCATTTTAGAAAGTAGTTTACCTTCTCCATAAAAATTCATTTTAAAATTAACATTTAATTTTTTTAATTCATATAAAGATTTTATTAAAAATAAAGGATCTTTTTGATCAGCATAACGTCCAATGAATATTAAATTATTATTATAATAATTAATGTTATAAGTAGGTTCTAATTTAATAATGTTTTCTATATAGATTGATTTATTTTTAATTCTTTTAATTTTTGATGTTATATCATTATATATAGTCTTATTTAAAAAAATATATTTATAAGGTTTATGATAAAATAGTGACATAAATCTTTCATTAAAAGAAAAATAAAACTTAGAATTAAAATGATAATGATATAAATATTTTCTGCATCTAGGAATTATTAAATAATTATCTAAACTTGAAGTTATTAATATATCATCATTTGTCGTTATATTTTTAATATAACGGCGATATTTATATTTGCTAAATATTGAAAAAATTGTTGAGTTTATAGATAATAAAAAAGCTTTAAAATAATGAAAATCCTTGCAAAACTTAACTATTTTTTCATCTACACGTGAAATCTTCTCATTATTTAGATAAATAATTTTAATATTTTTATCAATTTTATAAGGCGGATTAATAATTTTTCTAGCCGTAACAATTAATGTAATATCATAATATTTTATTAGTTCATTACATAAGGAAATAGTGGCAGTTTCTGTTCCACCAAAATATTCTAATTGTTGTAAAAACCAATAAATCTTTTTCATTGATAATTTCTTAAATCTTTCACTAAAGTCGATTTAGCTAATCTTTTATATTTATCACTAAATTCTAAATTCATATTTAAAACAACTTTTTCCCATGGAGTATTATATACATAAAGTAAATCATTGGTGATTAAACGAAGTTGTCTTTCAATTTGATTCACTAATAAATTATATTTAATATTAAGTGTCTTTTGTATTTTCTTAGCATCATTAATTAAAGAAGTACGACGATAAACTAATAATTTTTTATATTTAATATCTTCATACATATGGTATTTAAGTAAAATTAATTTACATATGAAGTCAGCATTTAAACTTTTTTGCATAAAACCTAATTTATTGCTAGATTTAACAAAACTTGAGCTATGTTGAACATAAAAATATGTTAAATCCTTACTTATATAAACTTTATTCGCAAGAATTATACATTCAAGTAAAAATGGACGATCTTCAATTGTGTAATTTGTATCTAAAAATTTTAAATTATTGTCTTTTATTAAACTTGCTTTAAATAATTTATTCCACACAAAACCTCTAATATTTAAGTCTTTAAGAGCCTTTGTAATAATTTTATTTTTTTCAATTAAGCCTTCGCTAAGAAGTTTAAAAGCTTGATTACTTTTTTTCTTTCCTTTTTTTGGAAAATAAAGATAATGATTTCCAATTACAATATCACTATTAAATGTTTTAGCTTTTGCATAAAGTAAAGTTAAAGTATTAGGTAAAATAAAATCATCGCTATCAAGAAAATAAATATATTCTCCAATTGATTTATTTATTCCATAGTTTCTAGTTTCTCCTGGATCATGATAATTCACCACATAAATCTTAATTAAATTAGGATATTTAATTTGATATTCTTTAACTTTTTCATAAGTTATATTATTTGTATTATCTAAAACACAAATAATTTCATAACAAAGTGAAAAATTTTGATTAATTGCACTTTCTAGTGATTTAATCAAATTCATATCATATTTATGAATTGGTATTATTATAGAAATCTCAATCTTCTCCATAATTACTAAACTCACATCCACAATAATTTTGACGGTAAATATTTAATTTCTTTGTAATATTTACTCCAATATCTTGTCCATTTTCTTTTTTAAAATCAGAAACTAAAAATTTAACCTCAGGAAATTCTTTTTCTAAGGTTTTACCTATTTCATTTATATAATTAACATCTTTATTTCGTGATACACTCATTACAGTCGTTAAATATTTATACTTATTTTCTTTAGCATAAATAAAAGCTTTTTTAATTCTTTTTAATATACAAATTTTGCAGCGATTTAATCCTTCTTTTTCATCTTTATAAGGAAGTAAATCTTTTTTAAATTCTTCATAATTATATGTATCACTAATGACTTTAATATTACTATTAAAATTTATATTTAAATAATCAACATATTCCATTAAAGCATTTAATCGCTTCATATATTCTTCATATGGATATATATTTGAATTAGTAAAATAAATCGTAATATCAAATAAGTTTACTAAAAATAATAAAGGATAAGCACTACATGCTCCACAACAAACATGAAGTAATAGTTTTGGATTTTTATCTACTTCTTTAATCTTTTTAATTTCTTCTAAAAAAATATTGAAGTAATTAATCTTCTTGTCCTTTTCCATAAATAAACATACTATCTCCAAATGAGAAAAAGCGATATTTCTCTTTTACAGCATGATTATAACATTCTAAAGTGAATTCTCTTCCCATAAAAGCACTAATTAACATAATTAATGTTGATTTAGGTAAATGAAAATTCGTAATCAAGGCATCAATTGCTTTAAATTTATATCCAGGATAAATAAAAATGTCGGTTGCTTCATTAGTTGCTTTAAATTCATTATATTTTGTAAAATTAGCTTCTAAAGTTCTTGTTGATGTAGTTCCTACCGCAATTATTCTTCTATTTTCTTTTTTTGCTAAATTTAATTCTTTAGCAACATTTTCAGTTATCTCATAGGTTTCACTATGCATTTTATGATCATTAGTATCTTTTACTTTGACTGGTCTAAATGTTCCTAATCCAATATTTAAAGTTATATCTAAAATAATGACACCTTTAAGTTTTAATCTTTCTAATAATTCGTTAGTAAAATGAAATCCAGCTGTTGGTGCTGCTGCACTACCACTAACTTTAGCATAAATTGTTTGATATTCATCATTATCATCAACTTGCTTATGAATATATGGAGGAAGTGGCATTAAACCTACTTTATCAAGTTCTTCTAAAAAGATTCCTTTATAGAAAAATTTAATATAGCGAATTCCTTCATCTAAAACCTTAATACATTTTCCAATTAAAATATCATTTTTAAAATGTAAAACTGTATCAACTTTTATTGCTTTAGCATTTCCACATAAACATTCCCAAGTATCATCACCTAAATCTTTCAATAATAAAACTTCGACATGAGCATTAGTTTTTTCTTTAGTTGCAAATAATCTAGCTGGAATAACTTTCGTATTATTTCTAACTAGAACATCGCCTTTTTTGAAATACTTTTCAATATCATAAAAATGTTCATCAACATAAGTTTTAGTTTCTCTATTAACTGATAATAATCGACATTCATCACGTACTTTTGAAGGTTCTTGAGCAATAAGTTCTTCTGGTAAATAATAATTAAAAAGTTCAATATCCATAATTAAAACCCTCTAGAATCGCCATATTTTTTCAAAATTTCATCTTTATATTCATTGAAACGATCTTCTTTGATTGCATTTCTTGCGCCTTCAACAATTGAAATTAAAAATCTTAAATTATGTATTGAAAGTAAGCGTTGACCAAAAGCTTCATTACTTACATAAAGATGCCTTAAATAAGCTTTAGTAAAATTTTTACATGTATAACAATCACATTCTTGATCTAATGGAGTAAAGTCTTCTTTATATTTTTCATTTTTAATATTAACTCTTCCATTATGAGTCATTAAAGTTCCATGACGAGCAATTCTTGTTGGTAAAACACAATCCATCATATCAACACCTTTAGCAATACCTTCAAGAATATAATCTAAACTTCCTACGCCCATTAAATAACGTGGTTTTTCAAATGGTAAATAATTAATTGCCATATCGATCATTTTA
This sequence comes from uncultured Bacilli bacterium, assembly GCA_944368975.1. Lineage (GTDB taxonomy): Bacteria > Bacillota_I > Bacilli_A > RFN20 > CAG-826 > Onthovivens. The sequence continues at coordinate 11,392 of CALVXI010000005.1, read as the reverse complement.
AAACAAACATCTTTAGGTTCACCAATCGAAGTTCCACCAATTGAATAACCATCAAAGTTCATTTTAACAAGTTCTTCAGCACACATTTTTCTTAAGTCTTCAAACTCACCACCTTGAACTATTCCAAATAAAGCTTGATCTTCTCTTTTATGAGCGTCTAATCCTCTTTTTGCCCATCTTAAAGTTCTTAATGTTGAATTTTTAGCATATTCGTAACTTACAGGATATGGTATACATTCATCAAAAGACATAATAATATCAGCACCAATCTTCTCTTCTATTTCAATTACTTTTTCTGGAGAAAAGAAAATTTTATCGCCATTTAAATGTGACTTAAAAGTTACACCTTCTTCTTTAATATCTCTTTTAGAAGCTAAAGAAAAAACTTGGAATCCTCCACTATCTGTAAGCATTGGGCCATTATAGTTCATAAATTTTTGGATTCCACCAGCCTTTGCTACAATATCTTCACCAGGTCTTAAATGTAAATGATAAGTATTTGCTAAAATAATTCCTGAACCAATACCTTTAACTTCTTCTGGAGATAAGGTCTTAACACTTCCTACAGTACCAACTGGCATAAAACAAGGTACCTCAACATCCCCATGTGGTGTATGAAGTATTCCATAACGTGCTTTTGAATTTTTATCAACGTGAAGTATTTCCAAATAGAAGTTTTTACTCATAAATTACCATTTAAAATCTAAATTTCTATTAAATTCTAATCCTTTCGTACATATTTTACTCTTTTTAGTGATGATTAAGAATACCGGATAACCAATACACATAATGCAAACAAATTCTCCTAAGAAAACCCATCCAAACATTATCCAATACATTGTTTGTAAATTAATAGGATCACTAGTGTTCATTGCTCCTAAATAAATTACAAATGGAACGATAATAGCATTAACTAAGCAAGGAATAAGTCCCGATACAAATAAATTTTTAAATACTTTTGAGATACCTACTACAATTAAGCAACTTATTAAAGTAGCTAATGTTCCAAATATCATATCATATGCACCAGCTGTTGATAGAATATTTCCTAAAAAACAACCAATAGTTAATCCTAAAGTATAAGTTGGATTAAAGAAAACCATTAAGTTAAGAATTTCACTAATTCTAAATTGAGCGAATTCATAAGCTAAAGGACCACATAGATAGGTAACCACTGCATATAAAGCAGCGATAATTGCGTTAATTGCAATGGTCTTAGTTGTAAAATTTTCTTTGAACCAGTGCAAAATGCGTGATTCTTTTTTCTCACTATTCATTAAAAAATCCCCCTGTTAAATTTTACGAGTGGTTAGTCATGGGTAGACACTCGAGCCTAATGATTATATAACTTTTTCAATAAAAGTTTAAATATTTTTTAATTGATATAAAAACCTTACAAAATCAAACTATTTTTTAATTATTATTTCTCGCTAAAGCGAAAATATAAAGTAAACGAACAAATAAATTAATAAAATCTGTATATAAACTCATTGCAAAAAATAAAGCTAAGTTTGTCTCAATTGTTAAAGAATTTTCAGCATACTTTTTAAGTCTATTCATATCAATTGCAATATAAAGACAGAATATAGCTAAGAAAAGAAATTCACTAATCCAATAAATCGTAGACACGCTTTGCCAAGCTGCTTCATTAACAAACAAAAATGGCATTATAAATAAATTTACAAGAGATAAAAGTAATGCTCCAATTAAAAACATTGATAAAATCATATAAACAAATTTAATTTTATCGCCAAGTAAAGCACCTATACCACACATAATAAAGAAAATTAAAGCAGTAGCTAAAAAGACCATTCCTAAAGAATAAGCACTATCAACCCAAAAAGCACAACCACTAATTAAGCATCCTACACTTATACTATATAAAATATATGGGATTATTAATTTACTTCCTGTTTTGAAATAATTAAATGACATAATAAGAGATAAAACTATCATGGCAATTGCTGAACCAATAGTAATGCCTAAATATGTCCAATAGAAAGTATCAGCGTTCCCCATTAAGTTAAATAAAATAGAACTAACTATAAAGGCCGTAACAGCTGTAACTAATAAAGCTAAGCCAAAGTAAGCAAAAACTTTAATATAAACCTTTGAATTAACTACTGGTTTAGCATTATTTTGTTCCATATAAATATCAACCATCATTAAACCTCCTTTGACTAGGTAATATTATATAACCTTTTAAAAATAAATAAAAATAATTGATAAGTTTGTTAATTAAAAAAATTATTTAATATATTTAATTATTTTTGCTGGAATTCCAGCAACAACAACATTTTCAGGAACATCTTTATTTACTAAAGAGCATGCTCCAACAATAGAATTCTTACCGATTTTAACACCTTGAAGAATTGTTGCATTTGCTCCAATCCAAACATTATCTTCGATAATAATAGGTAAAGCTGACATATTCTGCCTTTTATTAGGATCAATATCATGATTTAATGTCGCCATTACGACATTATGTCCAATTAAAACATTATTACCAATAAAAATTCCACCTTGATCTTGAAAAGAGCATCCAGCATTAATAAAAACGTTTTTTCCTAAATGAATATTTTTACCATAATCAGTATAAAATGGCGGAAACAATCTAAAACTTGAGTCAACTTCTTCACATGTTAATTTAGAAAATAATTCTATAAGTTCAACTGGAGTATGTAATTCATTATTAATTTTAAAAGTTATTTTTCTAGCTTCATAACTAGATTCATTCATATAATCTAAAATTCCTAAGCTAACATCAATATACTTTTTCTCTTTTACAATTTTATTAAAAAGTTCTCTATCCATATAAAAACCCTGCAAAAATTAATTATTTTCATTAAATTCAAGTTTACCTAAATCATTACATCTATCTAAAAAACTCTTTGCGATTTCTTCTTGAGTCAAATTAGAAGTAAGTAAGCTTGAATATTTTATTGGTTTATCAAAAACATAAGTCTTAGTTTTAGGATTTAAATAAGCCACAAAAATATCTAAATCCAAACCTTTTTTATATGCATAATCAGCAATTAAAAGGAAACCTTTATAAAAATGGGTCAAAGTTTCAAAGTATCCGTTTGAACTATCTTCAGGAAAAATAACAATCGATTCTTTAAAATCTTTTAAACAAGTAAAACTTTCTTTTATTGTATTAACAAAGCGAAGATCTTTATAAACAGAAATGAGTTTTAATCCACGATAATATCCATAAACAAATGGGCAAGCAATAACAGAAAACATTTTAGCTGCATATTTATTCCATTTCTTCTTTTGATGATAGTAAGTTGTTGATAAATAACGATAAACTTCTTTTAAGCTACCATTCATTTCATAAGTTCCTAATAATCTAGTCGGAAAATCAGCATATAATTCAATTGTTAAAGGAGCTCTACTACCTACATGATTAGTTAAAATTAAACTTGCTTCTTTTATCTTATCGCCAAGAAAAATAAATTTAGGTTTATGAATTGCAATACTAGTCAAAAGTTTAAGAAATTTAAATGTTAAATTATCTTTTCCTTTTTTCTCTAATTTATTCACTTATATGCTCCTTTAATTAGTATGCTCTAGCAAATAAAACAACATATTTTGCTTTCTTTCCACAAACAGGGCAAGTATCATCAAATGGTAATTCATCAAAAGGAATACATCTAGCAGTGGCTTGATATAATTCTTTTATCTTATCCTCACAAGCTCTATCACCGCACCACATCATTTTTGCATAACCGCCTTTATCTAAAGCTTCTTTTAATTCATCTAAAGAATGAATTTCATGAATATTAGCTAATAAATTTGCTAAGGCTTTTTTATACATTAATTGATGAATATTCTTTAATTCATTTTGAATATTATTAACAAGTTCTTCATTAATATCTAAAAATTCTTTATTGTGATCGACTCTTCTAACTAAAACTAAATGATTATTTGTAACATCTTTTGGTCCAATTTCAATTCTAAGTGGGACTCCTTTCATTTCATATTCATTGAACTTCCATCCTGGCGTTTTATCACTCTTATCTAATTTAACTCTTAAACCAGCATTGGTTAATGTTTCGTAAACTTCATTACATTTAGCCATTACGCCTTCTTTATTCATTTGAATTGGTACAATAACTATTTGAATTGGAGCAACAAAAGGTGGTAAAACAAGTCCATTATCATCACCATGAACCATAATAACAGCTCCTATTAATCTAGTAGAAACACCCCATGATGTTTGATAAGGATTTTTAATTTTTCCATCGCTATCAAGAAAACTAACTCCAAAAGCTTTAGAGAAGCCATCACCAAAATAATGTGAAGTTCCGCTTTGAAGAGCTTTACCATCATGCATTAATGCTTCAATAGAATAAGTTTCAAGTGCGCCAGCAAACTTTTCTTTATCTGTTTTACGTCCTTTAACAAAAGGGATAGCGAGTAAATCTCTTCCCATACGGTCATAAATTTCAAGCATTTTTAAAGTTTCTTCTTTAGCCTCATCACTTGTTCTATGCATTGTATGACCTTCTTGCCAAAGAAATTCCGCTCCTCTAAGGAATGGACGTGTAGTTTTTTCCCATCTTACAACATTACACCATTGATTATATAATTTTGGTAAATCACGATAAGAACTTATAATTTTGGAATAGTGATCTGTAAATAAACATTCACTAGTAGGTCTAATAATTAATCTATCTTGAATTTCTTCTTTTCCACCAATAGTAGCGATTAATGTTTCAGGTGCAAATCCTTCAACATGTTCTTTTTCCTTATTAAATAAAGATTCATTAATGACTAAAGGCAAATAAACATTTTCATGGCCAGTTTTTTTAAACTCTTTATTTAAGTAATTTTGTATTTCTTCCCAAATAGCATACCCATAAGGACGATATATAATAAATCCTTTTACATCACTATAGTCCATTAATTCTGCTTTTTTACAAACATCAGTGTACCATTTAGCAAAATCTTCATCTCTACTTGTAATTTCTTTATTTTTAATATCCATAATTAATCTCCTTTATACATTCTTAATAATCTTTTTTCTATTTTCTTATCTATCGGTTTAGGAATATTTTCTTTTTTCTCAATGGCATCACATGAAAAATATTCTATACCGCTTTTAACAAGCATTTCTACAATAAATAAAGTCGGTGCTTCATAAGAGACAATGATCTTATTATATTTAGATAATTTTCCTAAATACATTCTAGCCTTAATAAACGCTGGATCATTTATTTTAATATTATTTTCAAACGCACTATTAAAGAAAAAATAATCAAATAAACGATATGTTCGATCTTTAAGATTATAATCACCAGTCGAAGTAAATAAAGCTAATTCACAGCCTTTTTCTTTTAAACTCTTTAGGTTATTTATGATATTTTCGTTATTTTCATTATCAATTAGATCATTAACTTCAAATCCTAAAATAAATAAATCATTTGGTAAGGAACTTAAATTTAAATTCTTATTAGCGACACTTACTAATTCAAGTCCAATATCAAGAAGTAATTTTGTTTGAGAATTTGGTTTTTCTTCATTAAAAACTGAGATTATTTTCTTATTAACTAAAGAGAATACATCTTTATCTTTTTTATATTTAATTGCAGCTTTTTTAAATGATTTATAGTCTTTAAAAATACCACTATTTAAAGGTTTAATAAAAGACATATATCCTAAAGTAACAACTCTTTTATTAGCAATATGGATTATAGGTCGATATTTGACATCAAAAGATTGTGCTTGATTTCTAATTAATTTAAATACTTCTTCTTTATGATTATCTTTATTAATCATTTGTTCTAAACTCTTATTGTAAATTGTGTATTTCTTCTTGTAGTTTTTATCAACGTTACTTAATTTTTTCATTAAATTATAAGTTGTATCAAATAAGTATCCATTAACTTCACTTGTAAACGTTCCATAAATATAATACTCATAACAATCAATAAGTCCGTAAATCTCAAATATTTTTTCAATTTTTTCTTGTAATGATTCAATACGTTTAGCCAAAAAACCTTCTTCATGTTTACGATAAGAGGAAATATAATTATCTAAAATTATTAATTCATTTGTTTCATTAGTTAAATAAAAATATAATTTCCTCTTACTTCCTTCTTTAACAAAATTATTAATTAATAAGTATTTAAGAAGTTCAATATTAAAGTTTGCTGGTGAATTTTCTTTTTTACTAAATTCAAGTAAATAGAAACTACCATATTCATTAAGATTATCTTTATAAACTTCTTGGATTTCTTTTAGGTCATAAATAATTTTATTTTGCTTATTGATATTATCTTTTATATAGTCATTTGGGATAAAATCTAATAAATATTTATTTAAAAAAACTGTTCTTTTTTTCTTATCAACATTATTAAATTCAAAAATAATTGTTTGATAATACTCTTTATTATTTTTCTTAATTATTTTCTTAGCATAAAAGACATCATATTCATCAGGACGTTCTTCATCTATTGGTTCATCTAAAAATTTAATAAACCATTGAATAAATTTATCTTTATTTTGGAATTCATTTAAGTAATTTTCTAAATCAATACTTTGAACATGTTTAAGTTTTTTTAAATCATAAAAATAAGCTTTCTCTTCTTTTGTATTAATTAAAACACCTTCTTTAAGGTTTATTTTTTTAGACTTCTTATTTTCAAAAAATTTCTTAGATAATTTATCGCTAACAAAATAAAAAACAATAATAATTAAAAGAAGGAAAAACAAACTTAACACGATTAATAGTATTAAGTGTTTTGCTTCCATAATTAAAACATTCGTTAAATTCATAGATAAAAGTATATACTAAAACCCTTAAATTTTATAGTTTTTTAGATATAAATATATTTATATCTAATTGAGCAAGATATGTTTAATATAATTTTTAGCTATTTTTTTAAAAATTTATTCATGATTTGCAAGGTTTTTTAATAAAGTATCCATTTATAATACATATAGACTAAGATTTTATTTAACTTGTTTCTTACAGAAAAGTAAAATAAAAATATGGGTAAACTTTATACAATTAGTGAAGTTAGTAAAATATAGAATGTAAGATTAGAGACTCTTCGTCATTATGATAGAATTAATTTAGTTAAGCCTACTTTTACTGACCCAGAAAGTGGCTATCTCTATTATTCAAAAGAAGATATCATTAAATTAAGCACAATAAAAACTTTAAGAATAATGGACTTATTATTAGAAGAAATAAAAAAATTAATTCACTTACAAATGCCTTAAATAAAGCTAGTAATAAAATCAACGATTTAAATATAGCGATTAATAAAATAAATCGTGCTAAAAATTATTATGAAAATTCATTAAAAGAATCGACTACATCGAATAAAATGTTTATTCAAAAAATTTGATGAAAGAGTAATAATTTTATCAAAAACTATGTCTACTCCTTCATTAGAAAACCTATTTAATTATTTATAACCTTTTTATAAAGAGTTACCTATTAACTAAAAAGATAAATTTTCTTTTATAGACCTAGCTGGGATTTATACATATCACAATAAAGATTATTTATTTGCTCAATGTGAAAAGTATAAGGAGATAGATGATTTAATTAAATTGCCTAAAGGACTATATTTATGTAGTTACGTAAAAGAAGAAACTCGAAAAGAAAGATTAAATCACTTATTAATTGAGGCAAAAAATAAGTATAAATATGTACCAGATTTTATTGTTCAAACAATTGTTATTTCAGGAATATTACATTGGGATTATCAAATTGAATTACTAATAAAGCCTTTCTAATTTAAAAAACCTGCAAATCTAAACTTAAATTTTATTTTTGAATAAATTATTCTATTTCGTAATTAATATAATTTATTTTTATTTTAACTTATAAATGCTAAAATTAAATAAATTAACAAGGAGGAAAGTTAATGAGAAAAAATAAACTTTTTTTCAATATTTCACTAGTTGCTTTTAGTGTATTTTTCATAACTGGGTGCGATAGAAATAATGAAAACGATAAACCACAAACTTATACAATCTCTTATAAAGAAAGTGATATCTATTCAATAAGTAACCTTGAAGAAAGTGCATTACCAGGTGAGACTATTACTTTTGATGTTGAAAGCACTAGCGTTTTTTATGAAATTAGTGACGTTAAAATGAACGGAACAAGTTTAGAATCCGACTTATTTGGTTATTCATTTGAGATGCCTAATGAAAATGTAGAAATAACTGTCGAAACGACTGAAATTACAACATACGATGATATTAATGACCATTTATCCTGGGGAAGTGACGTTGATGGTAAAATTTTAGCCTTAACTGATGAAGAACTAGAAAGTGGATATGAATATACATATGAAATTAATTTATATTTCGATAATATCAGTTCCGCTAATTTAATTACTAGTATTGATGAAGTTATTTATTCATCAAATGAAAATGTCATTCCAACTGATGCCATTACTTTTGAGCCAATAAAAGCAAGTCAATCATCAGTGATAATAGGCGGGTCATTAGTTATTGACCAAACTAAAGTAAAAGTTGGTACTACTTCAATTTATGTTAGTCTAGACCCTAACAATAGTTCTTTAGGAACTCTTATTAGACAATTCGAGGTTATTGATCCTTCTAGTTATGTTCCTGAAACTATTGACATTACTTTTGAATTTAAAAATGAAACAAAATATAGTAATGAAAATATATTCATGAATGTTAGTGACCGTACAATTGATGAAATTGATTCATTTTATTTAAAAGATTTAATAGATAATAAATTAGAATATAAATATAAAGTAGGTCATATTTATAATATTTCTCTTAGTTATTATGAGATAGACCCAGAAACAGAAAGACCTAGCAATCTAATAGGCTTATATATTAATGAATGGATTGGAACTAATATTGGTGGAGTAACAAATTCAATTAAAAAAACAAATACTGATAAATTATATTTGTTAACAGTTGAGACTCCAGATATAACAGTTCCTATTGAATTTTATGATTAATTTTTTAAAAAATTAATATTCACATCTCCATTATTCATATTAATATTTAATAGTTTATTTCCTCCTTCTTGTAATGAAGGTAAGTTCGTATTCCCCTTTTTGATTTTACAAGAAATCTTAAAATCTTTTTGATTACCTATAATTAAGCCATTAATATTACCATTTTTATTTATTAAACTTATATCAATAGAATTATTATTAATATCGACATTTATTTCTTCTAAATTACTATTAAAATAGTTTATATAAATATTTTCATCATCTGATTGATGAACATTAATTTTTCTATTGATAACATCAAGATTTATGTAAGAAATTTCCTTATTCGCTAATTGATATTCCTCTTTAATATAATTAATATCACTTTGATAACTTACTATTCCTAAAGTAAATAAACTTATTACAAATAACATCGCTTTTCTCATAATCTTGCCTCCACACTAAAAAGATAAACCTTTGTGTAAGGCAAAGGTCGATATACAAAATAAATTATTTTATTAATATTTATAAGAAGTAAATGTTTAAGATAAAACATTTTCTAATGTAAAAAGTTAAAAAAATAAAAAACCCTGCAAAACTTCCATATTTTTAGGAATAATCTAAGTTATGAGGGTTTTAAATTATTTAAAATTAGAATTTCTTTTGTTCTTTTTTACTAAATGTTTTTAATGATCCGATACAACCACCATCACAAATTATATCTTCGCCAGTTAAATAACTTAAGCGTGGATCAATTAAATATTTAAATAATAAAGCGATTTCTTCTACTTTTCCAAATCTAACTATTGCACCATTTTTTAAGAAATCTTTACCTTGAGCACTTTCAAGTTCCCCCATTGGAGTTTCGAAATTACCAGGCGAAACAGAAATAATTCTAATTCCTTTTTTATACATATCTTTAGCATTTCTTTTTGTATACCAGCAAACAAAGTTTTTAGAAATAGGATAAGCTAAGCTAGTTTCAAGTTTCTTTCCAAAAGATCTTGATTTTTTAACTAATTTCTTTAAGAAAGTTTCTTCGTCATTAAATATTTTTGTGTAATGTTTAGTTGGTAAAAGCATGTTAGGAAGCAAATAAGCTGCCATTGAAGATACATTTAAAATAACACTTCCCTCTTTCATAACTTCCTTAAAAGCTTGATCTACATAATGAGTACCTAAAGCATTAATCTTAATAATAGTTTCAGCATCACCCATATGTGGCGAAACACCAGCAGCATGAATTAAAGCAACAATTTCACCTTTTTCTTTACAAAATTTTGCTAATTCCTTAACTTCTTCTTTCTTTGAAACATCACAAGCATAAGGATAAATTTCATAACCTTCTTTAGTATATTCTTCAGAAGCTTTTTCTAATTTTGATAAAGTTCTACCTGTAATAACTATAGTATATTCTTTACCTAATTCTTTTATAGTGGAGAGTCCCATTCCACTACCACCACCAGTAATAACAATAACTTTTTTCATATTATTCCCTCTTTAAAAATAAATACAATATTATTTAATTCTTTTTTTGTCAGTATGTCAATAAACTAAAAAGTAATGGACTATTCAATTATTTTTTACTTTTTTATATAATTTTTTATATGGAAAACAAAAAGACCATTAAAGAAAAAATATATAAAAATATAAACATTTATATATCATTAACTATATTTTTAATATTTATTATTTTATCGATTGTTTCTAATTATAATGATTTTCTATCATCCATTTATGGAAATATAATTATAAGAAGTGTTTTATTCATTGCTATTTTATGTTTACTATATATTAAAAAACTTAATATAACGATTATTGAATATGTTTATGACACATTCTTTGCGATATTTATATGCTATTTAAGTGGTTTCTTTTCATTAAAAATATTTTCTTTAATTTCCTTAATATATGGCGTCCTTGGCTTAATAATTTACTTAATTAATTATCTTTTAAATAAATTTAAAAATAAGAAAAAATTCTCAAATTAGACGTTTATTATCATATTATTTTCTTTGATTATTTCAGTAGATTTCTTAAGAAAGGCATATTTTGACTTTGGAATTATGCTAATTATTGTTAGCTCAATAATTACATTCATATTAACAATAGCTTTTTTAGTTTCTAAATATAAAATAACTAAAAATCAAAATATTAAATATAAAAAGGTTCCAAAATGGTTAAGGATAGTCGGAGATACTTTTTCATCAATACTTATAGTTTTTAGTATATCGTATATAATATTGACTTCCATTAACATTAATTTTGACTTTAAAGTTTGCGCTACATATGATTGCGAAATTGTTGATAAAGATATGCGATCGCATTATCGAGGACCTACTACTTATACAATATCTGTACTCTTAAATATGTAGTGGTAACCTAAAAGTAGACACATGCAAATTAAATAATATACACTCAGAAGTTGATGTGTATACAGATGTTTC